>NZ_CBFFRH010000012.1:0-127800 GCF_965644255.1 Pseudomonas sp. LRF_L74 | reverse complement strand
ACCTGGAACGCTGTCGCGGACGTGAAGATGATTGCCCACTTGCCGTCGATAGCGCCGGCGTTGGTGATCACGGGCGGATAGCTCAGGCTGTTGTACTGAGCCGTCGTCGTGTTGCCCGAAGGTTCATCGGTCCAGTTCGGCGCGCCGGTGCTCCAGGTCTGTTGTGTGAACCAAGTATGCACGCGGGCCTGCATATCGCCCCATACCACGGCACTCGATACGAACGTGTCGCCAGCGGTTAAATCCCACGGCACGGGCGAGCTGATCGCAAGCGAGCCGGTGATCTGCACTTCCGTGCACATAGCCATGTGCTCGACACGATCACGAATCACCAGCGGCAGCGTCAGCGGGTTGGCCTCATCGTCTTGCAGCACCAGAGGATTTGCCCAGGTCACAGTGCCCAGCTCACGGTCAACGCTGTAGCTGTCAGCGCTCAGCGCCGTGCCGTTCACGTCAACTACCTCGATAGCGGCCTGCTGCTGCCTCGGCAACTGGATCGTGCCGCCGGCGTCCGGGCTTTCGACGTTGGTCTCGACGGTGTTATGGATCACCACCACATCACCGTCGCGGTAGATCGGCACGCGGCCATCGGCCGGCAGGCGCACTGGGTCCAGGCCCAGCAGGTCGGCAGCGAGAGGCAGTTGCGTCTGCACGACGGCGTTGTACCGCGTGAGCAGCGGAATCACCGGAATGTCGCTCGCAGTGGTCTCGTCGTCAGCATCAGTCGTGAAGCGCAGCCGCACGATGCCAGTGGTGATATCAACCGTGCCCTGGATGATGCCGCTGTCAAAATTGCCGTTGGCATCGGCAACGGCCGAGACGACCTCGGCCGTATCCGCCCGCACCGCCGTGATCTGCGTGCTGGCCGAACGCAACGGCGCGCCGGAAGTACGGAACGTCGCACTGGTCACGCTGAAGCCTACAGCGGTAGTCAGGCACGCGAGAATGGTCACGGCGCCGGTCACGTTGCCGCTGTAGCTCGTCAGCGTGGCAGTGCGATCAACGTAGTTCACCGTGCCGACCGCCGTGCCGCCGTTCGTTCCCGTTGCGATGTTGCTGTACAGGACGCCCGAACGGTCGACATACGTGCTGCCGTTCCAGCTGAACAGCAGGCTCCCCGGCAAGATCGGCTCGGCGATGCTCGGCAGCAGCTCGACGGTAAGCGGCGGCTGTGCCTGGGCGACGTTCTTGTCTTCTTCTGTCACGCCGGCAGCTTGCGCTGTTGCCGTCGCCGTGCCGCCGAAGGTCTCGCGGATCTGCGTGTCGGTCGTGACCAGTGCCGGCACGGTCACAGTGCGGCCACCGCTCAAGCTGCGCTCGGTGCTGTAGACGTACTCGGTGTATGTGTACAGCGCTGCAACTTGCAGCGTGCATTCGCCGGTCGTGTAGTTGATCGAGCCCGCACGGCCGGACGCCCAGCCGCCCGCGCCGTTGTCGTTTGCGCTGTTCGACACGTCGACGTATTCGTCGTAAACCGGCAGCGCGTTGCCCGCGTTTATTACGTCCCAGTTCAGCGCCGGGGCGGCATCGCGGCGGGTGGTCATCCAGTCGACGCGTACAGAGCCGGCCTTGAGCGGCGCGCCCGGAATCGTGAACGTGGCAATGCCGCTGCTGTCGCTCGACAACGCGAGCGCGGTGCCGCTGACAGCGCCGTTCTTGTAAGCGTGAGTGATGCCGCCGCTCGGGGTTGTGCTCAGCACCATGGTCACTTCGCCGGTGGCGTAGTAGATCGTGCCCGTGCCGCCGGTGCCGGACAGATTGCCCTTGCCGTCGTCTGTCAGGGTCTTCGTCACAGTGCCGGCGAGGAACGTAGCCGTATAGCTGCTCGGCACTATGCCGGCATCCGGCAGCGTGTAGCGGACCTCAAGTTTCGGCGTGACGCTGCTGCCGGTGCGTTGCGTGATCGCGCCATCGGCCGAGCTGATGTAGTTGTACACGAGAGAGGTGTCGACATCGGGCAGCGCGTTGAGCGTGATCGAAACGGAGCCAGTCGAGAAATTGATCGTGCCGGCGCCCTCGCCGGTCAGCAGGCCGTCGCCGTAGTCGCGCAGCTCGTACCAGCGACCGAGAGCCATATACGAAATGGAGAGCGTGCCGGCACGCGGGATCGCGTCGGGCAGGCTCAGGGTGTAGACGTAGCCGCGCGTGCCGAGAGTGACGCCGATTTCCCCAGTCAGGGTTTCGCCAGTTGCAGCGGCCCCGGGCTGATAGCTGGCGGTCGCGGTGCCGGTCCACGTCGTGCCAGTGCGGGTCAGCGTGATTTCGCCGGTCTGATAGTCGATGGTGCCGGCGCTGATCCAGTTGCTGCCGCTGACGAAGCGCAGGCCGCCCGTGCTGTCGTCTGCGAATACGCCGCTGTTCACAGTGAGCGACAGCGTGCCAGGTGCGCAGCCGGTGCCCAAGTAGGTGCGCGACGTACCAGTGACCGCGCTGGCGGCGACGGTCAGGCTCAGGCCTGAGCGAGTTGGGCCGGCCGGCAGGTATATCACGCGCTGATAACCGGCGAGCAGGTCGACCAGCGCCGACTCTTTCGTTGTGCTGGGCACGAGCTGGGCATAGACGGATTCGACACGCACAGTCAGCGCGCCTTCGCTGATCGCCTCGGCGAGCGGGCTGATGCCGTAGTAGCGAGCAGCATCGGCCACTTGCGTGGTCAGCACCTGGGTTTTCGCCTGGCCGTTGAGCGCAGTTGCAGCGGTGCCGGCAGGCGTGACCTGGCCGCCTGGCATCAGGTACAGCAGCGCGGCGCTGATCGACAAGTCGAGCCGACGACGGGTGAAAGTCTGGAAGTTGCCGCTGGTGATCTCGTAGGTGAACTGCTCAAGGCTTGTCTGCACGTCAGTCAGGCGCACGTACTGCGAGCCGTTGACCGATGTGAGCTGGAACACTTCGCCGATTTCGGGCACGCGCTGCTCTTCGCGCTGCACGCACGCGATAGCGCGCTGGCCGGCAAGCTGAGTGCCGAGCAATTCGAACGGCGCCGACGACGCGGCCGCGACGTAGCTTTCGATTGCGTCGCGTGCATCGCTACGCTCGTCAGTCTGGCTTTCGGTGTTGAACAGCAAGACAGACACACGCGGGTCGGCCGGGGCTCCTGCGACGATACTGTGAGCGCCGAGGTAGCTGTCGTCGGTATCGGTGACGGGGCCGGCATAGACTTTACGCAGCGACACGTCGCCCACCGTGCGGTCCATGCGGCTGATATCGGAAAACAGGTTGTTCACTTCGCCGTCGACCACGGACTCGCTGGTCGCACGACCGCCGCCATCGTCTTCGTCAGTGAGGCGCTGGCTTTTCAAAATCTTCACATCGGTGACGTTGATCGTCATGCCAATCTCCGGGCGTTAAAAAGCCCGCACTTGGCGGGCTTGGGTTTGCAGGGGTGCAGATCAGATGCCGGGGAAGTCCCAGCGAATCAAGTGTGCGCTGGCAGGGGTACTCAGTTGGTCGTAGATCGTGCTGTAGCCGCCCGCATCAACGGGCTGATAAAGCTCTTCTTCGTCGAGCGCTCGCACGTCATCGAGCGTCCAACGGCCTGGCGGCTCGCAGCGCTCCATCACGGCGATAGCGCCGGCAGGGTCGGCAGCGGCAACGACATTGGCGCCGACGTAGTAGGCGGTCAGTTTCATGGGGTTACCTCGGCGGGCGGTGCGACGGTTATGAGGCGCAGGGTGATCTGGTACAGGGCATCGCCATCCGGCGCGATCCACGGCAACAGCATCCGCATTGTGTTCATGTGGCGCAAACAACGCTGCCGCGAAACGCTTGGTCTGCCAGTGACCAAGGCCAACATCAAGCACGCCGCCCAGCTCCGGGCGGCAGTGCTTCACGATATAAAGATAGGAACATTCGACTACGGCCGACACTTCCCCAACTCCCGCCACGCAGGCGGGAGCTATGCAGTCCGCGACGTGCGCTTGAAAGCGCTCGTCGCGCGCTACAAGCCACTGAAAGCGGTCGATATCACCGAGGAAACCGAGCGCCGTTACGGATGGGCGCTCGATATCTGCATAGAAATGCTGGGAGAAGAACGCCTGGGCGGCGCCCTTATGCCCGAAGACGTACAGCGTCTGCGCGCGGATCTGATCGAGGACCGGGCCACCTCAACGGTAAACCACTACCTGGCCACCCTCGCCGGATTCTTCACCTGGTGTGAGAAAAACAGCTACTGCCGGCCGGGACTAGCCGAAGCCTGCACCAGGTTCGAAGCAACCGAGCGTGATCCGGACCCGCTGACAAAAGCCGAGTTCAAACAACTGATCGACGCCTGCCTACACCCAGCAGACAACGCCGCTATCAACCTGGCCGTCTATACCGGGCTCCGACCGGGCGAGATCTGCGGACTCGCAAGGGATGACATAGATCTGGCGAAAGGGGTTATCCACGTGAGCCGGAGCATCACCAGCTCGGGTAAGTTCAAGCTGCCGAAGAACAACAAGAAACGCACGGTGCTATTGCTGCCACCAGCCGTTGAGGCATGCCGCCAACTGCTGGAGACAGAGCACGGCCTGCAACCGCAAGCGATTGAAGTGCAACTAAATCGCCACGAAAAGGCAGTCGAGGCAGTGACCCCGCTACTCTCGCCCGTACTTCAAGCCCGCAAAACGAAAGTGAATACATGGTTCGTTCCAAGCGCCTGGAACACCAAATGGCACACCATCCAGAAACGAGCAAAGATCCGGCCTCGGCGCCCCTACCAGACCCGCCACACCTACGCATGCTGGTGCCTCGCAGCGCGTGGTAACCTTGCATTCATCGCCAAGCAGATGGGCCACAAGGACTTCACGATGCTGGTCAAAGTGTACGCCGCATGGATGGACGACGAGTCCCCTGACGAGCTGCAGCGCATCTGGCAGGGGATGCACCGCTCAATCTGATAGCCCAAATCGCAGGGCAAAAAAAACCCCGCAAATGCGGGGCTTTTTCTGTGTTGATCACTTCTCTGCAACGATCACAGGCTCTACCCAGCCGTTGGATGCACAGATTTCTTGGATATCCTTAGCCGCTCGCTTATACGATTCAAGGCTTTTGCGTGTCTTCTCGGCATTCTCACGACGCTGCTCATCGGTAACCGGCTGAAGGTTGCGCAGCGATTTGATAGTCATCATCCCCACCCCTTGATTTCCTTTCATACTCTGTCAGACAGGAATCAGGCAATCCTGGTTCCCATAATAGGCTTCCCGCATTCGATCCATAGAATGCCGGTATCTGAGCTGCTCTCCCTCGACGTGGAGGTCAAAAGCCAGAGTCTCTTGGGACTCTTGCTCAGCGTAAATTCTGCACATCAACTCGAAAACTTCTTCGAACAAATCGTCAAAAATCTTAAGTTTCTCGCGCAACGGTGCTTTTAGCGGATGGGTATCTTCCATCTCATCACAGAAACAAAGGTAGCCACCACGTTGACGCCTAGGCCTGTGGTACATGACCACGCCTTTCTTTTTCGGATAGAGCGACTTGACATTAGGCGATTCGCGCAAAAAAAACCACAACCATAATGTTGCGGCGGCGCTCATCACGTATCGGCTAAATGTGATCTCAACTTGAGCCGCTGTTCCATTCAACGCCTCAATTAACGCAATCATCCTATCGACGTTCCCGCCTGCGTTATGGCGCAGGTGGATCTCAATCAAGTCGCTAGCCGATGCCTTATTAAGCACATCGATGATCGGATTAACCGTCTCAGCAGATATCTGATCCTGAAGCTCTAGCTTCAGCTTTGCCCGCTGATCTGCGATCGGCAGCTCAATTCCAATGTTTGCTTCCAAAGCTATCCCTCGCCAGCTCAATACCACAGGGCGCGCGATTCTAGCAGCGCCGATGAAGACCATCAATATGCCACTAGGTTCCCCTCGATTTGATGAAAATGAAGAAAATAGCGTTTTAGCCAGGGCCGCAGCCCGTCAACGACCCATGGTAACCTCTTCACAACGAGGCTATTCCACCAAGGAAATAGCGGTAATTAAGCCCCAATTTTGCCCCAGGCTTTTTTGATAAGAAACGTAAGCACCTGATGAATAAAGCAATTTCTGATTTCTCTCAGCACACCCCCATGATGCAGCAGTACTGGAAGCTGAAAAACCAGCATCCGGAGCAACTGATGTTCTACCGCATGGGCGACTTCTACGAAATCTTCTACGAAGACGCGAAGAAAGCAGCGGCACTTCTCGACATCACCCTCACCGCCCGCGGCCAATCCGCCGGCCAGTCGATCCCCATGTGCGGGATTCCGCACCACTCCGCCGAAGTCTACCTGGCCAAACTGGTGAAGCTGGGCGAATCGGTGGTGATCTGCGAACAGATCGGTGATCCGGCGACCAGCAAAGGCCCGGTCGAGCGCCAGGTCGTGCGCATCATCACGCCCGGCACGATCAGCGACGAAGCGCTGCTCGACGAGCGCCGCGACAACCTGCTTGCCGCCCTGCTCGGCGACGAAAGACTGTTCGGCCTGGCGACGCTGGATATCACCAGCGGACGCTTTACCGTCCAGGAACTTAAAGGCTGGGAAACCCTGCTCGCGGAACTGGATCGCCTGAATCCTGCGGAGCTGTTGATCCCTGACGACTGGCCGCAAGGGCTGCCTGCCGAGAAACGTCGCGGCACACGCCGTCGCGCCCCTTGGGACTTCGACAGAGACACTGCCCGCAAGAGTCTGTGCCAGCAATTCGGCACCCAGGACCTCAAAGGCTTCGGCTGCGAACAGTTGACCCTGGCCATCGGTGCCGCCGGCTGCCTGCTCGGTTACGCCAAGGAGACCCAGCGCACCGCTTTACCGCACTTGCGTAGTCTGCGTCACGAGCGCCTCGACGATACAGTGATCCTCGACGGTGCCAGTCGTCGCAACCTGGAACTGGACACCAACCTGTCCGGTGGCCGCGACAACACCCTGCAATCGGTCGTCGACCGTTGCCAGACCGCCATGGGCAGCCGCCTGCTGACCCGCTGGCTGAACCGCCCGCTGCGTGATCGCGTGGTTCTCGAAGGACGCCAGGACTCCATCACCTGCCTGCTGGATCGCTACCGTTTCGAACTGATCCAGCCGCAGTTGAAGGAAATCGGTGACATCGAGCGCATCCTCGCGCGCATCGGCCTGCGCAACGCCAGGCCGCGCGACCTGGCCCGCCTGCGCGATGCCCTGACCGCCTTGCCGGAACTGCAACTGGGCATGGCGCAACTGGAAGTCGATCACCTGGCCCACTTGGCGAAGGTGATCAGCACCTATCCAGAGCTGGCCGAACTGCTACAGCGGGCGATCATCGACAACCCACCGGCGGTCATCCGCGACGGCGGCGTGTTGAAGACCGGCTACGATCCGGAACTCGACGAACTGCTGGCCTTGAGCGAAAACGCCGGGCAATTCCTGATGGATCTGGAAGCCCGCGAGAAAGCCCGCACCGGCCTGGCCAATCTCAAGGTCGGCTACAACAGGGTGCATGGCTACTTCATCGAATTGCCGAGCAAACAGGCAGAGCAGGCACCGGCGGACTACATTCGCCGGCAGACGCTCAAGGGCGCCGAGCGCTTCATCACCCCGGAACTGAAAGCCTTCGAAGACAAGGCGCTATCAGCCAAGAGCCGTGCCCTGGCGCGAGAAAAACTCCTTTATGAGCAATTGCTCGAACAACTGATCGAGCACCTGGCACCGCTGCAGGACAGTGCAGCGGCCCTGGCCGAACTGGACGTACTGAGCAATCTGGCGGAACGGGCGCTGACCCTAGACTTCAACCGTCCACGCTTCTCCGAAGACGCCTGCCTCAACATCAGCCAGGGTCGCCACCCGGTGGTCGAGCAAGTGCTGGACACGCCATTCGTGGCCAACGATCTGGACCTGCAGGACAATACCCGCATGCTGGTGATCACCGGCCCGAACATGGGCGGTAAATCCACCTATATGCGGCAGACTGCACTGATCGTGCTGCTGGCCCACATCGGTAGCTTCGTCCCGGCAGCGAGTTGCGAGCTGTCACTCGTAGACCGCATTTTCACCCGCATCGGCTCAAGCGACGATCTGGCGGGTGGACGCTCTACCTTCATGGTCGAGATGAGCGAAACCGCAAACATCCTGCACAATGCCACGGCCAACAGCCTGGTGCTGATGGACGAAGTAGGTCGCGGCACCAGTACATTCGACGGCCTTTCCCTGGCCTGGTCGGCAGCGGAACAGCTCGCTCACTTGCGCGCCTGGACGCTGTTCGCCACCCATTACTTCGAGCTCACGGTACTGCCGGAAAGCGAACCGACCGTCGCCAACGTTCACCTGAACGCCACCGAGCACAAAGAGCGCATCGTCTTCCTGCACCATGTTTTGCCTGGTCCGGCGAGCCAGAGCTATGGCCTTGCCGTGGCCCAATTGGCTGGAGTCCCGGCACCCGTCATCCAGCGTGCCCGTGAGCATCTGGCCAGGCTGGAAACCACCAGCCTACCCCACGAAGCACCACGCCAGCAGCCGGGCCAGAAGCAGGCCCCACTGCAGAACGACCTGTTCGCCAGCTTGCCCCACCCGATCCTGGAAGAACTGGGCAAACTCGACCCTGACAACGTCACGCCAAGGCAGGCACTCGATTTGTTATATGCATGGAAGATGCGAATCTGATGCGAATCTGACAGCAGCCATAACAAGCTGTTAGAATCCGCGCGCTTTTAAGATCGTCCGGCCAATAGCCTGGGCCGAGGCCATCAGTTTTGCGTCGCGACCCCACAAAGAATGGGGCGTTACGCTGTTTGAGGAGAGATTCAGAGCATGAGTTTCGTCGTCACCGACAACTGCATCAAGTGCAAATACACCGACTGCGTGGAAGTTTGTCCGGTGGACTGCTTCTATGAAGGCCCCAACTTCCTAGTGATCCACCCGGACGAGTGCATCGACTGTGCCCTCTGCGAACCCGAGTGCCCGGCTCAGGCCATCTTCTCCGAAGACGAGATCCCGGACGGCATGGAAGAGTTCGTTGCAATCAACGCCGAGCTGGCCGAAGTCTGGCCGAACATCACCGAGAAGAAGGATGCGCTGCCAGAAGCTCCCGAATGGGACGGCGTGACCGGCAAGGTCCAGCACCTAGAGCGCTGAGCCACGCGTTACCGGAAAGGCCCGCGATGCGGGCCTTTTCTTTGTCCGCCACTTTTCTCCAAGCAAAAAAAGGGGCGGTGATTAGCCGCCCACTCTTTTTTCCTTACTCCTTGTAACTCCTATTCATCTTCCTGATGAACCGCGTCCTGCGGTGCGTCCTGACTTTCATTCCGTGAAAGCCTGTGCACATCCTTGGCACGTCTTCATGGTATTCATTTTCGATTGCTCCACAACTCTGCCAAACCTCAGAGAGCACGAGTAATAAGCTCAGGTCGAAAAATTAAATGATTGAAATTCAGTGCATTGAAAGAGACATGATGAAATTACAGCCTTAATCCTTCGAGTCTTTCCTGAAATGACTTACAGAACCTGTAAGCATATTCCTACACGTCGAGCCCGAAGAGCGGCACTTGCAGCCATTCAGCAGAGGTATAGGAAAAGGCGCACACGAAAAAAAGCCACGCCACTTGCGAGAAATGGCGTGGCTGTTGGGTGGCTTTATTGGAACAGCGAGTCGGCGGAGAGCCCGTTTTTCTCAAGGATTTCACGCAGGCGCTTGAGCGCTTCGACCTGAATCTGCCTGACCCGCTCACGGGTGAGGCCGATTTCCTGACCGACTTCTTCCAAAGTACAACTTTCATGACCACGCAGGCCGAAGCGACGCACGACGACCTCGCGCTGCTTGTCGGTCAACTCCGACAGCCACTGATCGATGCTCTGGGATAAATCGTCATCCTGCAGCAGTTCGCAGGGATCGCTTGGTTTTTCATCGGTCAGGGTATCGAGCAGGGTCTTGTCCGAGTCCGGGCCAAGCGAGACATCGACCGAGGTTACCCGCTCGTTGAGACCCAGCATTCGCTTGACCTCGGCCACTGGTTTTTCCAGCAGGCCGGCGATTTCCTCGGCGGAAGGTTCGTGATCGAGCTTCTGGGTCAGTTCCCGCGCTGCGCGCAGGTAGACATTCAGCTCCTTGACCACATGGATTGGCAGGCGAATCGTACGGGTCTGATTCATGATCGCCCGCTCGATGGTCTGCCGGATCCACCAGGTCGCATAGGTGGAGAAACGGAATCCTCGCTCCGGATCGAATTTCTCGACTGCACGGATCAGCCCAAGGTTACCTTCCTCGATCAGATCGAGCAGCGAGAGGCCACGGTTCACGTAGCGGCGAGCGATCTTGACGACCAGCCGCAGGTTGCTCTCGATCATTCGTCGGCGCCCTGCCGGGTCGCCCTTTTGCGCAAGACGGGCGAAATGGACTTCCTCCTGCGGGGTTAGCAATGGAGAAAAGCCGATTTCGTTCAGATAGAGCTGGGTAGCATCGAGTGCACGGGTGTAATCGATGTATTTGTGCTGCTTGGTTGCATTAGCAGTTTTTTTGGGTTTGGCGCTGGAAGCGAGGGTCTCGGAATCCTCCCCGATCTCTTCTTCCAGGACGATGCCGGGCTCCATGAGGAGCAACTCATCGTCTACGTCAAACTCCAGCGCTTCTTTGTCAAGTGCCATTGTTGTTGTCCTTCAGCTGAGTTCGACAACAAGCCCCGGCGACGCCCAAGTCACCCTTCCTTCAGGGATTCAGCCCCCCAGACCAACATCCTGCCAGCCTGTCGCTGCTCGTCTACCTGAAAGAAAGCTGGAAACTCCCTGGCAACACCCGAGCCGTCCTTCCTACGATGGAACCTGATAGTCGGGCAACAGTTCAACTTATCGGCCTGGCAGATACTGCATGGGATCGACGGGTTTTCCCTGACGGCGAATTTCGAAGTGAAGCTTCACACGGTCAGTTCCCGTTGACCCCATTTCAGCGATGGTCTGCCCCGCCTTGACCTGCTGTCCTTCCTTCACCAGCAATCTGCGGTTGTGTCCGTAGGCGCTTACGTAGGTATCACTGTGTTTGATGATCACCAATTCGCCGTAGCCCCTCAATCCACTTCCGGCATACACCACGGTGCCATCAGACGCAGCCAGGACAGGCTGTCCCAATTCCCCACCGATATCAATGCCTTTATTTAAACTACCGTTTGAGGAAAAACGCCCTACCAGAGGGCCTGCTGCAGGCCAGGTCCAGCCTTTTTCAGAGCGGGTCACGGCAGGAACGGATACCGGCGCAGTGGCAACCGGAGGTTTAGACGAAGCGGCAGGGGTCGACGACTGGCCAGTCACCGGCGGCTTGCTCGCCTGGGTTGGCTGGCCGATCACCAAGGGGGGGCTTATCGTTGCAGTTTGTGTCACCACCGGCGTGGGACCGACAGTGCCTCGCGCAGAGGATTCGAAGCGAATCGATTGGCCGGGCCGGATGACGTAGGGGGGCACGATATCGTTGCGCCGAGCCAGCTCCTTCCAGTCCCAACCGAAACGGAATGCGATCGAATAAAGAGTGTCGCCACGCTGCACCACATAACCACCCTTGGTCACAGGCTGGCGAACTGGAGCATTGGGTCGGCCATGGGTGCGGTCGTCGACCTGTACGCCTCCACTCGGTCCGCTGGAGCAACCCGCCAGCAAGGCAGTGAAAACCACCGCGCAGAGCCCGCCAGCGCCAACGACGCGGTTTTGCAGCGATATGCTTGTGACTCTCAACCCATGCTCCCTTTGCGGTGCTCTCAACAAGGCCGTCATTGTGCCGGAATTATCCTGCGGGGCCAGCCGCTTACATGGCAAATCTGCGGTAAGACGGCATGTTCGAGACTTGGACCGATGAAAAGCGAGAATATCCTCTCGCCGATTCCTTTCATTTTCAGGCCAGCGGACCATTGAGCAACGGCACGAAACGCACGGCATCGAGCACATGTCGTGAATAGCCGTCTTCTTCTCGGACGATCAACAACAGCTCCTGCACGTCGCCCTTGCCCACCGGTATGACCAGACGCCCACCCGGTGCCAGTTGATCGAGCAGCGCCTGGGGCACTTCGCTGGCTGCTGCCGTGACGATGATGCCGTTATAGGGCGCCAAGGCCGGCCAGCCTTCCCAACCATCGCCCCAGCGGAACACCACGTTGCGCAGCTTGAGTTCGGTCAGGCGTTCCTTGGCACGGTCCTGCAAACCCTGGATGCGCTCCACCGAGAAGACCCGCTCTACCAACTGCGCCAGCACGGCAGTCTGGTAGCCGGAACCGGTGCCGATCTCCAGCACCTTGTCCAATGGACCGGCGGACAGCAGCAGTTCGGTCATGCGTCCGACCATATAGGGCTGGGAAATGGTCTGGTTGTGACCGATGGGCAACGCGGTGTCTTCATAGGCGCGATGGGCCAGCGCTTCATCGACGAACAAATGCCGTGGCGTACGCCGGATGACTTCGAGCACGCCCGGATTGGACAGCCCTTCTTCGTAAAGCCGCTCGATCAGGCGCTCGCGCGTACGCTGCGAGGTCATGCCGATGCCTCGGCGCAAATGATCCGGACTACCCATTACAACAAACCCTCCAGCCAGCCCTGAACACTGCCGAAGGCTTCATTGAACGTACGATCGAACTGCAAGGGCGTGACCGACACGTAACCTTGCATCACCGCATGGAAATCGGTTCCCGGCCCACCATCCTCGGCATCCCCCGATACGGCGATCCAGTAGCCCTCCTTGCCACGCGGGTTGACTTCCTTGACCGGCGCCGCAGCGCGTGCACGGTGGCCAAGACGGGTCAGTTGCACACCTCGGATATGATCCAGCGGCAAATTGGGGACATTCACGTTGAGCACGGTGCGCGGCGGCAGGTCGAGCCGCTCATGAGCCTCGATCAGCTTGCGCGCGAAGTGGGCAGCGGTCGGCAGGTTGTCGGTCTGCCGTGAAACCAGGGAAAAGGCGAACGCCGGCCGGCTGAGGAAACGCCCCTCCAGGGCTGCCGCCACCGTGCCGGAATACAGGACATCGTCGCCCAGGTTAGCCCCCAGGTTGATCCCCGAGGCCACCAGGTCGGGCAGCTGTTCGAGCAGCGCATTGATGCCCAGATGCACGCAGTCGGTCGGCGTACCGTTGACACTGATGTAGCCATTGGGCAAGCGCATCGGGTGCAACGGGCGATCCAGCGTCAGGGCGCTGCTCGCACCGCTACGGTCTTCAGCCGGGGCGATGACAATGCACTCGGCATAATCGGACAGCGCGCCATGCAGCGCGGCGATACCGGGTGCCAACACCCCGTCGTCGTTGGAAATCAGAATTCGCATGGGTTTTCCGCCTGTTCCACCGGCAACAGATCGACGAGTTCGCGCACGACAACAGTGGCGAAACATCCAGCCGGCAAAACGAATTGCAATTGCAGAACGTCAGGTGCCGGATAATGCCACGACAATCCATCAATGGGGAGGCGCAGAATTCTCCGTTCGTGCGCCAGGCCCGCCTTGCCCAACCATTGCACCAACATCGGGCGCTCGGCCGCCGTGGTTTGCTCGATCAGTTGGGCAGCCGCCACAGCGGGCGAATCGCCCTCGCCCCAGAGCGGGCCGGTGGGATGCAGGTCGAGAATCGCCAGGCGGGGATCGTCCAGGTCCTTTGCCTCGCAGGCAAAAAAACTGCGGCTATCGGTGAAGGCCAGCAGATCGCCGACCTGGGCCTGGTTCCAGGTTCCCTGCTCGACACGCTGGGTAAGCACGCGGTTGAACAGATAACTACGCCCCGAAGAAAGCAGACGCGAGCGCAGGTTGCGTTGCACCGGCAACTCCTGGCGCTCGGCGAACTCCAGGGCCCCCAGTACGTTGCCGCCTTCGAAACCGAAACGCTGCAAACCGAAGTAATTGGGCACGCCTTGCGCCTTGATCTGTAGCAGGCGCGCTTCGAGCACGTCCTTGTCGGCCTCCAGTCCAGTCAAGCGCAGGGTGAAGCCGTTGGCCGAGTGGGCACCGCGCTGCAATTTGCGTGAATGCCGTACCGTCTTGAGAATGCGCAGGCTGTCATCCTCGGCACCGGTCAGGTCCGGATCAGCCTTGCCTGGCAGATGCAGGCTGAACCACTGGCGAGTCAGGGCCTGGCGATCCTTCAGCCCGGCATAGCCGATATCGCGCTGCGATACCCTGGCTGCCTTGGCCAGGCGCCGGGCGGCTTCCTCGGTATTCAGGCCGCGTTTCTCGACCCACAGCCAAAAGTGCTCGCCCTGCCCGCTCAGCGGGATGTCCAGCACCTCGTCGACCTGGAAATCCTCGGCGCTCGCCTTCAGCACGGCACGTCCACAAGCCGGGCCATGGGCCCGTGGGCCCAGCAGTTCGAACTCGTCCATGCCACTCATGCCTTGAGCAACAGGGCCACGGCATGTACCGCGATACCTTCCTCGCGTCCGGTAAAGCCGAGTTTTTCGGTGGTGGTGGCTTTGACGTTGACCTGATCCAGCTCGACCTGCAGGTCGGCGGCGATCAGCTCACGCATGGCCTGGATGTACGGTGCCATTTTCGGTGCCTGGGCGATGATGGTCGCGTCGACGTTGCCAACCTGCCAGCCCTTGCCCTGGATCAGCCCCACGACGTGGCGCAACAGCACACGGCTGTCCGCGCCTTTGAAGGTCGGGTCGGTATCCGGGAAGTGCTTGCCGATATCGCCCAGGGCGACGGCCCCCAGCAGCGCATCGCTCAGTGCATGCAACACCACGTCGCCATCGGAATGAGCGACGAGGCCGAATCTATGGGCAATCCGTACCCCACCGAGCGTGATGAAATCGCCCTCGCCGAAGCGGTGGACGTCGTAGCCATGGCCAATACGCATGATCGTTTCCCTTTTGGACAGGGCGGCGATTCTACCCGAAAGGACAGCCGACGCGACTTGCTCGCAGATGGCGGCGACGAATAAGATGATAACCCTTCCTATTTGAGACGCTTTTGCCATGTCGAGCCAGGATGCCGACCTTCAGCAACAGGTCAGCCGGATCTACCGCGAGCACCACCTGTGGCTGCGTGGCTGGCTGCGCCCTCGGGTCGACTGCCGGGAGCTGGCTGCCGACCTGGTGCAGGACGTGTTCATCCGCGTGCTCAGCGCCGACGATGCAGCCGCACGCCTGGGCGCGGTGCGCGAACCCAAGGGCTACCTGGCGACCATCGCCCGACGCCTGATGATCGATCACTTTCGCCGCGCCCGATTGGAACGCGCCTGGTTGCAGGCCCTGGCCGAACAGCCTGAGTCTGAAGAGATTTCCGAGGAAACCCGGGCCATCCTCCTGGAAACCCTGTGCGAACTCGACGCCATGCTCGCCGGTCTTGGCGCCAAGGTGCGCCAGGCCTTCCTGCTCTCGCAACTGGACGGCATGCCTTACAAGAACATTGCCGAGCGCCTTGACGTCTCCCTGGTCACGGTCAACCGCTACATAGCCAAGGCTACGCAGCACTGCATGCTCTACAGCCTGCGCAACGGCCTATGAACAGCCTCGACGCACGCCGGCTTGCCGCCTTGGAACAAGCCGCCAACTGGTACAGCCAGCTCGCTTGCGAGGAAGCCAGCGATGCCGACCGAGCCGCCTGGCGCATCTGGCTAGATGCTTCGAGCGAAAACCACTGGGCATGGAGCCAGGCCGAACGCCTGCAGCAACGTATGCGCGGCATGCCGAGCCATCTGACAGGACGTACGCTGACCTTGGCCGAACGCGACAAGCTCAGCCGCCGCAGCGTACTCAAGGGCTTCGCGCTATTGATCGGCACAAGCGCAACAGTCTGGGGCGGTTACCGGCAAGCGCGGCAACAGGCCTGGCTGGCCGACTATCGCAGCGGCATCGGCGAACGCCTGGACCTGATCCTGGCCGACGGCTCGCTCCTGCAACTCGACACCGACAGCGCGGTGGACATCGCCTATGACACGAGCCAACGCCTGTTGATCCTGCGTCGGGGCGAGCTGATGCTGACCAGCGCCGTCGACCCGCTGGGTCGCCCGCTCTACGTGCAAACGCCGCAAGGTCGCGTGCAAGCACTGGGCACACGTTTCTCCGTGCGCATCACCGATGATTTCGCACAGGTCGCTGTATATGAACATCAGGTACGCATCACGCCCCAGCTCGGCCAACCACAGCTACTGAGTACCGGCGAACAATGCCGCTTCGATGCCTCGGGCGCAGCCCCCTCGCAAGCGCTGACACCAGGCCAGGACACCTGGAGCCGCGGCCTGCTGATCGCCAACGACCAGCGCCTGGACGACTTCATTGCCGAACTTGGCCGCTACCGCAGCGGCTGGCTGCGCTGCGACCCGAGCATCGCCCACCTGCGTATCAGCGGCACTTTCGCCCTCGACGACACCGACCAGGCATTGCGTGCGCTGACCAGCGCCCTGCCGGTGAAGATCGAACGACGTACACGCTACTGGGTGACGGTGACGGGACGCTGAAACCGTGCCCGCCGAAAAAACCTTGCATGCAGATGATATTTCTTCTCCTTCTCGTTCGACTCATTGGCAACGGGCTCACAACGCCCATCTGCCACTAGAAGAGAACGCATCGATGAAGACACCTTTCCCGGCTCGCCCGCTGTCGACCGGTATCCGCCGCGCCTTGCTCTGTTCGGTTTTTCTTGCGCCCATTGGCATGATCGATATCGCCGCTGCCGATAGCTCGCCACAGCGTGAGTACCATATTGCCCAGGGAGATCTAGGTCAGGCGCTGACGCGTTTTGCCGCCGAGGCGGGCGTGGTGCTGTCGTTCGATCCTGAACTGACTCGAGGGCACGGCACCTCGGGACTGCAGGGGCAATACGGGGTTATCGATGGCTTGGCCAAACTGCTCCAAGGCAGCGGCTTGCAAGCCGAGCCAGTGGGCGATGGACGTTACGCCCTGGTAACGCAAGCCACGCAATCCAGCGCCCTGGAGCTGGGCAGTACCAGCATCGTCAGCAACCAGCTCGGCACCATCACCGAGAACAGCGGTTCCTATACGCCCGGCACCATCGCAACGGCTACCCGCCTGGTGCTCACGCCACGGGAAACACCGCAGTCGATCACGGTAGTGACTCGCCAGGCGATGGACGATTTCGGTATGGAGAATATTGATGACGTGATGCGCCATACACCGGGCATCACCGTGTCGGCTTATGACACCGACCGTAACAACTACTATGCACGCGGCTTTGGTATCCAGAACTTCCAGTACGATGGCATTCCTACCACTCGCTCCGCACCTTATTCAGCGGGTCATACGCTGAGTGACATGGCCATCTACGACCGTGTCGAGATACTGAAGGGTGCCACCGGCCTGCTGACTGGGGCTGGAGCGCCGGGTGGCACCATTAACCTAGTGCGCAAGAAACCCACATCCGAGTTCAAAGGCCATGTCGAACTCGGCGCAGGAAGCTGGGACAATTACCGCTCCGAACTGGACGTAAGCGGACCACTTACCGAGTCAGGCAATGTACGCGGTAGGGCTGTGGCCGCGTATCAGGACAAACACTCCTACCTGGATCACTACGAACGCAAGACAACCGTCTACTACGGTGTCCTGGAATTCGACCTGGCTCCCGATACGCTGCTCAGCGTCGGCGCCGACTATCAGGATAACGATCCACGTGGTTCGAGCTGGTCGGGCGCAGTGCCTATCTACGACAGCCAGGGCAATCGCATCAGCACCTCGCGCTCGTTCAACAACGGTGCAGAATGGAGTCGCTGGGAGCAATACACCCGCACGGTATTCGCTACCCTGGAGCACAACTTCGCCAATGACTGGGTCAGCAAGGTCCAGCTTCACCATCAGATCAATGGCTATTACGCACCGCTGGGCTCGGCCCAAGGCAGGCCTAATGCAACGAGTGGCCTGACAAGCATCTATGGCAACAAGTACACCGGTGAAACAATCACCGACTCAGCGGACGTCTATTTCAGCGGCCCCTTTTCACTGTTCGGTCGTGAGCATCAGTTGGTGGTCGGCGCAGCAGCCTCCAAGGCGCACTGGAAGGGCAAGGATTACTGGAGCCCGACCTATCTCAATGGCAACGCCTACGACTTCTGGAGTTGGGATGGCGGAGACGGTATTGAGCCTGACTGGGGTACGGTCAATTACCGTACAGACCAGACCACCTGGCAGACCGGCGGCTACTTGACCTCGCGCTTCAGCCTGGCCGACGACCTGACCCTGATACTCGGTACGCGGCTGGCCAACTACAAGATCACCGGGACCAGTGACACTCGCGAAACCGGCCGCTTGGTACCTTACATCGGCGCCATCTACGACCTTACTGATGAACTGTCGCTGTATGCCAGCTACACCGATATCTTCCTGCCACAGACCGACTATCGCGATAGCTCCAACACAATGCTCGAACCCGATGAAGGCCAGAACTACGAATTGGGAATCAAAGGGGAGTTTTTCGATGGCCACGTCAACGCCAGCTTGGCGTATTTCGAAGTCCGCGAAGAAAACCGACCTGAGGAAGACAGCACCTATAACGCTGCCCCGACCAACCCGGCCATCAGCTACGCCTACAGAGGTATCAAGGCCACAACCAAAGGCGTTGAGGCAGAGCTGTCAGGCGAACTCACACCGGGCTGGAACCTGATGGGCGGCTATACCCACAAGATCGTGCGTGACGAGCATGGCGACAAGGTTTCGACCTGGGAGCCACAAGACCAATTCAATATCTACACCACTTATAAGCTGCAGGGACCACTGGAGCGTCTGACCGTTGGAGGTGGCGCGCGCTGGCAGGGTCAGGCCTGGCAAGTGCTGAGCAATCGGGCCAAGGGCACTCAGGAGAAATTCACCCAGGATGATTTCTGGCTGGTTGACCTGATGGCCCGCTACAAGATCACCGATAACCTGTCGGCCTCGGTCAATTTGAATAACCTGTTCGACAAGAAGTACTACACCAACGTCGGCTTCTATAACTCGGTGTCCTATGGCGATCCACGCAACGTAATGCTGAGCACACGCTGGGATTTCTGAGCTTATGAAGAAGGGCGCAGTTGGCGCCCTTCTTCATTTCTGTATCCACCGACCATGAAAATCCTGGAATGTTTTCCCTCCTTCGACGGTCGACAACAAGTACCGAAGCCAACGATGGAGATAACCATGGCCGTAGCACCCAAACCGAAGTCGAAAGCCGCACCGAAAAAGCTCAAGGGCGATGGCAAGTCCATCCATACCAGCGTCGATAACGCAGCGCGCGAGAAGGTCGGCGAAGCGCTGACCAAGGCGGTGGCGGACAGCTACACCCTCTATGTGAAAACCCTCGGTGTGCACTGGAACGTGCAGGGCGCCAACTTCTATGGCCTGCACAAGCTGACCGATGAGCAATACAACGAAATCCATCAGGCAGCCGACCAGATTGCCGAACGTATCCGCGCCCTGGGCAAGCTGGTGCCGACCGGCGGCGAGACCTTCCGTTCGCTGACCGTGATCGACAACGAAGCACCGCATGGAGCGACTCCGCAGATGATCAAGCAGTTGGTGCTGGACAACGAGACCGTCGCCCGGCGCATGAGCGAATTCGCCGTACTGGCCGATGAGGCGGGCGACCTGTTCACCCACGACATGCTGGTTGCGCGCATCGGTGTGCACGAGCAGAACGCCTGGATGCTGAGGTCCAGCCTGGGCGAATGACACTCGACAGCCGATAGATAAAAGGATGCTGCCGAGTTGATCGGCAGCACCCTTTTATTGCCCTAACCGTCTCATCGCGCCAACGATGCAAACGTCTCAGCCAACAAACGCCTCGGCATGGTGCCGCAGGTGATCCTCGATGAAGCTGGCGATGAAGTAGTAGCTGTGGTCATAGCCCGGCTGCAGACGCAGGGTCAGCGGATGGCCGGCAGCCTTGGCCGCGGCTTGCAGCGCCTGGGGCTTGAGCTGGCCGTCGAGGAAGTCGTCGCGGTCGCCTTGGTCGACCAGGATCGGCAGCTTTTCCGACGCCTCGGCGATCAACGCGCTGGCATCCCACTCGCGCCAGCGCGAACGGTCCTCGCCCAGGTAGTTGGAAAACGCCTTCTCGCCCCACGGGCAATTGAGCGGGTTGGTGATCGGCGAGAAGGCCGAAACCGACTGATAGCGACCCGGGTTCTTCAAGGCACAGACCAGCGCACCGTGGCCGCCCATGGAGTGACCGGCGATACCACGCTTGTCCGAGACCGGGAAATTGGCCTCGATCAGCGCCGGCAGCTCCTGCACCACATAGTCGTACATGCGGTAGTGACGGGCCCAGGGTTCCTGGGTGGCATTGACGTAGAAACCGGCACCCAGGCCGAAGTCGTAGGCGCCATTGGCGTCGTCCGGCACGCCTTCGCCACGCGGGCTGGTGTCCGGGGCGACGATGATGATCCCCAGTTCAGCGGCAATGCGCTGGGCACCGGCCTTCTGCATGAAGTTCTCGTCGGTGCAGGTCAGTCCGCTCAGCCAGTACAGCACCGGCAGCCTGGCGCCCTGCTCCGCCTGTGGCGGCAGGTAGACAGCGAACACCATGTCGCAGTTGAGGCTGCTGGAACGGTGCTTGTAGCGCTTGTGCCAGCCGCCGAAAGTCTTGTTGCTGGAAACGATTTCCAAGGTCATGACGAATCCTCACGGGCGGTGGATAAGCCGTCTGGCGACGACCTTATCCACCCTACTGATCAGTAGTGGATGACGGTGCGGATGCTCTTGCCTTCGTGCATCAGGTGGAAGGCTTCGTTGATCTCGTCCAGGCCCATGGTGTGGGTGATGAAAGTGTCCAGGGGGATTTCGCCGGCCTGCGCTTTCTCGACGTAGCTTGGCAATTCGGTACGGCCCTTGACGCCGCCGAAGGCACTGCCGCGCCAGACGCGCCCCGTCACCAGTTGGAACGGACGGGTGCTGATTTCCTGGCCGGCACCGGCGACGCCGATGATCACGCTCTCGCCCCAGCCCTTGTGCGCGCATTCCAGCGCGGCACGCATCAGTTGCACGTTGCCGACGCACTCGAAGCTGTAGTCGACGCCGCCGTCGGTGAGTTCGACGATCACGTCCTGAATCGGCTTGTCGTGGTCTTTCGGGTTGACGAAGTCGGTAGCGCCCAGCTCACGGGCGACCTCGAACTTGGCCGGATTGATGTCGACCGCGATGATGCGCGAGGCCTTGGCCATCTTGGCGCCGATGATCGCCGCCAGGCCGATGCCGCCGAGACCGAAGATCGCCACGGTGGCGCCCTCTTCCACCTTGGCCGTGTTGAGCACGGCACCGATGCCGGTGGTCACGCCACAGCCGAGCAGGCAGACCTTTTCCAGCGGCGCGTCTTTTGGAATGACGGCCAGGGACACTTCCGGCAGCACGGTGTACTCGGAGAAGGTCGAGCAGCCCATGTAGTGGTAGATCGGCTGGCCATTGTAGGAGAAGCGCGTGGTGCCGTCCGGCATCAGGCCCTTGCCCTGGGTCGCGCGCACCGAACTGCACAGGTTGGTCTTGCCGGACAGGCAGAACTTGCACTTGCGGCATTCGGCGGTGTACAGCGGGATCACGTGATCGCCCACGGCTACCGAGGTCACGCCCTCGCCAATCGCCTCGACGATACCGCCGCCTTCGTGGCCGAGGATCGACGGGAACACGCCTTCGGAGTCAGCACCGGAGAGGGTGTAGGCATCGGTGTGGCACACGCCGGTAGCGACGATGCGCACCAGCACTTCTCCGGCCTTCGGCGGCTCGACATCAACCTCGACGATCTTCAAAGGCTCATTCGGGGCGAAGGCAACGGCTGCACGTGACTTGATCATCGAAATGCTCTCCAGTGGATAAATAAAGGTCGGCAGTGTAGATCACCACTTTTTCAGGAATAATCCGACTCAAAGCAAAACATTATTGCCATTCAGGGATAATCAATGAACCGTTGGGAAGGCCTGGACGAATTCGTCGCCGTCGCCGAATGTGGACAGTTCACGGCTGCCGCCGAAAAACTCGGGCTGTCCTCATCCCAGGTCAGCCGCCAGGTGGCGAAGCTGGAAGAACACTTGCAGGCCCGCCTGTTCTACCGCAGCACCCGCAAAGTCGTGCTGACCGAGGCCGGCCAGACCTTCCTGCATCACTGCCAGCGCTTGCAGGATGCACGGGAAGAAGCCCTGCGCGCGGTCGGCGAACTGGCCGACGAGCCCAAAGGCTTGCTGCGCATGACCTGCGCGGTGGCTTACGGCGAGCGCTTCATCGTACCGCTGGTCAACCAGTTCATGGCCCAGCACCCGCAATTGCGAGTGGACATCGAACTGACCAACCAGACCCTCGACCTGCTGCACAGCGGCATGGACCTGGCCATCCGCCTGGGTCGCCTGCAGGACTCGAGAATGATCGCTGCGCGCCTGGCACCACGCGTCATGCACCTGTGCGCCTCGCCGCTTTACCTGGAGCGTTATGGCCGGCCGCACAGTCTCTCCGAACTGGCGCGACACAACTGCCTGATCGGCAACAGCGACCAGTGGACCTTCCAGCAGGATGGCCGAGAGCAATCGTTCCGCGTGCAAGGCAACTGGCGCTGCAACAGTGGCGAGGCCGTGCTCAATGCCGCCCTGCGCGGCTTCGGCCTGTGCCAACTGCCCGACTACTATGTCCGTCCGCACCTGGCCAGCGGTGCCCTGGTCGAACTGCTGGCCCAGCACAAACCGCCGAATACCGCGGTCTGGGCGCTTTATCCACAGCAGCGTCACCTCTCGCCCAAGGTGCGGCAGTTGGTCGATCTATTGAAGGAAGGCTTGGCGCAACGAGTGGAATACCGGGACTGATGCGGCACCGCCGCTTCAGCCTCACTTTCAAGCCGGCGTCAGGCACTCCGGCCCGTTGCATCTGGGATCGTTGACCAGATTCGCCAATACCCGCTCGCGCAGCGGCACAGAGGGAGCGATCAGCAGGTTCTGCAACTCGCCGAGCGGCGTATCCTCTGCCAGCCAGGCATGTTGTGCCGTTTCATCGAGCAGCAATGGCCGGCGCAGATGAGCGGCAGGCTGGGTAATCATCGCCACGCTCAGGTAGACATGCCCTTCGACCGGATAGGCTTCCCACAGCCCGGCGAGGTAAAGCAGAGAGCCCTCTCCTGTCATCCAGAACGGGCGCTTGCGATGGGTGCCGCGCCACTCATAGAAACCGTTGGCTGGCAGCAGGCAGCGACGCAGGCGAAAAGCTTCGCGGAACATCGGCTGCCCGCCGAGGGTTTCCGACCTGGCATGGGCGGGTGCCGTGGTCAGGTCACGCAACCAGGGCGGCGTCAGCCCCCAGCGGCCGAGCGCCAGACGCGTCTCGCCATCTACATGATGCTGGAAAAGCACCTGGGCGCCCGGCGCGATATTCCATTGCGGCAAATGCCCTTGTGGAAAACCGGGAATGGCGGCAAATGCCTGGGACCAGCGAAACAGCGCGTAACGACCACTCATGGATGACTCGAAGACAGATTGAAATCAGGACAGATAGTGCATGGATGAACGGCAGGTTCGAGGCAGAAGCGGACGTTTCGGTCCACCGTCACTCCCGCGAAGGCGGGAGCCCAAAAAAACGCTTCTGGATTCCCGCCTTCGCGGGAATGACGACTATGTGCACCGATCATCGGGCGAAGGTCCGCTCCTGCCTCAAACCGGACAGCCCGCTAACACAACAACATCCCCGGACAGGCGCCAGGCTCCTCGTCGCCCGGCAACGGCGCCGCGGCATTGTACTCACTGATCAGCCATTGCGCCTGCTCGGCCCGGGCGTCCTCGACCAGCAGGCCGAGCAGGCCCATGGCCGGAAGATCGCCCATGGCGCCCAGCAAATGGACGCCGGCCAGATAAGCATCGATACCTTCGCTGGCGAGCATGCCCACCAGCATTTCGGCCTCCAGCAGGTCACGGGGTTCATAGACTCTGCGCATCAGTCGTCCTCCCGATACGCGTCCATGCTCCAATTCACGCCGTCCGTACGCAAGTCAAAGACGATCGGCCGGCAACACACCGGGCAATCCTCGGTATAGGACTGGTCGCCCGCCGAAAGATCGAGCACCGCTTCCACCTCTTCCCCGCAATAAGGGCATTGGTATGCCTGAATTTCCAGCATCGCGGCCTCCGCTGTGACTTACAGGTATAATCGCCGGTCTATTGGCAAGCCCGGTGCTTGCGTACGTTGCGCGCCCGCCTTTCGGGCGCACTGTTTCCAGACTCATCCACGAGAGCATGATGGGCGAATTCGATTCCATCCGACCCTACGCTGACCACGAAGTGCCAGCCGTCCTTGATCGACTGCTGGGCGACGACAACCTGCTCAGCACCCTGACGCACTTCCGTTTCCCGCGCCTGGCCGGCCCGTTCCGCTGGCTGCTCAAACCTCTTATAGCTCATCGGCTGCGCCGTGAAGTGGCCGGGATCGAAAGCGTCGAAGCCCTGCAGGAAAAAGTCGAGATCTACGTCGACCGCACGCTGGAGAAAGCCACCGACGGCGTGACCTACTCCGGGCTCGAACAACTCAAGCCTGGGGCCGCCTACCTGTTCCTGGCCAACCACCGCGACATCGTCATGGACCCGGCCATCGTCAACTACGCGGTCTATCACGCCGGTCTGCCGACGCCGCGCATCGCCATTGGCGACAACCTCCTGCAACGCCCATTCGTCAGCGACCTGATGCGCCTGAACAAGAGCTTCATCGTCCATCGCTCACTGACCGGGCGCCGCGAGAAACTGGCCGCCTACCAACTGCTGTCGGCCTATATCAGCCACTCGATTCGTGTCGACAGCCAGTCGATCTGGATCGCCCAGGCAGAAGGCCGGGCCAAGGACGGCGACGACCGTACCGACTCGGCGATCCTCAAGATGTTCCACATGAGTCGCAAGGACGAGCCATTCGCCGAGGTACTGGCCTCGCTACGGCCCATTCCGGTGGCGATCAGCTACGAATACGACCCCTGCGACCTGGCCAAGGCCCGCGAGCTGTTCATCCGCGCCACCACCGGCAGCTACACCAAGGCCCCCGGAGAAGACGACGCCAGCATCGCCCTCGGTATAACCGGCTACAAAGGCCGTATCCACGTACATTTCGGTGCCCCGGTCATCAGCGGTTACGAAGACGCCAAGCAACTGGCAGCGCTGATGGACCAGCGAATCCTCGCCAGCTACCGGCTGTTCCCGGTGCACTATCTGGCTTACGCCCAGTGGAGCGAGTTCGATGCCAGCCTGGGCGTGCCGCCTGCCGAACAACTGTTCGACGCCGCGGAACTGAACAAGGCTCGTGGCGAATGGCAACGTCGCCTGGATCTCTGCCCTGGCGAACAACGTCCCTGGCTGATCCAGCAGTACGCCACGCCAGTGCGTAACCAGTATCGGGTCAAGGCCGGATTGCCACTTTGAGCCTCACCCCGGCAGGCAAACTGCCGGGGCCTGTAACCCGGTTGTAAGAAAGCCCTGGCAGACTGCGCGCCTTTCAAGCCGTAGAGCCGCCCCATGCTGCACGCCAAAGTCCAGGACCACCTTTACCGCATCGCTCACGATGACGAGCAACAAGCACTGGTCGATGCCTTCGCCTTCAACGTCCAAGACCCGCACTGGCTGGTGTACTGCGCCCTGGGCGGTCACAAACATGCCGCCATCGCCGATGTCGACGCCCATGCCGATTTCAGCCTGCCGTTGTTGCTGGATGCGGCCTGACCTGACGGGCCCACGATTCAGCGCTCATGAAAAAGCCCGGCACATTGGCCGGGCTCTCATTTACCGGTGACGTTCATTGCTGCGACAGGATCTGGCCGATGGTCGGGTCCTTGAACGCGCGGGTCAGGGCATCACTGAGTACATCGCTGATCAAGCGGGTATTGGTGTCCTGGTTCGGCGCCATGCCGAAGCGCTGATTCAGGGAGGCACCGTAGTTACCGGTATATCGACGGGCGCTGTTCTGCACATCGATGCGAATCTTGGCACCGATGTCGGCCTCGGTCACGTACAGGCCTTCCTTCGGCGACTGATAGGTCAGGCCAGCAAGCGTGACAGTGATCTGCGGCGCGTTGTAGGCATTCGGGCTGGGCGTGAAACCGAGCAGGCGAACCGCGGCTTCCGCTTGATTCTGCAGACGTGGCAGAACGTCCTGGCCCTGAACGACGACGTTGCTGGTTTCCGGGTACAGACCACCGCGAGTGCCGAGAACCGGCGAAGAGCGGCCATCGGCGACGCGAACGATCACCGGCTGTCCTTGGCCGACCGCAGCCAGCGGTGACAGCAGCTTGGGCTCCGGCTTGATTTGCTGAGGGCTGCTGGCGCAACCGGCCAGAACCAGGCTGAACAAAGCGACAACACCGAGCAACGCGCGGTTCATCATGCGGAATCTCTCCAGAAAATTGGGCGAAAACGGCCCGCAGTATAACCAGCGCGGGAACGCGCCGACAGTCGGTTTTTCTGACTATCGCGGTGCCCGCAGGTTCCTGTCATAGCCATGTAATCCCGGCATGCGATAAGGGCGGCTCGCCTTGGAGGGACCGCCCATGTTCAATCTCTGGAATTACTTGATCCTGCCACGCCGGATGCGGCGTTTCGTCTTGCTGGATGCCAGCGGTCGTTGCCTGGCGTTGCGTGAATGCAGCCGCCAGCCGAGCCAGGATGGCTGGGTGGAAGTGCAGGTTCTGTGCCCGAGCTGGCTGGGACAATGCCTGCCAGACGATGCCCGGGTCGGCACCAAGGCAACGCCCGCCTGGGCGGCCTGAACGAAGAAGCCGCCCAAGCAGACCGTGTGAAAACGTAGCGAGCGAAGGTCAGGCAAGGCAAAAAACGGCGAAAAAGCGCAGTTTACGAGCTGTAAATGAGCATTTTGAGCTGTTTTTTAACGCCACATGGCCGAGCACAGTAGTTTTCACACAGTCTGCAAGGGCGGCTTTCTCATGACTGGCAGCTCGGTCAGGCCTTGAGCTGCAACGTCGCGGCCGTGCTCGCCGTGGTCTGGCGATACAGGTCGGCATCCACTTCCAACTGCTTCTCGCGCGCCGGGAAAATTTCCTTCAGCTTGGCGCTCCAGCCTTCGCTGGCGGTCTGCGCGGCGAAGCAACGCTCGATCAGGTTGAGCATGATCGATACGGTCACCGAGGCGCCTGGCGAAGCACCGAGCAGCGCGGCGATGGAACCGTCGGCCGCCGACACCAGCTCGGTACCGAATTGCAGCACGCCCCCCTTCTTCGCGTCCTTCTTGATGATCTGCACGCGCTGGCCGGCAATCTCCAGGCGCCAGTCCTCGGCCTTCACCTCCGGATAGAACTTGCGCAGCGACTCCAGGCGCTGGTCCTGGGACTGCATCACTTCCTTGATCAGGTAGCGGGTCAGGTCCATGTTGTCGCGGGCCACGGCCAGCATCGGGCCAAGGTTGCCGGGGCGTACCGACAGCGGCAGGTCGAGGAACGAACCATGCTTGAGGAACTTGGTGGTGAAGCCGGCGTACGGGCCGAACAACAGCGAGGTCTTGCCATCCACCACGCGGGTGTCCAGGTGCGGCACCGACATGGGCGGCGCGCCGACCTCGGCCAGGCTGTAGACCTTGGCCTGGTGCTGCTTGACCACCTCGGGGTTGTCGCAACGCAGCCATTGGCCGCTGACCGGGAAACCACCGAACCCCTTGCCTTCCGGAATGCCGGACAGTTGCAACAGCGGCAACGCGCCACCGCCTGCGCCAAGGAAGACGAACTTGGCCTGAACGTTACGGTTTTCGCCGGTACGGGTGTTCTTGATATGAACGCTCCAGCCCGCGTCGGTGCGCGACAGGCCGGTGACCTTCTGGTTGTAGCTGACGCTGCTGCCGCCCTGCTTGTCCAGGTGAGCCAGCAACTGCTGGGTCAACGCGCCGAAGTTGACGTCGGTGCCGTTGAGCGAACGGGTGGTGGCGATGCGTTCGTTGGCATCGCGCCCCTTCATCATCAGCGGCATCCACTCGGCCATCACGGCCTTGTCTTCGGTGTACTCCATACCCGCGAAGGTGTGGTGCTGGCTGAGCTTTTCGTGGCGGGCCTTGAGGAAGGCGACATCTTTGTCGCCACGCACGAAGCTCATGTGCGGCACGGGATTGATGAAGTTCTTCGGCGAGCCGAAGCCTTCCTTCGCGCACAGGTAGGACCAGAACTGCTTGGAGACCTCGAACTGGGTGTTGATGCTGACGGCTTTCTTGATGTCGATCGAACCGTCCGCCGCCTGCGGCGTGTAGTTCAACTCGCACAGGCCGGCATGGCCGGTCCCGGCGTTGTTCCAGGGGTTGGAACTTTCGATGGCGCCGGACTCGCGCAGCTCGACGATTTCCATCGTCAGACTCGGATCGAGTTCCTTCAGCAGCACCGCCAATGTGGCGCTCATGATGCCCGCGCCGACCAGCAGCACATCCACCACGTCGTGTTTGTCTTGCGTCATTTAACGCTTCTCCAAGATCTGCAGTACCAAATCGATGACGACGGCCTTTTGAGCCGCTCATGGGCGTCTAATCACTGACAGCCGGGCAAATGCCCGGAATATCGGAGGGCGATAGTCTGGATCAGGCCGAACCGGACCCACATCTTCGCAACCTCTAATCGGGCCATGCGCGCCAGGCACGCATGCCCCTCGAACACCTGAAACTACAGCCGCACGCACCAGCACAGGGCACGCCGGCAATTTCCGGCGCGCACGATAGCATTAATGGAGCAATGACTGAATTCCACCGTCTTGAAGCCGGATTCAGCCGCGGGCCGCCTTGACCGCCTCGATATAAGGCTCGGCCTGGCGCTGATCCTGGATCAACGCGATGAAATCGTTGCCCTGGGCATCGGTCGCGCCCAGGTCATAACCGGCTTCCTTGAAAAAACCGAGGTAACGCTCGAAATCGTCAATGCGCAGGCCGCGGTAGGCCTTGACCAGTTTGTGCAGGGACGGCGAAGTGGCATCGGCCGGCTCCACCGCGAGGAACAGCTTGACGTAGTCGTCGCTGATCTCATCGCCAATCACCTGTTTCTTGTCTTTACGCATCACGCACTCCAGCCAAGCGGGCATCACCAACAGAGGGGCCGCAGTTTACTCCGAGGCCGCGGGCGGCTCAACGAGACGAAAGCCGTAATGCCGGCGGACGCGGGCCAAGTCAGAGCCCTTTCACGGCGAAAATGCCCGCCGCGTTACGCCAGTAGCCCTTGTAGTCCATGCCGTAGCCGAAGATGTAGCGATCCTCGCAAGGCAGGCCCACATAATTGGCCTTGAGATCGGGACGGGCCTTGCGGTCGTGGGTCTTGTCGATCAGCACCGCCGTGTGCACGGCGCTGGCGCCGGCATGGCGGCAGAAGTCGATGATCGCCGCCAGGGTGTGACCTTCGTCGAGGATGTCGTCGATGATCAGCACTTCGCGGTCGATGAAGGAGATTTCCGGCTTGGCTTTCCAGAACAGCTCGCCGCCGCTGGTCTCGTTGCGGTAGCGCGTGGCATGCAGGTAGGACAGTTCCAGCGGGAAATTCAACTGCGGCAACAGCTTGCCGGCGAAGATCAGGCCGCCGTTCATCACGCAGAACACCACCGGGTTGCGCTCGGCCAGTTCGCCGTTGATGGCGCCAGCCACCTGGGCGATGGCGGCCTCGACCTGGGCGTCGTCATACAGGCAGTCGGCTTCGGCCATGACTTGGCGGATGTGGGCGAGATCGGCGGGCATGGGCGTGGCTCCGGGGCAACTGGTTAAAAAATGGTCGGCAAAGGTACTCAGAGTCAAGCACGGGAGCAAGTCCGGGGATCGGATTACTTGCTCCATGCCTTCATCCCGGCATGCTTGGTGCTTTACTCTTAGCCACTTTTTTCGTGCGCCTCCGGAGCCCTCGCAATGCCCATCCGTGAAATCCGACACCCGCTGATTCGCCACAAGATCGGTCTGATGCGTCGCGCCGACATCAGCACCAAGAACTTCCGCGAACTGGCCCAGGAGGTCGGCGCCCTGCTGACCTATGAAGCGACCAACGACCTGCCACTGGAATCCTACGAAATCCAGGGCTGGGCCGGCCCGGTGCAGGCCGAGAAGATCGCCGGCAAGAAGATCACCGTGGTGCCGATCCTGCGTGCCGGCATCGGCATGCTCGACGGCGTGCTCAGCCTGGTCCCGGGGGCCAAGGTCAGTGCCGTCGGCGTCGCCCGCAATGAAGAAACGCTGCAAGCGCATACCTACCTGGAAAAACTCGCCCCGGAGATCAACGAGCGCCTGGCCCTGATCATCGACCCGATGCTGGCCACCGGCGGCTCCATGGTCGCCACCATCGACCTGTTGAAAAAGGCCGGTTGCAAGGAAATCCGCGCCATGGTCCTGGTCGCCGCGCCGGAAGGCATCAAGACCGTCAACGATGCCCACCCGGATGTGGTGATCTTCACCGCGTCCATCGACCAGAAGCTCAACGAAAACGGCTACATCATCCCCGGCCTGGGCGATGCCGGCGACAAGATCTTCGGCACCAAGCAGAAGGATGCCTGATCGATGAGCGATGAATTCAAGGACCCGCTCTGGCGCCAGGCGATCTCCGGCGCGCAGATGCTGTTCGTGGCCTTCGGCGCCCTGGTGCTGATGCCACTGATCACCGGCATGGACCCGAACGTGGCGCTGTTCACCGCCGGCATCGGCACCCTGCTGTTCCAACTGGCGACCGGGCGCCAGGTGCCGGTATTCCTCGCGTCGAGCTTCGCCTTCATCGCCCCGATCATCGCCGCCAAGGGTGAGTTCGGCCTACCGGCGGTGCTCGGCGGCGTGGTCGCCGCAGGCTTCGTCTACACCCTGCTCGGTCTCGCCGTGAAGCTGAAAGGGCCTGGCTTCATCGACCGTATCCTGCCGCCCGTGGTGATCGGCCCGGTGATCATATCCATCGGCCTGGCCCTGTCGCCGGTGGCGGTGAACATGGCCATGGGCAAGGCCGGCGACGCCAGCGCGCAACTGGTGCCCTACCAGACGGCGATGTTCATCTCCATGCCGGCCCTGGTCACCACCGTGCTGGTCGCGGTGCTCGGTCGCGGGCTGTTCCGCCTGGTGCCGATCCTCGCCGGGATCGCCGTGGGCTGCAGCCTTTCGGCGTTCCTCGGCGTGATCGATAGCACCGGCATCGTCGCCGCGCCCTGGCTGGCCATCCCCAATTTCGTCGCCCCGGAGTTCCACTGGGCAGCGATCCTGTACATGGTGCCGGTTGCCCTGGCGCCGGCCATCGAGCATATCGGCGGGGTAATCGCGGTGGGCGGCATCACCGGCAAGGACTTCGTACGCCAGCCCGGCCTGCATCGCACCCTGCTCGGCGATGGACTGGCCACGTCGGCGGCGGGTCTGTTCGGCGGCCCGCCCAATACCACCTACGCCGAAGTCACCGGCGCGGTGATGCTGACCAAGAGCTTCAACCCCAAGGTCATGACCTGGGCCGCCGTGTTCGCCATCGCCCTGGCCTTCATCGGCAAGTTCGGCGCGGCGCTGCAGGCGATCCCGGTGCCGGTGATGGGCGGTATCCTCTGCCTGCTGTTCGGCTCCATCGCCGTGGTCGGCCTGAACACCCTGATCCGCCACCAGGTCGACCTGTCCGAAGCGCGTAACCTGATCATCGTCTCGGTGACCCTGGTGTTCGGCATCGGCGGCATGGTCATCGGCGGCAGGGAGTTCGCCCTCTCGGGGATTTCGCTGTGCGCGATCAGCGCGCTGGCGCTGAATCTGCTGCTGCCAGGTGGCAGTGCGTGGCACAAGCATCCGCCGATCGATCCGGAAATCTGAGTTCACGCCTGCCGCCAGCGATCACAAAAGCGCCTGGCCTGATCCAGGCCCAGGCGCTATGGTCATCGCCCTGTCTTCGTCAGTGGCGCCATGCCCATGCTCGATACCCTCAAGCACGTCTTCGGTTTCTCCCAATTGCGCCCCGGCCAGGCCGAGGTGGTCGAGACCGTGCTCGCCGGCCGTTCGGCGGCGGCGATCTTCCCCACCGGCTCGGGCAAATCGTTGTGCTACCAGTTGCCGGCCCTGCGCCTGCCGCACCTGACCCTGGTCGTCTCGCCCTTGCTGGCCCTGATGCAGGACCAGCTCGCGTTCCTGCACAAGCACGGCATCCCGGCGGCCAGCATCGACTCGGCACAGAGCCGCGAGCAGGTCGCCGAGACCATGGGCAAGGCCAAGTCTGGCGAATTGAAGATCCTGATGATCTCGGTGGAGCGCCTGAAGAACGAGCGCTTCCGTAACTTCATCGCCCAGGTGCCGATCTCGCTGCTGGTGATCGACGAGGCGCACTGCATCTCCGAATGGGGCCACAACTTCCGCCCCGACTACCTCAAGCTGCCGGACTACCAACGCCAGTTCGCCATCCCGCAGGTCCTGCTGCTGACCGCCACGGCGACGCCACCGGTGATCGCCGACATGCGGAAGAAGTTCGCCATCGCCGCCGATGACGTCATCACCACCGGCTTCTACCGCGCCAACCTCAATCTGCTGGTCGAACCGGTCAGCACTGCCGACAAGCCCCAGCGCCTGCAGCAATGGCTGGCTGCCAAGGCCGGCCAGCCGAGCATCGTCTACGTCACCCAGCAGAAGACCGCCGAACAGGTGGCCGAACGCCTGAGTCGCAGCGGCATCGACGCCAGCGCCTACCACGCCGGCATGGGCCATGAACAGCGCGAGGCGATCCAGCGCCAGTTCATGGCCGGCCGGATCAACTGCATCGTCGCCACCATCGCCTTCGGCATGGGCATCGACAAGGCCGACATCCGCAACGTGGTGCATTTCGACCTGCCCAAGTCGGTGGAAAACTACAGCCAGGAAATCGGCCGGGCCGGCCGCGATGGGCAACCTTCCGACTGCCTGGTACTGGCCAACCGCGACAGCCTCAACGTGCTGGAAAACTTCGTCTATGGCGACACGCCCGAGCGGAAAGGAATCCGCACGGTACTCGACGAAATCCTCGCCAGCGCGGCGGACGGCCAGTGGGAATTACTGCTCAACACACTCAGCGGGCAGAGCAACATCCGCCAACTGCCACTCAAGACCCTGCTGGTGCAGTTGGAGCTGAGGAGCATCATTGCACCGCGTTACGCCTACTTTGCCGAGTACCGCTTCAAATACCTGATCGAGCCCGAGGCGCTGGTCGGGCACTTCGAAGGCGAACGCCGCCAGTTCGTCGAGGCCATCGTCGCCACCTCCAGCCGCGCGCGGACCTGGTGCACGGTGGATTTCGAAACGCTGTACAACGGGCACCAGGCCGAACGTAACCGCGTGGTCAAAGCGCTGGACTGGTTCCAGGAACGCGGCTGGATCGAACTGGAAAGCAAGCAGATGACCGAGGTCTACAGTGTGCTCGACGGAGACTTCGAGCCCCAGGCCCTCGCCCAGGAACTGCACGATTACTTCCGCCAGCAGGAACGTAGCGAGATCGCCCGTATCCACGCCATGCTCGACCTGTTCGCCAGCGAACGCTGCCTGAGCCAGCGCCTGGCCCACTACTTCGGTGACCTGAATGCGCCAGAGCATTGCGCTCACTGCTCGGTCTGCGCGGGAAAGGTCGCCCGGCTCCCCGAACCACCGCCGCTAAAACCGCTTGGGCAGTTGGATGCGGCAACCCTATGCGCGCCCTTCATCGAGCGCCATCAGAGCATCTGCCACACCGCGCCGAGCAGCGAATGCCTGACCCGCTTTCTCACCGGGATCAGCGCGCCCCTGCTGACCAGACTCAAGGCGCGACAGATCGAAGGGCATGCGGCGCTTGAAGACTATCCCTACGGTTCGGTGCGGCAGTGGCTGGAATCGGCCTCCTCGGGAAAGAGAGGCGACAAGGCTCCGACCGATTAACAGGCCGTTGAAAAACGTAGGCGAGGCAGGATGGCCAAGGCAAAAACCACCGAAAAAGCGCAGTTTACGTAGTGTAAATGAGCATTTTGACCGGGCTGGCGATCCAGGCGGTTTTTAACGAAGGCCAGCCAACGCAGGTAGTTTTTCAACGGCCTGTTAAAGCGTGCCGCCCTGCTCCCAGACCCAATGGGCCGCGTCTTCGGCCAGACGATCCGCCGCCCTGCCAAATGCCTCGACGACGGAAGAAACAGACGTGTCACTGGCGTTTTCGCTGATATCGAAACGGCGACTGGCCACGATGCGGCCCTCACGGACCAACTTGGCATCGTAGAGAATATGCGCGGCCGGGGCCCCATCGCGGTATTCGCTCTGGAAGGCGCGCAAATCACCGGCCAGCTCGACATCGGCCTGCAGGCGATTGTCATCGCTGCTTACCGACGCGATACGACCATCCACCAACAAGACATCCAACAGCCGGTCGCGCAGCAGTGCAGGCGCCCGGTCAGCCCAGCGCGCGCCTTGGTAGGCAGCGATCCGATCCCCGTCAGGGACCACGGCGATACGCGTGCTGTCGAGCAGCAGGCTGCTCTGGGGCTTGCTCACGCGCAGGCTCCATTGCGCAGTCGCCTGATGAGTCGCCACGGCCGGACGCGTCTGGCCAGGCAGCAGATAGACATCCAGCGGCTCGCTTTTGGGCAGAACGGAGCAGCCCCCCAGAACCAGCATCGCGCCAAGCAACAGTCGCTTCATGGTTTGAACTCCTTGACCGATTCACCGCGCAGCAGATAGCCGGACGGGTCTTCCTCCAGGCGACGCGAGAACGCACGCAAGGCATCCAGGGTGCCGCGCAGCTCGGTGATCGCCGGGCCCAGGTCGCTGAACCCCTGCATGCCGCCATTGATCGAATCGCGATTCTCATCGATCAGGCGTTCGATGGAACGGCTGCTGGTTTCCAGCGAGGAAAGGGTGCGCTGGGCGCTATTCAGGCTCTCGCGCCCGGGCCCGCTGAGCAGTTGGTTGGCGTTGCCCATGAACGCCGCCGCCTCGCGGCTGGCCACGCCGATCTGCTGCAAGGCCTGGCGCAGTTCGTCCCGCTGTTCGGCGACAGCCGCCGTGGTCTGGTCAAGGTGCTCCAGGGTCCGCGCGATACGGTCGGCGTTTTCCTGGGAGAACATCTGGTTGGCGCGGTCGAGCAGACGGCTGACGCCGATCATCACGCTCTCGCCATTGGCCATCAGCCGCGACAGCGGCGAGCGGTCGGCGATGATCCGCGCCGGCTTCTTGCCATCGCCCTTGAGCAGCGGGCTCTCCGGCGTGCCGCCATGCAACTGGATCACTGAATTACCGGTTATCCCGGTGATCGACAGGCGTGCGCGGGTATCCTGCTTGATCGGCGTCTGCCCGGTGATGCGCACCAATGCGCGGACCTGGCGCGGATCATTGGGATCGAGGGTCAGGCTGGCCACATCACCGACCTTGATGCCGCTGTACTGCACGGTGCTGCCCGGCGACAACCCGCTGACCCCGTCATCGAAGATGATCTCGTACTCGCTGAAGGCCTGGTCCGAACTCGACTTGCCCAACCACAGGGCGAACAGCAGCGCGGCCCCCACCGTGATCACGGTGAACAGGCCGATCAGGACATGATGGGCTCTCGGTTCCATTCCATTACTCCTTGATCGCAGCGCGCGCGGCATGCTCGGCGGCACGTCCACGCGGGCCGTGGAAATAGGCATTGATCCAGGGATCGTCGCTGGCCTCGACCACCTCCAGGCGGTCCGCCACCAGCACCCGGCGCTGAGCCAGCACCGCGACCCGGTCGCACAGGCTATAGAGGGTATCGAGGTCGTGGGTGACCAGAAACACGCTGAGGCCCAGGGCATCACGCAGGGTGCGGATCAGTTCGTCGAACGCCGCCGCGCCAATAGGATCGAGGCCGGCGGTGGGCTCGTCGAGGAACAGGATGTCCGGTTCCAGGGCCAGGGCACGGGCCAGGGCGGCACGCTTGACCATGCCGCCGGACAGCTCGGTCGGGTACTTGTCGCCAGCATGCTCAGGCAGGCCGACCAACGCCAGCTTGACCCGCGCCAGGCGTTCGGCCATCGCGCGCTTGAGCCCGGCGTGTTCGATCAACGGCAGGGCGATGTTTTCACTGACCGTCAGCGACGAGAACAGCGCGCCACGCTGGTACAGCACGCCGAAGCGTCGCTCCAGTTGCGAACGACGTTGCGCGGGCAACGCGTCCAGCACCTCGCCGAACACCCGCACACTGCCGGCCGTGGGCTGGCGCAGGCCGACGATGCTACGCAGCAGCACCGATTTGCCGGTGCCGGAACCGCCGACCACACCCAGCACCTCGCCACGATACAGATCCAGGTTCAGGCCTTCATGCACCGTCTGCTTGCCGAAACGGTTGCACAGGTCGCGCACCTCGATGACGGATTCGCCACTCACCAGCCCATCTCCATCAGGAACAGCGCCGCCAGGGCATCGAGCAGGATCACCACGAAGATCGACTGCACCACGCTGGAAGTGGTGCGTTCGCCGACCGACTGCGCGCTGCCGGTGACCTTGAAGCCCTCCATGCAGCCGATCACCGCGATCAGGATGGCGAAGATCGGCGCCTTGGCGATGCCCACCCAGAAGTGCCTGGCCTCGATCCCCTGCTGCAGGATCGACAGGTACATGGTCGGCGAGATATCCAGGGCCATGGCGCACACCACCGCGCCCCCGATGATGCCGCTGAGCATGGCGATGAAGGTGAGGATCGGCAGGGCGATCAGTAGCGCGAACACCCGTGGCAATACCAGCAACTCGATGGGGCTCAGGCCAAGGGTACGGATCGCGTCGATCTCTTCGTTGGCCTTCATCGAACCGATCTGCGCGGTGAAGGCACTGGCGGTACGCCCGGCGATGAGGATGGCGCTGAGCAGCACACCGAACTCGCGCAAGAAGGAAAACGCCACCAGGTTGACCGTATACAAGGTCGCACCGAAATCGGCCAGGATCGTCGCCCCGAGAAACGCCACCACCGCGCCGACCAGGAAGGTCAGCAGTGCGACGATGGGCACTGCGTTGAGCCCGCTCTGCTCCAGGTGGGCAACCAGCGAGGTCATGCGCCAGCGTCGCGGTCTCAGCAGGATCGCCAGCATCGAGCCGAGGACCAGGCCGAGAAAGCCCAGCAGGCCAACCGTGTGTTGCCAGAAGATATCCACCGACTGGCCGATATGCCCCAGCACTTCGCGCCAGGTCGCAGGCTTGGCGGTGACGCTGGGTTCGCGGCTGTCCAGCATGGCCTGGGCCACGCTGCGCAGCAGCGCGCGCCGCGACACGCTGAGGTCTTCGGCTTCGTCCGTCAGGGCCAGCAGCCTGGATGCGCCAAGCAATTCGAGCAGCAACGCCGCTCCCGAGGTATCCAGGGCTCCGAGCTCGGACCACCCGACATTCGAGTCAGGCGCGAGCCTGCCGCGCAGTTCGGTTATCTGCGGTTCGAGGATGGCGTAGTGCGGAAGCGTCCAGTCTCCACCGATCTGTACCACCGAAGCGGCATCCGTGCGGCCCGACTGCAACGGCTTGATGTAGGGGACCGTCGTCATGGCCGACAGCTTAACCGCTGGCAAGCCGCTCGCACACCCTTCGCAACATTTGGCCAGAAAGCCTGCCGGAACCTCCCGCGCCGGATGCGCCTCGAAGCTGTAGATCACCCACACGCGAGGACTACCATGCAGCTTCAAGTGAACAGCAATCACATCGAAGGCAGCGCACGCCTGCAGGAATGGATCAGCGCTACGGTCAGCGCCGAACTGGATCGATTCGACGATTTCCTCACCCGCGTCGAAATCCATGTCAGCGACGAGAACGGCCCCAAGGCGGGCGCGGACGACAAGCGCTGCCAGATCGAAGCGCGTCCCAAGGGCCACCAGGCCCTATCGGTCAGCCACAAGGCCGACTCGCTGAACCTGGCGGTCGAGGGGGCGGCGGAAAAAATGCGCCACGCCCTGGAGCACCTGGTCGGCAAACTCGATGTGAAAGCGACCTCGACCGGGCGCCAGGCCAGTCCGGTGGGTCGACGCGCCGAAGCGGACGCCCTGCTGGAAGAGGAATTCCTCGACAAGCAGGACGAACTGGATAGATAGCACGCACTTGAACGCTTCAGGCAGGGACAGGTTGCCCTGCCTGCAACCCTTCACTCCCTGCTGGTCAGCCCGATCAGGCTGTCGGCGACACCCTTGGTCCGCCGTGACGTATCGGCGGTCGATGCGCTGGACTCCTCCAGGGCGCCGAGCAGCCCGGTCAACGCGCCGACATCCACCGACTGGGTTTCGATATGACCCGCCACCGCCCGGATTTCCTCGGCCAGGCGGTCGATGTCGGTGTTGATCTCCTCGGCATTCTGCCGGGTCTTTTCCGCCAGCTTGCGCACCTCGTCGGCAACCACCGCGAAGCCACGCCCCATTTCCCCGGCACGCGCGGCCTCGATGGCGGCATTGAGCGCCAGCAGATTGGTCTGTCCGGCGATCTGCTGGATCACCTGCACCACCGACTGGATACGCTGGCTGGACTGCGCCAGGTCACGGGCGCTGCCTACCACCTGTTCGGCCTGGCCTACCAGTTGCTTGACCGAGTTGCCGGCCTGGTCGATCACCGAGGCCTGGCGGCTGATATTGGCACTCAGGTCATCCATCGACTGGTGCAGGTTCGTGGCGCAGTGGCGCAGTTCGCCATCGATGCTCCGTTGCTGTTCACGGGCTTGCTGCAGGACTTGACCGAGGTCGGCGAGGCCTCGGAAGACTGGCTGCAGCTTCTCGTCGAGACCACTCACATCCAGGTTGCTGTCGAAATCCTGGCGCTTGAACTGCTCGATCTGCTTGACCACCACATGGCTCAAGCCATTGAGTTTCTTGATCTGCCGACGCAGGAAGAAGGCGACGAACTCACTGTGGTAGGTCACGAAACTGTCGGTGTACTCATCGCGAAACGACGCGTTATCCGTGACCCGAAAGAAGAACACCGCGGTCAGCGTCTGGTTGAGATTGAGGCCAAGGATTTCCCCGAAGGTCGAGAAGCCGGTGACCGGTATGTTCTGGAACACGCCGCCCATGCCCCCCAGGTCACGCCCGTTGTTCAGCCGCCGCAGGATGCAGTCGTTGAGCAGGCCGGCCAGCGGACGCCCCTGCTTGCCCTGCATGAAACGCTCGAAGTCACGCCGGGTCGCCTCGATGATGGGCGTGCGCTTGACCATCACCAGTTCTTCGCCGGAAGCGACGTCGCAGAACAGATGGACCCTCTCCGCCTCCAGGTCGATCCGCGCGATGGAGCGCACGAACAGCTCCTCGCCGACCCGAATGGCGAACGAATAGTCGGCAAGCCGTGCCTCCAGCTCGCGAGGCTGGCAGGCCAGGCGCTCGCACAACGCGGCGACCATGCTGCGGATGTTGCCGCGCTCGTCCACGACCTGGCTGATGTAACGCTCCTCCAGTGAGGCACTGAGCACGCTGAGGCTGTAATTCGTGGGCTCGAAGTTCTGGCTCTTGAATACGCCGAAACGGGTGTTGCGCGCGCACTTGAGGAACACGATCAGCGCATGATTCTCGTAGCTGCGCTTGCCGTCATGCAGGCGCGTGCTCTTGAAGTCCAGCTTGCCGCCGGCAGAGCCGCCGACGAACAGGCAGGGAAAGCGCCCGGACTCGTACAACGCCTCCATGAAGAACGACTCGGAAGCCGACAGGCCATCGAACATCACGTAGGCCAGGGTATCCCGATGGTCGATGGGGGTACGGACCTGCAAGCGCTTGATCGATGCGGTGAGACGGGCGATCCGCTCGGCCATGTTCAGGCGTGAGCCCTGGCCACGGATATCCTGGCTTTCCAGCGGCACCTGAACGATCTCGGCGCTGGCGATGACACTGGCATCGAAGAATTGCAGGACAATCCGATCCCACTGGTTGCCAGTCTCGCAATACAACCGCTCGCCTTCGCCGCACAGCTCGCCAGATGTCGTGCACAGGCTCAGCGCCGCCTGCGGAAAGCGTTGGTTCACCAGCCGCGCAACCGCGTCCACATCCAGGTGAGGGGACACGAAGCCAGCGATATAAGTGGGAACCAGGCGTACGGCGGCCAATTGCTCGGGCAAACACGACAGGCTGCCGTGCAGGCTGAATACGCCTTCGTTCTTGCTGGAGGTCCGGGTAAAACTGAGCATGCAATGCGCTCCCGAGGATGATACCAGGCGTGTCGGCTCGAACGGAGCGTTCTTGAGCGCTGAAAGGACTGTAGCCGAGGTGATTTTTTTCGACACTCCTTCGAAAGAACTAGCCGGCGCCGTTGCGCACCCCGCACCGCCAGCTCCAGGCCCAAGCGCCCATGGCCATGGCTTGCGGCTCAAACCATTTCCTTGCTCCAGATCATTTCAATGTCCGTCACAGCGACTAGGGTTAAGGATAAGTAGGCTTCGGAGGAAGCGGATCATGGACCACTACGACATCATGCTGTTGTTACTGTGCATAGGATTCTTGCTGCTGGGAATCGGCTTCAGCTATCGCGAGCGGGAATGGGGCGTGAGCCTGATCGGCTTCGGCGCCCTGGTGATGCTGGCGCCCATCGCCTTGAAGATGTACCTGGTCCTGCACTTGCCCGGTTGATCAACTGCGGCCCCAGCGCTCCAGGGCGGCCTGATCCGAGGCTCGCCCCTCGACCCAGCGTGGCCCTTGCGCGGTGTCTTCACGCTTCCAGAACGGGGCGCGGCTCTTGAGAAAATCCATGATGAAATTACAGGCGTCGAACGCGGCCTGACGGTGCGTACTGGCAGTGCCGACGAAGACGATGGGTTCGCCCGGCAGCAAGGCTCCGACCCGATGCAGCACCTCGACCCTGAGCAACGGCCAGCGCGCCTCGGCATCGCGGATGATCTTGTCCAGGGACTTTTCGGTCATGCCCGGATAGTGTTCGAGGAACAGTCCGGCCACCTCATCGCCATCGTTGAAATCACGCACGTAGCCGGTGAAGCTCGCCACCGCGCCGATACCCAGGTTGGCGGCGTGCAGGGCATTGAGCTCGGCGCCGGGATCGAACGGCTCGGCCTGGATACGAATGCTCATGCTCAACCTCCGGTCACGGTAGGAAAGAACGCCACTTCGTCGCCATCGACCAGGGCGCTGTCGAGGCTACAGAGTTCTTGATTGAGCGCACACATCAGGTTCTTCTCGGCCAATACCTGCCACGCACCGCCACGCGCAAGCAGCCGCTCACGCAGGTCGTCGAGCGTGGCCAGGCCATCGGCGGCGACCTGCTCGCCATCGGTAGCCAATGCCTCGCGGTAACGGGCGAAGAACTGCACGCGGATCACGATGCCTCCTGCGCCTTGAAACTGCCGCTCTTGCCACCGGATTTCTCCAGCAGGCGCACCGACTCGATGGTCATGCCACGGTCGACGGCCTTGCACATGTCATAAATGGTCAACGCGGCGACACTGGCGGCGGTCAGCGCTTCCATCTCCACGCCGGTCTGTCCGGCCAGCTTGCAACGCGCCTGGATATGCACCAGGTCATCGCCCTCGGCCCGCAGCTCCAGCTTGACGCTGGTCAGCATCAACGGATGGCACAGGGGGATCAGGTCAGCGGTCTTCTTTGCCGCCTGGATGCCCGCGATGCGCGCCACGGCGAATACGTCGCCCTTGGGATGGCCGCCTTCGACGATCATCCTCAGGGTCGCCGGCAGCATGCGCACCCGCGCCTCGGCGACGGCCTCGCGCGAGGTCACGGCCTTGTCGGTGACGTCGACCATGTTGGCGCGGCCTTGGGAATCGAGATGGGTCAGCACGGCATCGCTCCAGGAGGTAGATGCCGCGATTGTAGGGGGCGGGGTCGCATCGGGGAACCATCGCGCGACCGGCAGGGCACAAACGAAACGCCGCAGCCCGGTCGCCCGGACTGCGGCGCTCTGCTTGCCGCGCTGACTACATGTGCGCTTCGGCGTACTCAGCGAGGATCGAACGCGGCACGCCCTGCAGGGTGATGTGCACGCCGTTGGGGAAGTCCTTGAAGCACTCGGTCAGGTAGGTCAGGCCCGAGCTGGTGGCGGACAGGTACGGCGTATCGATCTGTGCCAGGTTGCCCAGGCACACCACCTTCGAACCGTTGCCGGCACGGGTGATGATGGTCTTCATCTGGTGCGGGGTGAGGTTCTGGCACTCGTCGATGAGGATCAGGCTCTGCTGGAAGCTGCGGCCGCGGATGTAGTTCAGCGATTTGAACTGCAACGGCACCTTCTGCAGGATGTAGTCGACGCTGCCGTGGGTGTTCTCGTCGTCCATGTGCAGGGCTTCGAGGTTGTCGGTGATCGCGCCGAGCCAAGGCTCCATCTTCTCCGCCTCGGTGCCGGGCAAAAAGCCGATTTCCTGGTCCAGGCCCTGCACGCTGCGGGTGGCGATGATGCGCCGGTAGCGCTTGCTGACCATGGTCTGCTCGATGGCGGCGGCCAGGGCCAGGATGGTCTTGCCGGAACCGGCGGCGCCGGACAGGTTGACCAGGTGGATGTCCGGGTCGAGCAAGGCGAACAGCGCCAGCGCCTGGTGAATGTCACGCGGCTTGAGGCCCCAGGCTTCCTGGTGCATCAGCGGTTCCTGATGCAGGTCGAGGATGGTCAGCTTGCCGCCCTCGATCCCCTTGACCCAACCGACGAAGCCCTGTTCGTCGATGATGAACTCGTTGATGTGCACCGCCGGCAGGTTGTCGGTGAGCTGCACCTCATGCCAGGTGCGACCGTGGCCCTGGCGGGTCTCGACCTTGTTCACGCGGTCCCAGAACGAGCCGTCCATGGTGTGATAGCCACGGGACAGCAGGTTGATGTCGTCCACCAACTGGTCGGTGTGGTAGTCCTCGGCGGCGATGCCGCAGGCACGCGCCTTCAGGCGCATGTTGATGTCCTTGGTCACCAGCACCACGGGAGCGCCACGGCGACGGCTCTGCAGCTCGACCAACTGGTTGATGATCTTGTTGTCGTTCAGGTGTTCGGGCAGCCAGGTCATTGGCTCGGCCCGCTTGCTCATGAGAATCGACAGGAAACCGTGGGGGCCGGTCTTGCCGCGTTGGATGGGGACGCCGTCCTCCACCTCCTCGGGAGAGGCTTCGCCCAGCACCTTGTCGATCAGGCGGATGGCCTGGCGGCACTCGGCGGCAACCGTGTGCTTGCCGGTCTTGAGCTTGTCCAGCTCTTCGAGCACGGTCATGGGAATGGCGACGTGGTGTTCTTCGAAATTCAGCAGCGCGTTGGGATCGTGGATCAGGACGTTGGTGTCGAGGACATAGAGGGTGGGCTGTGTGGAGCGGTTGCGTCCGTGATCATCCATACTCGGTCACCTTATCGAGAGGCCAGACGACGGGCATCGAGCACCGTCGCGAAGGGCCGCCGACCTCCCGGGAAACCGGGTGGCGCGAGCAAAGGTGAGGGCCGGTGGCCGCCACCTGTGCTGCAGGGTCCGGCGGTCTGTCTTCGTTAATACTCCAATCCAGATGACAGGAAAAAGATTTTTTTCGCCTACAAGACAGTTTTTTTGCATCTCGACGAATAGCCCTTGGAAGCGTAGGGACTCGGGTCTACAGTTCTAAGTCGCCTCGCCCTCCTCTTTCGTCATACGACAGCCATTCACCATGATCAGCCGCTCGGGCAGCCAATTCCTAGATGATGCTTGAGGCTTGGCGCTCATAGCTGGAAAATCCCCCTCCTGACTCAGGAGACGACTACCCATGCTGATGGTGATTTCCCCCGCCAAGACCCTGGATTACGAAACGCCGCCGGTTACCGGTCGCTTCACCCAGCCCGAACACCTGGACGCCGCCGAAGCCCTGATCGGCCAGTTGCGCGACCTGAGCCCGCAGCAGATCGGCGAACTGATGCACCTGTCGGACAAGCTCGCCGCCCTCAACGTCGCCCGCTACGGCAGTTGGCAGCGGCCGTTCGATCCGTCCAACGCCAAGCAGGCGCTGCTGGCTTTCAAGGGCGATGTGTACACCGGCCTGAATGCCGAGGATTTCAGCGCAGACGACTTCGATTTCGCCCAGCAGCATCTGCGCATGCTCTCCGGGCTGTATGGCGTGCTCCGGCCACTCGACCTGATGCAACCCTATCGCCTGGAGATGGGCACCAAGCTGGCCAACCCGCGCGGCAAGGACCTCTACGCCTTCTGGGGCAAGAACATCAGTGGCTGGCTGAACCAGGCGCTGGCCGAGCAAGGCGACGACGTGCTGCTCAACCTCGCTTCGAACGAGTATTTCGGCGCGGTGAAACGCAAGGCGCTGAATGCGCGGATCATCGACACCGAGTTCAAGGACCTGAAGAACGGCCAGTACAAGATCATCAGCTTCTACGCCAAGAAAGCGCGGGGCATGATGGCCCGCTACGTGATCAAGGAGCGCCTGCGCGATCCGGCCGGGCTCAAGGACTTCAGCTACCAGGGCTATCGCTTCAGTGCCGAACAGTCGAAGCCGGACAGCCTGGTTTTTCTTCGCGACCAGCCGTTGGATTGATCCTCGGAGCGGTCGAGGGCGGCTTTGAGGCAGGAGCGGACCTTCGTGCGATGACCATATTACGCGGTGTGTTTAACCGTCATTCCCGCGAAGGCGGGAACCCAGAAGCGTCTTTTATTTGGGTTCCCGCCTTCGCGGGAATGACGGAAGAACGAATGTCCGCTGTTGCCTCAATCCCGCCCTTCAAATCAGTACGAAAACAGACCTCTTCGCACCTCTCAAATGCAATCCACGCCACTCTTTCGCCATCAACCCTCAAGCCCAGTAGTTACGCGGAATAACTTTATATAACGGTCGTAATTACACTCCATCATATTAATGTTAATTAAACACCCGGGAACTTTTTAGTTCTGACCTTATAGTCAAATATTAATTAACACCTGCCATCATTTTGAAATTATTTGCTGCTAGCAGGGAAACCGAGGCGCTGCAAAAAAAATAGGATGAGCGGTAGGAACTATTGCAAAAACCGACGACTCTTAGCTCGCGTAACACATTTCTTCACGACACTTCTTCGTGATTCAAAACTGCCCAGTTTGTTCGAACGCAAGTTCGACGGGTTCGTGTTACCCGAGAAAAGTAGTCCGGAATCAAAAGAGGAGACGTTCCGCCGGCCGCAAGGCCACTGGAACCCATGAGCAGCGGCCTTTACAGGCCATACAGCTCCAGCACTTCAAGGGCAGGCTTCATATTAAAAGCCCGTATATCGAGTTCCAGACCGGCAACTCGATACTTCATCAGCCTGGAATTAGCTACTCGATTAACGAGACGAGCTGAATAACCGACGGTGGTCTTACGCCACTGTTCAAGCGAAACGAATTGACGAGGTGAATGCGATGCGTATCAGCATCTTTGGTTTGGGTTATGTGGGTGCAGTTTGTGCCGGTTGCCTGTCGGCTCGCGGCCATGACGTGGTTGGCGTCGATGTTTCCACCACCAAGATCGATCTGATCAACCAAGGCAAATCGCCGATTGTCGAACCCGGCCTGGAAGAGCTGCTCCAGAAAGGCCTGGCCACCGGTCGCCTGCGTGGCACCACCGATGTCGCCGCCGCCGTGCGCGACACCGATGTATCGTTCATCTGCGTCGGTACGCCGAGCAAGAAGAACGGCGACCTGGAACTGGATTACATTGAAGGCGTGTGCCGCGAAATCGGCTTCGCCCTGCGCGACAAGCCGGGCCGCCACACCGTGGTGGTGCGCAGCACCGTACTGCCGGGCACCGCCAACAACGTGGTGCTGCCGATCCTCGAAGACTGCTCCGGCAAGAAGGCCGGCAAGGACTTCGGCCTGGCGGTGAACCCGGAATTCCTCCGCGAAAGCACCGCGATCAAGGACTACGACTTCCCGCCGATGACCGTCATCGGTGAATACGACGCGGCTTCCGGCGACCTGCTGTCGAGCATCTACGAGGAACTCGACGCGCCGATCATCCGCAAGCCCATCGAAGTGGCCGAGATGATCAAGTACACCTGCAACGTCTGGCACGCGGCCAAGGTCACCTTCGCCAACGAGATCGGCAACATCGCCAAGGCCTGCGGTGTCGATGGCCGCGAAGTGATGGATGTGATCTGCCAGGACCACAAGCTGAACCTGTCCAAGTACTACATGAAGCCCGGCTTCGCCTTCGGCGGCTCCTGCCTGCCGAAGGACGTGCGCGCCCTCTCCTACCGCGCCGGCTCGCTGGACGTGGAAGCGCCACTGATCGGCTCGCTGATGCGCAGCAACGTCAACCAGGTGCAGAACGCCTTCGACATCGTCGCCGGCTTCGACAAGCGCAAGGTCGCCCTGCTCGGCCTGTCGTTCAAGGCCGGCACCGACGACCTGCGTGAAAGCCCGCTGGTGGAACTGGCCGAGATGCTGATCGGCAAGGGCTACGACCTGAGCATCTACGACAGCAACGTCGAGTATGCCCGCGTACATGGCGCGAACAAGGAATACATCGAGTCGAAGATCCCCCACGTCTCGTCGCTGCTCAACAGCGACTTCGACGCGGTGGTCGACAACGCCGATGTGATCATCCTCGGCAACGGCGACAAGCGCTTCGCCGACATCGCCAAGGGCGCTCACCCGGACAAGCAGGTCGTCGACCTGATCGGCTTCATGCCCGGCGTGACCCACGAAGGCGCCACCGGCATCTGCTGGTAATCCACGGAACCGGACTCAGTCGGACGTAATCCGCGGCGCGGGCAGTGCAGTGCATCACGCCCACGCCACGGGTTCGCCTGACGGAAACGATGGATATGCATATGGAAAAGCTCAAGAAAGGCTTCAACGAGGCTACGGGCTGGCTGCTCTACCTGTCGCTGCTGATGCTGCTGGCGATGGCCTTGCCGAAAACGGTATTCAACCCGGATTCCAAGGACTTCATCCTGCTCATCGGCCTGGTCGGCATCTGGCGCTACTCCATGGGCGCCCTGCACTTCCTGCGCGGCTGCCTGTTCCTCTACGTGGTATTCCCCTATTACCGGCGGCAGATTCGCAAGCTCGGCAAACACGCCGCACCGTCCCACGTGTACCTGATGGTCACCAGCTTCCGCATCGAAGCGCTGACCACCGCCCAGGTCTACCAGTCGGTGATTCGCGAAGCCATCGACTGCGGCTACCCGACCACGGTGGTCTGCTCGATCGTCGAATACTCGGACGAACTGCTGATCAAGAACCTGTGGGATCGGATGACCCCACCGGAACATGTCAAGCTCGACTTCGTGCGCATCCCCGGCACCGGCAAGCGCGACGGCCTGGCCCACGGTTTCCGCGCCATCTCGCGGATGATGCCCGACGCCCATGCCGTGGTCGCGGTGATCGACGGCGATACCGTGCTCGATCACGGCGTGGTCAAGAAGACCGTGCCCTGGTTCAAGCTGTTCCCACGGGTCGGCGGCCTGACCACCAACGAGTTCTGCGAGGTACGCGGCAGCTACCTGATGAGCGAATGGCACAAGCTGCGTTTCGCCCAGCGCCACATCAACATGTGCTCCATGGCCCTGAGCAAGCGCGTGCTGACCATGACCGGACGCATGTCGGTGTTCCGCGCCCAGGTCGTCACCGACCCCGGTTTCATCGCCGACGTCGAGAGCGACCACCTGGACCACTGGCGCCTGGGTCGCTTCCAGTTCCTCACCGGTGACGACAAGTCCAGCTGGTACAGCCTGATGCGCCTGGGCTACGACACCTTCTACGTGCCGGATGCGGCGATCAACACGGTCGAGCACCCGCCGGAGAAGAGTTTCATCAAGGCCAGTCGCAAGCTGATGTTCCGCTGGTACGGCAACAACCTGCGGCAGAACTCCCGGGCCCTGGCCCTGGGCGTGCGCCGCCTGGGCCTGTTCACCAGCGTGGTGCTGTTCGACCAGCGCCTGTCGATGTGGACCTGCCTGCTCGGCCTCGGCGTGGCGATCATCGCCAGCATCAAGTACAGCATCGCCTACCTGCTGATCTACCTGCTGTGGATCGGCGTGACCCGGCTGATCCTGACCCTGCTGCTGAGCCTGAGCGGCCACCGCATCGGCCCGCTGTTCCCGACCATGCTCTATTACAACCAGATCGTTGGCGCCCTGGTGAAGATCTACGTGTTCTTCCGCCTCGACCAGCAATCCTGGACTCGCCAGAACACAAAACTGAACCGGGACCTGGCCAGCTTCTCGCGCTGGTTCAACACCTGGTCCTCCCGTGCCATGACCTTCTCCGCCACCAGCGTATTCGTCGCCACGCTACTGGTGCTGGTTTGACCGCTCTCGAACAGGAATTTGCAACCATGAATACAGCCGCGAACATCAATGTGGTCCATGAGTCGGAAGCCCAACGCCAGCACGCCCGGGTCAAGCTGCCCGCCCTGCTGCGCTTCCAGTCGAAGAACAAGGAACGCATCGAAACCCGCGTCCTCGATCTCTCCGCCGGGGGCTTGAGCTTCAGCATCGGCAAGAATCAGTTCAGCGTCGGTGACTTCTACAAGGCCCGCCTGCAGTTCCAGATCGACAGCGTCAACCTCGGCCTCGACGTCGAGCTCCAGGTACGCACCGTCGATACCGCCAACGACCGCGTCGGCTGCCAGTTCCACAACCTCAGCCAGCAGGACATCGCCACCCTGCGCCACCTGATCAGCGCCCACCTGGGCGGCGAGATCATCAGCGTCGGCAACCTGCTGCACACCCTGCAGCGCGAGAACTTCACCAAGGCGCGCAAGTCCGGCGGCGGCGGTGGCATGAGCGCGTTCGGGCGCTTCCGTGCCGTGGCGTTCAGCGCGGCGATCTTCGTCATCGGCGTAGCCGCCTTCGCGTTCATCCTGCAGTCGCTGTACAACCTGTATTTCGTCACCCACGCCCAGTCGGCCAAGGTCAACGTCTCCAACATGCAGGTCACCATGCCGCGTGAGGGCACGGTGCAGAGCCTGCTGCCGGAAGGCACCGTCGATGTCGAGAAAGGCGCGCCCATCGCCTCCTTCTCCGCCAGCATGCTGGAGATGCTCAAGGGCCATCTGGCTGACGACCAACTGAGCCCGGCCAAGGTCGAGGAGCTGTTCGGCAAACAGATGAAAGGCACCCTGACCAGCCCGTGCAACTGCAAGGTGGCACGCCAGTACGTGGCCGACGGCCAGTTCGCCGCCAAGGGCGACGTGATCTTCGAACTGGTGCCGCAAGACACCACCGCCACCATCACCGCCAGCTTCCCCTACCGCAGCCTGAGCCAGGTCAAGCCCGGCACCCGCGTCAGCTTCTGGCTGCCCGACGAATCCGAGCCGCGCCGTGGCCGCATCGTCAGCACCGACCTGCACGAAGGTGGCCTGTCCTCCGACATCCGCGCACAAATCAAGCCGGAGCAGCCGGTGCCCAGCACCCTGGCCAACCAGCCGGTGGAAGTGGTGGTCGACCGTGGCCCGACCTTCGACTGGATGATCGACAAAGCCATCGCGGCCGGTCTCTGAGGAGGACGCCAGCGTGCGCACACAAGAAACCACGCCCCCGCGCCTGACCACGCCCCTGCTGGCGCTGGTCCTGGCCATGGGCCTTGGCGGCTGCGGCCTGCTGCCGGACCAGCGCCTGGCCAACGAAGCGCTGAAGAACGGCGACACCGCCACCGCCGAGCGCAATTTCCGCCAACTCGCCGACCTCGGCTACGTCGATGCCCAGGTCGGCCTGGCCGACCTGCAACTGGCCAGCGGCACGCCCGAGGCCCTGGCCGAAGCCGAGAAGACCTATCGCCTGGCCCTGGACGAGTCGCCGCGCGCCAAGGCACGCCTCGGCAAACTGCTGGCCGCCAAGCCGACCGCCACGTCGGCCGAGCGTCACGAAGCCGAGAAGCTGCTCGACGAGTCCTTCGCCGCTGGCGAGGAAAGCTCGCTGATGCCGCTGGTGATGCTCTATCTGCAATATCCACAGGAATTTCCCGGCATGAACGTACAGGAACGCATCTCGACCTGGCGCCAGCAGGGCCACCCCCAGGCCGAACTGGCGCAGATCGTCTTCTACCGCACCCAGGGCATCTACGAGCAGCACCTGGGCGAGGTCGAGCGCATCTGCCAGAACCTGATCGCCCAGGACAGCGTGTGCTACGTCGAGCTGGCCACGGTGTATCAGGTCCAGGAGAAAACCGACGCCCGCGACAAGCTGATCGAACGCATGATGGCCGGCTATCACGGCGGCAGCGTATCGGCCCAGCGCGTCGATGCGGTGGCGCGGGTGATCGCCGACGCCGACCTGGGCGGCAAGCCCGATGAAGGCAAGGCCCAGGAGCTGCTGGAAGAAATCGCCCCGTCGTATCCGGCGGCCTGGGTCAGCCTGGCGCAGTTGCTCTACGACTATCCGGGCCTGGGCGACAGCGAGAAGATGATGAGCTACCTGGACAACGGCCGCGCCGCCGCCCTGCCCCGCGCCGAGCTGCTGCTGGGTCGCCTTTACTACGAGGGCAAACTGGTACCGCAGGCCCCGCAGAAAGCCGAAGAGCATCTGCGCAAGGCCGCGCCCAGCGAGCCGACCGCCAATTACTTCCTCGGCCAGATCTACATGCGCGGCTACCTCGGCGACATCTACCCGCAGAAGGCCCTCGACCACCTGCTCAGTGCCGCCCGCGCCGGCAACATCAACGCCGACTTCGCCCTCGGCCAGATGTACTCGCAGGGCAAGGGTTTCCAGCCGGACCTGGTCAACGCCTACGTATTCAGCCAACTGGCGCTGCCCAAGGACACCCCGCAAGCCCACGAACTGGCCACCAGCGTCTCCAGCCAGCTCAGCCCCGAGCAGCACGCCCGTGGCGAGCAACTGCTGCGTGAAGAACGCCAGTTGCGCGGTAGCGCCTGGCAGCGCGACGAACAGCTGAACGCACAGACGCCCTGAGCAAGGAATTACAGGATGAAACTGAATCGGATCACCCTTGGATTGGGCCTCGGCATGACCTTGCTGAGCAGCAGTTCGGTATGGGCGGTGCAATTGACCGACCAGAACTTCGGCCTCGACATCAAGATCACCGCGCAGTCGGAAGACGATCGCGACCTGGGCACCGCCAACGGCGGTGACGTCAACGGCATCGGCCTCGACCTGCGCCCCTGGGTCTACGGCCAGCGCGGCAACTGGAGCGCCTACGCCATGGGCCAGGCCGTGACCGCCACCGACATCGTCGAGACCGACACCATCGAGTCCAGCGACGTCGGTGACAGCGGCTCCAGCAACGACGCGCGCCAGGCCGACAAGAGCTACCTGGCGCTGCGCGAGTTCTGGATCGACTACGCCGGCCTCACCGAATACCCCGGCGAGCACCTGCGTTTCGGTCGCCAGCGCGTACGCAGCAACGACGGCACCTGGTGGGACACCAATATCGAAGCCTTGCGCTGGAGCCTCGACACCACCCTGCTCAAGGCCAACGTCGGCATCGCCCAGCGCTTCTCCGACTACCGCACCGACCTCGACGAACTGGCCCCCGAGGACGAGGATCGCCAACACCTGTTCGGCGATGCCTCGGTGCAGTGGACACCCGGCCACTGGGTCGGCGTGAAGCTGCAACACAGCCACGACAGCGGCAGCCTGGCCAAGCCCGGCGAAGAGGTCGACAGCCTGGACAAGCGCTACACCGGCGACCTGACCTGGCTGGGCCTGAACGTCGACGGCGACTTCTTCAACCCGAAGTCGAAGAACCCGCTCAACTACTGGGGCCAGGTCAGTTGGCTGACCGGCGACACCGACCAGCTGGAACAGGTGGTGGTCGATGACCAGCGCATCGCCACCGGCAAACGCAACCAGGACGTCAGCGCCTGGGCCGTGGACCTCGGCCTGCGCTACAGCCTCGACGAACAGTGGAAGGTCGGCGGCGCCTATGCACGCGGCAGCGGCGGCGGCAACGACGGCAAATCCAAGCAGTACATGCAGACCGGCCTGGAGAGCAACCGCTCCAGCTTCACCGGCGTCGAGTCGCGCCTGCACCGTTTCGGCGAGGCCTTCCGTGGCGAGCTGTCCAACCTCCAGGTGGCCAGCGCCTTCACCTCCTGGAAACCCAACGAAAACTACGACGCCAGCCTGGTCTACCACCGCTTCTGGCGGGTGAATGGCAACCAGGACGTCGGCGACAGCGGCATCACCGCCGCCCTTGAAGACGGCAGCAAGGACATCGGCCAGGAAGTCGATCTGGTAGTGACCCGTTACTTCAACCAGGGCCTGGTGTCGCCGGGCATGGCCGAACACCTGGACGACAAGTCGGCACTGGTGCGTTTTCGTGGCGGCGTGTTCAAGCCGGGCAACGCCTACGCCAGCGGCACCGATTCGCTGATGCATCGCGCCTTCGTCGATTTCATCTGGCGCTTCTGAGGGTCATGAGCATGAACCAGACACGCCCGAATTTCCCACTCAGCCTGCTCGTCGGCGCCCTGCTCTGCGGCGCCCTGAGTGCAGGCCCGGCCTCGGCGGAAGTGGAGCAGAGCGGCCCCAACGTGGCCAAGGAACTGGGCACGCCCGACAAATACAACATCACCAGCGCGCCCATCGACGCGCTGCACCTGGAAACACCCAAGCTGCCCGACCTGAGCGGCTACACCCGCGCGGCCATCGAAGCCAAGATCGAGCGCAAGGCCGGCGGCAAGGTCGTGGTGCGGCGCATGCTGCAACAGGACGCGCTGAAGGACTTCCTCGGCGGCGACGACCGCATGAGCGAGTGGGTGGTGCGCCAACGCGGCATCCCGCAGGCGATCTTCGTCGAGGGTGGCTACGTGACGCTCAAGGACCTGGCGCGCACGCTGCCGAAGAGCCAGTTCGAGGAAACCGCGCCGGGCGTGTACATCGCCCGCCTGCCCATCGTCGTGACCCAAGGCGCGACCCTGCACATCGGCGCGGAAACCAAGGAACTGCGCCTGTCCCAGGAAAAAGGCGCGTTCCTGGTCAACGACGACAAGCTGTTCATCATCGGCACCAAGGTCACCGCCTGGCGCGAGCAGGACAACGCCCCGGCCAGCTTCCGCAGCCCCAAGGACTTCCGCCCGTTCGTGGTGTCCTGGGGCGGCGCCGAGCTGTACATCGCCGACAGCACGCTGACCAGCCTCGGCTACAGCCAGAGCAAGTCCTACGGGGTCAGCGTGACCCAGTACAGCCCGGACATGAAGAAACGCCTGAACCGTCCGGACGCCAAGGGCTGGATCATCGACTCGGAGTTCGACGACATCTGGTACGGCTTCTACTGCTACGAAGCCCAGGACGTGGTGATCAAGGGCAACACCTACCGCGACAACATCGTCTACGGCATCGACCCGCACGACCGCTCGCACGGCCTGATCATCGCCGAGAACACCGTCTACGGGACCAAGAAGAAGCACGGCATCATCATCTCCCGCGAGGTCGACAACAGTTGGATCTTCAACAACAAGACCTACGACAACAAGCTGTCGGGCATCGTCATCGACCGTAACAGCGTGGACAACCTGATCGCCTACAACGAGGTCTACGAGAACCACGCCGACGGCATCACCCTGTACGAAAGCCCGAACAACCTGCTGTGGGGCAACAAGGTCATGCGCAACCAGCGCCATGGCATCCGCATCCGCAACAGCACCAACATCCGCCTGTACCAGAACGTCTCGGCAGGCAACCAGCTGACCGGCGTCTATGGCCACATCAAGGACCTCAGCGACACCGACCGCGACGTCAACCTCGACCCGTTCGACGCCCAGGTGTCGATGATCGTGGTCGGCGGCCAGCTCACCGCCAACGGTTCCAGCCCGCTGTCGATCGACTCGCCGCTGTCCGTCGAGCTCTACGACGTCGACCTGATGGCGCCGACCAAGAGCACCGGCATCAGCTTCGCCGGCGTGCTCGGCGACAAACAGGAACAGATCCTCGACATGATGGTGCGGCGCAAGCAAGCCGTGCTGATCGACCCGGTCGACGACAAGACCGAGCTGCAGGATTGAGGGAGAACCGCATTCGATGAAACGTCATTTCAACTTCCGCCGACTGGCCCTGGCCACCGCCCTGCTCGGCGCCGCCGGCAGCGCCATGGCCGATCCGCAGTTCCAGGTGCAACGCGTCGGCCCGCTGTGCGCCGTGGCCCAGGACCCGGCGCAGTACAACACCAAGTACCTGAGCTTCTTCACCGCGCTGGTGCAGGGCAAGGGCGACTGGCTGTTCCGTAGCCGCTACGACCTGCGCACCGACTTCGGCACCACGCCCGAGGGCTACCAGGAGTTCAAGCGCCTGCGCGACGCGCTGAAAGCCAAGGGCATCGAGCTGATGATCGTCTACCAGCCGACCCGTGGCCTGGTCAACCGCGAGCAGCTCACCGCCGAAGAGAAGGCCAGCTTCAACTACGAGCTGGCGAAGAACAACTACCTGGCCGCCGTGGAGAAATTCCGCAAGGCCGGTATCTGGGTCACCGACCTGTCGCCGCTGTTCGACGAGAGAGACAAGGACATCGACTACTACTTCAAGGCCGACCACCACTGGACCCCGGCCGGCGCCGACCGCACCGCCGCCCTGGTGGCCGAGACGCTGAAGCAGGTGCCTGGCTTCAACGACATTCCGAAGAAGCAGTTCGAGAGCAAGGTGGTCGGCCTGCTGCCCAAGGCCGGCACCCTGCACAAGACCGCCGCCAACTTCTGCGGCACCACCTACGCCACCCAGTACGTGCCGCGCTACGAGACCGAGCCGGTCGGCGAAGCCAGCGGCGACAGCCTGTTCGGCGATGAAACCGATCCGCAGATCGCCCTGGTCGGCACCAGTAACAGCGGCCCGGCCTATAACTTTTCCGGCTTCCTGGAACAACACACCGGCGCCGACGTCCTAAACCTGGCAGTCAGTGGCGGCGGTTTCGATAGCGCCCTGCTGCAGTACATGAGCGGTAAGGAATTCCACGAAAAGCCGCCGAAAATTCTGATCTGGGAATTCGCCACGCACTACGACCTGGCGCAAAAGAGCTTCTATCGACAAGCCCTGCCCCTGGTCGACAACGGTTGCGAAGGACACCCGGTTGCCATGAAGAACACCGTCAAACTGAAACCCGGCGCCAACGAAATACTGGTCAACGGCCAGGACAAGCTGCGTCACCTGCGTGGCGGCGACTACCAGCTCGACCTGACCTTCAGCGACCCCGGCGTGCACCGTGCCGAAGCCACCATCTGGTACCTCAACGGTCGCCGCGAGAACTTCAAGATCGAACAGAGCGACCGCGTCGACACCGGTGGCCGCTACGCCTTCGAACTGCGTGACGACGAAGACTGGCCAGACCTCAACGTGCTCGCCGTGGAAATCCACAGCCCCGAGCAGATGCCGGACAACCTCAGCGTGCAAGCCACCCTGTGCAAGCGTCCGGATGCCGGCGGCAAACCCCTCACGGCCCAGGCCCAGTGAGGACGGAGGCAACTATGAATCGCCCCACACGATGGCTCCTCGCCCCCTGCGTTCTAGGCGCGGCCCTGCTCGCCCAAGCGGTCAGCGCCGCCAGCCTGGTGCCGCCCCAGGGCTACTACGCCCCGGTCGACCAGGACAAGAAAGCGCCGCGCGAGTGCAGCGCACCGCCCAAGCCGTACACCGAGAAGCTGCAGTTCCGCAGCAAGTACGAAGGCTCGGACAAGGCGCGCTCGACCCTCAATGTCGTCGCCGAAAAAGCCTTTCGCGATGGCACCAAGGACATCACCGACATGGAGAAAGGCGTGGCCGACCAGGTCACCGACTACATGCGCGAGGGCAATCGCGAGCAGCTCGAATGTGCGTTGCAGTGGATGACCACCTGGGCCCAGGCCGACGCCCTGCTCAGCACCGACTTCAACCACACCGGCAAGTCGATGCGCAAATGGGCCCTGGGCAGCCTGGCCGGTTCCTACCTGCGCCTGAAGTTCTCCGAGAGCCGCCCGCTGGCGCCCTACCAGCAGCAGGCCCGGTTGATCGAGTCCTGGCTCGACAAACTCGCCGAGCAAACGGTCAAGGACTGGAGCGACCTGCCGCTGGACAAGACCAACAACCACAGTTATTGGGCCGCCTGGTCGGTGATGGCCACCGCCGTCGCCACTGACCGCCGCGACCTGTTCGACTGGTCGGTGAAGCAGTTCCGCATTGCCGCCAACCAGGTCGACAGCGACGGCTACCTGCCCAACGAACTCAAGCGCCGCCAGCGCGCCCTCGCCTATCACAACTACGCCCTGCCGCCGCTGGCGATGATCGCCGCGTTCGCCCAGGCCAATGGTGTCGATCTGCGTGAAGAGAACCACGAAGCCCTGCGCCGCCTGGCCGAACGGGTGACCGGCGGTGTCGACGACCAGGATGCGTTCGACGACAAGACCGGCGAAAAGCAGGACATGGAAGACCTCAACAAGGACTCGAAATATGCCTGGCTCGAACCCTACTGCACCCTCTACGCCTGCAACAACGAGCTGCAGGAAGAACGCAAGGACAAGGGGCCGTTCAAGACCTTCCGTCTCGGCGGCGACGTGACCCAGGTGTTCGACCCGAACGAGGAAAACCACAAGCACTAAGAACCTGTTCACGATCCTTTCGAGCTTGTTCGAATGGCTACTCCGAGGCAGGAGCGGACATCATTACTCGGTGTGTTTAGCCGTCACTCCCGCGCAGGCGGGAGCCCAAAAAAGCGCTTCTGGGTTCCCGCCTTCGCGGGAATGACGGAGGAAGAACGAATGTCCGCAATTGCCTCAACGCTGCCAAAAGAGCCGATCTGAGATCGTGAACAGGTTCCAAGGCTGACTGGCCTGCAATGAACTTCCGCTCCGAAAGGCGCGGCGGTGTGGGAACGTCATTTCCCGAATTCGGCCCAGGCAGCGCTTGGCGCCAGCCCGACTCGCGCGATAGACGCGGGCGGGCAGTGAAACTTGCAACACCCCGGGGAGGAATGGGTGGGCCGCATGGCCCTGACAATTCTTCAATGGAGAAAGGCGGATGGTCTTTTCATCCAACGTGTTCCTGTTCTTGTTCCTACCGGTCTTTCTCGGCCTGTACTACCTGAGCGGCAACCGTTATCGCAACCTGCTGCTGCTGGTCGCCAGCTACATCTTCTACGCCTGGTGGCGCATCGACTTCCTGGCGCTGTTCGCCGGGGTCACGCTGTTCAACTACTGGATCGGCCTGCGCATCGGCGCGGCTGGCGTGCGCACCAAGGCCGCGCAGAAGTGGCTGATCCTCGGCGTGGTGGTCGATCTCTGCGTGCTCGGCTACTTCAAGTACGCCAACTTCGGCGTCGACAGTATCAATGCGATCATCGAGTCGTTCGGCATGCAGCCGTTCATCCTCACCCACATCCTGCTGCCGATCGGTATCTCGTTCTACGTGTTCGAGTCGATCAGCTACATCATTGATGTGTACCGCGGCGATACCCCGGCGACCCACAACCTGATCGACTTCGCCGCGTTCGTGGCGATCTTCCCGCACCTGATCGCCGGCCCGGTGCTGCGCTTCAAGGACCTGGTCGATCAGTTCAACCACCGCACCCACACCGTCGACAAGTTCGCCGAGGGCTGCTCGCGCTTCATGCAGGGCTTCATCAAGAAGGTGTTCATCGCCGACAGCATCGCGCCCATCGCCGACCATTGCTTCGCCTTGTCCGACCCGACCACCGGCGATGCCTGGCTCGGTGCACTGGCCTACACCGCGCAGCTGTACTTCGACTTCTCCGGCTACAGCGACATGGCCATCGGCCTCGGCCTGATGATGGGCTTCCGCTTCATGGAGAACTTCAACCAGCCCTACATCAGCCAGTCGATCACTGAGTTCTGGCGGCGCTGGCACATCAGCCTGTCGACCTGGCTGCGCGACTACCTGTACATCAGCCTGGGCGGCAACCGCGGCAGCACCTTCAATACCTACCGCAACCTGTTCCTGACCATGCTCCTCGGTGGCCTGTGGCACGGCGCCAACTTCACCTACATCATCTGGGGCGCCTGGCACGGCGCGTGGCTGGCCATCGAACGCGCGCTGGGCGTGGACGCCGCGCCACGGCGCATCCGTCCGCTGAAATGGGCCTTCACCTTCCTCCTGGTGGTGCTCGGCTGGGTGATCTTCCGCGCCGAGAACCTCGACGTGGCCTGGCGCATGTACGCGGCGATGTTCAGCTTCGGCGACTGGCGCCTGTCGGAACTCAATGCCGCGCAACTGACCAGCCTGCAGGTAGCGACCCTGGTGCTGGCGTACCTGACCCTGGCGTTCTTCGGTATCCGCCAGTTCTACAAGGAGCCGCTGCAATCGCGCGCGCCGAAGGCCGAGGCCAAGGTCGATGCCAACGGCCCGGCCACTGCGCAGCCGCGCAGCCAGGCTTCGGCCGAGACCGATCCGGCCGCCGTCGCCTACTCGCCGAGCGGCGAGATGGTTTACCAGCAGTCCTGGCTCAGCCAGTTGCCGGTCATCGCCACGCGTATTGCCCTGCTGCTGTTGTTCGCCGCCTCGGTGCTGAAGCTGTCGGCGCAGAGCTTCTCGCCCTTCCTGTACTTCCAGTTCTGAGGAGGCTGCCATGAACAGAACCGCAAATCTCGTTTACTCCGCCGCCTTCGGCGCCACCCTGATCGGGCTCGGCCTGTGGTCGCTGAAAGGCTTCACCACCTTCTCGGTGGCCGAGGGTACGCCCGTGCTCAACGGCAAGCTGAGCCACGCCTTCGAGAAGCACTACGACGACGAATTCCCGGTCAAGAAGCTCGGCACCAACGTCTGGGCTGCCGTGGACTACACACTGTTCGGCGAAGGCCGCCCCGGTGTGCTGATCGGCGAGGACGGCTGGCTCTACTCCGACGAGGAATTCAAACCGGTGGTCGACGGCCGCCAGCACCTGCAGGACAACCTGGCGATCATCCAGGGCGTAAGCGAGGAACTGGCCAAGCACAACGTCAAGCTGATGCTTGCGGTGATCCCGGCCAAGTCGCGGCTCTATCCCGAACACGTCGGCGAGAACAAAGCCACGGCCATGCGCGCCAACCTCTACCAGCGACTGCACAGCACCGCTGGCGAGGCGCAGATTCTCGCGCCCGACCTGCTCTCGGCGCTGAAGGAGGCCAAGCAGCGCGGCCAGGTGTTCCTGCGCACCGATACCCACTGGACGCCCATGGGCGCCGAGGTCGTGGCCCAACGCCTGGCCGATGCGGTGCGGCAGAACGTGCAACTCGACGGCGATACGCAAGAGTTCGTCACCGAAGCGGTGAAGCAGGAAGACTACAAGGGCGACCTGACCACCTTCCTGCCGCTCGATCCGCTGTTCGCCAACATGCTGCCCAAGCCGGACCAGTTGCAGATACGCCAGACCCGCGCGGCCGACGACAGCGAAGCCGGTGGCGATGCGCTGTTCGCCGATACCGGCGCCCTGCCCGTGGCCCTGGTCGGCACCAGCTACAGCGCCAATCCCAAGTGGAACTTCGCCGGTGCCCTGCGCCAGAGCCTGCAACGCGACCTGAGCAACCAGGCCGAGGACGGCCATGGCCCGGTCCTGCCGATGCTCAAGTACCTGCAGAGCGACGAGTTGAAGAACTCGCCGCCGCAGTTGGTGATCTGGGAGTTCCCCGAGCGCTACCTGCCCATGGCCAACGACCTGAGCGGCTTCGACCCGGCGTGGATCGCCGAACTGAAAAACAGCCAAGGCAACGAAAACCTGGCCCACGTGGCCAGCAACTGACAGCGCACGCTTGCGTGCAACGCATTCCAAGAAGATGGAGAAACACCATGAAAAAACAGATCAACCGTAGCTGGACATCCATGACCTGCGCCATCGCCCTGGCCATCGGCAGCATCGGCATTGCCCAGGCCGACGAGGGCGGCCTGTACGGTCCGACCGCGCCCAAGGGTTCGGCTTTCGTACGTGCCTACAACGCCGGCAGCAGCGAGCTGAGCGTCAATGTCGGCAACACCACGCTGAACGACATCGCCCCGCTCGCCTCCAGCGACTTCAAGTTCCTCCCGGCCGGCAGCTACGCCGCCCAGGTCGGCGGCGCCAACCTGCCGGTCAAGCTCGACTCGGACAGGTACTACACCCTGGTCAACCAACCAGGCGCCACGCCCAGGCTGGTCGAGGAACCGGCCTTCAAGAACAAGCAGAAGGCCCTGGTCCGCGTACAAAACCTGTCCGACACCAAGCTGACCCTGAAGACCGCCGACGGCAAGACGCCAGTGGTCGATGCGGTCGCGCCGAACAGTCACGGTGACCGCGAGATCAACCCGGTGAAAGTCAGCCTTGCCCTGTTCGACGGCAACCGCAAGGTCAGCGACCTCAAGCCCGTGGTGCTGGAGCGCGGCGAAGTGGTGTGCCTGTACGTCACCGGCAAGGGTGCCAACCTGTCGCCGGTGTGGGTGAAACGTCCGGCGGAAAGTTGATGAAAAAGACCGGGGGTCAGTGAACCTCCGGCCGCTCACGAAGACGAATACCTCGTGTTCGTAAACAAGAACCAGACGCACCCGCTCATCATCGAACAAAGGCGGGGCAGCAAAACCGATTGGAACAGTGGGGATTGGCAATGACTACGTTTTCAGGAGAGAAACCATGATTCCAGTGATCCTTTCAGGGGGCAGCGGCTCCCGTCTCTGGCCGCTGTCGCGCAAACAGTATCCGAAGCAGTTCCTCGCCCTCACCGGTGAGCAGACGATGTTCCAGCAGACCATCCAGCGCCTGGACTTCGAAGGCATGCAGCCGGCGGTGCTGGTGGCCAACGCGGAACACCGTTTCATCGTCCTGGAGCAGCTCGAGCAGTTGCAGTTGAAATCGCAGCTCCTGCTGCTCGAGCCGTTCGGTCGTAACACCGCGCCAGCCGTGGCCATCGCCGCCATGCAATTGATCGCCGAAGGGCGTGACGAACTGATGCTGGTGATGCCCGCCGACCACGTGCTGGAAGACCAGCGCGCATTCCAGCAGGCCCTGGCCCTGGCCACCGTCGCCGCCGAGAAAGGCGAGATGGTGCTGTTCGGCGTACCGGCGCTGAAACCGGAAACCGGCTACGGCTACATCCGCGCCGAAACCGAGCGCAGCGAACTGCCGGAAGGCGTGTCCCGCGTCGCCCAGTTCGTCGAGAAGCCGGACGCCGAGCGCGCCCAGCAATACGTCGAATCCGGCGACTACTTCTGGAACAGCGGCATGTTCCTGTTCCGCGCCAGCCGCTTCCTCGAAGAGCTGAAGAAGCACGACGTGGACATCTACGACACCTGCCTGCTGGCCCTGGAACGCAGCAAGCGCGACGGCTCGCAGATCAGCATCGACCCGGCGACCTTCGAGTGCTGCCCGGACAACTCCATCGACTACGCGGTGATGGAAAAGACCGACCGCGCCTGCGTGGTGCCGCTGAGCGCCGGCTGGAACGACGTCGGCAGCTGGTCGTCGATCTGGGAAGTGCATGACAAGGACGAAGCCGGCAACGTCACCAAGGGCGACGTGGTGGTACACGACAGCCACAACTGCCTGGTCCACGGCAACGGCAAGCTGGTATCGGTGATCGGCCTGGAAAACATCGTCGTGGTCGAGACCAAGGATGCCATGATGATCGCCCACCGCGATCGCGTGCAGGACGTCAAGAAACTGGTCAACGAACTCGACGAGCAAGGCCGCAGCGAAACCAAGAACCACTGCGAGGTCTATCGCCCGTGGGGCTCCTACGACTCGGTGGACATGGGTGGGCGCTTCCAGGTCAAGCACATCACCGTGAAGCCGGGGGCGCAGCTGTCGCTGCAGATGCACCACCACCGCGCCGAACACTGGATCGTGGTATCCGGCACGGCTGAGGTCACCTGCAACGACAAGGTGTTCCTGCTCACCGAGAACCAGTCGACCTACATTCCGATGACGGCGGTGCACCGCCTGACCAACCCGGGCAAGATCCCGCTGGAAATCATCGAGGTGCAGTCCGGCAGCTACCTGGGCGAAGACGACATCGAGCGTCTGGAGGACGTCTACGGTCGTACCCCCGCAGCGACGGCGCGCGCTGCCAGTTGATCCGTCGCGCTCGTTGCTCTGGTCGGGTGGACGACGCTTTTTTCGTCCACCCTTGACCCGGTGTAGTGGTGGACGAAAAAAGCGTCGTCCACCCTACGCGCTGCCCCTATCGAACGTCCCCCGCTCTGCTACGATCCTCTTCCCCTTTGTCGAAGGATCGCCATCATGCCCATCCCTGTCGCCCTCATCACCGGCTGTTCCAGCGGCATAGGTCGTGCGCTGGCCGATGCCTTCAAGTCGGCGGGCTACCAGGTCTGGGCCGGCGCCCGGCGCGCGGAAGACCTGGCCGAACTCGCAGCCGCCGGATTCACCGCCGTCCCCCTGGACGTCAATGACCCACAGGCCATCGGCGAAGTCGTCGCCCATCTGGAACGCCAGGTCGGCGGCCTCGACGTGTTGATCAACAATGCCGGCTACGGCGCCATGGGCCCGCTGCTCGACGGTGGCGCGCCGGCCTTGCGCCGCCAGTTCGAAACCAATGTGTTCAGCCTGGTCGAGCTGACCCGCGCGTGCTTCCCGTTGCTGCGCACCAGCCGTGGCCTGGTGATCAATATCGGCAGCGTTTCCGGTGTATTGGTGACGCCATTCGCAGGGGCCTATTGCGCGTCCAAGGCGGCGGTCCATGCACTCTCCGATGCCTTGCGCCTGGAACTGGCCCCCTTCGCCATCCACGTGCTGGAAGTCCAGCCCGGCGCCATCGCCTCGCACTTCGGCGACAACGCCAGTCGCGAGGCCGAAGCCATGATCGACGAAACCTCGCCCTGGTGGCCGCTTCGCCAAGGCATCCGCGCCCGGGCCGGCGCCTCCCAGGACCAACCCACGCCCGCGGAAACCGTGGCTCGGCAAATCCTCGCCGCCGCCCAACGCGGCAAACCACCGCGCCTGCTGCGCCTGGGCAACGGCAGCCGGGCCTTGCCGTTACTCGCGGCACTGCCCGGCAGCCTGCTGGATCGCGTGCTGAGCAAGCGCTTCGGCCTGGATGTGAAGCTATGAAACTGATGCTGCGTTATGCCGTGGCCGCCACCGTCGCGGTGATACTGCTCAACCTGCTGCTACGCAGCCTGGTCAAGGTCGGTGGCGTATTCGGCACCTTGGTCATCGCCCTGCTGGTCGCGATTGGCCTGACCCTGGGCTTCGCCTGGCGCGAAGGCCGGCATCCAACCCGCCTCGAACGCTGGCAGTTGAACCTCTTCTACGCCGCGATTCTTGGCGTGCTCTACCTCGGCCTGCTGGTGATGATGGCCTTCCAGCAAGACCCCGGCTTCATGGCTGTCGCCCTGTTCGTGCTGCATTACCTGAGTTACCCGGTACTGATGTGGATCGTGCTGGCCCGCCCTTGGGCCAAGTAAGCGCCAAGCCGCAAGAGAAAGGCAGAACGCCGGGGCAGAGACGTTTACTTGTTGCTTGAGGCTTGCAGCTTGCCGCCGCCCCCAGCCACAATCGGCGGCTGTTCATTGGCTCCCTGCTGTCATGCTCACGATCAAGACCCCGCATCCGGAACACCATCCATGACGCTGGATATCCTCAAGCTGCGCATAGAGGACTGGCGCTCGGAATTCGGTGACGGCGACCTGCGTCGCGGCCTGGCCTACGCGCGGGAAAGACGCAGCCGCCTGATTGCCCTCGACGGCAACCACCTGAAGGCAAGCTGCAGCGGCTCGGCCGATGCGCATTACCGGCAGAGCATCACCCTGCATTCCCAGGGCTACAAATGGGGCGTGGTCGGTCATTGCACCTGCCCGGTGGGCACCAACTGCAAGCATGTGGTCGCCGCACTGGTGACCCTGGAAGAGCGCCAGCGCAGCGGGCTTGGCTTGCAGGACGTGATCGTGCCGTCGCTGCCGATCACCGAGGAACGCCTCGAAGGCATCGCCCCACGCCCCATCCTCAAGCTCGCCAGCCATGTACGCATGCACTACGACAGCCGTCGCGGACGCATGCAGGAGCAGACCCAACACCGTGCGGCGCTGGTCTTCGACTATGCCGGCCACGAGGTGTTCGGCAAGCCGGCCCGTGATCTGCTCATGCGCAACGGCCCGACCCACAACCTGCGTCTGGTACGCGATGGCAGCGCCGAGGCGGCCTTGCGCAGACGCCTGGAAGACCTTGGCCTGCAGATCGCCCTGCGGCGCAGCGAGGCACTGCCGGAATCCGCGGGCGAACCTTATGAGCTGGCCAATGACGCCGCCTGGTTGAGCTTCACCCAGAAGGAGCTGCCGACACTGCGCGAAGCCGGCTGGGAGATCCGCATGCAGCCGGACTTCCACTTCAACCTGGCCCAGGTGGACGACTGGTATGCCCACGTCGATGAAGAGCCGGCCCAGGACTGGTTCGAGCTGGAGCTGGGTATCGAGGTCGACGGCCAGCAGATCGACCTGTTGCCGATCCTGCTGCAAAGCATCCGCCGCGCGCCCTGGCTGCTCGACCGTGAGAGCGTGGCGCAACGAGGGGACGAGGACGTGCTGCTCGCGCCGCTGCCACACAGCAACCGGCGTATCGCCCTGCCTTTCTCGCGGCTGCGCCCCTTGCTGGCGACCCTCGGCGAACTGTACCTGCGTGATCCCGGTGAATACGGCGGCCGGCTGCGCATTGCGCGTGCCGACGTCTCGCGCCTGGCCGCGCTCGATCATGGCCCGACCTTCAGTTGGCAAGGCGGCGAAAAACTGCGCGACCTGGCGCGCAGGCTACAGGGCCTGAGCGAATACAGCGCACGCCTGCCCAGCGGCTTGCAGGCCCAGTTGCGCGATTACCAGGCCCAGGGCGTAGCCTGGATGCAGGCCTTGGGCGAACTGGGGTTCGGCGGCATTCTCGCGGACGACATGGGCCTGGGCAAAACCCTGCAAGTGCTCACCTACGTGCTCGCGGAAAAACAAGCCGGGCGTTTGCAGAAACCTGTACTGATCGTCCTGCCGACCAGCCTGGTGGCCAACTGGGAAGATGAAGCCAGGCGCTTCACCCCCCAGCTCGAAGTGCTGGCCCTGCATGGCTCACGCCGGCGCGCACTGTTCAAGACCATCGCCGCCCACGACCTGGTGCTCACCACCTACGCCCTGCTGCCCCGCGACCTCAAGGCATTGGCCGAACACGCGTTTCACCTGCTGATCCTCGATGAAGCGCAGAACATCAAGAACCCGCGCAGCAAGGCGGCCCTCGCCGCCGCGCAGCTCAAGGCCGGGCAGCGCCTGTGCCTGAGCGGTACGCCGCTGGAAAACCACCTGGGCGAGCTGTGGTCGCTGTTCAACTTCATCAATCCGGGCTGGCTGGGCGACGCCAAGTCCTTCACCCGTGACTACCGCACGCCCATCGAGCGTGGCGGCAACCAGGCGCGCATGGCGCAACTGGTCGGGCGTATTCGTCCGTTCATCCTGCGCCGGACCAAGGAGCAGGTGGCGACCGAGCTGCCGGCGAAGATCGAGATCACCCAATGGGTCGAACTGACACCGCTGCAGCGTGATCGCTACGAAACCCTGCGCCTGGCCATGGACAAGAAGGTGCGGGCGGAAATAGCCCGCCTTGGCCTGGCACGCAGCCAGATCGTCCTGCTCGAAGCCTTGCTGCGCCTGCGCCAGAGCTGCTGCGACCTGCGCCTGCTGGAAGATGAGGCGAGTACCAGCGAGCTGAGCGCCGCGGACTCGGGCAAGCTCAGCGTACTGCTGGACATGCTCGAAGAACTGACCGGCGCCGGGCGCCGGGTCCTGCTGTTCTCTCAGTTCACCCGCATGCTCGGCCTGATCGAAAAAGAATTGCAAGCGCGCGGCATCGGCTACACCCAGCTCACCGGCAGTACCCGTGACCGGCGAACGCCAGTGCGCGAATTCCAGGAAGGCCAGCACCCGGTATTCCTGATCAGCCTGAAAGCGGGTGGCGCCGGCCTCAACCTGACCGCCGCCGACACGGTGATCCACTTCGATCCCTGGTGGAACCCGGCCAGCGAAGCCCAGGCCAGCGACCGTGCCTATCGCATCGGCCAGGACAAGCAGGTGTTCGTCTACCGCCTGCTGGCCCGTGGCAGCGTCGAGGAAAAGATCCAGCACCTGCAACAGGCCAAGGCCGGCCTCGCCCGAGGCCTGCTGGAGGGAGGCGACCAGCCCTGGCGGATCGAGGAAAGCGATATCGAGGCGCTGTTCGCGCCGCTGGGCTGATCAGGCCTCGCCGGCCTCGTGCACCTTCTTGCGGCCCTGGCGCGACTCGGACTGGAACGATGGGAAGCGCGAGGAGGCGAAACGCACCACCAATACCGCCAGGCCCAGCAACAGGATCGCCCCTGAGACGTAGACCACGCCCATGTCGGGGCGGTTGTGGTGGGACACATCGGAAATCAGCAGGCGGGTTAGCGCGGTGATCGCCACATAGATCAGGAAGCGCACCGGCATGTGGTTGGTCTTGAAGTAGATACCGACCATCGCCCCCAACTCGAGGTAGATGAACAACAGCAGGATGTCGTCTACCGTGATGTGGCCCTTGTCGAGCATGCCAAGGAACGCCACCACCGACGCCCAGGCAATGATGCCGCCAATGGCGAACAGGGCCAGGTAATGGAATGCTTCCACCAGCAGGTTGCCCAGGGATTGCGCCAGGCTGTGCATCTCCTCGCGCAGGTCGTCGACTTTTTTCAGGCTCACCGGTACTACTCTCCTATGACGCGCGGCATGCGCCAGCAGAGTATGCCTAAGGAAAATGAAAGCGAAAGCACGGTGAATAGCCTTGCATGGCCCCGCACACGGATATACTGTATGCACATACAGTTTTCGTTCAGATGAACAGGAATGAGGTGATGAATGGCCGTCGAAGTGGTGTACCGCAGCAGTCGCGATCCGGAGCGTCTGTTCATGGATAAGGCTGAAGCGGATCGTTACGACAAGATGCTGGAGTTGGCCGAAGCGCTGGCCGAGGCGCTGCACAAGGCCGTTCCCTCGCTCGAAGAGAAACAGCTCGAAGAGCTGGGCATCTTCATGGCCAAGAACCGCGACATCTTCGCCAAGGCCTTCAAGAACCAGCCTGACGCCCTCGCCGAGCTGGACGCCGCCGGGGAAGAATGACCGCGACCTGCCAGCCTGCCTGTGGCAGCACAGGATGGCAGGCGCCCCGGATGCACTTCAGGCTTGTTCCAGCGCCTCCACCAGCACCTTGAAGAAGCGCGCCGCCTCGCCGCCGGTGACGGCGCGGTGATCGAAGGTCAGTGATAGCGGCAACACCGGATGCACGGCGGGCTTGCCCTGCCACGCCACGACCTCGTCGCGGATGCCCCCGGCACCGATGATCGCCACCTGAGGCGGCACGACGATGGGGTTGGCATAACGCCCGAACAACGTACCGAAGTTGGACAGGGTGATGGTCGCCCCCATCATTTCCTGCGGCGGGATCGACCTCGCCTTCACATCGGCCCGCAGGCGCGACATGCCTTCCTTCAGGTTCTGTGCATCACGCTTGCCGACATCGCGCAGCACCGGCACGAACAGGCCATCCGGCGTGTCCACGGCAATGCCCAGGTCGATCTTGTCGTGGTGGCGAATCGACGGTCCCTTGCCATCGAACCAGGCATTCATCAACGGCTCGGCCTCGCAGGCGGCGGCGATGGCCTTGGCCAGGCGAATCAGTGGATCGCGCGCCTCGCCCCAGCGATGCAGGTTGGCGTCGCCATAGATGGTCACCGGCACCACCTCGGCATGCGAGCGGGCCATGTTGATCGCCATGCTGCGGCGTACGCCACGCAGGCGTTCGCCGCCGAAGCGATCCAAGGCCCCTTGCGCAGCCGCCTCGACATCGGCGGCGCTGATCCGGCCATGCGGCCCGCTGCCAGTGAGCGTTGTCAGATCGACATCCAGCTTGCGTGCCAATTGACGCACTGCTGGCGTCGCCCGAGGCGCCATGTGCTCGCGAGTCGAGGGCGCGGCGCCAACGAAAAAGGCATCCTCATGGACCGATTGGCCACCTTCCAGACGGCCGACCACCGTGCCGCCATCCTCGTCGCCTTCGTAGCCCATCAGCGGTTCGCCGACATGCAGAATGTCGCCCTCGCCGCCAAAACACTTGCTGACCACGCCGTCATAGGGTGCCGGGATGTCGACGATGGCTTTGGCTGTTTCCACCGACACCAGCAGTTGGTCGGCCTTCACCATGTCGCCAGCCTTGACGTGCCACTCGACGATCTCGGCTTCCTGCAGCCCTTCCCCAAGGTCGGGCAATTTGAAGTATTTCATTGTTGTTCTCCTTCGACGCGGCAGCCCGCAGGCGAGCCGCGCGCACCTGTCTCAGGCGTAGTTCAGGGTCTGCTCGCAGGCCGCCAGAATGTCCTCGACATCCGGCAGGTAGATCGGCTCCAGGCGGTACAGCGGCGGCGGAATATCCAGGGCCGCGACACGCTGGATCGGTGCCTGCAAGTCGAGCAACGCCCGTTCGTAGAGGCTGGCGGCGATCTCCGCGCCAACCCCGCAGGTTTTCGGCGCCTCGTGCACGATCACGCAACGGCCGGTCTTGCGCACCGAGGCTTCGAGGGTGTCGATGTCCAGCGGCTTGACGCAAGCGACGTCGATGACCTCCGCCGACACGCCCTGCTCGGCCAGGCGCTGCGCGGCCTGCAGGGTTTCGTGGACACTCGCGCCCCAACTGACTAGGGTGATGTCGTTGCCCTCACGCAGGGTGAAGCAACTGTCCAGCGGCAGGCGTTTGCCGTCATCCACGAGAGGCTGCGGGTTCATCCGGTACAGGCGGGTTGGTTCGAGGAAGATCACCGGATCGGGATCATCGATAGCCGCCAGCAACAGACCGTAGGCACGTGCCGGCGAGGATGGGATCACCACCCGCAGGCCCGGGATGTGGGCGAACAGCGCCTCGGTGCTTTCGCTGTGATGCTCCGGCGCGCGGATACCGGCGCCCATCGGACTGCGCACCACCAGCGGGCAGCTCATGCGGCCACGGGTACGATTACGCAGGCGACTGGCATGGGAGACCAGATGCTCCATGGCGGCGTAGATGAAACCGAGGAACTGGATTTCCATCACCGGCTTCAGGCCCTGGCTGGCCATGCCCACGGAAAGCCCGCCGATCATGGCTTCCGCCAAGGGCGTATCGAGTACGCGCTTGAAGCCGTAGCTATCGCGCAGGCCAGCCGTGGCGCGGAACACCCCACCGTTGACACCGACATCCTCGCCGAGCACGACGACGTTCTCATCTTCGCCCATGGCCCGATGCAACGCCAGGTTGACCGCTTCGAGCAAGGTGTATTTCCTGGACTCACTCATGGCTGGCACCTCCGCTGCGACGGGCGATCCGCTCACGCAATGCCTCGCGCTGATCGGCAAGAGCGGCAGGCCAGGCGGCGTAGACATGCTCCAGGATCGACTCCAGCGGCTGCTCGGCGATGGCCTCGAAGCGCTCGACGGCAGCCTGCAACTGGTCCTGGCACTCGGCGACCAACGCCTGCTCGCGTGTCTCGTCCCATACCCGATGGTTGGCCAGGAAGGTCTGCAAGCGCTTGATCGGCTCCTCGTCCCAGGCTTTCTTCACCTCGTCGGCATTGCGATAGCGCGTGGCATCGTCGGCCGTGGTGTGGTCGCCGAGCCGGTAGGTGATGCACTCGACCAATGACGGCCCCTTGCCCTGACGGGCACGATCGAGGGCGTGGGCGATCCGGTCGTACACCGCGATCATGTCGTTGCCATCCACCTGCTCGCCATGAAAGCCCGCACCGATGGCCTTTTGCGCCAGGGTCGGCGCGCCGCACTGGATGCGCCGTGGCACGGAGATCGCCCACTGGTTGTTGTTGACCACGAACACCACCGGCAACTGCCAGGCGCCGGCGACGTTGAGCGCTTCGAGGAAGTCGCCCTTGCTGGTCGCGCCGTCGCCGCAGGTGGTCACCACCACCCGGTGCTCGCCACGGATCTTGAACGCCGTGGCCACGCCGCAGGCATGCAGCGATTGGGTGGCGATCGGCACCGACAGGGGAAAATCCCGGGACGCCAGCGGATCGCTGAACACACTGCCGCGCTCGTCGCCGCCCCAGTAGAGCAGGATTTCCTCCATCTTCACCCCGCGCAACAACTGGATCGGGGTATCGCGGTAGTAAGGCACCAACACATCCTCGGCCTGCATCAGGCTGCCGACGGCCACGCCGATGGCCTCTTGGCCAAGGGTCGGCGCGTAGGTGCCGATACGCCCGGTGCGCTGCAAAGCCACGGTCTTCTGGTCGAACAGACGGGTCATCACCATCTGCCGATAGAGCCGGGTCAGCAGGTTGAAGTCATCGGCCCAGGCAGGCAGCTCGCCGATCAGGCGACCATCTGGAGACAAATAGCGGGTAAACGGGAGATCGATCTTGTGGGAGGTCATTGCAGCTTCCTTCGTACTCGCACCGGGTAGGCGCGCTGGCGATACCCCGCTGCTTGTGGCGGCGGGAGGGAATAAAGCTAGACGCGATACAGCAGTCTTTCGGCCAAGGCGTCGGCGATTCGCGCGGGCGAGCGCTTGTCCGCCTGGGCATGGGCATAGATCTCGGTCAGTCGCTGGCCGATACGTGAGAGATGTGCGGTGATTGCGGCAAGGCCGGCATTCTTGTGCATCAGCGCCGCGTGGATCAGGCCGCCGGCATTGATCACATAATCGGGGGCATAAAGGATGCCGCGAGCCTCCAGTTGATCGCCCGCCTCCGGGGAGGCGAGCTGGTTGTTCGCCGCACCGGCCACCGCTGCGCAATGCAGGCGCCGCACACTGTTCTCGTCGAGCACACCCCCCAGGCCGCAGGGCGCAAGGATTTCACAGGGTGTCTCGAGCAACGCTGCGCAGGCGACCCCATGGGCGCCGAACTGCTCCTCAGCCAGGCGTACCCGGCCAGGGTCGAGGTCGCTGACGAACAGCTCGGCGCCTGCCGCCGACAGTTGCTCGGCCAGTGCGAAGCCCACATTGCCAAGCCCCTGTATGGCAATGCGCAGTCCCTCCAGATCATCGCTGCCCAGGCGTGCCCAGGCACTGGCGCGAATACCCGCGAGCACGCCCAGCGCCGTATGCCCGGAAGGATCGCCGGCAGCGCTGGTGCTGGTGACGTGGCGGGTGTGCCGGGCGACGCAATCCATATCGACACTGGATGTACCGCTATCGACCGCGGTGACATAGCGACCGGCGAGGGACTCGACCATCCGTCCGAAGGCTTCGAACAACGCCGCGCGATTGGCAACGTGGGGCGGACGCATGATCACCGCCTTGCCGCCACCCAGCTCCAGCCCGGCGAGCGCGGCCTTGTAACTCATGCCACGGGCCAGACGAATGGCATCCTCGATAGCGCTTGGCTCGTCCGCATAGGGTAGATAACGACAGCCACCGAGCGCCGGCCCCAGGCGCGTGTCGTGAATGGCGACGATGGCACGCAGGCCGGTCGCCGGATCGGAAAAAAGATGCAACGCTTCTAGCCTGGCGCTTTCCATCATGACGAACATGCGGACGACCTCGCTGGCCTCTTATTGTATGGCCAGTATAGATCGGGCCCGGCGGCACGCCGGGAGCGGAAAGCTTCAGGACTCTCGATCCATCCTTGCAGCTACCGCCCCTGCACTTTCCACCAGTTGCAGAACTCCTCCAGCGCCGTCCAGATCGGTACGCGCGGTTCGTAGTCGAGATACCGCCGGGCACGAGCGATGTCCAGGGAGAAATCCCGCGCCATCACTGCCACGCCAAGGCGATACAGGGACGGCTCTGGCTGGCCGGGCCACAACCTGCACACGCCTTCATTGAGCAGCGCCGCGCTGTAGGCCGCCGCGTACGGCACATGGCGCCGGACCGGTGGTAACTGCAACTGGCGCAGCACGAAGTTGACCACGTCCCACAGTGGCACAGGCGCGCCGTTGCTGATGTTGTAGGCCTTGCCCAGCGCCAGGTCAGGCGCCAGCAAGCTCGCGAGCAGCGCATCGTTGAGATTCTGCATGCTGGTGAAGTCGACCCTGTTCAGGCCGTCGCCGATGATCGCCAGGCGCTTCTTGCGCTGCATGGCGATCAGCCGCGGGAAGATGCTGGTATCACCTGCGCCGGTGACGAAGCGCGGGCGCAGCGCGATCACCTCCAGGCCGAACTCCTGGGCCTCCAGGGCTTTCTGCTCGGCGATGTACTTGGTCTTGCCATAGTTGTCGGCGATGCGCTTGGGCACCTGCTCTTCGCGTAGCCCGACATGGGACTTGCCGTCGAAATAGATCGACGGCGACGACAGGTGCACCAGGCGTCGCACACCCTGGCCGAGGCAGCCTTCGACGACGTTCTGGGTCAGCACCACGTTGGCCTGGTGAAAATGCGCGTACTTGCCCCATACACCGACCGCGCCGGCACAATGCACCACCGCCTCGACGCCCCGGCACAACTGATGGGCCAGGTTGGGATCGGACAAATCGCCCGGCACGAACTCGGCACCACGATTGGTCAAGTGGCGCACAGCCTCGGGGCGCCGGCCGTTGACCCGCACCTGCAGCCCCTGCTCCAGGGCGAAACGGGCAAAACGTCCGCCAATGAACCCGCTTGCCCCGCTCACCAGAATCTTCATCGTCAGCATTTCCCTTGTTCACTCGCCACCAGCCAGGCGCCAGCGTGACTCAACAGGTGGCCGGTCAGATCATTGAGCAACTCGCCGCCATTGCGCCAGTGATGCCAGTACAGCGGTACATCAACCGAGCGATCGGTCATCAGTTCGCATAGCTGCCCGCCGGCCAGCTCCTCGCGCACTTGCTGCTCCGGCACCAGCCCCCAGCCAAAGCCGGCAACCGCCATCTGCACGAAACCCTCCGAAGACGGGCACAGGTGATAGTCGAAAGCACTGGTCACGCCCATGGCCGCCAGGAAGCGATGCTGTAGAAAATCATCCGGCCCGAACACTACACAGGGCGCCAGCCCCAGACTACGCGCGTCGACCCCGTTGGCGAAATGCCGGGCGATGAACGCCGGACTGGCGACGGCACGGTAGCGCATGGCACCGAGCAGCAACGAGCGAGCCCCGGCCACTGGACGCTCCGCGGCGCAGACGCAGGCCGCCACTTCGCCGGCCCGCATGCGCTTGAGGCCGACTTCCTGGTCTTCCACCACCAGATCGAGCAACAGCCCATGACGCGAGCAGAACTCGCCCGTGACCGGCGCCCACCAGGTCGCCAGGCTGTCGGCATTGAGCACCAGGCGCAGGCGCTCGCGCGCAGCGCCGTCATCGAGCCCGGGCACCTGGCCTTGCACGTCTCGTTCGAGCAGGCGCACCTGTTGCACATGATTGAGCAGGCGCCGGCCGACATCGGTGGCCACTGGAGGGGTGCCCCTGACCAGCACGGGCTGGCCGATGCGCGCCTCAAGCAGCTTGATCCGTTGCGATACCGCTGATTGCGACAGCCCCAGCAACTGCGCGGCGCGTTCGAAACCACCCTGTTCCACCACCGCCGCCAGGGCCGCCAGCAATTTGTAATCGAACATCAATTTTCCTAATGAGAGATCAGCAGGATTCGTTTTTCTTATATAGCGCCTTTTCCCAGAATGACCACCTCGATTCTTCAGGAACAGGGTCATGAGCGAACGCAATCCTTCCTTGTATTCCAGCCTGGGAGCGGCCTGACATGTGGCAGAGCTACGTCAACGGCCTGCTGGTCGCCGCCGGGCTGATCGTCGCTATCGGCGCACAGAATGTCTTCGTCCTGGCTCAGGGCCTGCGCCGCGAGCACCACCTGCCGGTCGCGGCACTCTGCGTGCTGTGCGACGCCTTGCTGGTGGCAGCAGGCGTGTTCGGCCTGGCCACGCTGCTGGCGCACAGCCCGCTACTGCTGGCCATCACCCGCTGGGGCGGAGCGGCATTCCTGCTCTGGTATGGGCTCAAGGCGTTGCTGCGCGCGCTACGCCCACAGGCGCTGGAACAGAATCGCGAACAGGCGCCACGCTCCCTGCGCGCCGTACTGCTGGCCGCGCTGGCGGTCACCTTACTGAATCCCCACGTGTACCTGGACACCGTACTGCTGATCGGTTCCCTAGGCGCCCAGCAGGCGGTGCCAGCCGCCTATGCGGCCGGTGCTGCCTGCGCTTCACTGCTATGGTTCTTCGCCCTGGCGCTGGGCGCAGCCTGGCTGGCGCCGTGGCTGGCGCGCCCCGCGACCTGGCGCCTGCTCGATCTGACGGTCGCCGCGATGATGTTCGCCGTGGCCTTTCAACTCCTGCTGCCGGCACACGCCTGAGGCGACGCCCATCACCGTTGTCCCGATGCCGGCCCAAAAGGCACAGAACAGCGCACCAGACGCCCTTTGCCCACACAGTTGCTGCGTGGATAACGCAGTCGGGCCGGTGCTATGATCCCGACCCTGCGGTAATAAAAGAGTACAAACTCACACCGCTCATCCGGCCGCCCCGTGAACGGCCCCGCGCTTGTCGCGCACCTTTAAGACCTGATGAAAGGAGATTCACCATGGCTTTCGAATTACCGCCGCTGCCTTACGCGAAGAATGCCCTCGAGCCGCACCTGTCCGCCGAGACCCTGGAAATCCACCACGACAAGCACCACAACACCTACGTGGTGAACCTGAACAACCTGGTGCCAGGCACCGAGTTCGAAGGCAAGAGCCTGGAAGAGATCATCAAGACCTCTTCCGGCGGCGTGTTCAACAACGCCGCCCAGGTCTGGAACCACACCTTCTACTGGAACTGCCTGAGCCCGAACGGCGGCGGCCAGCCGACCGGTGCCCTGGCTGACGCGATCAACAGCGCCTTCGGCTCCTTCGACAAGTTCAAGGAAGAGTTCAGCAAGGTTTCCATCGGCACCTTCGGCTCCGGCTGGGGCTGGCTGGTGAAGAAGGCCGACGGTTCCCTGGCCCTGACCAGCACCATCGGCGCCGGTAACCCGCTGACCAGCGGCGATACCCCGCTGCTGACCTGCGACGTCTGGGAGCACGCCTACTACGTCGACTACCGCAACCTGCGTCCGAAATACGTCGAGGCATTCTGGAACCTGGTCAACTGGGACTTCGTGGCCGCGAACTTCGCTGGCTGACAAGCCCTGACGACGCAACGAAGAACCCGGCCACACGCCGGGTTCTTCGTTTATAGCCACGACGTTCACACCCGCGTGTCTCGCCAGCGCATTCCCGGCCCTGGCGGCACCATGCAAATTGTCCTGAAAAATACGTTTTATGGACTGCTGGCCCTTTGACGGCTACCGCGCATTTGCCAATACTCAGCGCTCACAAGCCTTCAGTAGCGAACAAGGAATACGCGCTTGAAGCTGGAATTGAAAAACAGCCTGTCGCTCAAATTGCTTCGTGTCGTACTGCTCTCTGCACTGGTCGTCGGTGTGGTGTTGAGTTGCGCGCAGATCGTCTTCGACGTTTACAAGACCCGCCAGGCAGTGGCCAGCGATGCCCAGCGCATCCTCGGCATGTTCCGCGACCCGTCGACCCAGGCGGTATACAGCCTCGACCGCGAAATGGGCCTGCAAGTCATCGAAGGCCTGTTCCAGCATGAGGCGGTGCGCAAGGCATCCATCGGCCATCCTGACGAACCCATGCTCGCCGAACGCTCGCGCGACCTACAGGATTCACCGCTGCGCTGGATCACCGACCCGCTGCTGGAAAAGGAACAGACCTTCAGTACCCGCCTGGTCGGCAAAGGCACCTACAGCGAGTACTACGGCGACCTGAGCATCACCCTGGATACGGCCACCTACGGTTCGGCGTTCCTCACCAGCTCGGTGATCATCTTCATTTCCGGCGTATTGCGGGCGCTGGCCATGGGCCTGGTGCTGTATTCGGTCTATCACTGGCTGTTGACCAAGCCGCTGTCGCAGATCATCGAGCACCTGAGCCGGATCAATCCGGACCGTCCCAGCGAGCACAAGCTGCCAATGCTCAAGGGCCACGAGAAGAACGAGCTGGGCATCTGGGTCAACACCGCCAACGGCTTGCTTGCCTCCATCGAACGCAATACCCAGCTACGTCGCGAAGCCGAGAACAGCCTGTTGCGCATGTCGCAATACGACTTCCTCACCGGCCTGCCCAATCGCCTGGAGCTGCAGCAGCAACTGGACCAGATCCTTGACGAGGCCGGGCGCCTGCAACGTCGCGTTGCCGTACTGTGCCTGGGTCTCGACGACTTCAAGGGCATCAACGAACAGTTCAGCTATCAGACCGGTGACCAGTTGCTGCTCGCCCTGTCCGATCGCCTGCGCACCCACAGTGGCAAGCTCAGCGCCCTTGCTCGCCTCGGCGGCGACCAATTTGCCCTGGTCCAGGCCGACATCGAACAACCCTACGAAGCTGCCGAGCTGGCACAAAGCATACTCGACAGCCTGGATACCGCCTTTGCCCTGAAAGAACATCAGGTTCGCCTGCGCGCCACCATCGGCATCACCCTGTTCCCCGAAGACGGCGACACCACCGAGAAGCTGCTGCAGAAAGCCGAGCAGACCATGACCCTGGCCAAGAGCCGCTCGCGCAACCGCTACCAGTTCTACATCGCCAGCGTCGACAGCGAAATGCGTCGCCGTCGCGAGTTGGAGAAAGAGCTGCGTGAAGCACTCAGCCGCAACGAGCTCAGCCTGGTCTACCAGCCCCAGGTCGATTACCGCGACCACCGGGTGAGCGGTGTCGAAGCCCTGCTGCGCTGGCAGCATCCGCAATACGGCATGGTCTCGCCGGATCTGTTCATTCCACTGGCCGAGCAGAACGGCAGCATCATCGCCATTGGCGAGTGGGTGCTCGACCAGGCCTGCCGCCAGTTGCGCGAATGGCACGACCAGGGCTTCAGCGACCTGCGCATGGCGGTGAACCTGTCGACGGTGCAACTGCACCACACCGAACTGCCGCGCATGGTCAGCAACCTGCTGCAGGTCTATCGCCTGCCCGCCCGCAGCCTGGAACTGGAAGTGACCGAAACCGGCCTGATGGAAGACATCACCACCGCTGCCCAGCACCTGCTCAGCCTGCGCCGCGCCGGCGCGCTGATCGCGATCGACGACTTCGGCACCGGCTACTCCTCGCTCAGCTACCTGAAGAGCCTGCCGCTGGACAAAATCAAGGTCGACCGCAGCTTCGTCCAGGACGTGCTGGAAGACGAAGACGACGCGACCATCGTCCGCGCCATCATCCAGCTCGGCAAAAGCCTGGGCATGCTGGTCATCGCCGAGGGCGTAGAAACCCTCGAACAGGAAAGCTACATCATCGCCCAGGGCTGCAACGAAGGTCAGGGCTACCTCTACAGCAAGCCGCTGCCCGCCCGTGAAGTCACCCTCTACCTGAAACAGGCTCGTCGACTGAGCAAAGCCAGTACGACGCACTGAGCTGAAAGCGTAAGATCAGAACCGGGACATGCTTCCCATCGCGCGCGTTACGACCAGGCTCAGGGCCCATGTCGTTGGGGCTGGAGTGTTGATTTTGAACAGGCCGCTTTGGGGCAAGAGCGGACGTTCCACGAACACCCGGTCCACACTCAATCGTCATTCCCGCGAAGGCGGGACAGCGGCTCCATCGCTGGACAGCGCTTGCGCTGGCCCGAAGGGGAACAATCCAAATGCACTGAGTCTTCTGGGTTCCCGCCTTCGCGGGAATGACGGAGGGATAACGAACGTCCGCAGTTGCCTCGATACAGCCATTCAGGCTGAAACCTCGACGGTGCCATGCGGTGATCGGATGGGCCAGGCGACATTTGCCTCAGCCCTCCACGATAGACGTCAGGCCGCTTTTCTCAGCAGGTAGAAGCCCGCTATCGCGCAGATCAACGCGGGTACGGTTACCGCCAGCAACGGCGAGAAACCGAACACCAGGCTCGAAGGGCCGAGCAACTCCTGGCCAATACGGAAAATGAACCCTACCAGTACACCGGTAAAGATACGCTGTCCAAGGGTAACCGAACGCAACGGGCCGAAGATGAAGGAAATCGCCATCAGCACCAGGGCTGCGGTGACCAGCGGCTGCAGGACCTTGGTCCAGAAGGCCAGCCAGTAGCTGCGATTGTTCAGCCCCTGGTCGCCCAGATAATGGATATAGCTCCACAAGCCCGTCACCGATAGCGACTCCGGCTCCATTACCAGGGTGCCGAGCAGTTGAGGCGCCAGTTGCACGTCCCAATTCACACGGGCCTCATTGACCACTTCGGTATGGTCGCCCTTGAGTTGGGTGGTGGTCACACCCTCAAGCAACCAGCGGTCGCCCTGGTAGGAGGCTTTCTTGGCAAAGCTCGAAGCCTGCAGATGACGCTGATCGTCGAACTGTTGGCGAGTCACGCCGTACAGAACGCCATTGGGCTGGACCGAGTTGATGTGCACGAACTCCTGGCCCTGGCGGTGCCACATGCCATGTTTGGAACTCTGGGCCACACCACCACCTTGGGCCAGCGAGCGACCGGCCTGGGCCTGGTTCTCGCTCCACGGCGCCAGGTACTCGCCGATCAGGATACCGACCACCATCAGCACCAGCATGGGCTTCATCACCGCCCAGACGATACGCCCGACTGAGATTCCGGCCGCCCGCATGATGGTCAGCTCACTGCTACTGGCCAGGCTGCCAAGGCCGATCAGACAGCCGATCAAAGCCGCCATCGGCAGCATGTCGTAGATCCGCCGGGGCGCGGTGTAGAGCACGTAGATCAGCGCATCGAGCGTGCCGTAGGAGCCGCTGAGGTCGCCCAATTCGTCGATGAAGGCGAACAGCAGGGCCAGCCCGGAGATGACACCGAGCACGGCAAGGATGGCCATGAACACACTGGCGCCGATGTAACGATCAAGCCTGGACATGAGCCACCCCTTTGATTGCGCGGCGACTTGCCAGCTTGAGTTTCAACGGTTCCCACAGGAACAGACCGAGGCCGACCAGCAGGAACAGCAGGTGTACCCACCACATGCCGAGGCTCGGCGGCAGCTTGCCCTTGTCCAACTGGCCGCGAATCGCGATCAATACGCCCAGATAGGCCATGTACAGCAGGATCGCTGGCAGCAACTTGAGGAAACGTCCCTGGCGCGGATTGACCCTGGCCAGCGGCACTGCCATCAGGGTCACGATGAACACCAGCAGCGGAATCGAGAAGCGCCACTGCAGCTCGGCCTGGTGCCGGGCATCCTTACTGGCGAACAGTTCGCGGGTGGGAATCGCCTCGCGCTCGCTGACCTCGACCGCCGCACTGGGCTTGGGCAGCAGGATGCCGTAGGTCTCGTACTGGATCGCGCGGTAGTCGGCCTGGCCCGGGTTGCCGTCATAGCGATAGCCATTCTCCAGGATCAGGTAACGGCTGCCGTCGGGCTTGATTTGCTGATGCCCCTTCTCCGCCACCAGCACGGTGATGGCGGGCTCTTTCTTGCTCTTGCCGTCGGCGCCGCTGCGCTCGCGCTTCTCGGAAATGAACACGCCTGCAAGCTCGGCGCGGTCCGCCGACAGTTTCTCGGTATAGGTGACCCGCGAGCCATTCTTCATCGACTGGAAACGCCCGGGCTCCAGGGTATCGAACTCGCTCAGGGTGTCCTGCTGGTTGAGAATCCGGCCGACCTGGGTCACCCCCTGGGGCGCCAGGCTCAGGCTCAGCCAAGCCACCAGCAGTGCGACCAGAGCGGCTGGCGCCATGGTGTAGGCGAGCAGGCGGCGGTTGCTCATGCCGGTGGCGGTGAGCACGGTCATCTCGCTGTCCAGGTACAGACGTCCGTACGCCAGCAGGATGCCGAGGAACAACCCCAGCGGCAGGATCAGTTGCAGGAAGCCGGGCATCCGGTAGCCCATGATCAGGAACAGCACGCTCGGATCGAGCAGCCCCTGCGCCGCTTGCGCCAGGTACTTGATGAAGCGACCGCTCATGATGATCACCAGCAATACGGCACTTACCGCGCTCATGGTGATCAACAGCTCGCGGGATAGATAACGGAACAGGATCAAACCAGACACTCCAGGGTTGTCAGGCTCAGGCGGCTACGCTCAAACTAGCCGGCCACTGGCCGGACCCGCACATCGGCAGGCCCACGAAAAAATAGCGGGCATTATCCGTTAAACCCGACTCTTTGTCTTGGGGACAGCTCACCATGGAATTCCTCGTAAAAAGCATTCGTCCAGAAACCCAGAAGACCGCCACCCTGGTGATCCCGGTCGGTGAAGGGCGCAAGCTCGGCAACATCGCCCAGGCCGTCGACAAGGCCAGCGCTGGCGCCATCAGCGCCGTGCTCAAGCGCGGCGACCTGACCGGCAAGCCGGGCCAGACCCTGTTGCTGCACAGCGTGCCGGGCCTCAAGGCCGAGCGCGTGCTGCTGGTCGGCAGCGGCCAGGGAGAGCTATCGGACCGTCAATTTCGCAAACTGGTTGCATCGGCCCATGGCGTATTGAAAAGCCTGGCCGGCGGCGACGCGCTGATCGCCCTGGGCGAGCTGGCCGTGAAGGGCCGCGATGCCTACGGCAAGGCGCGCCTGCTGGTGGAAACCCTGGCCGATGGCGCCTACGTGTTCGATCGGTTCAAGAGCAAGAAAGCCGAACCCAAGGCCCTGAAGAAGATCACCCTGGTCGTCGACAAGGCTGAAGTGGCCGAGGTCGAGCGCGCCAGCCTGCACGCCCGCGCCATCGTCGCCGGCACCACCTTCACCAAGGACCTCGGCAACCTGCCGCCCAACCTGTGCAACCCGGTCTACCTGGCCGAGCAGGCCAAGGCCCTGGGCAAGGCGCACAAGAACCTCAAGGTCGACATCCTCGACGAGAAGAAGCTCAAGGAGCTGGGCGCGGGTGCCTTCCTCGCCGTCGCCCAGGGCAGCGAGCAACCGCCGCGCATGATCGTCATGCAGTACAACGGCGGCAAGAAAGGCGAGCAGCCCTACGCCCTGGTCGGCAAGGGCATCACCTTCGACACCGGCGGCATCAGCATCAAGCCTGCTGCCGCCATGGACGAAATGAAGTACGACATGGGCGGAGCCGCCAGCGTGTTCGGCACCCTGCGCGCGGTACTCGAACTGCAACTGCCGATCAACCTGGTCTGCCTGCTGGCCTGTGCCGAGAACATGCCGAGCGGCAGCGCGACGCGTCCGGGCGACATCGTCACGACCATGAGCGGCCAGACCGTGGAAATCCTCAACACCGACGCCGAGGGCCGCCTGGTGCTGTGCGACACCCTGACCTACGCCGAACGCTTCAAGCCACAAACGGTGATCGACATCGCCACCCTGACCGGCGCCTGCATCGTCGCCCTGGGCAGCAATGCCTCCGGCCTGCTGGGCAACGACGACGACCTGATCCAGGACGTACTCAAGGCCGGCCAGTTCGCCGACGACCGCGCCTGGCAACTGCCGCTGTTCGACGAATACCAGGAGCAGCTTGACAGTCCATTTGCCGACATTGCCAACATCGGTGGCCCCAAGGCCGGCACCATCACCGCGGCGTGCTTCCTCTCGCGCTTCGCCAAGAGCTTCAAGTGGGCACACCTGGACGTGGCCGGCACCGCCTGGATCAGCGGTGGCAAGGATAAAGGCGCCACCGGTCGCCCGGTTCCGCTGCTGACCCAATACCTGCTGGATCGGGTCAAGTGACGCGAGTCGAGTTCTACGTTCTCTCCACCAGCAACACGGCAGACCGCCAGCGCGCGGCCTGCCAGTTGGCGTTGAAGGCCTGGCGCGCCGGCATGCAGGTTTTCCTGCGCGGCGCGGACAGTGCCCAGTGCGAGACACTGGATGATCTGCTGTGGACGTTCAAGGGCGATGCCTTCGTACCCCACGACCTGCATGCCAGCGATCCGCTGGCACCGGTGGTGATAGGCCTGGACGAGCAGCCTGAAGCCGACAACGGCCTGTTGATCAACCTGCATCCGGCGCTGTCACCGCACCTCGGAAAGTTCACTCGGATCATCGAGATCGTCAACCAGGAACCCGAACTGCTGGCCCTGTGCCGGGAGAATTTCCGGCTCTATCGGCAGAAGGGCTATGATCCCAAGCGGGTCGAGTTGTAACCCTGTCGTTCGTCCCTTCATGCATCCGCCTTTCTCGCCGGCCGCCCGGTGAACCGCAAACAGGCTTCTGAACCCATGGACACCCCCAAACCGACGAAACCCGGCCACCTGCTGGACGACCTCGAAACCATTCGCCAATTGCTGGAGAACGACGGCCTGGAGCCGCCATTGCTGACCGAGCAGTTGGATGACGACGTTCAGATCCCGCTGCTCGATGACGTCATCGAGCCCGGGCCGTCCGCACCCAATCCACCTGCTCCGCTTCCGGCGCCGCCTGCCGCCAGCACTCCAGCGCCCGTTCGCCCTGCGCCACCGGCCCAGGCAGCGACGCCCGACATCAGCGAATCGTTGCAGCGCAGCCTGAATGCCCAGGGCGTCGGCGAACTGCGTCGCCTCGATGGCGAACTGCGGTCTGCTGCGCAACTGATCCTGCAGGATGTGATCGACGATTTCGTGCCGCAGATCGAAGCCGAGCTGCGCCGCCGTCTCGATGCCCGGCTGGATCGCCTGATCGCCCAACGGCGTAATTAATATCCAGTAAAGCGCTGGTGGTGTACGTATTCAGGACGCCACCGCCTGTTGCGCCACTACTGGCTCCGGCGACCTTTCTTGCGCCTTGAGAATCAGGCTAGCGGCCTTCTCCGCGATCATCACTGTGGGTGAACAGGTGTTGCCGGAAACGATGGTCGGCATGATCGAGGCATCGGCGACACGCAGCCCCGGGACGCCCTGAACACACAGTTCGTCGTCGACCACCGCCAACGCATCCCGGCCCATGCGGCAGGTGCCGACCGGATGGAAGATGGTCGTACCGATACGCGAAGCCGCCTCGTGCAATTCCTCTTCACTCTGCAGCGACGGTCCCGGCAAGTATTCTTCAGGCCCGAAGGCGCGCAGCGCCGGAGCACAGACGATGCGCCGGGTCAGGCGGATGGCATCAGCGGCGACCCGCAGGTCCTCCGGGTCAGACAGGTAATTGGGGTCGATGAGCGGCGCCTCGCGCGGATCATGGGAACGGATAGCCACCTGCCCACGGCTGCGAGGTCGTAGATCACACACCGAGGCGGTGAACGCGGGAAAGCTGTGCAGCGGCTCGCCGAAACGGTCCAGCGACAAGGGTTGGACGTGATACTCCAGGTTGGCGGTGGCCTGCTCCGGCCCCGAGCGGGCGAAAGCACCGAGTTGGCTGGGCGCCATCGACAGCGGCCCGCCACGGTTATAGAGGTACTGCATGCCCATGGCCATCTTGCCCCACAGGCTGCCGGCGATCTGGTTGAGCGTGCGGGTACCGTTGATCTTGTAGATCAGGCGCAGTTGCAGATGGTCCTGCAGGTTGGCGCCGACCCCCGCCAGTTCGTGACGCACGCCGATGCCCAGGCGCTGCAACAATGCACGAGGGCCGATGCCCGAACGCTGCAGGATGCTCGGCGAACCGATGGCGCCAGCACAGAGGATGATTTCGCGGCGGGCGCGGAACTGCCGCTCGGCATCTTGCCAGCGCGCACTGACCGCCACCGCTCGGCCCTGCGCCAGCAACACCTTGTCCACTTCCACGCCGGTCAACACCGTGAGGTTGCTGCGCTTTCGTGCCGGACGGAGAAACGCCTTGGAGGCATTCCAGCGAATGCCCGCACGCTGGTTGACCTGGAAATAGCCACAGCCCTCGTTATCGCCGCCGTTGAAATCATCCACGGCAGCGATACCGTTCTGTGCCGCGGCCTCACGGAAGGCATCGAGGATTTCCCAGGACAGCCGCTGGCGCTCGACCCGCCACTCGCCCTTGCCACCATGCAAGGCGCTCTCACCGTCGAAATGATTCTCGCACTGACGGAACAACGGCAGCACGTCGCGCCAGCCCCAGCCCCGATTACCAGCAGCGGCCCAGCGATCATAGTCGGCTGCCTGGCCGCGCATGTAGATCATGCCGTTGATCGATGAACAGCCGCCCAGCACCCGGCCGCGCGGGTAGCTCAGCGCGCGACCACCCAGGCCATCCTGTTGCTCGGTCTTGAAACACCAGTCGGTGCGCGGATTGCCAATGCAGAACAGGTAGCCAACGGGAATATGAATCCAGGGATAGTTGTCGTTGCCGCCAGCTTCCAACAGCAGCACGCGGTGCCGTGGATTGGCGGACAGGCGGTTCGCCAGCAAGCAACCGGCAGGACCGGCACCGACGACCACGTAATCGTATTCAAGGCTTTCGGGCAGCATGGAATACCTCGTCTGTATTTATCGTTCTTGTTGGTTTCGATCCTATTGGTTAGTTTTCGAATGACAAACAGTTGTTTTCACCCACCCGCTGTGCGTTTTTGAACAACCCATGGAGTGACAGCCGTGTTCGACTGGAACGATCTGCGCTACTTCCTCGAGCTGCAGCGCAGTGGCCGCCTGCTCACCGCGGCCAAACGCCTGAACACCAGCCACGCCACCGTGGCCCGCCACATCCAGGCTATCGAACGACAACTCGGCAGCGCGCTGTTCATCCAGCATGCCCAGGGCTACGACCTCACCCCGGCCGGCCAGGCCCTGCTCAAACATGCCCAAGCCATGGAAGAAGTCGCCCTGCTCGCGCAGGAGGAACTGACCCAGTCGCGCACGCCGCTGGGCAAGGTGCGCCTGGGCGTGACCGAAGGGCTCGGGGTAATGTTCCTCGCCTCGCGCCTGGGCGAGCTGTTCGAACGCCATCCTGGCCTGGAAGTCGAGCTGGTGGCAGTGCCTCGCTTCGTCGGCATCCTCAATCACGAGGCGGAAATCAGCATTCACCTGGAGCGGCCCAACGCCGATCTGCTGGTCACCCGCAAGCTCAGCGACTACCGCCTGGCGCTGTATGCCACCGAGCAGTACCTGGAAAAAGCGCCACCACTGCGTGACCGAGATGACCTCGCCAATCACGCCTGGATCGGCTACGTCGACGACCTGCTGTTCAGCCAGGAGCTGATGTTCCTCGACAGCTTCTGTCGCAATCCCACTGTGATCCTGCGCAGCACCAGCGTGATCGCCCAACACCAGGCCGCGCGCTCCGGCCTGGGCATCGCCGTGCTGCCCCGCTACATCGGCGACAACGACCCGAACCTGCGCTGCCTGCTACCGGACCTGGCGATCCAGCGCAGCTACTGGCTGTGCACGCGGCGTGAGCTGCACCGTTCGGTGCGTCTGCGAGTGGTCTGGGATTATCTCGTCGAGCTTTGCGAGCGTGAGCAAGAGGTACTGTTAGGCGCCTGATCCCGCATGACGACTTTGTTATACTCGCCCGCTTTTCCGCTCAGTTGCCTATAGGGTCCCGCCGCACTCATGGACAAGACCTACCAGCCCCACGCCATCGAAACGCCTCTGTACGAGAACTGGGAGGCGAAGGGTTACTTCGCCCCGCAAGGTTCCGGCGAACCCTACACCATCATGATCCCGCCGCCGAACGTGACCGGCAGCCTGCACATGGGCCACGGCTTCAACAACGCGATCATGGACGCGCTGATTCGTTTCCGCCGCATGCAGGGTCGCAACACCCTGTGGCAACCCGGTACCGACCACGCCGGTATCGCCACCCAGATGGTGGTTGAGCGCCAGCTCGCCGCCCAGGGCATCGACCGTCACGACCTAGGCCGCGAAAAATTCCTGGAAAAGGTCTGGGAGTGGAAGAACGAATCCGGCGGCACCATCACCCGCCAGATCCGTCGCCTCGGCTCCTCGGTGGACTGGTCGCGCGAGCGCTTCACCATGGACGACGGCCTGTCCGAAGCGGTCAAGGAAGCCTTCGTGCGCCTGCATGAAGACGGCCTGATCTACCGCGGCAAGCGCCTGGTCAACTGGGACACCAAGTTCCACACCGCGATCTCCGACCTCGAAGTGGAAAACCACGACGAGAAAGGCCACCTGTGGAACCTACGCTACCCGCTGGCGGATGGCGAGAAGACCGCCGAAGGCCAGAGCTACCTGATCGTCGCCACCACCCGCCCGGAAACCGCCCTCGGTGACGCCGCCGTCGCCGTGCACCCGGACGACGAGCGCTACAAGAAGCTGATCGGCAAGTACGTCGAGCTGCCCCTGGTAGGCCGCCGCATCCCGATCATCGCCGACGACTATTGCGATCCTGAATTCGGCACCGGCTGCGTGAAGATCACCCCGGCCCACGACTTCAACGACTACGAAGTCGGCAAGCGCCACAACCTGCCGCTGATCAACATCTTCGACAAGGACGCCGCCGTCCTGCCGGGCGCGCAGATCTTCAACATCGATGGCAGCGTCAACGCCCTGATCGACTCCGGCCTGCCGGCCGAATACGCCGGGCTGGACCGCTTCGAGGCGCGCAAACGCATCGTCGCCGCCTTCGAGCAACTGGGCCTGCTGGAAAAGATCGAAGACCACGCGCTGAAAGTGCCGAAGGGTGACCGTTCCGGCACCATCATCGAGCCGTGGCTGACCGATCAATGGTACGTCTCCACCAAACCGCTGGCCGAGAAAGCCATCGCCGTGGTCGAGAGTGGTGAAATCCAGTTCGTGCCCAAGCAGTACGAGAACATGTATTTCAGTTGGATGCGCGACATCCAGGACTGGTGCATCAGCCGCCAACTGTGGTGGGGCCATCGCATTCCGGCGTGGTACGACCAGGCCGGCAACGTCTTCGTCGGCCGCGACGAGGCGGAAGTACGCGAGAAGTACGATCTCGGCGACCGCGCCCTGCGTCAGGACGATGACGTGCTCGACACCTGGTTCAGCTCCGGCCTGTGGACGTTCTCCACCCTCGGCTGGCCCGAGCAGACCGACTTCCTCAAGACCTTCCACCCCACCGACGTGCTGGTCACCGGCTTCGACATCATCTTCTTCTGGGTCGCCCGGATGATCATGATGTCCACCCACCTGACCGGGCAAATCCCGTTCAAGACCGTCTACGTCCACGGCCTGGTGCGCGACGGCCAGGGCCAGAAGATGTCGAAGTCCAAGGGCAACGTCCTTGACCCACTGGACATCGTCGATGGCATCGACCTGGAAACCCTGCTGGCCAAACGCACCAGCGGCATGATGCAGCCCAAGCTGGCCGAGAAGATCGCCAAGCAGACCAAGGCCGAGTTCCCCGAAGGCATCGCCAGCTACGGCACCGACGCCCTGCGCTTCACCTTCTGCTCGCTGGCCACCACAGGCCGCGACGTGAAGTTCGACATGGGCCGCGTCGAGGGCTACCGCAATTTCTGCAACAAGCTGTGGAACGCCGCCAACTTCGTCATCGAGAACACCGATGGCAAGGACACCGGCGTCAACGGTGAAGAGGCGGCCGGCGCTCCGGTGGAACTGTCCGCTGCCGACCGCTGGATCATCAGCCGCCTGCAACGCGCCGAAAGCGACGTCACCCGACACCTCGACACCTTCCGCTTCGACCTGGCGACCCAGGCGCTGTACGAGTTCGTCTGGGACGAGTACTGCTCCTGGTACCTGGAACTGGTCAAGCCGGTGCTGTGGGACGAAAACGCCCCGGCCGAGCGCCTGCGCGGCACCCGCCGCACCCTGGTTCGCGTGCTGGAGGTGATCCTGCGCCTGGCCCATCCGTTCATGCCGTTCATCACCGAGGAAATCTGGCAGCGCATCAAGGCGCAGGCCGGTGTCAGCGGTGACACGCTGATGCTGCAACCCTGGCCGGTGGCCAACGAGAGCCGCATCGACGCGAGCGCCGAAGGTGACATCGAGTGGGTCAAGACGCTGATGCTCGGCGTGCGGCAGATCCGTGGCGAGATGAAGATTTCCATGGCCAAGCGCATCGACGTGGTCCTGGCCAACGCCAATGCCGAAGACCTGCGCCGCCTGACCGAGAACGCGCCGCTGCTGAACAAGCTGGCCAAGTTCGAATCGGTGCGCATCCTCGCCGACGGCGAAGAAGCACCGATGTCCGCGACCACCCTGGTCGGCGACATGCAGGTGCTGGTGCCGATGGCCGGCCTGATCGACAAGGACGCCGAACTGGCGCGCCTGGACAAGGAAATCCAGCGCCTGGATGGCGAGGTCAAGCGGGTCGGCGGCAAGCTGGCCAACGAAGGCTTCGTCGCCAAGGCGCCAGCCGAAGTGCTGGACAAGGAACGCGCCAAGCTGGCCGAAGCCGAACAGGCCCTGGCCAAGCTGGTCGAGCAGCGCGGCAAGATCGCCAGCCTGTAACAAGAAGAGGCCCGCCCAGCGCGGGCCTTTTTCATGCAGTCACGGATGAGCGTGCCGCGCAGCCTGCGCAACCTCGCCGAGGTGAATATCCACCTGATACCCGCCCCGCCAGGCGCGGCAGTTCTACTCCGCCGCCATCGCACTTCGAGCCCGCATCGTTCCGCGCTACACTCCGCCAACCCGAAGCGCAACGGCCGAAGGAACGTGCCGGCGTTGAAACAGGACAAGGAATGAGCCGATGAATATCGACGACCTGGAACTGCACGAATCCGCAGATCGCGAGTGCAAACTGGCCGCAGGCGCGGATGGCAAGGGCCGCCTGCCCGAAGACTTCTGGAGCACCTACAGCGCTTTCGCCAATACCCACGGCGGGTTGGTCTTGCTGGGTATCAAGGAACGTAACGGGCGCCGGGAAATACACGGGGTGGAAAAACCCGAGCGTATCCTCAAGGCCCTGTTCGACACCCTGAACAACCGGCAGAAAGTCAGTGCCAACCTGCTTGAGGATCGACACGTACGCTGCGTGCCGACCGCCGAAGGCACGATCATCCGTATCGAAGTGCCGGCAGCCTCACGCAAACAGAAACCGGTCTACCTGAACGGCAATCCGTTCGGAAATACCTACCGACGCCTGCACGAAGGTGACCGTCGCTGCGATGACGAGACGGTCAAGCGCATGCTCGCCGAGCAGGTCGAAGAAAGCCGCGACGTGCGCATTCTTTCCGGCTTCGGCCTGGACGAACTGAACATGACGAGCCTGCATGCGTACCGAAGCATGCTCGCCAGCCACCGGCGCGATCATCCCTGGCTGGCACTCGACGACCTGGCCTTCCTCAAGGCCATCGGCGGCTGGCGGCGCGAGCGCGAAACCGATGCTCAAGGCCTGACCGTGGCGGGGCTGTTGATGTTCGGCAACTGGCCGGCGCTGCAGGAGGCCCTGCCCTACTACTTCCTCGACTATCGCGAACAGGGCGAGGAAGACACCCAGACCCGCTGGCTGGACCGCCTGGTGCCAGATGGCAGTTGGTCAGGCAACCTGTTCGATTTCTATCGCAGGGTCGTGGGCAGGCTGGTCGCCGACCTGAAGGTTCCCTTCGCCCTGAAGGGGCAAGTGCGCCAGGACGAAACGTTGCTTCACCAATCCCTGCGTGAAGCATTGGTGAACACCCTCGTACATGCCGACTACTCGGATCATGCCTCTATCCTGATCGTCAAACGTGACGACGGCTTCCTTTTCCGCAACCCCGGCCTGATGCGCGTACAAGCCAACCTGGCCCTGCAGGGCGGTGAAAGCGACTGTCGCAATCGCACGCTGCACCAGATGTTCCTGCTGATCGGCCTGGGCGAGCGCGCGGGCTCTGGATTGCCGAAGATTCGCCAGGGCTGGGACAGCATCGGCGGGCAGTTGCTGCTGGTCGACGATCTTGAACCCTATGAGCAGACCCGACTGGAGTTGCTCTGGCCCAGTACGGCTTCACCGATTGCTTCACCGATTGCTTCACCGATTGCTTCACCGATTGCTTCACCGATTGCTTCACCGATTGCTTCACCGATCAACACCGCTGCGATCAGTGCGACCATCCTGCAACGACTCAAGGCGGAGCCCAATCTCTCCACCCGTGCACTCGGTGAGCAACTCGGGGTGTCCAAGCGCACCATCCTTACCTACATCGACAAGCTCAAGTCCACTGGAGCGTTGCGCCGTATCGGCAATCCCCGCAGTGGCCACTGGGAAGTGGTCGATGGGGAAAACGCCTGAGCTACAGGTCGCCACTTTTTCACGGAATCCCCCATGGACGTCAGCAAGACCAAGACCAGTTTCTATCGTCGCCTCTACGTCGCCTGGCTGATCGACAGCGGCGCGGCCACCAGCGTGCCAGCCCTGCTGGAAGCCACCGGCATGCCCCGGCGTACCGCTCAAGACACGCTCACGGCCCTTGGCGAACTGGATATCGAGTGCGAGTTCGTCCAGGAGGGCGGCGCACGCAACAACGCGGGCCACTACACCATCCGCGACTGGGGCCCGATTGATCGCTCCTGGGTCGCGGCCCACCAGGACAGGATCAAGACACTGCTGGGTTATCCCTGAGACATTGGCGTCGGCTGGCCAATGGAGACGATATGAATCCCCAACTGCTTCTGGTCCTCGCCCTGCTATTCGGCACGGTCGCCCTGTTCGCTCTCAACAAACCGCGCATGGATGCCGTCGGCCTGCTGGTGCTGGTTGCCCTGCCACTGTCTGGAGTCATCGACATCCAGCAGGCCCTGTCCGGTTTCGGCGATGCCAACGTGGTGCTGATCGCGGCGCTGTTCGTGATTGGCGACGGCCTGGTACGCACCGGGATCGCCTATCGCCTGGGTGACTGGCTGGCGGCTCGTGCCGGCAACAGCGAAGTACGCCTGATCACTCTGCTGATGCTGGCCGTGGCCGGCCTCGGTTCAGTGATGAGTTCCACCGGCGTGGTCGCGATCTTCATTCCGGTAGTGATCAGCGTTGCCGCGCGCCTGCGCCTGTCGCCCACCCGGCTGATGATGCCGCTGGCCTTCGCCGGCTTGATCAGCGGCATGCTGACCCTGGTCGCGACGCCACCCAATCTGGTGGTCCATGCCGAACTGCTGCGCGCTGGCCTGCAAGGTTTTGGCTTCTTCAGCCCGACCATGATCGGTCTGCCGGTGCTGATTCTCGGCATTGGCTACATGCTCCTCGTGCGCCACTGGTTGCAGCGTGACGACGACTCGACGAGCGGCACAGCGGCACGCCCGACCCTCGCCGATCTGTCACGCAATTACCGGCTCGGTGAACGCGAGCGACGCTTGCAGGTAAAAGCCGGTTCATCGCTGGCCAGCCAGGTTCTCGACGAACTGGCACTGCGCCGCCAGCACGGCATCAATGTGATTGCCGTAGAGCGCCAGCAGCAGTTTCGCTCGTTGCTGCTGATGGCGACCGGCAGCACCCAGTTGCAAGTCGGCGACGTGCTCCTGGTGGACCTGGCCAGCCCCGCGATTGGCCTGCTCGGCATTTATGAGGAACTAGGCCTCGAACCGTTGCAGTTGAACGCCTCGTACTACTCGCGCCACTCACACCAGTTGGGCCTGGCCGAAGTGGTGCTGCCACCGGAATCGCACTTGGCTGGCAAGACCGTTCAAGAGATCGCCTTCCGTAGCCGCCATCGCCTCAACCTGGTCGGCCTGCGCCGCCAGGGTCGGGCCATCGAAGGCGTACTGGTCGACGAAACCCTGCGCGCAGCCGACAGCATGCTGGTGGCTGGCGAATGGAAATACATTCACCGCCTGCAACAACAGACTCGCGACTTCCTGGTACTCGGCCTGCCAGTGGAAGTGGACGAGATCGCACCCGCCATTCGCAAGGCGCCTTACGCGTTACTCAGCGTGGCGGTGATGATCGGCCTGATGATCAGCGGCGTGGTCCCCAATGTACTGGCCGCCTTGATTGCCTGCCTGCTGATGGGCGCATTCCGCTGCATCGACCTGGATAGCGCCTACCGCTCCATCCACTGGCCGACCCTGATCCTGATCGCCGGCATGCTGCCGTTCGCCCAGGCATTGCAACAGACCGGCGGTGTCGATCTGGCGGTGCATGGCTTAGTGGCATTGCTGGGCGACGCGGGTCCGCACGCAATCCTCGCCTGCCTGTTCGTGCTCACCGCAGTGATCGGCCTGTTCGTGTCCAATACCGCAACCGCCGTGCTCATGGCCCCGGTCGCCATCGCGACCGCCCAAAGCCTCGGCATGTCGCCTCTGCCCTTCGCCATGACTGTCGCCCTCGCCGCTTCGGCAGCGTTCATGACCCCGGTGTCCTCGCCGGTGAACACGCTGGTGATGACGCCAGGCCGCTATCGTTTCGGTGACTTCGTGCGGGTTGGCGTGCCCTTCACCGTGCTGGTGATGCTGGTCAGCGTATTGCTGATTCCATGGTGCTTTCCCTTCTGAGAACCTGCTCACGATCTCGGGTTAGCTCTTTTGGCCGCTTTGAGGCAGGAGCGGACGTTCGTACGGTGAGCATTATTACGCGGTGTGTTTAGCCGTCATTCCCGCGAAGGCGGGAACCCAGAAGCGCTTTTTATTTGGGTTCCCGCCTTCGCGGGAATGACGGAAGAACGAACGTCCGCAATTGCCTCGAAGTAGCCATTCGAAAAAGCTCGAAAAGATCGTGAACAGGTTCTGAGCGTTCTTTTCAAAAACCTGTACAAACTAAAAATCCTGTACAACTTTCCCATCCCGTGCTTTCTTGTACAAGAACGATCTTCTTGTACAAGTATTCGCGGAGGTGGTCATGGGCGTTCCTCTCAAGCTGGGTATCAGTGCCTGCCTGCTCGGTGAACCCGTGCGCTTCAACGGCGGGCACAAGGAATCGCGCCTGTGCAGCCATACGCTGAGCGAGCACTTTCAACTGGTGCCGGTGTGCCCTGAAGTCGCCATTGGTTTGGGCACGCCACGCGAAGCCATTCGCCTGGTCGGCGCCCCCGAAGCACCGCGCGCGGTCGGCACGCGTAACCCGGACTGCGACGTCAGCGATGCGCTGCTCGGCTATGGCGCGCTGATGGCGAACAAGATGAATGACCTGTGTGGCTATATCTTCATGCAGAAGTCACCGTCCTGCGGCCTGCATCGAGTCAAGGTCTACCAGGCCAATGGCTATCCGGCCGACGCTGGCAGTCGCGGCCTGTATGCCAGAGCCTTCTGCGAACATCGCCCGGATCTGCCGGTAGAAGAGGAAGGCCGCCTCAACGACCCCGTGTTGCGCGAGAACTTCCTCGCTCGCGTCTATGCCTACGCCGACTGGCAACAGGTACTGGCCAACGGGCTCACCCGAGCGGCCCTGACCGACTTCCACGCTCGCCATAAATACCAGCTGCTGGCCCACCATCCCGAGCAATACAAAGCACTTGGCCGCCAGCTCGGCGACCTTGGCGAACACGATCTCCAGGCATTCGCCCCGCGTTACTTCAGCCAGCTGATGCGGGCCTTGAGCAAATGCGCCACACGTGGCACCCACAGCAACGTGCTGCAGCACCTGGCCGGTTACCTGAAGCGGGTGATCGGCCGGGAGGAAAAGCACGAGCTTGGCCTGCTGATCGAACAATATCGAAGCGGAATAGTGCCGCTGGTGGTGCCCATCACCCTGCTCAAGCACTACTTCCGCCGCCACCCGGACCGCTATATCGCCGAGCAGGTTTACCTGCAGCCGCATCCGGAAACTCTCAGCCTGCGGAATTCCATCTGATGAGCCTCGATTACCAAGACGCGATCGCACAGGGCTACCTGCCGATTCGTGAAGTCGCCCGAACCACCGGGATCAACCCCGTCACCCTGCGCGCCTGGGAGCGTCGCTATGGCTTGGTGGTGCCCTACCGCACGCCGAAAGGCCACCGCCTGTACTCGCCGGAACACGTACAGCGCATCCAGGCGATTCTCAGTTGGCTCGACCGTGGCGTCGCAGTGAGCCAGGTACGCGATCTGCTCGAAGAGCGCGCGCCGCAAACACAACCACGCAACGAAGACGGCGACTGGCAGCAGCGGCGCGACAGCCTGCTGCAGTGCATCGCCCAGCAGGCCGAGCGCGCCCTCGAAGAGGCCTTCAACCGCCTGACCTCGCTCTACCCGCCGCGCACCTTGTGTGAACACTTGCTGTTGCCACTGCTCGACGAACTGGACCAGCGCTGGCGCCAGCAGGCTCTGGGCCTGCAACTGGAGCAAGCGTTCTTCCACACCTGGCTGCGCAGCAAGCTCGGGGCGCGTATCCAGCACGCCAGGCGCCAGGCCAGCGGCGCGCCTCTGCTGTTGGTCGGTATCGGCTCGCGGTCGATGGAAGCCGGGCTGTGGCTGAGCGCCTGGCTGACCACCAGCGCCGAATGCCCGGTGCAGGTGATCGAGGGGCCGCTGTCAGCCAGCGAGCTGGCCGTGGCGCAGGAACACCTCGCCCCGCGCGCACTGGTGCTCTACGCCAGCCAGCAACTGGAGGATCGCTACATCCAGCGCGACCTGCCGCAATTGCTGCGAGCCGACCAGGCGCCGCTGATTCTCGCCGGCCCGGCCAGCCATATCCACCAGCAGGCCTTGCAGGAATTGACGGGGCTGCACCGGGCCAACGACCCACTCGCCCTCCAGTTGCGCTTGCAGGAACTGGGTCTGTTCAGCGAATGAAGGATTTTCCATGCGTCAACTGATGTGGTTTCGCACCGACCTGCGCGTCCAGGACAACACTGCCCTGAGCGCAGCCATGCAATCAGGGCCGACCGTGGCGCTGTTCCTGATCAGCCCTGTGCAATGGCGCGAGCACGACGATGCGCCGTGCAAGGTCGATTTCTGGCTGCGCAACCTCACCGAACTGAGCAAAGCCCTCAACGCATTGAACGTGCCGCTGCTGATTCGCCAGGCGGACCACTGGAACGATACGCCCGCCGTGGTCGCCGAGGTCTGCCGCGAGCACGATATCGGCCAAGTGCAGGTCAACGACGAGTACGGCATCAACGAGACGAAACGCGACCAGGCCGTGGAAGCGGCATTGAAGAACATCCAAGTCGGCTTCCAGGGCCACCTGGACCAGTTGTTCTTCCAGCCCGGTAGCGTGCTGACCCAGAGCGGCGGCTACTTCAAGGTCTTCAGCCAGTTCCGCAAGGTCTGCTACCAGCGCCTGCACAGCGCCCTGCCGCAACGGGTCGCCGTTGTGGATAAGCAGCAGCCGCTGCAAATTGCCAGCGACAAGGTCCCCCATCAGGTCGACGGATTCGAAACGCCGGACAAGGCCCTGCGCGACCTTTGGCCAGCGGGTGAACATGCGGCCCTAGAGCGACTGTCACGCTTCGCCGACGAAGACCTTGACGACTACCACGAACAACGCGACATGCCGGCCATCCCCGGCACCAGCACGTTGTCGAGTTACCTCGCTGCTGGCGTCGTCTCGCCGCGCCAGTGCCTGCATGCGGCGCTGCGCCACAACCACGGCGAGTTCGAAAGCGGCGGCAAAGGCGCCGTCACCTGGATCAACGAATTGCTCTGGCGTGAGTTTTACAAGCACGTACTGGTGGGCTACCCACGGGTCTCGCGGCATCGCGCGTTCCGCCCGGAGACCGAGAAGCTGGACTGGCGCCATGCCGAGAAAGACCTGGAAGCCTGGCAGCAAGGCCGAACCGGTATCCCAGTCATCGACGCAGCGATCCGCCAGTTGCTTGCCACCGGCTGGATGCACAACCGCCTGCGCATGGTGGTGGCGATGTTCCTCAGCAAGAACCTGCTGATCGACTGGCGCGAAGGTGAGCGCTTCTTCATGCGTCACCTGATCGACGGCGATCTGGCAGCCAACAACGGCGGCTGGCAATGGAGCGCCTCCACCGGCACCGACGCCGTGCCGTACTTCCGCATCTTCAACCCGATCAGCCAGTCCGAACGCTTCGACCCGAACGGCGAGTTCATCCGCGAATGGCTGCCCGAACTAAAAGACCTGAGCAAACGCGATATCCACAACCCGGCCAAACTCGGCCTGTTCGGCGCAACGGATTATCCACAGCCTATCGTCGACCTCGGCGCCAGCCGTGAGCGCGCCTTGCAGGCCTTCCGTGACCTGCCGTCGCGAGGAGAACTCGATGACTGACTTCCTGCAGCGTTTCGCCGAAGGCTTCGCCAGCCTCGACAAGCACAACCTGGAACGGGTCGAAACGCTGTACAGCGCCGACATCGCCTTCCGCGACCCGCTGCATGAGGTCCATGGCCTGAAAGAATTGCGCGCTTACTACGCACAGCTCTACGCCAACCTCAGCGCACTGCGCTTCGTCTTCGACGCTTTCGACGAACTGCGCGAGGGCGAAGGCTACCTGCGCTGGACCATGCATTACCGCCACCCGCGCCTCGCGGGCGGCAAGCCCCTGCAACTGGAAGGCTGCTCGCACCTGCTCTGGCGTGACGGCAAGGTCTATCGCCACCGCGACTACTTCGATGCCGGCGCACTGCTCTATGAACACATCCCGGTGCTCGGCGGAGCGATTCGCCTGCTGAAACGGAGGCTGGCATGAAACGCATCTGGCTCACCGGCGCGAGCAGCGGCATCGGTGCGGCCCTGGCCGAACTGCTGCTGCAACAAGGCCATCGCCTGGCCCTCAGCGCACGCAACGAAGAGGCCCTGGAACGGCTGGCCAAGTGCTTCCCCAAGCAGGTGCTGGTGCTTGCCGGCGACCTGACCGATCCACAGCAGGTCGCCACGATCGCCGAGCAGATCGCCCAGCGCTGGGGCGTGCTGGACCAGGTGATCCTGAATGCCGGCACCTGCGAATACCTGGACAGCCGTGCCTTCGAGGCCGCATTGATCGAGCGGGTCATGCGTACCAACCTGCTGGCCGCCAGCTACTGCATCGAAGCCGCGCTGCCGCTGCTGCGCCTGAGCAAGACGCCCCACCTGGTCGGTGTCGCCAGCTCGGTGACCTTTCTTGCCCTGCCGCGCGCCGAAGCCTATGGCGCATCGAAAGCGGCGCTGCGTTACCTGTTCGAATCGCTGCGCATCGACCTGGCCAGCGAAGGCATCGCGGTCACCCTGGTCAGCCCCGGCTTCGTCGACACGCCGCTGACCCAGGGCAACGACTTCCCCATGCCGATGCGCTGGCCGGTGGATAAAGCCGCCCATCACATCGCCGCGCGGCTGGACAAACGCCCCTACGAAATCGCCTTCCCCACGCCATTCATTCTCGGGCTCAAACTGCTCGCCGCGCTGCCCCAAGGGTTGCGCCTGGCCATCGGCAAACGCCTGTCGCGCACCCAGGACAGCCACTCATGAAGATCGCCATCATCGGCAGCGGCATTTCCGGCCTGACCTGCGCCCACCTGCTCGCCCGCCGTCACGACATCACGGTGTTCGAGGCCAGCGACTGGATCGGCGGCCACACCCACACGGTCGATGTGCAGGTGAATGGCCAGAGCCATGCCATCGACACTGGCTTTATCGTCTTCAACGACTGGACCTATCCCAACTTCATCAAGTTGCTGGACCGGCTCGGCGTCGCCTCGCGGGCCACGGAGATGAGCTTCTCCGTGCACGATCCCATCACCGGCAGCGAATACAACGGCAACAACCTCAACAGCCTGTTCGCCCAACGCAGCAACCTGCTGTCGCCGACCTTCTGGGGCATGCTGCGCGACATCCTGCGCTTCAACCGCGAAGCCCTGCAGGACCTGCAAGAACAGCGCATCGCCGAGCACATGACCCTGGGCGATTACCTGCGCGAGAAACGCTACGGGCAGCGCTTCATCGACCACTACATCGTGCCCATGGGCGCGGCGATCTGGTCGATGTCGCTGGATGACATGCTCGGTTTCCCGCTGCAGTTCTTCGTCCGTTTCTTCAAGAACCACGGCCTGCTCTCGGTCAACGACCGGCCGCAGTGGCGCGTGATCAGCGGCGGCTCGCGCAGTTATGTCGAACCACTGACCGCCAGCTTTCGCGAACGCATCCGCCTGACCTGCCCGGTGCAGAAAGTCGAGCGGGATGCCGACGGCGTAACCATCCACAGCAGCGCGGGCAGCGAGCGCTTCGATCAGGTGGTGTTCGCCTGTCACAGCGACCAGGCCCTCGCCCTTCTGGCCACGCCCAGTGAGGCGGAGTCGAGCATCCTCGGGGCGCTTCGCTACGCCGAGAACGATGTGGTCCTGCACACCGACACCCGCCTGCTGCCCGACCGCAAGCTGGCCTGGGCCAGCTGGAACTACCGTCTTGGCGGCGAGCGCGCCGCGGCGGTGACCTACGACATGAACATCCTGCAAGGTATCGAAGGGCCGACCACCTTCTGCGTCAGCCTCAACCAGAACGATGCCATCGACCCGGCCAAGGTACTCGGCCGCTACCGCTACGCCCATCCGCAATACAGCCTGGCGGGCATCGCCGCCCAGGCACGCTGGGCCGAACTCGACGGTGCCAACCGCAGCCACTATTGCGGCGCTTACTGGGCCAACGGCTTCCACGAAGACGGTGTGGTCAGCGCCCTGCGCGTAGCCGCCAGCCTCGGCGAGCAACTGTGAACAGCGCCCTCTACAGCGGCTGGGTCGCGCACAAGCGTTTCTCTCCGCGCGCCCATGCTTTCCACTATCGCATGGGCATGTTGCTGCTCGATCTCGACGAGCAAGACCAGGTATTCGGTCTCTCACCACTCGCCGGTACAGGTCGATTCAGTGCCTTCTCCCTCCGTGAAAGCGACTACCTGAAAACCTTCACCTCCCAAGGCATGCGCCTGGTCGATGCGGTGCGCCAGCGGGTCGAGGAAGCGCTCGGCACGGCAGCGCCAGGACCGGTCTACCTGCTGACCCAGGCGCGTAGCTGGGGATTGGCTTTCAATCCGGCGAGTTTCTTCTATTGCCATGACGCCGAGGACCGACTGGTCGCGATTCTCTGCGAAGTGACCAACACGCCGTGGCGCGAGCGTTATCACTACGTGCTGCCGGCTGGCGAGGCCGACGAGGTGCAGATCACCGTGGCCAAGTCCTTCCACGTCTCGCCCTTCCTGCCGCGCGACCTGCAGTACCGCATGCGCTTCAGCCCGACCGGCGAGCGCCTCAAGGTGCTGATGGAGGATTGGCGCGGCGATGAGCGCGTATTCGTCGCCTCGCTGGACCTGCAACGCCACGAGCTGAGCCGCGCCAGCCTGCACCGCCATCTGCTGGCCTTTCCCTGGATGACCGCCAAGACCGTGCTGGCCATCTATTGGCAGGCCTTGCGCCTGCTGCTCAAGCGCACACCGATCTACGACCATCAGGAAGCCGACGGTCATTACCGCACCGCCTCCCCCATTGCCAAGGAGCACGCCGATGAAAAACCCCAGCCTGACCTCCGCTAAGTCATCCATCCGCGCGGGCAACGGCATCGGTGCCGGCCTGCTAAGGGGAGCTGTAATGCGCCAGCTCGAACTGCTACGCCATGGCCAACTGAGCCTGATCGAGAACGGCGAGCGCCGCGTGTTCGGCCAAAGCGGCGAGCTGCAGGCCGAGATTCACGTGCATGACCCGGCAGTCTGGGGGCTGGTCGCCAGCAACGGCTCCATCGGCTCCGGCGAGGCCTACATTCATGGCTACTGGAGCAGCCCGGACCTGACTGCGGTGATCCGCGTGTTCGTCAGCAACCTGGACGTGCTCGACGGTATGGAACGCGGCCTGATGCAGTTGCTGGGTCGCCCGCTGCTGCACGCCCTGCACTGGCTCAACCGCAACACCCGCGCCGGTTCGCAGCGCAACATCGCCGCCCACTATGACCTGGGCAACGATTTGTTCGAACGCATGCTCGACCCGACCATGATGTATTCGGCGGCGATGTTCGAACGCGCCGATGACAGCCTGGAACAAGCGCAATTGAACAAGCTTGACCGCATCTGCCAGAAACTCGACCTGCAACCAGGCGACCACTTGCTGGAAATCGGCACGGGCTGGGGCGGTATGGCGATCCATGCGGCACGCCACTATGGCTGCCGGGTCACCACCACCACGCTGTCGCGCGAGCAGTTCGCCTACACCCAGAAGCGCATCGCCGAAGCCGGCCTGGAGGGCCGCATCACCCTGCTGCTCAAGGACTATCGCGACCTGGCTGGTCAGTACGACAAGCTGGTGTCCATCGAGATGATCGAAGCGGTCGGCCATCGCTTCCTGCCGACCTACTTCAAGCAGTGCGCTCACCTACTCAAGGACGACGGACTGATGTTGCTGCAGGCCATCACCATCCGCGACCAGCGCTACCAGCAGGCGACGCGTACCGTCGACTTCATCCAGCGCTATATATTCCCTGGCGGCGCGCTGCCATCGATGCAGAAGATGCTCGATGTGATCAGCCATGACACCGACCTCAACCTGCACCACATGGAAGACTTCGGCCTGCACTACGCCAGGACCCTGCGCCTGTGGCACGACAACCTGCGCCAGGCCCGCCACACCCTGGAGCAACTGGGCTACGACGACTACTTCTATCGCCTGTGGGAGTTCTACCTGTGCTACTGCGAAGGTGGATTTCTCGAACGCAGCATCGGCACCGCGCAATTGCTGCTGGCCAAGCCGCAATCGCGTCCAGCACCGCTGCTCGGCCGCTTCCCGGCGTGAAACGGCAACTGGCCAACGCCGCGCTGTTCCAAACCGGCTGGCTGGCCTGCGTGTTCGGCGCACAACGGCCATGGCTGCTGCTGGTCGCGGTCATCTGCCTGACGATTCATCTGGTCTTTCTGGCGGACGGTCGCCGGGAGGCACTGCTGATCCTGGGGATCACCCTGTGCGGTACGGCACTGGATAGCCTGCTGCTCAATCTCGGTGTATTCGACTTTCACAATGCCAGCCCCGTGATTCCGCCTTGGCTGGTTCTGCTCTGGGCACTATTCGCCACGACCCTGCGCCACTGCCTGCACTGGACAGCGCGCCCCTGGTGGCTGGGTTGCCTGCTCGGCGCGCTGTTCGCACCGCTTTCCTACTATGGCGGTGCCCACTTGGCCGGCGTGGAATTTCCCCTCGGCGTCGTGCCGACCCTGCCCTTGCTTGGCTTGGTCTGGGTGGCGGTAATGGGTACGGCGAACAGGCTGGCAAGACGGGTCGATTCAAAACCGACAGTCCAATAAAAACGCCGCGTCTGCGAAGAGAAGCGGCGTTCGTCATCGGGTCGCGAAAAATCAGAAACTCATGCGGTAATGCACCGTGTAGGCTTCGACACCGTCATTCGGGTTGCTGATCCCCGCGTTGGAATAGTGGATCGCACGCAAGCCAACCTCCTGGCCAGAGAAACGCAGACCTACGCCCAGGCGATCCTCGAACTGGAACGCCGACCCCAGCTTGTTGCCTTCCACTTCGGTATTGGCGAACCCGGCGACGCCGATGCCGGCCTCGATATAAGGCTTCACCCTTTGCCCGGCAAACTCGTAGACGAACACCGGAGCAAAGGACAGGGTGTGGTTCGAGGCTGACTTGTCGCCGTCCCAGTAGGTGTAACCCAGGTCCCAGTAGCCGCTCAGGTGACCGGTATCGCTCTCCCACCAGCGCTGGTCCCAGTTCCACTGGGCCCCCAAGCGGTAAATCATCGTCGATTCGCTACTCTGGCCCACGGCGGCCGTCAGGTCGACGGCGTGCGCGGAAACACTCGATAGTCCCAGCACGGTTAATGCAGCCACGGCTATTGTTTTCTTCATGTAAACATCCTGTATTCGATTTGTACGGGATTACTCACAAACGTCAGAAGTATAGGGCCCTACAACTCCAGAGAAAGCACAGCGGCGAATAGATTCAAGGTTTTTGTCGCGCAGAAATGGCCTTCAACCTGCGGACAGCACCTGCACATCGACCGGCTCCTGCCACAGGATCGGCAGAACACGTTGCAGTCGGTCGACATCGCCACTGCACCACAGCCGGGTCGGCCTGCTGGAGCCGGCGGGCGCGCGCAGATCCCGCCCATCGAGCAGGGCCTGCAACTGGCGCGCGACGGCCGCGCCGGTATCGACCAGGCTGATCTCGGCTGGCAGCATCTGCCGTAGTAGCGGCTTGAGGAAGGGATAGTGAGTGCAACCGAGGATCAGCGTATCGCAGCCCTCGGCCAATAGCGGGTCGATCCACTGTTGCAGCATGCGCCGGGTCTCGGAACCATCGAGATCCCCCTCCTCGATTCGCTCGACCAGGCCGGGGCACGGCTGGGTGATGACTCGCACATCACTGGCAAAACGGTCGAGCAAGGCAGCGAATCTGGCGCTCTTCAGCGTGCCGGTCGTGGCCAGCACACCGACCACGCCAGTGCGGGTCATCGCCGCCGCCGGCTTGACCGCCGGCTCCATGCCAACGATGGGCAGGTCGGGATAGTGCGCGCGCAGCTCGGCCGCCGCCGCGGCCGTGGCGGTGTTGCAAGCCAGCACCAGTGCCTTGGCGCCCTGGCCGACGAGAAAGTCGCTGATTGCCAGGCTACGCGCCCGAATGTATTCGGCGCTCTTCTCGCCGTAAGGCACATGACCGCTATCGGCCACGTAGAGCAGCGACTCATCCGGCAGCCGCGCCCTGATTTCGGCGAGAACGGACAACCCGCCGACGCCGGAGTCGAATACGCCAACCGGCGCGTCACACTTCATGTCGTTGGCCACAGACACTACAGGCCGGATCACGCCGGACACGCAACTCCCGAAAGCGCGAGCCGAGCGCATCGACCAGCAGCAGGCGCCCCACCAGCGGCTCACCAAAGCCGGCCAGCAGCTTCAAGGCTTCAAGAGCTTGCAGGCTACCGACCAAGCCCACCAGCGGACCGATCACCCCGGCCTCGCTGCAGGTCAGTTCGGCTTCGTCGCCATGGCCGAACAGGCAGTGGTAGCACGGGCTATCTGCCCGGCGCGGGTCGAACACCGACAACTGCCCTTCCAGGCGGATCGCCGCACCGCTGACCAGTGGCACCCGCGCGGCCACACAGGCTGCATTGACGGCGGCACGCGTGGTGAAATTATCCGAGCAGTCGAGCACCACATCGACGGCGGCAACCGCAGCAGCCAGCGAGTCCTCGTCTAGCGCTCGGCGATGCTTGACCAGCTTGACCAGGGGATTGATGGCATTGAGGCGAATCCCGGCCGAATCGATCTTGGCGGCACCGACCTGGCTCTGCTCATGGATGATCTGGCGCTGCAAGTTGGTCAGGTCGACCGTGTCGAAGTCTGCCAGGTGCAACTCGCCCACCCCGGCAGCGGCCAGGTACAACGCCACGGGCGATCCCAACCCACCAAGACCGACGATCAAGGCCCGCGATTGTTTCAGGCGCAGTTGTCCGTCGATATCGACCTGGGCCAACAGGATCTGCCGGCTGTAACGCAGCAGTTCGTCGTCATCGAGCATTCAATCTCTCCGTCCCAGGCTGATGCGCTCGTGCCCGCCCAGATCGAGGCGACTGTGCACATCGGCGAAGCCTTCGGCAGCGAGCAGTTCACGCACCGTGGCTGCCTGATCGTAACCGTGTTCGAGCATCAGCCAGCCGCCGGGCTGCAAGTGCTCGGGCGCCTGGCGCACGATGATACGGATATCGTCCAAGCCATCGGGACCGGCAACCAGAGCGGTGGACGGCTCGAAGCGCACGTCACCCTGGCCGAGATGCCTGTCGTTCGCCGCTATATAAGGAGGGTTGCTGACGATCAGGTCGTAACGCTCACCCGCCAAGGCGGAGAACCAACGGCTCCTGCACACCTCGACGTTGTCCAGGCCCAGGCGCTGGCGATTACGCTCGGCCAGTTCCACCGCCTGCGCGATCATATCGACCGCTGTCACTTGCCAACCTGGTCGTTCGCTGGCCAAGGCCAGGGCGATGGCACCGCTACCGGTGCCCAGGTCGAGAGCACGCAAGGGCGTGGCCGGCAGCAGCGCGAGTGCGGTTTCCACAAGCAGTTCAGTATCCGGGCGGGGAATCAGCGTGTGCACCGCGACTTCCAGCTCCAGGCTCCAGAAACCTTGATGCCCGAGGATGTAGGCCACCGGCTCGCCCTGACGACGCCGGGCCAGCATGGCGGCAAAAGCATCGAGTTGGGCGGGTTCTGGCACTCGGTCCGGCCAGGTACGCAGGTAACTGCGTGGCTTGCCCAGGCAATGGGCGAGCAGCAACTCGGCATCCAGGCGCGCCGTCGGCGAATCGGGCAAGTCGGCAGCGGCGAGTAATTCGTCAATCGTAGCCATATCTATCAAGCCTCAAACAGCCAATACCAAGCGCCAGGGCCCAGCGTGACGACTTGCAGCGTGCCGCTGCCGTCAGTCGCCCAGCGCGGCCAATTGGTCAGCCTGGTATTCCTGCAACAACGGCTCGATCACCGACTCGACGCCGCCGGCGATCACGTCGTCCAGGGAGTACAGGGTCAGGTTGATGCGGTGATCGGTGACTCGCCCCTGGGGGAAGTTGTAGGTGCGGATGCGCTCGGAGCGATCGCCGGAGCCGACCAGCAGGCGGCGCGTGTCGGAGATTTCCTTGGCCGCGGCCGAGTCCTGCTTGTCCTGCAATTTGGCTGCCAGCCAGGCCATCGCCTTGGCGCGGTTCTTGTGCTGCGAACGCTCTTCCTGACACTCGACGACGATGCCGGTGGGGATGTGGGTGATGCGAATGGCCGAGTCGGTCTTGTTCACGTGCTGGCCACCCGCGCCCGATGAGCGATAGGTGTCGACGCGCAGGTCAGCCGGGTTGATCTCGATGGCTTGCTGCTCGTCCGGCTCGGCCAGGACCGCCACGGTGCAGGCCGAAGTATGGATACGCCCCTGGGACTCGGTCTCCGGCACCCGCTGTACACGATGCGCACCGGACTCGAACTTGAGCTTGGCGTAGACGTTATCGCCTTCGACGCGGCTGATGACCTCTTTATAGCCACCGTGCTCGCCAGGGTTCTCGGAAAGAATCTCGACGCGCCAGCCCTGCCTCTCGGCATAACGCGAGTACATGCGGAACAGGTCGCCGGAGAAGATCGCCGCTTCGTCGCCGCCGGTGCCCGCACGAATCTCCAGGAACACGTTACGCCCGTCGTTGGGGTCCTTGGGCAGCAACATGCGCTGCAGCACGTCTTCGAGTTCGAGCAGACGAGCCTTAGCCTCGGTCACTTCTTCCTCGGCCATCTCGCGCAGGTCCGGATCACTGTCCTTGAGCAGCGCCTGGGCGCCTTCGAGGTCATCCTGAACCTTGCGCAGCTCGTTGTAGGCCAGGACCACCGGCTCGACCTCGGCGTACTCCTTGGAGTACGCACGAAACCTGCTCTGCTCGGCGATCACCTCGGCATCGCCGAGCAGCGCGGTCAGTTCTTCATAGCGGTCCTGGAGCAGGTCCAGTTTATTCAGCAACGAGGCTTTCATGGTTTCGACTCGCCCTCGTCGAGGGCAAAGAGTTCCTGGGCCACGGCCAGCGCTTCGAAGCGGCCGTCGGCGGATATTTTCTTCAACTGCACGCTGGGCGCATGCAACAGTTTGTTGGTCAGGCCGCGCGCCAATTGCGCCAGCACGTCTTCGGCCGAAGCGCCGTTGGCCAGCATGCGCTGGGCCCGTGCCAGCTCTTCGTCACGCAGGCGCTCGGCTTGCTGGCGGTAGGCCTTGAGCACATCGACCGCTGCCAGCTCACGCAGGCGCAGCATGAAATCGTCGGCCCCGCTGGCGACCAGTTCTTCGGCGACCTGGGCCGCGCCCTGGCGGCTCTTAAGGTTTTCCTCGACGACTTCATGCAAGTCGTCGACGGTATACAGGTAAACGTCGTCGAGTTCGCCGACTTCCGGCTCGATATCGCGCGGCACGGCGATGTCGACCATGAAGATCGGCTTGTGCTTGCGCTGCTTCAGTGCCCGCTCGACAGCGCCCTTGCCGAGGATCGGCAACTGGCTGGCCGTGGAACTGATGACGATGTCGCTGTTGACCAGTTCCTGGGGAATATCCGACAGCAGCACCGCATGGGCGCCGAACTCCTCGGCCAACAGGCTGGCCCGCTCCAGGGTGCGGTTGGCGACCACGATGCGTTTTATCCCTTGGTCTCTGAGGTGGCGAGCCACCAGGCTGATGGTTTCGCCTGCGCCGATCAACAACGCCTGGCTGCGGTGCAGGTCGGCGAAGATCTGCTTGGCCAGGCTGACAGCGGCAAAGGCCACCGACACCGGGTTTTCGCCGATCGCGGTATCAGTGCGTACGGTCTTGGCCGTGCTGAAGGTGGCCTGGAACAGGCGGCTGAGCATGGGCCCGACGGTGCCCGCCTCGCGGGCTACGGCGTAGGCGGACTTCATCTGCCCGAGGATCTGCGGCTCGCCGAGCACCATCGAGTCCAGGCCCGAGGCCACACGCATCATATGGCGCACGGCCAGGTCCCCCTGATGCACATAGGCACAGGTTCGCAGGTCGTCGACACTCAGATGGTGATAGTCGGCCAGCCACTGCAGGACTTCATCGGCCGCCAGGCTCTCCTGATCCAGGTACAGCTCGCTGCGGTTGCAGGTCGAGAGGATCGCCGCCTCGCGACTGGAGGTGCGACTGCACAGCAAACGCAGGGCCTCCACCAGTTGCTCCGGGGTAAAAGCCACGCGCTCGCGTACATCCACCGAAGCGGTCTTGTGGTTGATACCAAGAGCGAGAAAAGCCATGCAGGGTCGCTACAGGAATACGAAGGCGCGCAATTGTCCTACTTCATCCGATGCGGGACAACCATTGCCGCGCGTATTGGCCTGATAGCCGACATATAGAAGGGTTCGCGCCCCGTCCGCCAGGCCTTTGCGGCGTCCTAGCGGCGGATTGCCGCATCGATGTTGAACCGTAGCGATGAATTGGCAGTCACACGGCCCACACACAAACGAAGGCAACGGTATGCGCCTGCCCGTTGGGCTTGCCAGACCGCTTGTGTCATGATGCCCGCACCGCAGGTTAGTCGCACTCTCCCCATGAATAAATCCTTAGCGTTGCTGGCCACCTTCCTGTTCCTCGGCGGTTGCCAGAGTCTGGCCCCATCCAAGCCCGACGGCGCTCCGCCGGTCGAGGACGAAGCCGCACAGACGAAGGCCGAGGCGCCCAAGGTCTATGCCCCCTTTACCGAAGAGACCCTCTACTCGCTGCTCGCCGCCGAGCTGGCCGGGCAACGCAATCGCTTCGATATCGCCCTCGGCAACTATGTGCAGCAGGCCAACGCCACTCAGGACCCGGGGGTTTCCGAGCGCGCCTACCGGATCGCCGAGTACCTCGGAGCCGACCAGGCAGCCCTGGATACCGCGCTGATCTGGGCCCGTAACGATGCCGACAACATAGACGCCCAGCGTGCCGCCGCCATTCAGTTGGCTCGCGCCGGGCGTTATGACGAATCCATGGCGTTCATGGAGAAGGTGCTGCAGGGCCAGGGCGCCACACACTTCGACTTCCTCGCCTTGTCCGCGGCGGAGACGGATTCGGACACTCGCGCCGGATTGCTGCAAAGCTTCGACCGCCTGCAAGTGAAATACCCGGAGAACGGCCAACTGCTATTCGGCAAGGCCCTGCTGCTTTACCAGGACAATCGTCCGGAAGAAGCCCTCGAACTGCTCGAGGACCACGACGCCAGTGAAACGGAAGTCACCCCGTTGCTGCTGCGCGCCCGCCTGCTGCAAAGCCTTGGTCGCGGCGAAGAGGCACTGCCACTGCTGAAAAAAGGCATCAAGCAGCACCCTGACGAGAAACGCCTGCGCCTGGCCTACGCCCGTGAACTGGTCGAACTCAAGCGCATGGAAGAAGCCCGTGCCGAGTTCTCCAGCCTGGTCCAGCAATATCCCAATGATGATGACCTGCGCTACTCCCTGGCGCTGGTCTGCCTGGAAGACGAATCCTGGGACGAAGCGGCCGTACACCTGGAAGACCTGGTGGCCCGTGGCGCCCATGCCGATGCCGCGCACCTCAACCTTGGCCGCATCCACGAACAACGCCAGGACAACGACAACGCCCTGATCGAGTACGGCCTGGTAGGTCCGGGAGAAGATTTCCTCGCCGCCCAGCTGCGCCAGACCGAGATTCTTCTCGACGCCGGTCGCGCCGACGAAGCGGCCAGTCGCCTCAATCGCAGCCGCGAGGCTCAGCCGGACTATGCGATCCAGCTTTACCTGATCGAATCCGAAGCCCTGGCCAATCGAAACGAGACCGAACGCGCCTGGAAGGTGATTGAGCAAGGGCTGCAACAATTCCCCAACGACACCAACCTGCTCTACACCCGCGCCATGCTGGCCGAGAAGCGCAACGACTTGCCAGGCCTGGAGCGCGACTTGCGCAACGTGATCGAACGCGAACCGGACAACGCCACCGCGCTCAACGCGCTCGGCTACACCCTGGCCGACCGCACCACGCGCTACGAAGAAGCCCGCCAGTTGATCGAGAAGGCGCACCAGATCAACCCGCAGGACCCCGCCACCCTCGACAGCATGGGCTGGGTCAACTATCGCCTGGGCAACCTGAGCGAAGCCGAACGCTATCTGCGCCAGGCCCTGGAGCGATACCCGGACCACGAAGTCGCAGCCCACCTGGGCGAAGTCCTCTGGGCCCAGGGCAAACAGAAGGAGGCCCGGCAGGTCTGGGCCGACGCCTTCAAGGACGAGCCCGACAGCCCCATCCTGCGCGCCACCCTGAAACGCCTGACCGGTTCCGAGAAGCCTTGAACCATGTTGCGTAATCTCCTCCTCATCGGCCTCATCGCCCTGCTCGCTGGCTGCGCCGGCCATGAAGCCATCCAGGGCCAGGGCGACAGCCAGCTGTGGAAGGTCCACAAGGTCCAGGTCAGCGCCCTCGACGGCTGGCAGATCAACGGCAAGGTCGGCATCCGCGCCCCGAAAGACTCCGGCAGCGGTACGCTGTTCTGGCTGCAGCGCCAGGATTACTACGACATCCGCCTGTCCGGCCCACTCGGCCGTGGCGCGGCACGCCTGACCGGTCGCTCTGGCGCCACCACGCTGGAAGTCGCCAACCAGGGCCGCTTCGAAGCCGCGTCTGCGGAAGCCCTGCTGGAAGAGCAACTGGGCTGGCGCCTGCCGGTTTCCCATCTGCTCTGGTGGATTCGTGGCCTGCCCGCGCCGGACAGTAAGAGCCGTGTGACCCTGGACAGCGCCAGCCGCCTGGCACGCCTGGAACAGGACGGTTGGGAAGTACAATACCTCAGCTATGTCGAGCAAAATGGCTACAACCTGCCGGAGCGCATCAAGCTGCATGGCGAAAATCTCGACGTCACCCTGGTAATCAAGGACTGGCAGCCCCGTCAGTTGGGCCAGTAATCCCGCGCATGACTCTTGCCCTTCTCCGGTTGGCGTGAGAGCAAACCCGCCAACAAACGCTCAATACCACCATGCAAAACGCCCAACTGATCCTCCCCGCTCCGGCCAAGCTCAACCTGATGCTGCATATCCTCGGTCGCCGTCCCGACGGCTATCACGACCTGCAGACACTCTTTCAATTCCTCGACCATGGTGACCAGTTGGGCTTCGCCCTGCGCGCCGACGGGGAAATCCACCTGCATAGCGAACTGACCGGCGTGCCTCACGACAGCAACCTGATCGTGCGCGCCGCCCGTCAATTGCAACAACAAAGCGGCACGCGACTGGGTGCCGACATCTGGCTCGACAAGCACTTGCCCATGGGCGGCGGAATCGGCGGCGGCAGTTCCGACGCAGCCACCACCCTGCTCGGCCTCAATCGTCTGTGGCAACTCGACTGGGACGAAGATCGCCTGGCCGCCCTAGGACTGAGCTTGGGCGCCGACGTCCCGGTATTCGTACGCGGACACGCCGCATTTGCCGAAGGTGTCGGCGAAAAGTTGATTCCGGTCGAACTCGATGAACCCTGGTATCTCGTCGTTGTGCCGCAAGTATTTGTCAGCACAGCAGAAATTTTCTCCGATCCAGAGTTGACACGAGATACACCCGCGATTAAAGTGCGCACCGTTCTCGAGCGGGGCGGTCGAAATGACTGTCAGCCGGTAGTCGAGAAGCGTTACCCAGAAGTTCGTAACGCTTTGATCTTGCTAAACAAATTTGTTTCGGCTAGATTAACCGGCACTGGAGGTTGCGTGTTTGGGTCCTTCCCAAGCCAGGTCGAAGCTGATAAAGTCGCGGCCCGTCTTCCAGACCATCTACCAGGGTTCGTCGCAAAGGGCAGCAACGTTTCCATGCTGCACAGAGCGCTGGAAAACTGGGTCGAGAGTCGGATGTAGCATCATCCAATTAGGGGCGTCGCCAAGCGGTAAGGCAGCAGGTTTTGATCCTGCCATGCGTTGGTTCGAATCCAGCCGCCCCTGCCATATTCTACGAAGCTGTTCAAGGTCACGGTCCAAACCGTTATTTTGAACAGCTTTTTAATTCATCAGGTCCACCCTCAGCCGGCAGGTACTGCGCGTGTCCAAGATGATGGTCTTTACGGGGAATGCCAACCCCGACCTGGCGCGCCGAATCGCTCGCCAACTGCACATTCCCCTCGGTGATGCCTCTGTGGGCAAATTCTCCGATGGCGAAATCAGCACTGAAATCAATGAGAACGTTCGCGGTAAGGACGTCTTCATCATTCAGCCTACGTGCGCCCCAACCAACGACAACCTGATGGAACTGGTGGTGATGGCCGACGCCTTCCGCCGCTCCTCGGCGACGCGCATCACCGCGGTCATCCCCTACTTCGGCTACGCACGCCAGGATCGCCGTCCGCGCTCCGCTCGTGTTGCGATCAGCGCCAAGGTAGTGGCCGACATGCTCACCGTGGTCGGTATCGACCGCGTGCTGACCGTCGATCTGCACGCCGACCAGATCCAGGGTTTCTTCGATATCCCGGTCGATAACATCTACGGTTCTCCGGTCCTGGTCGACGACATCGAAGACCAGCGCTTCGACAACCTGATGATCGTCTCCCCGGACATCGGTGGCGTGGTTCGCGCTCGCGCCGTGGCCAAATCCCTGGGCGTCGACCTGGCGATCATTGACAAACGTCGTGAGAAAGCCAACCACTCCGAAGTGATGCACATCATCGGTGACGTGGAAGGCCGTACCTGCGTACTGGTCGACGACATGGTCGATACCGCCGGCACCCTGTGCCATGCGGCCAAGGCCCTGAAAGAGCATGGCGCAGCCAAGGTCTTCGCCTACGCGACGCATCCGGTACTCTCGGGTCGTGCCATCGAGAACATTGAAAACTCCGTGCTGGACGCACTGGTGGTGACCAACACCATCCCGCTGTCCGCCGCGGCGCAAGCCTGCCCGCGTATCCGTCAACTGGATATGGCGCCGGTAGTGGCTGAAGCGGTACGCCGCATCAGCAATGAAGAATCGATCAGCGCGATGTTCCGCTAAGCGAAACGCGCACTGACGCAAACGCCCCGCCACGTGCGGGGCTTTTTTGCCTGATGCCCCTTGATGCTGGTCGCAAGCATCGCGGACATCATGGCTATTTTGGAGAAGTGAAATGATTGAATTTGCCCTGAATGCCGAAGTGCGTTCCGACCTGGGGAAAGGTGCGAGCCGCCGCCTGCGTCGTAACGACAGCCAAGTGCCTGCCGTGATCTACGGTGGCGAGAAAGCCCCGGTTTCCATCAGCCTGCTGGCCAAAGACCTGGCCAAACTGCTGGAAAACGAAGCAGCCTTCAGCCACGTACTGACCCTGGACGTAGCCGGCAGCAAAGAAAGCGTTCTGATCAAAGCCCTGCAGCGCCATCCGGCCAAAGGTTTCGTTCTGCACGCAGACTTCGTTCGCGTCGTTGCCGGTCAGAAACTGAGTGCCCACGTCCCGCTGCACTTCGTCAACGAAGCTGGCGCGGCTGGCGTCAAACAAGGCGGCGGCGAAATCCTGCACGCCCTCAGCGAAGTCGAAGTTTCCTGCCTGCCGAAAGACCTGCCGGAATTCCTCGAAGTCGACATGACCGACGTTGCCATTGACCAGACAGTTCACCTGTCCGACATCAAGCTGCCGAAAGGCGTCGAGCTGGTCGCCCTGGCCCACGGCAGCGACCTGCCGGTTGCCAGCATCCACCTGCCACGCGTTCGTGAAGACGCTGCCGGTGAAGGCGCTGCCGAGTAATCGACAGCCACCGCCGCGTGCTACCTGATAGCTCGCGGCGTACCAGAGAAGGGCCCCTGACGTGACTGCCATCCAACTGATCGTCGGCCTGGGAAATCCAGGTCCCGAATACGACCAGACCCGGCATAACGCAGGGGCTCTTTTCGTTGAGCGTCTGGCGGATAGCCAACGCGTCAATCTCAGCGTTGATCGCAAGTATTTCGGCCTGGTCGGCAAGTTCAACCACCAGGGCCGCGAAGTTCGCCTGCTCATCCCCACCACGTTCATGAACCGCAGCGGCCAGTCCGTGGCGGCCCTGGCCAATTTCTTCAAACTGAAGCCCGAAGAAATCCTGGTGGCCCACGACGAACTCGACATGCCTCCCGGCATCGCCAAACTCAAGCAGGGTGGCGGGCATGGCGGGCATAACGGGCTGCGCGACATCATTGCCCAGCTCGGCAACCAGAACAACTTCCACCGTTTGCGGCTTGGCATCGGTCATCCTGGGCATGCCAGCATGGTCTCCAATTTCGTCCTAGGCCGCGCGCCGCGTGGCGAGCAGGAACTGCTGGATGCCAGCATCGGCTTCGCCCTCGACGTCCTCCCGGAAATACTCGCCGGTGACTGGACCGTCGCCATGCGCAAGTTGCACAGCCAGAAAGCCACTTCCTAACCTATTCACCGCCTTTGGCACGAGGGACATACCATGGGATTCAACTGCGGCATCGTCGGCCTGCCCAACGTCGGCAAGTCCACCCTGTTCAACGCCCTCACCAAATCCGGCATCGCGGCGGAAAACTTCCCGTTCTGCACCATCGAGCCGAACAGCGGCATCGTGCCGATGCCCGACCCACGCCTGGACGCGCTGGCAGCCATCGTCAAGCCTGAGCGGGTACTGCCCACGACCATGGAATTCGTCGACATCGCCGGCCTGGTCGCAGGCGCGTCGAAGGGCGAAGGCCTGGGCAACAAGTTCCTCGCCAACATTCGCGAGACCGACGCCATCGCCCACGTGGTGCGCTGCTTCGAAGACGACAACGTGATCCACGTTTCCAACAGCGTCGACCCCAAGCGCGACATCGAGATCATCGACCTCGAACTGATCATGGCCGACCTCGACAGCTGCGAGAAGCAATTGCAGCGCGTGACCCGCACCGCCAAGGGCGGCGACAAGGACTCCGTGGCGCAAAAGGCGCTGCTGGAAAAACTCATCCCGCACCTCACCGAAGGCAAGCCGGCACGCAGCCTGCTGAAGAACCTCGGCGACGACGAGAAGCGCCTGGCCAAGAGCTTCCACCTGCTGACCACCAAGCCGGTGATGTACATCGCCAACGTCGCCGAAGACGGCTTCGAGAACAACCCGCTGCTCGACGTGGTGAAAGCCATCGCCGAGGAAGAAGGCGCCATCGTCGTGCCGGTGTGCAACAAGATCGAAGCCGAGATCGCCGAACTGGACGATCCGGAAGAGATGCAGATGTTCCTCGAGAGCATGGGCATGATCGAGCCGGGCCTGAACCGCGTGATCCGCGCCGGCTACGAGCTGCTCAACCTGCAAACCTACTTCACTGCAGGCGTCAAGGAAGTCCGTGCCTGGACGGTCAAGGTCGGCGCCACCGCGCCCCAGTCCGCCGCCGCGATCCACACCGACTTCGAAAAAGGCTTCATCCGCGCCGAAGTGATCGCCTACGACGACTTCATCCAGTACAAGGGCGAGAGCGGCGCCAAGGAAGCCGGCAAATGGCGCCTGGAAGGCAAGGAATACATCGTCAAGGATGGCGACGTAATGCACTTCCGTTTCAACGTTTAAACGTGTGTGCCACTCCCCCCTGCTGTCGCTGAGAACGTGCAGCGTCACTATGACCCACGCCGAGGATTACCGGCCGTGCATCATTCGGGAGGGCACCCCTGCTCCCAATCTCGCCCTCATCGTCCTCCAGCCATCGGCACGATGGCACCTGTCACATAAGACGCCGCCTCGGAAACCAGCCAGCTCACACAGTCCGCAACCTCGGCTGGCACTCCAGGTCGTCCGAGGGGAATGCCGGCAGCCATTTGCGCAGGCCTGTCGGGCTTGCCAGCAAAAGCGTGCAAATCCGTCTCGATGAGGCCGGGCGCAACGGCATTGACCCGGATGCCCTCTCCGGCCACTTCCTTGTCAGCGTATCCAGCGCACCCTTGGTCGCCGCATAGTGAATCCATTCCCCCGCGCCTCCCAATTCGGCCGTGCGCGATGAAATATTCACGATGCAGCCTCCGTGACCACCATGTCGCGTCGACATTCTCCGTACCGCTTCTCGCGAACAGAAAAAGGCCCCCATCACGTTGACAGAAAAGACCCGCGCCAACACGTCACCCCGCAACTCATCCAGCCGGGAGAAACCACCGGTCACACCACCGTTATTCACCAATACCGATAGCGCCCCCAGCGCATCCTGAACCTGATCGAACAACGCCAGAACCTCAGCCTCGACCGCCACATCGGCACGAAAGCAGTGAGCGAATCCCACCGGATGCACGTATCTCGCTGACCAGACCATCCGTAGCAGCACGCTCATGGATATAGTTGACCGCCAGCAGGTAACCATCCCGTGCCAGCCTGCGCGCAATCGCCGCCCCAATACCTCGACTCCCTCCTGTTACCAGCGCCACACCACTCATGCCTCTTCTCTCCTTTTCTTATCCGGCAGCCCCGAGCTTGCCGTACCCTCCACCACCCTGCCAGCAGAGACAAATGCGACAGACCTAAGCATTTGATTCAACCGAAAAAATCTTTGCATGAAGGTGTTGACAGCATTCGCTGTGACGAGAATAATGCGCGCCTCGAATGGCTACGTAGCTCAGCTGGTTAGAGCACGGCATTCATAATGCTGGGGTCCGGGGTTCAAGTCCCTGCGTAGCCACCATACAAAACAAGGGTTTACCGAAAGGTAAGCCCTTTTTTGTTTCTAGGGTGTCCCAATCCTGTCCCAGCTTACGACTGCCCCGATAAGCGATCTGGTATCGCATCCATGCAGTCACATACCTCCTCAAGCAGCTCAGAAAATGCGCTCATAGCGGCCACTACTTTTTGGTACTCCGACAGGCTAGCTGAACATGCATCGCGGAGAGGAAAAGGCTCCAACACACCCATCGTGTAGCTGACACATTTCTTGGTCGGATGATCTACAAGCACGTATCCACCGCATGGTTGCTTCACGCTTTCTTGCCACGGCTCAATCGAACGAACTGCGCGCATGATTTGCCCAACCATGAACCTAGGTGCGAACGAGTGAACAGATAGGTCGCGGAAATTGCGACTAAGCTTTCGATAGGCAGAGTCATTCATTGCATCCAACGCAGCCAGAAACCTATTAAATCGTGTCCAGCGGTGACCGAGGCGAATGACCTGCTTTCTGCGATCAGAGCGCCGAAGCCCTTGTCCATGTCTCAAACCATCCTGATCAAGTCGATCAACGTAGCCTGGTTCTATAAGACAGTTCGCCTGATGTAAAAGTGTCTCGGTAAGGAACATCAGGCGATCACTGACTGTGCTAGGTTGATGCATGCAGAAGAAAGCTAAGGGTTGAACGAAGTGATGCATCAGCTGCCCTTTATCGTCATCCGTCTCAAATGACTCAACAACGGCATTCCAAGCGCACCAATCGTGCAGGTGCATCCCCCACGAATTTATCGTATTGATAGTTTCCTGAATTTCAGCAGCGGCCCCCCAAGACCAGGCAAAGTTCCCATTAGCTGCCCGTGCGCGTTTCGCGGCCTCGTAGCCCACCAAACCCGGCGCCCTGGAAACGTTCGCAAGAAGCTGCTCGTGAAAGCGCTCCATGGCTTCAGTGGTCAAGTTTCGCCATGAGATCCAGCCTTCGTTATCGGCAAAATTCTCCTCCGATTGCTCATTGAGAGAGGGTTTCCCGGACGATTTCGCGGAACGTTCAGTCATGATGCAACAAAAATACGGTTCAAAGAGGGCTCAACTTTGTCGTGCTTTCCGACTAACAGCAAGAAGGTTCAGCCCTTAAAAAGAGCAGAGAAGGTTATTACGAACTGGCTCATTAGCCTTAGCAGGTCTCCAGCAACGCCAATGGCGAGCTGGTCAGCACTGCCTTGAAGTGATCAGGAGCCAAGTGCGAATAGCGCATTGTCATCTTGATATCGCCATGGCCCAGGATGCGCTGCAAAGTGAGGACGTTCCCCCCCCTGCATCATGTAGTGGCTGGCGAACGTGTGCCGCAGGATGTGAGTCAGTTGCCCAGGCGTATGTAACCCGGTGCGCTCATAAGCCTTGCGAAAGGCACCACGGCAGGGGCTGAACAGCCGGCCAGATCCAGGGTAGCCACGCGCCAAAATCAGCTTTTCAAGTTCAGCCGGGATAGGCACTGATCGCCCCTTCCCGTTCTTGGTGCGTACGAACCGCACCTGGCCATTGCGTACCTCTGAACGTGCCAGGCTTTCGGCTTCGTCCCAACGTGCCCCGGTAGCAAGACAGATCTTGGCGACCAGCAGCGTATGGCTGTTGCTCGATACCTCGCACTCCTCGAGCAGCAAACGGCATTGCTCCAGGGTGAGATAGGATCGCTCGGTCTCCTCGACCTTGAGCTGGCGAATAGCGCCAATCGGGTTCGGCTCGTTCCACACGCCGAGACGGATCAGCTCGTTGAAAACGGCTTTCAGGTAACGGTGCTCATGATTCACCGTGGCCGGCGAACAGCTCTTCAAGCGATCAGAACGGTAGCGACCGAAGTCCAGGGCGGTGAAGCTGGTAGCGACCGGGTTGCCCAGCGCGACGGCAATCGCCTTGGTACGCGAGTAGCGGGAAGGATCTTTCAGGGTTGCCCCAGGCAGCTCGTACCAAACTTCGACCAGAACCAGCAGACGCTCTCCAGGGTCACAGCCTCGACGGCTGTATTCACGACGCATATCGGACACCCAACACTCAGCCTCTGACTTGGTGCGAAAGCCACATTTGCGCTTCATAATGCTGAGCTCCGGGGTTCAAGCCCTGCGTAGCCACCATACAAAACAAAGGCTTACCTTCGGGTAGGCCTTTGTTGTTTCTGGGCAGTTGCTACAGCCTCTTTCAGGCTCACACTAAGAGTGGTATTGGGCGAGAACAGACATCTCCCGAGACTCAACCTCCACGCACGCAGCCCGCGAACGCTTCGGCTGCGGCACTCACATCCTCCTTCCTCGCATAGCTTTCAGGCGCATTGGCAAATACGCGCTCCTCGCAGGTCACCTGGTTGCCACTGTAGCGAGCAACACATTCCGCCGAACTGGTGGTTGGCACCTGGGAGCACTGGAAGCGGGCCAGGTCATTGGCCCCAAAGATCACGTCCTGCCGGGAAACCGTGGAGGTTTCAGCCTTCTTCAGCAGTTCCTGGTAATTAGCGACTGACGCATCAGTGCTGGAGGTTGTTGAGTAATAAAAAAGCGCGGCGCCGGTCATGGCGAGGATCAGGAGTAGTTCCTTCACGATGCGACTCTTTGATTGAAAGGGAGGGGGCGCCCTGTCAGGCAGCACAACAATATCATTACGATATCAACTAGCCATCAACCCAATCCTTTTGGACTAGATCGACATATTCCTGACGGTCGAACCCTTTTGCTAAAGTGCGCGTCCAACTCACACCGAGGCAAACGGTGCGCCGCGGCAGAACGGCAAAGGTCGCCGTGTCTAAACAAAGGTCGAAGATTTCATGCAACGAGACAGACATACGCGGCTGGAAAGTTTCAGCGCACGCGAGCGTGACCCTCTGGAACTGGATGACGACACGCCATACCCGCAACGGCAGCACTCGACCAGTTCGACCAGGCCACGCAATCTGACCTTGCAGATCGCCGCAGGCATCTGGCTCGGCGGTACCGCGCTGCTGATCACGGCCTGGGCACTATGCCTGGTATTGCCCCATATACCTGTCATCGGCACGCCGAACATCGGCGCCATGCAACAAGAAACGCCACAGAAACCGCAGCCGCGTCGCTAAGCCCCCTACCCTACCTAGGCCCTGTTGGACAACAACAGCCCGCCGAAAATGAGCGCGCCGCCGACCCAGTGATAATGCTGCAACCCTTCGCCGAGTAGCAGCCAGCCGAGTAGCGCGGTGAACACCGGCATCAGATAGCTGCTGAGCGAGGCCTGAGCTGCGCCGACCATTTTCACCCCATGGTTCCACAGCACGTAGGCGGTCAGCGAGGCGCCGATGGCGGTGTAGGCAATGGCAGAAAGATTTTCCAGCGACAAGACGAACCGGGCTCCGCTGGAAAACTCCCAGAGGTAGAGCGGCAGGAGGATAGGCACACCAAGCAATACGAGCACACCCAGCAAGGCTGGCGCAGGCAATGGCAGCAACGGTGTCCAACGACGCAGCAGCAGGGTGTAAAGCGCCCAATCGAGCACGCCAACCAGCATCAACAGGTCCCCGGGATTGAATGACAGCCCAGCAAGCACCGCCCAATCGCCACGTGCGATCAGCCAGAACAGGCCCAAGGTAGCCAGACCGATCCCCAGCCAGGCACGGCTGCCCGGCCACTCTCCAAGCAACAGGCCCGAACCGAGAAACAACGCCAGCGGCAGGCAGGTACTTACCAAGGTCAGGTTAAGAGCCGCGGTGCTGTGCGCGGCGCTGTAGAGGAAACAGTTGTAGCCTGCGATCCCCAAGGCAGCCAGCAGCGGAACTCGCCAGCCGGCACGGCGCAGATCCTGACGATGACGCCAGATTGGCGCTGCCACGAAAGGCAACAGCAACGCCAGTGCCATGCTCCAGCGCCAAAACGCCAGGGTGAAGGGCGGAATGCTATGGCTGAATGCCCTGGCAACCAAGGCATTGCCAGCCCAGAAAATAGCAGCCAATACCAATCCCGCCCAGGCCAGGGCTGGTGAGTTCTTCCAGCTCATCAGTCGTTTCCGATGGGACGCAGCCGATACTGTGGCGGCAGTTGGTCGAGACCGCTGACGGTCACGTCCAGGCTTTTCCAGCGACCGTCCTTGATCCCGTAGATGCAGCCATGCACGGCCAGCGACTGCCCACGATGCCAAGCGTTCTGCACGATGGTGGTATGGCTGACGTTGGCCACCTGCTGGATCACGTTCAGCTCGCACAGGCGGTCGACGCGCTCCTCCTCGCAGGAGAACAGCGCCAGATGATCACGCTGTTCGTAAGCCAGGTCGCGAATCGAACGCAACCAACCGTCGATCAGGCCGAACTGGCTGTTCTGCATCGCCGCGCGCACGCCACCGCAACCGTAATGACCGGTGACCAGGATGTGCTTCACCTTGAGCACGTCGACTGCGTACTGGATCACCGACAGGCAGTTCATGTCAGTGTGCAGGACCACGTTGGCAACATTACGGTGAACGAAGATATCGCCAGGCAGCAGGCCGACGATTTCGTTGGCGGGCACACGTGCATCGGAGCAGCCGATCCACAGATACTCGGGCATCTGCTGCTTGGCCAGCTTGGCGAAAAAGGTTGGATCTTCCTGATTGATCGCCTCAGCCCAGCGGGCATTGTTGTCGAACAGCTCTTGCAACTCGTCGCTCATGGCGGCCTCAGTCGATCAGCGTACAGGCCATGACGAGGGCATCCTCGCGACCGCCGGGTGCCGGATAGTAATCACGGCGCTTGCCGATCTCGTTGAAACCATAGCGCTCATACAAACGATAGGCGGACTGGTTGCTGGCGCGCACTTCGAGAAAGCACTCCCCGGCCTTGAGCGTCATTGCCCGACGCATCAGGTGCTCGAGCAACTGCTGGCCCAGGCCTTTGCCCTGGCGTTGCGGGTGCACGGTGATGTTGAGCAGGTGTGCCTCGTCGATGATCACCTGAATCACGCCATGACCGACTTGAACGCCATCCTCGAACATCACCCAGCAATCGTAGGACCTCAGGCCGTCCTCGAAGATGCCGCGAGTCCACGGATGACTGAAGGCCGCCTGTTCGATCTCCAGCACGCGGGTAAGATCCGCCATATTCATAGGGCGGAAGCTGACTACACCACTCATGCCGGTGTCGCCCAGCGCTGGCGCACCCGACGCATGGCTTGCCATAACCCGGCTTTGCGACGCGGCTCGTCCATCAGGCTTTCCAGGCCTGGCAGGGCCCAGGCGACGCCCAACCCGTCGATGGTCAGCTCCCGGTTGAAGGTGTCCTCATCCGCTTCTCCGGCGAAACGCACGGCTGGCAAGCCAATCAGCCACAGGCACGCGCATGGCTGGTCGTCCAGTTGGCCCATCAGTACGCCCTGGACGTAATCACGCGCGGCCTCGGCCCCTTGGTCAAGGCTACCGCGAGTCAGCAACGGCCAGCGGATCGGCGAACCGTCGCCGACCTGCTGCGGGCTGTCGGGCAGGCCAGCAGCCCGCAGCAGATCCTTGAGCAGCAGGTACGCCGGATCGCGGCTCTGGAACGGCTCGCCTGTGGGTAACTCGACCAGGATCGCGCAATTACCGGCACGCAGTAACTGTAGAGAGAAGCGCGGAGGCGGCAACGCTACTGGTTTGTCCTGGATCGGCTCGGCTTCCTCGTTGACCGTGGGTTCCAGGCGAGAGACGGGCTTGTTGCCGGGAATCGCTGACTTGATCGCCTCCAGCGCGGGCACAGCAGTGACGACTCGCGTCGGTTCGGCGACGGCCGGCTCGCTGGCAACGGGCCTGGCGTCCTGCTCGCCTCTGGTCTCGACACGTACCGGCTCGATCACGGGCTCGGCAAGCGCCATCAACTCAGGCCGTGAAGGCGCGGCGAACGGCAGCGCATGGCGCGGCAGCCAAGTACTCACCTGCATGGCGCTCAAGTAGGCACGTCGGCGGACTTCTTCGATCAAGGCGGTATTCCAGATAAATGCAGGCCGCGATTGTGGCCTGATTCGTCCTTTGGGAAAAGCTAAACGGTGCCCGACTGGTCGGCTTCTTTACAGTACAATCGCGCCTTTTGCGACGGACCCGGCCCGACATGATCGATCCCAAGCGCGTGTTGCGCGCCCTCGCCGAGCACTGGACGCTGCTCGAACCGCTGTGCGAGCGGTTCGATGCCGGCACCCTGAGCCTGGTGGAGCTGCGCAACCAGCTCGGCGCGCAACTGCCCGAAGGCACAGCCGCCGACATCACCACCCTGCTCGACCAATGGATTCGCCTGGATATCCTGGTGCCCGTGGCCAAGAGCCCGAACCGCTTCGAACTGAACGCGCAGATCCACGACTTCCTCGCCTACCTGCGCCGTGAGCACCGCCTCGGCCTGTGCCTGGAGATCGAAGCGTATCTGCGCCATCTGGAGCGCCTGGCCGGCTACATCCAGGATGCCTTCGAAGTACGCGACGGCAACGACCTCGCCCGCCAACTGCGCCTGCTCGACATGCGTGTGCGTGACGTATTGAAGAAGCTGGCCAACGACGAACAGGCACTGGTCGGCGTGGCCGAGCGAGCCAAGACCAGCGACCGGCAGATCCCACTGCGTCAGCGTTATGCCGAAGTGCTGGCCACCTGGGACGAGTACGTCGAGCCGATGATCCAACTGGTCTCTGCCGACGGCGCCTTCGAACAGGGCGTGCGCCGCGTCGAACAGGTGCTGCTGCGCCTGCTCGGCGAACAGCAACGCCTTGGCCAGTTGGTCGACGACGACCTGCTGCTGCGCACCCACGCGCGTATCCTGGAAATGCAGACCACCGCCCAGCTGACCCTGCGCAAGGCCCGCGAACTGCTGCTGCCGCTGCGTGAAGAGGCGCGCCGCCACAATGCCGTGACCCGTGGCGCGGCCCTGGCGTTGTCGGTGATCCGCAAGAAAGGTCTGGATGCCCTGCCCCAGGCGGCGATGCCATTGTTCACCCGGCCGCAGAGCACCTTCCTCGGCACCGCCAGCCAAGTCGAAAGCTACGTCTACGCCCTCGCCCGCTTCGAGCCCAAGCCATCGCAGTTCCCCAAGGCCAGTGGTTCGCGCAAAGGCGACGCGCCGCGCGCGCCACGTACCGCACGGGAGATGATCGATCGCTGCAGCCAGGCCCTGCCGCTGCCGGACCTGATGGTCTGGCTGCTGGAGCAGGAACCGGAAGGCGCCACCGACGAACTGCTGTACTGGTTCTCGCGCCTGTCCCGCGACGGCCGCTTCCAGCGCGAGCGCCTGGAGCGTCGGGAGTACCTGACCCGTGAGCACCAGGTCAGCCTGACCTCGTTCGCCCTGGTGGGACGTCCCAATGCTTGAGCCTTGCGTAGGGTGGACAACGCTCTCTTTGTCCACCGACCACTCCATCGAACTTTCTGCCGGAAAACCCACTGCGCTTTTCCTGCCTACGACTGCCAGTGAGCATCGCGTATGAATATCGACCTGAAAGAACTCACCCAGCTCACTCCGATCTTCCGCGAGTTGTTCAAGGGCAACCACATCAGCCGTGGCCACCTGGAGCTGTATACCCAACTGTCCGGCATGCAGGATGCCTACCGCGCGCTGTTCAAGTCACTCGGCTACGAACTGGTCTGTGACATCCGCGGCTTCTACTATTTCGTCCCCGAGCAGATGGGCGCCCAGGTCAACAAGACCGCCCAGCGCCTGGCCCTGTTCACCTTCATCCTGGTCGAGCATCTGGCCGACCAGGGGCGCGACCCGCTGGCCGTGCTCGACGGCGGTAGCATCGGTCGCGACGAACTGCCGGCACTGCTCGACAAGTACCGCGACCTGTTCCTCCAGGCAGAAATCCTGACCCAGGACGAACTGGAAGAGAAAGTCATGCGTCGCCTGACCCAGCTCGGCTTCGCCAGCGAAGAGAACGGTGTGTATCGCTTCCTCGCACCGATGCACCGCTTCCTCGACGTTTGCCTGTCCGTGCAGCAGGACCGTGACCTGGCCGCCAGCCTGCATAGCAGCCTGCCGCTGCCGGCCCCCGATCTGGTCGAGGATCAGGAAGAAGACATCGTCATCATCGAGAAACGCGAGAGCGTCGAATCCGAAGAAGATGCCCTGGCTCGCGCCATGGCTGAAGAACGCGCCGCACAGGAGCAAGACGCATGAGCCAGGAACGCTACGGCATCCGCCGCTTCGCCCTGCTGAATACCGCCGGCTACAGCCTCGGCCTGTTCCCGCTGGAAAACCCGCTATCGGTCTATGGCGCCAACAACCTGGGCAAGTCGGCCTCGATCAACGCCCTGCAGTTCCCGATCCTGGCGCGCATGTCGGACATGAGCTTCGGCAAGTACAGCCTGGAGCAGTCGCGCAAGTTCTACTTCGCCTCGGACACCAGCTACATCCTCGTCGAAGTCGCCCTGCCCCACGGCCCCCACGTGATCGGCGTGGCCGGACGTGGTCCGGGAGGTGGCTTTGGCCACCAGTTCTTCGCCTACCAGGGCGAACTGGACCTGGAGCACTACCAGCAGAACGGCACCTGCCTGCGCCAGCGTGAACTGTTCAAGAACCTCGGCCAGGCTGGCATCGTTGCCTATGAACTGAAGCCCGAAGAGCTACGTCGCCTGCTGGTCGGCGGCCATACCAGTATCCCGCTGGACCTGACCCTGATTCCGCTGCGTTCGACCAGCGAGCAGAGCCTGAAGACCTTCCGCGCACTGTTCATCAACCTGCTGCACATGCGCGAGATCACCGCGGCCAAACTCAAGCAATTATTCCTCGACGCCTTCGAGCACAGCCTGCGCTCGGGCAGCGTCGACTACATCGCCGCCACCGAAGAGGCCTTCCGCGACGTGCGCCGCATGGAGCAGGACTACCAGGCGCTGGTCGCGGCCGGGCCGCTGGTGGAGGCCCTGTCCAACGGTGTGAGCCAGCGCGACATACTGCGCGGCAAGTTGCATCGACTTTCTCCCCTGCTGGATAACCTGCTCGGCACCTGGCAGGACTATTCCGGAGCACGCAAGGAAGAGCTGGTGATCCAGGCCGAGCACTACCAACGCGAACAGGACGGCCTGCAGCAGGAGCAACGCGGCGGCACCGCCGAGCTGATGCGCCTGGAGCGCGAGATCAGCGAAATCCAGCGCTGGCTGGGTGAACTGGCGGTGCTGAAGAACCGCTTCGCCCTGATCGACGACGCCAAGATCCTCGAAGAACAGTTGCTCGCCGCCAAGGACGCCCACGACGAACTGGCCGGCGCCCTGGCCCAGTCGCGACAGTTCTCCGCCGAGGACCTGGACGAGCGCTTGCGTGAACTGGAAAAGCGCCTCAAGTCGGTACGCCAACAACTTGATCATGCCGACAACAACAGCTACTCGCGCCTGCGCGAAGAATTCTCCCAGGCCGACGTCGACCGCCTGATGCGCCTGTTCAACAGCCAACTGTTCAGCCTGCCGCTGGGCGAGAAAGGTATCCAGGCCGCAGGCGACGATTGGGTCAAGGCGGTGGAGGCCGTGCTCGACCACTTCAAGGGCCACCAGTTCGAAGTGCCGGGCCTGTCCATCGACCTGACCCATATCGAGCCGCCCGCCCTGCAGGCGCTGGCCGACCGTGCCGCACTACGTGACCAGAAAGACCGCCTGGACCGTGAACTCAAGCAGCTCAAGACCCAGCAGGCGGTCGCCTCCGACCGCGCGGCGAGCAAGGCCCAGGCCGAGCAGTTGTACCAGGCCGTGCTGGACGCGCAAAAAGCCCTGGAAGATTTCCGCAAGAGCCAGACCCTGTCCGCCGAAGAGCCAGCCAAGCTGGAACTGCTGGCCCAGGCCGAGGCCGCTCAGGATGAGCTCAAACGCTCCAGCGATGCCTTCGCCGAGCGTGTTCAGCAACTGTCCGCCAAGCTGCAACTGATCAGCCGGCAGATCGGCGATCTGGAATCCAAGCAACGCACCCTGGAAGACGCGTTGCGTCGTCGCCAGTTGCTGCCAGCCAACCTGCCATTCGGCACACCGTTCATGGAGCCGGTCGACGACTCCCTGGACAACCTGCTGCCGCTGCTCAACGACTATCAGGACAGTTGGCAGGCACTGCAGCGCGTCGATGGCCAGATCGAGGCGCTGTACGCCCAGGTACGCCTGAAAGGTGTGGCCAAGTTCGACAGCGAAGACGATCCGGAGCGCCGCCTGCAACTACTGGTCAACGCCTACGCGCATCGTCAGGACGAAGCCCTGACCCTGGCCAAGGCGCGCCGTGCGGCAGTCACCGATATCGCCCGCACCCTGCGCAACATCCGCAGCGACTACGACAACCTGGAACACCAGTTGGCGCTGTTCAACCGCGAGATCAACAAACGCCAAGTGTCCAACCTGGAAAGCTTCCGTATCGTCCTCGCCGCAAACCGCGATGCCCTCAAGCATATTGACCAGATCATCCACAGCGCCGGCCAGTACGAAGAAGGCGAGACGCTTTCGGTGTTCGACCTGAGCCAGTCCTCGGAGCAGGACGCAAAGAACGAGGAAGCCAAGGAGTACCTCGCCCGCCTGGTGGCGGCCAACCATAACCAGTTGGGCCTCAAGGATTTGTTCGAGCTGGCGTTCGAGATCACCAAGGTCGGCGGCCAGCCGGTGATGCACACCGACATCGACGGCGCCGCATCCAACGGTACGACCATGACCATCAAGGCGCTGACCAACATGTACCTGTTGCTGCACCTGATGGACCGCGAACAGGCCGGCAAGGTACGCCTGCCCTACTACCTCGACGAAGCCGCGGACATCGACGAGCGCAACCAGCAGGCACTGATCGAGACCAGCCTGCAACTAGGCTTCGTGCCGATCCTCGCCTCGGTGAAACCGCAGGTTTCCGCCCATGTCGCCATCGACCTCGAAGGTGGCAGCGGGCCGAACGGTATCTATATCGATGAGGCGGACTGGAAGTACATCAGGCGTCGCGAAAGCGCCAAGAGCGACGAGCCGGAACCGGCCTGATGCGCAAACGAGAAGGGCCGCTCATGCGGCCCTTCCTCGACTCAGTCATCCTGATGATCCTTTAGCACCTCGCCAGTCTTGGCATCCAGCTCCAGGTCCCACTGTACGCCTTTGGTGTCGCGTAGCTCGACCTGGTAGATGTAGCGACCGTATTCCTCTTCCAACTCGGTCTCTTCGACCCTGGCACCGGGGTGCCTGGCAATCGCCGCGGCGTTCAACCTCTCGAAGGACTGGATACTACCGGCATCACGCAGCTTGAGAACTTCGTCCGGACCAAGATCACGTGCTTGGGCCAGACCGGAAACAGCGGCAAGTGCAGTAGCGGCAAACAGTGCAGTGAAGGTTTTCATCGTGGTACTCCGTATCGTTTTGGCTTTCTACGGTGACCACGATAACCACGCCGGCTTAAATCAAACTGAATGGCGGCCTCACTTCTTTTCCAGAACGATCTTCGGTGCCCACATCAGCCACTCTTCATTTAGTTCGTCGTTGAGTACGAAGGTCTGGTTCGGCAGCGCCGGCCCGCCCATCTGCGGGTTGTCCGGAGTGGCGAATGCGATACCGCCCTCGACAAGTGCCTCAAGGGATTCAGTTCGTACCTTGACCCCCTTGAACAGCCCCGCATCGATACCGATACCACTGGCATTCCAGAATCGGCTGCCACTGCGCACCAAAGGTGCGTAGCGCGGCTCGATGAGTGCGTGGATCAACACACGATCCGACGTGGGTCCAAGTTCGAAGTCGGTGACCTTGCCCACTGGAATTTCTCGGTAACTCACAACCACGCCAGGCTTGATCGAACCACGACGCGCAGTGCTCAGGGTAATCTTCAAGCCCTCTTCGCTGACAGAAGCCTGAGGAGGCTCCTTGAGCGCTTCGAACAAGGTCTGGGCCTTTCCGGGACGCGAGGCGGGCAGTACCTCAAGGTACTGGCCTGTTACCAGGGTCTGCAGGTTGGCCGTACGGACCAGACCCAACTCGGGCTTCACCACCCAGAACTGAGTACCGGCACGCGCAATGCTTTGCTCGGCCTTGGTGACCCTTACGCTCAGCATCACCGATTGAAGGTCATCGTTCAGCTCGACGGTTTCCACCTTGCCGACATCAATCCCCTTATAACGCAAAGCGCTTCCGGGGCTGATGCCATCGCCGGTTGGAACCTTGATGCGGATGGCGATGCCTTCCTTGAGTGCATCGCTACGGTCCTTGTGCAGACTGAAGCTTTGGATCTTTTTGGTTACCGGGGCCTTGAGATCAGGTGTTTCGAAAGCGACCCCGCCGACCAGCAGCGTTTGCAATGACTCGCTCTTCACTTCAATACCGGAAAGACCGCCACTCAGGCTGATACCACTGGCATTCCAGAAGCGTGTCGAACTGTTCACGAGATTGGCATAGGCCGGCTCGATATGCGCTCCCAGCACAACGCGTTTCTGGTCACGGGAAAACTGGTAACTCTGAATACTGCCAACTTTGACCTGTTTGTAGAGAATCGGACTACCGACATCGAGCGAGCCGAGAGTGTCGGTGACCAGCACCAGATGCAGGCCTGGCGCACCAAGGTCCAAAGGTGGCGCCTTGAGGCGAGCAACGAAATCGCGCTTTGGCTTGGCGTTGCGATCCCCAGGGCGAATGGCAATGTAGTTGCCTTTCACCAATGCCTCGATGCCAGTAATGCCAGCCAGGGAAATCGAAGGCTTGACCACCCAGAAGTCGGTACCCTCGACCAGATACTCTTCGGCACGTGGATCAAGGGTCAGCTCTGCAGTCGCAGCACTGAGATCCTCGTCGATCTTGAAAGTCTTCAGCGTGCCAACCTGCACGCCCTTGTACATCACCGGAGTACGTCCTGCATCCAGGCCATCGAACTCGGTCAGCTTTACAGTTGCCTTGATACCGGACTGTGCAGCGTCATAGTCGTCATACAGACGGAATGGCAAAGTTGGGTCGGTTGGAGGGCTGTCTTTACGGTGCTCTGGAGTAGCGAAGGCAATGCCGCCTGCGACGATGCTCGACAACGACTCGGTACGAACCTTGACCCCGGACAGGCTGGCGTCGATCGATACGCCGCTGGCGTTCCAGAAGCGCGTGTGCTTGCGCACCAGAGAAGCGAACTGCGGCTGGATGTAGACCTTGATCTCGACGATGCTTTGATCTTGCGAAAGGTTGTAACTCTTAACCTGCCCAACCTGAATCTGCTTGTAGAAGACCGGGCTGCCTTGGGCAAGAGAGCCCAACCTGTCAGCCTTCAAAGTCAAATGCAAACCCGGAATAGAATCGGACATCGGCGGTGGCTCACTGAGCGCCGTGAATTTGCGCTCGGGCTCGCCCTCGCCAGGACTGACAGCGATGTAATTACCGGAAACCAAGGTTTCCAGCCCCGTGATCCCTGCCAGAGACACACTCGGTTTGACAAGCCAGAAGCGCGTATTCTGACGCAACTGCGGGTCAATGCTTTTATCCATCTCGATGGTCGCGCGAACACCGCGCTGGCTGCCTTTGTCGTCCAGTTCCATGCCAACGACCTTGCCGACCTGCATCCCCTTGTAGATCACCTCGGTCTTGTTGACCTGGATACCTTCACCCGTGGTGAAGAACACCTGGATTTCCACACCGGCCTGATCATAAGCACGCCATGCCAGCCAGCCCCCTATGAGCAAGGCCACCAGGGGCAGAATCCAGATAGCGGACCAATTGGATGTGCGACGAGTCTTGGCTGATTGCAGCTCAGTCATGATCGGCAGGGAGCTCCATTTCAGAACGACGATGACCAGACGAAGCGGCTAACCCCTTCTGGCCCATGGGAAATACAGAAGGCGCATGATAGCGATCCGAAGCTGATCCCGACAGTAGCGCCGCAACAGGCCCGTTGGCTGATATTTTCCCTCGCCCAAAGCCAAACCCCCAACCCGATTGCTCGGATTGGGGGTCTGGTGATAGGAGCTTGACGATGACCTACTCTCAC
>NZ_CBFFRH010000011.1:0-199723 GCF_965644255.1 Pseudomonas sp. LRF_L74 | reverse complement strand
CATCTGCTTCATCGTGATACTCGGGCAACGGGATCGGCGTATTTCAACAGAAACGGGAAGTTAAATTCAGAGTTTCCTTAGCTCCGCCTCCGCAGCTAGCAATGCATTTTCTGCCTCAATGTTCCCTTCGTTGAGGGTGAAAACACCGGGCTGCGAGCTCTCTTGAAAATGGTTATCCATGAAAATGTGGTTGTAGACCACCAGCTCACGGTCAGGGTTTTGAGGTTGAACGTCGCAGTCGGAGTAAATCAGGTCGCCGGGATCCTGGAGGTAATTACCGATGGTGGTCTTACCCGTGCCATTGTGACCGTAGAACATGTTGACCTTGGTCAGCGGCCCGATCGTCAAATTCGTAACCGGGGAATAGCTAGTCACGCCTCGCAGAATGATTTGCTTTATCACTGGACAGTCCCATCGAGAAACGGCTACCAAGGTTCCATCCTAGTTCTGAGCAGTGAGATTAGGAAGCCATCATTACAAAGCACATTTTCAGTCGAGGATCACCTCGAAGGGGATGAGCCAGATTTATTAACGGAAGACTGACTGCTTTTGGCCGATTCTGTTGAAAAAGTCGGCCTCTGGGAGAACTGCTTTTTAGCAGTTCAAAAAACGCTCAATTCTGGCGTTGCTGTGTAAAAACCAAGACAGCTCCGTCTTCTGCCTTCTGAGCAAGCCAGATTTCAACGTCGCCCCCCTTTCGTGAGCAAAATCGCGGAGGGACTTTTTCAACAGAATCAGTCGAAAGCAGCCGTCATCTGGCTAAAAAAGCACGCCCTGAATCACTGATCCAACCGGTACAGGAAAGCATCTCCACGAAGCTCCTGGAGGCTATCAGTACGAAGAGACATCGATAAGGCACCACTTTGACGTACGATACTTCACATCAACCTTGGAGAGGCCACTTTCGCCATGAACACAGCCTCAGACACCAAGCAGAAACGGATCAACCTCCGCTTGCAGGACAGCGCCAAGAAAACCCTGGAACGCGCCGCGAGCTTCGAGGGCAAGACCGTCAGCCAGTTCATCCTGAACAGCGCACTGGCGCATGCCGAGAAGACCATTCACGAGCGTGAGGTCATGAGCCTGAAGGCGAGCGATGCAGAAGCGTTCTTCGATGCGCTGAGCAAGCCGGTCATGTTCAACAAGAAGTTGGCCGCCGTCCTTGAGAGTCATGGACAGCGTATCACCAGCCAATGAGCGAGCGAGTCGATCTGCTCATCACGCCATTGGCCACCAACCATCACCGGGCCGGCTTCCAGTGCGGCGTAGACGCACTGGACGACTACCTACACAAGCAAGCCGGCCAAGACGTGAAGCGCCGCGTTAGCCGTGTATTCGTCGCCACCACGCTGGAGCACCCAGACGTCATCACGGGTTGCTACACCCTTTCCAGCCTGTCGATCGAGTTCGACCAGCTTCCCGAAAAGCTTGCTCGCAGACTGCCCCGTCATCCACTCTCCGCCGCCTCGCCATCGGCCAGGATGCTCAGGGTCGTGGCATAGGCGGATTGCTGCTAGCCGATGCCATCAAGCGCACGCTGGCCGTCAGCAATCAGATCGCAATCTACGCCCTGGTCGCCGACGTCATCGACGACCGGGTTCGGGGATTCTACGAGCAATACGGGTTATTGCCGCTTGGCTCAGGTAGCCGTCGCTAGTTCCTGCCACTGCAATCCTTTTAATCACTCGCCAGACAGGAGCGCCCCTGTCGGCTCAGCTCACACGAAGCCCTCCACCGATCCCTCCTCACGGGTAGTGACCAGCGCAAAAAACTGCGTGGGGCAAAAAGTGGGGCAAAAATCGGAAGCCTTCAAAAACCACCAGGCATAAAAAAATCCAGTCACTGTTAAGTGACTGGATTTCTTGAGGTTTTTTGGTCGGGACGGAGTGATTCGAACACTCGACCCCTTGCACCCCATGCAAGTGCGCTACCGGGCTGCGCTACGCCCCGACATGCTTTCACCTAAGTAAAAAGCGAATGAACTATAAACTAAGCATATGAATTATGGAAGGTTTTTCTTGAAATTTTATTTACGCAAAACCTGTAGCACATCTTCAAGCTCGACGATCATCTGCCGGATCAGTTGCTTGTATTGGCCGCTATCATCCTTAACTTCATCACTAGACAGCCGCTGTCGAGCGCCGCCGATGGTGAAGCCTTGATCGTAGAGCAACCCACGGATCTGACGAATCATCAGCACGTCCTGACGCTGGTAGTAGCGACGGTTACCGCGTCGTTTGACAGGATTGAGCTGCGGAAACTCCTGCTCCCAGTAACGCAGAACATGCGGTTTCACAGCACAAAGATCACTGACCTCACCAATAGTGAAGTAACGTTTGCCGGGAATAGGTGGCAGTTCGTCGTTATGACTTGGTTCCAGCATAGGCCTCGACCCTGGCTTTCAGCTTCTGGCCCGGACGGAAAGTGACGACGCGGCGGGCGGTGATTGGGATTTCCTCGCCCGTCTTGGGATTGCGCCCGGGGCGCTGACGTTTGTCGCGCAGATCAAAATTGCCGAAACCGGACAGTTTGACCTGCTCGTTATCTTCCAGAGCGTGACGGATTTCCTCAAAAAACAGTTCGACCAACTCCTTGGCTTCCCGTTTATTCAGGCCTAGCTCGTCATACAGACGTTCCGCCATCTCAGCTTTAGTCAGAGCCCCCATACGCTACTTCCTTAACGTGGCGTTGAACCTTTGTTCCAGGGAGGTGAGTATGTTCTGGGTCGCGGCGCTCACCTCATCGTCATTAAGAGTGCGGGATGGATGCTGCCAGGTCAAGCCAACGGCGAGGCTTTTTCTAAGCGGATCAATACCTTTACCCTGATAGACGTCAAACAGCCTGAGGTCCGTCAACCACTCGCCTGCCGCCGCACGTATCGCCTCAAGGATGTCCTCGGAGGATTGTGCACGATCGACCAGTAACGCCAAATCGCGGCGCACTTCCGGGAAACGCGACAACTCCTTGAACGCGGGCATGCGACCGGATACCACTTCGGCCAGCAGTAGCTCAAACAGGAAGACTGTCTGATCGAGCCCTAGCTCGGTCACCAGTTGCGGATGCAACGCACCGATATAGCCGACTAACACGCCATTCCGCTCGATTCGGGCACATTGACCTGGATGCAACGCAGGGTGCTCACCCGGAGCGAAGCGGTATTCACCCAGCGCGCCGGCATACCCCAGGATGGCCTCGACGTCTGCTTTCAGGTCGTAGAAATCAACGGGCTCACGAACGTTCGACCAGGCTTCGGGCTCACGGCCACCGGTAATCACACCGGAGAGCATAGCCTCTTGCTTCAGTTCCCCCAGTTGCCCCACGAACCGTAGACCGCTTTCGAACAGACGTATGCGCGACTGCTGGCGGTTTAGATTGTGCTGCAGCGCCTTGACCAGACCCGGCCAGAGTGAGGAGCGCATGGCCGACATGTCCGCGGAAATCGGGTTGGCCAATTGCAGCGGCTGTACGCCTGGACTGAACAACTCGAACAACTTGGGATCAATGAAGCTGTAAGTGATCGCCTCCTGGTAGCCGCGAGCAACCAGCAGGCGACGCAGCGCCGGCAACTCAGCACGTGCCTCGGCTTTCGCCTGGGGTGCCAAACGCGCCTGCGGGTAACGCACCGGCAGACGGTTGTATCCATACAGACGCCCCAGTTCCTCGATCAGGTCGACTTCCAGGCTGATATCGAAGCGGTGACTCGGGATGCCAACACTCCACTGCCCTGCCTCTTGCACCTCGACCTTCAAACCCAGCGCGGTGAGCATCCGCTCGACATCGCTTACTTCGAGATCCATTCCCAGCATCTGGCTGACACGCTCGGCACGCAGGGTGATCAGCGCCAATTGAGGCAAATCGGCCGTACTGGCGACCTCGATGATCGGACCGACTTCACCGCCGACGATCTCCAGCAACAACGCAGTGGCGCGCTCCATGGCCGCACGCGCCAGGTCGAAATCGACACCACGCTCGAAACGATGCGAGGACTCTGTATGAAGGCCGTAGGAGCGGGCCTTACCAGCCACGGAGATGGTGTCGAAGAACGCGCTTTCCAGGAACAGGTCACGGGTCTTGGCACTGACACCGCTGTGCTCTCCCCCCATCACACCCGCAATCGCCAGGGCACGCTGATGGTCAGCGATGACCAGCGTATCGGCACGCAGAGCCACCTCCTGGCCGTCGAGCAGAACCAGCTTCTCGCCCTCTTCCGCCATGCGTACACGGATACCACCCTGGATCTCATCCAGGTCGAAGGCGTGCATGGGCTGACCCAGTTCGAGCATCACGTAGTTGGTGATATCGACGGCAGCATCGATGCTGCGGATATCGGAGCGACGCAAGCGCTCGACGATCCACGCGGGGGTCGGGCGGGACAGGTCGACGTTACGCACCACACGCCCCAGATAACGCGGGCACGCCTTGGGCGCCAACACCTCGACCGGACGCGTCTCATCCAGACTGACAGCAGCCGGTACGATTGAGACTGGCGACACCACAGCGCCATATATGGCTCCGACTTCACGGGCCAACCCCGCCAGGGACAAGCAGTCGCCCCGGTTCGGCGTCAGGCCCAGCTCGATACTGGCGTCGTTGAGCTCCAGGTAGGTGCGGATGTCCTGGCCAACCGGAGCATTGGCCGGCAGCTCCAGCAGACCATTGTTATCGTCGCTGATCTGCAGTTCGGATGCCGAGCACAGCATGCCGAACGACTCAACACCACGCAGCTTGGCCTTCTTGATCTTGAAATCGCCAGGCAACTCGGCACCGATCATGGCGAACGGAACCTTGATACCGGGGCGCGCGTTCGGCGCACCGCAGACGACCTGGAAAGTTTCGCTGCCACTGCTGACCTGGCAGACGCGCAGCTTGTCCGCATCGGGATGTTGCTCGGTACTGAGGATTTCACCTACGACCACACCACTGAAGGCGCCTGCCACCGGAATGACGGCATCTACTTCCAGACCGACCATGGACAAACGGGCCACCAGTTCCTCACGGGAAACCGCTGGATTGACCCAGCTGCGCAGCCACTGCTCACTGAATTTCATACTGTCTGTTCTCCTTTGAACGAATTCGATCGTGCCGTGCTCTAGCGAAATTGCGCCAGGAATCGCAGGTCGTTATCGAAGAACAGGCGTAAGTCGTTGACGCCATAACGCAGCATGGCCAGGCGCTCTACGCCCATGCCAAAGGCGAAACCAGAGAATTTCTCCGGATCGATTCCAGACATGCGCAGTACATTCGGATGCACCATGCCGCACCCCATCACTTCCAGCCAGCCGGTCTGCTTGCACACGCGACAGCCCTTGCCGCTGCACATCACGCATTGCATGTCGACCTCAGCAGACGGCTCGGTGAAGGGAAAGAAGGACGGACGAAAGCGGACGCCCAGGGGCTTCTCGAAAAACACCCGGAGGAATTCCTCGATAGTGCCCTTAAGGTCGGCGAAACTGATGCCCTCGTCGATCAGCAGGCCTTCGACCTGGTGGAACATCGGCGAGTGGGTGATATCGGAGTCGCAGCGATAAACACGGCCCGGGCAGACGATACGGATCGGCGGCTGCTGCGATTCCATGGTGCGTACTTGGACCGGCGAGGTGTGGGTGCGCAGCAGCATGTTCGCATTGAAATAGAAGGTGTCATGCATCGCCCGCGCCGGGTGGTGGCCAGGGATGTTGAGCGCTTCGAAGTTGTGGTAGTCGTCTTCGACTTCCGGACCTTCGGCAACGCTGTAACCGATGTGGGTGAAGAATTGTTCGACTCGCTCCAGTGTGCGAGTGACCGGATGCAGGCCACCAGACTGCTGACCACGGCCAGGCAGCGTGACGTCGACCTGTTCGGAAGCCAGCTTCTCCGCGAGCAGAGCCTGCTCCAGCACGAGTTTGCGGGCGTTCAGTGCATCCTGAACCTGATTCTTGGCAGCGTTGATCAGGGCACCCGCCTTCGGGCGTTCCTCTGCCGACAGTTTGCCCAGGGTCTGCATGAGGACGGTCAGATCGCCCTTCTTGCCCAGGTACTGAACCCGGAGCTGTTCCAGGCTGTTGACGTCTGTGGTGTTTAGCACGGCCTCAAGCGCTTGCGAGACCAGTGCATCCAGGTTTTCCATGTATGGACTCCAGATACGAAATAGGGGAAGAGCTGAAAGGCTCTTCCCCTATCTTTGACGTTGCCACCAGGCAAGCCCGGTGATTGTCGGGGGACTTAAGCCAGAACGGCCTTAGCTTTCTCGACAATCGCAGCAAACGCCGCTTTTTCGTTCACTGCCAGGTCAGCCAGGACCTTACGGTCGATCTCGATGGCCGCTTTTTTCAGGCCAGCGATCAGGCGGCTGTAGGACAGGCCGTTCTGACGAGCACCAGCGTTGATACGAGCGATCCACAGAGCGCGGAACTGACGCTTGCGCTGACGACGGTCACGGTAGGCATATTGTCCTGCCTTGATCACCGCCTGCTTGGCAACGCGGAACACGCGCGAACGTGCGCCATAGTAGCCTTTGGCGAGTTTCAGAATCTTTTTGTGACGAGCACGAGCGATAACGCCACGCTTAACACGAGCCATGAGTAATTACCTCTAAGTATCTTGACCGATTAACGAACGCGCAGCATGCGCTCGACTTTTGCCTTGTCCGACGGATGCATCAACTCGCTACCGCGCAGTTGACGCTTACGCTTGGTGGACATTTTGGTCAGGATATGGCTTTTGAAAGCGTGCTTGTGCTTGTAGCCCGAAGCAGTTTTGAGAAAACGCTTCGCAGCGCCGCTCTTGGTTTTCATCTTTGGCATGTTTGGTACTCCGCATTCATTAACAACTGATAACCATCAGGCCTGCCAGTGCCCGGGAGGTTATTTACGCTTCTTGGGAGCGATGACCATCATCAGCTGGCGTCCTTCCAGCTTGGGATGCTGTTCAACGGTGCCGAGTTCGGCGAGGTCGGCTTCGACCCGCTTCAACAGCTCCATGCCCAACTCCTGGTGGGCCATCTCACGACCGCGGAATCTAAGCGATACCTTAGCCTTGTCCCCATCTTCAAGGAAACGTACCAGGTTGCGTAGTTTTACCTGGTAATCCCCTTCTTCCGTCCCTGGACGAAACTTGATTTCTTTGATCTGCTGCTGATGCTGGTTCTTCTTCGCAATAGCAGCCTGCTTTTTCTTTTCGAACAGGTGCTTGCCGTAGTCCATGATCCGGCAAACCGGTGGCACTGCATCGGCGGAAATTTCCACCAGATCCAGCTTTGCCTCGTCGGCAGCGCGTAGCGCTTCATCGATCGAAACCACACCAATCTGTTGGCCGTCGGCACCGATCAAACGAACTTCACGTGCTGTGATGTTCTCGTTGATCGGCGCCTTTGGGGCGGCCCGCTTATCCTGTCTCATATCACGCTTAATAATGATTACTCCGTATCTTGGCGACCACGCCGGGAAACCGCTTGCTTGAGCTGTTCAGCGAACTGATCGAGGGGCATGGAGCCCAGATCGAGGCCTTCGCGGGTGCGCACAGCAACGGATCGAGTCTCAACTTCCCTATCTCCGATAACCAGAAGGTAAGGAACCTTGAGCAAAGTATGCTCGCGGATTTTAAAGCCGATCTTCTCGTTTCTCAAGTCAGACTTGGCACGAAATCCGCTTTGATTGAGGGTTTTCTCCACTTCGAGGGCAAAATCGGCCTGCTTGTCGGTGATATTCATTACCACCGCCTGGGTCGGCGCCAGCCAGGCCGGGAACGAACCCTCGTAGTGCTCGATCAGAATACCGATGAATCGCTCGAACGAACCGAGAATGGCCCGATGCAGCATGACAGGCGTCTTGCGGCTATTGTCCTCGGAGACATAGCTCGCCTCCAGGCGCTGCGGCATATTGGGATCGTATTGCAACGTGCCGCACTGCCAGGCACGCCCCAGGCAGTCGAGCAGCGTGAACTCGATCTTCGGACCATAGAACGCACCCTCGCCCGGCAGGTATTCCCACGGCAAGCCCGCATCATTCAATGCATCAGCCAGCGCCGCCTCGGCACGATCCCAGAACGCATCGTCACCGACACGCTTGGCCGGACGCGTGGACAGCTTCATCTTGATGTCGCTGAAGCCGAAGTCCGAATAAACCTGCAGCGTCAGCTTGATGAAGTCCGCCGCCTCTTTCTTTACCTGTTCTTCGGTGCAGAAGATGTGCGCGTCATCCTGAGTGAAGCCACGTACGCGCATGATTCCGTGCAGGGCGCCCGACGCCTCGTTGCGGTGGCAGGAGCCGAACTCGGCAAGACGCAACGGCAGCTCACGATAGCTCTTCAGGCCCTGGTTGAAGATCTGCACATGGCACGGGCAGTTCATCGGCTTGATCGCGTAGTCGCGGCTTTCCGACTCGGTGGTGAACATGTTGTCGGCGTAGTTGCCCCAGTGACCGGACTTCTCCCACAGGATGCGATCGACAACCTGCGGCGTACGCACTTCCTGGTAGCCGTTTTCGCGCTGCACGCCGCGCATGTACTGCTCCAGCACCTGATAGACGGTCCAGCCATTGGGATGCCAGAACACCATACCCGGTGCCTCCTCCTGGGTATGGAACAGGTCCAGGCGCTTGCCGATCTTGCGATGGTCACGCTTCTCGGCCTCCTCGATACGCTGGATATAGGCAGCCAACTGTTTCTTGTCGGCCCAGGCCGTACCGTAGATGCGCTGCAATTGCTCGTTCTTGGCGTCGCCACGCCAGTAGGCACCAGACAGCTTGGTCAACTTGAACGCCTTGAGGAAACGCGTATTGGGCACATGCGGCCCACGACACATGTCCACATATTCCTCGTGGTAGTACAAGCCCATCGCCTGTTCATCAGGCATATCGTCGACCAGACGCAGCTTGTAGTCCTCGCCACGCGACCTGAAGACATCGATGACCTCGGCACGCGGCGTCACCTTCTTGATGACGTCGTAGTCCTTGTCGATCAGCTCTTTCATGCGCGCTTCAATGGCCGCCACGTCATCCGGCGTGAAGGGGCGCTCGTAGGCGATATCGTAATAGAAGCCTTCATCGATGACCGGACCGATGACCATCTTTGCAGTGGGATAGAGCTGCTTGACCGCATGACCGATCAGGTGAGCACAGGAGTGGCGGATGATGTCCAGCCCCTCTTCATCCTTCGGCGTGAGTATCTGCAGCGTTACGTCGTTTTCGATCAAGTCGCACGCATCAACCTGCCTGCCATCGACCTTACCAGCAAGAGTGGCCTTGGCCAGCCCAGCACCAATTGATTGAGCCACTTCAAGCACAGTGACCGGTTTATCGAACGAACGCTGACTGCCGTCGGGAAGAGTAATGATGGGCATGGCGCCTCCTCTCCTAGTGGTGACCCCTACGAAAGGCCACATGGGTTGGGATGAGCCAGGAAGCGATCCGACGGTATGCCTGCCTGACAATGGCAGAGCCTTTCGGCTAACCAAACGGACCAGAGTCACTGGAAGTAAAAAACGAATGCTTTCAGAAAGTTATGCCGCTGACAAGTAAAGCAGACAAAAAAGGCAACATTCGAGCGTCCATCAGAGCATCCCGCCCAGGCAGGACCAAACACAATGCCCACTCAACAAGACACAAAGAGATATTGTTTTGCCATCATTCAATGGTAAAACAATCCCCACGAGCACAAGAATCCCAAGGGGGAACTCAACACCCACCCAACACAGAAGTGCTGAACCACAAGCTACTGGCGCACTCATACGCAGCAGACCAGCGCACTTGAATAACAAGAGACTCCAGCATGATCAGAACCGATGAAATCGCTCAGCAATTGAACCGATACATGGCAGGGTACGATTGCAAGGTCGAACGCAAGCAGGATCACTCCTTGACACTGCTGGTGACCCACCTGGCAAGCGACGAAACCCTGACGATCATTGGCTTTTGCGAAGAAGAACTTGAGTCAGAAAGCTCCATACGCCATATGGCCAGCGCGCTGTCCAAGGAGCTGGCCTGAAACGCCAGCGGTGACAACAAGTGATTTGCTATTCCCCTACAGGTGGCTTGCACGGAATGACGCTGAAATCGCCCCAAGCAAGTCTTCAACATCAATGAGCCAACGCCTCCGGGGAAGTAGCTGGTCGATACACGCAAGCGCTGATGGATCATGCCAATGGAAAAACGACCGAGCACTACGCAGTCAGGACACGAGAAAAAGAAGTGAGCTATCAGAGATAGAAAGCTGGCCTGAAGCTTCAGTCGGGCGGAGTTTTCGCCCAAAATCTCCCAAAACAAAAAGGGCGACCCTTTTGGATCGCCCTCTAAGCCCCGCACGATGCGGGCTTGTTTGGTAGGCACAATTGGATTCGAACCAACGACCCCCACCATGTCAAGGTGGTGCTCTAACCAACTGAGCTATGTGCCTGTCGTGTGGGGCGCATTCTACTGAGACACACAGTAGAGTCAACTGTTTTTTTCGCTAAGCTGCTGAAAAAGTGGATTTTTATTTGTCTGGGGTGAGAGTGGATATTTCTTGATCAGCTCTCTTATGCCAGGTAGCATCCAGACAAATGTAAAATATAAAAAACAGGCCTTTCGATATGACACACACAGCATATCCCTCCTCCTATTACGCCGCGTCAGCCAAGCATGCACCTGCACGCCCAGAGCTTCAGGGGAAAGCCGAAACCGATATCTGCGTGATCGGCGCTGGCTATACAGGCCTGTCCACTGCCCTGTTTCTTCTGGAGCATGGTTTCCGGGTCACGGTTCTGGAAGCGGCCAAGGTCGGATTCGGCGCTTCGGGTCGCAATGGCGGGCAGATCGTCAACAGTTATAGCCGCGATATCGATGTCATCGAACGTACCGTGCCGGCCCGGCAGGCTCAACTGCTCGGACAGATGGCGTTCGAGGGCGGTCGCATCATCCGTGAGCGCATCGACAAGTACCGAATCGACTGCGACCTGAAGAATGGCGGTGTATTCGCCGCTCTGAACAGCAAGCAGATGGGCCATCTCGAAGCCCAGAAAAAACTCTGGGAGCGCTATGGCCACAACCGCCTTGAGCTGCTCGATGCCAGGAAGATACGTGAGATGGTCGCCACCGAAGCCTACATCGGCGGCATGCTCGACATGAGTGGCGGGCACATTCACCCACTCAACCTGGCCCTTGGCGAAGCCTCCTCCATAGAATCGCTCGGTGGCGTGATCCATGAACAATCACCGGCAATACGCATCGAGCGTGGCGCCAACCCGGTCGTGCATACGCCTCGGGGATGCGTCAGGGCCAAGTTCGTGGTGGTCGCCGGTAATGCCTACCTGGGCAACCTGGTGCCGGAACTCGCAGCCAAGTCGATGCCCTGCGGCACCCAGGTCATCACCACCGAGCCTTTGCCTGACGACCTGGCCAACAGCCTGCTGCCACAGGATTATTGCGTCGAGGACTGCAACTACCTGCTCGACTATTACCGCCTCACTGCGGACAAGCGCCTGATCTTCGGCGGCGGCGTGGTCTATGGCGCTCGTGATCCGGCCAACATCGAAGCGATCATCCGTCCGAAGCTGCTCAAGGTCTTCCCGCAACTCAAGGACGTGAAGATTGATTACGCCTGGACCGGCAACTTCCTGCTGACCCTGTCGCGCCTGCCCCAGGTCGGTCGCATTGGCGACAACATCTATTACTCCCAGGGCTGCAGTGGGCATGGCGTGACCTATACCCACCTCGCTGGCAAGGTGCTGGCAGAGGCACTGCGTGGCCAGGCCGAGCGTTTCGATGCCTTCGCCTCCCTGCCACACTACCCCTTCCCTGGCGGGCAACTGCTGCGAGTACCGTTCAGCGCCTTGGGCGCCTGGTACTACACCTTGCGCGACAAACTGGGTATCTGACGCCTAATCGGCGACCATCTGGCTGAGCACGGCGCGCAGCTTGCCTGGCCGCACCGGCTTGTTCAACAAGGGAACGCGCAGAGCCTGTAGCTGCTGCCGACACTCATCGGAGCGGTCAGCGGTGATCATTACGGCAGGCACCGGTTGAGCGAAGTGTCGCCGCAGTGACTGGATGACTTCGCTACCGATAACGCCGTTGTCCAAGTGGTAGTCGATCAGCAATACATCCGGCGCCGCTCCGTGCAACTGCGCCAATGCGTCCTTCTCGTTCGCTGCGGTGATCACCTCGCAGCCCCACTGACCAAGCAATGCAGCCATGCTCAGCAGTATCTCGGGCTCATTGTCGAGAACCAGCAAGCGCTTGCCCGGCAACGGATTACCGGGACGTGCCATTGCCCTCGACGGCAGGGCGGGCTCGACTGGCACGGCGCTAGACAACGGCACCAGCACACTGAAGCAGGAACCCCGGCCGGGCCGGGAGCGTACATCGATGCGATAACCAAGAATGCCGGCGATTCGCTCGACGATGGCCAGCCCCAGGCCGACTCCCTTGCGATTGACCGAACGACCGGCATCCAGTTGATGGAACTCGCGAAAGATCGCCTGCAACTGATCCTCGGCAATCCCCCGCCCACTGTCCCATACCTCGATACGCAGCAGCTCGCCCTGGCGCCGCGCGCCCAGCAGCACGCCACCGCGCTCGGTATAGCGGCAGGCATTGCTGAGGAAGTTACGCAGGATGCGACTGAGCAGACGTGCATCGGTATGCAGCACATAGCGCGGAATCCGAGCGCGCAGCCGCAGGCCGCCCTGGGCGGCAACCGGCTCGAACTCCGAGGCCAGTGGCCCAAGCAACTCGTCGAGGCGATAGTGATCGAGGTCCGGCCTGATCGCCGCCTGGTCCAGCCGGGAGATATCCAGCAGATCCGAAAGCAGGTCTTCCGCACCTTCCAGCGCCTGATGAGCACGTTCGACCAGGTTCATGCTCGCGGTCTCCAGCGAGCGCTCACGCAAGGTGGAGATCAGCAGGCGCGCAGCATTGAGCGGCTGCAAGAGATCATGACTGGCCGCCGCCAGGTACTTGTCCTTGCTGCGGTTGGCCTCTTCGGCCACGTCACGCGCCTTGCGCAGTTCCTCCTCGGCACGCACCCGTTCGCCGATCTGCTCCAGCAGGTTCTCGTTGGCCATCAGCAATTCGTTGGTGCGCGACGCCACCCGCCGCTCCAGTTCCTCGTTGAGTTGTTGCAGACGCAACTGGGCCTGGCGGCGTTCGGTGACATCGGCGACGAAGCCTTCGATCAGTCCCGGCTCGTCGGGCTTGAGCAGGATGTTCATGACCACGTTGATGACCTTGCCGTCGCGACGCCGCAATCGCGTCTCGTAGCCAACCAGGCTGCGTTGCCGCAGCACGTCGCGTATCGCCTTGAGTTCCTCGCTACCGCCCAGGAACAGGTGCCCGGCCAGATGGCTGGCCGACCACAGCACCTCTTCCGGCGCCTGATAGCCGAGCATGCGCGCCAGGGCCGGGTTGGCGGCACGCACGCCCTGCTCGAGACTGGCCTGGAAGATGCCATGCACGGCATTCTCGAACAGCCATTTGTAGCGATTGCGTTCTTTCTCGAGCTCGTCGAGACGATCGACCAGTTCGGCGTAGTGACTCTTGCGTGCGGACTGGCTACCTAACCCCAGTAAACCGGTCAGAGCACCTTGCGGGTCGTCAGAGAGCTTCGCCATAGACCACTTCGACATCACGCACGCTGGAGATGCGCGGATTGGTGAGGATGCACGGATCGTCCATGGCATGGCGCGACAGGAAGGGAATATCGGACGAGCCGACGCCATGCAGGCGCAAGGTCTCGTGGAAGCCCACGGCGCGCTTGAAATTGATCAGGTGCTCGATCAGGCGCATGCGCACCTGCGGATGGGTCATGCCACGGCAATCGATCCCCAGGGTCTCGGCAATCACGCGAAAACGATCGGGGGCAGCGCTGTAGTTGAACGCCACCACATGCTCGACCAGCGCCGCATTGCACAGCCCATGGGGCAGATCGAGAAAACCGCCCAGGCTGTGCGACATGGCGTGCACCGCGCCGAGGATCGCGTTGGAGAACGCCAACCCCGCCTGCATGCTGCCCAACATGATCTTTTCGCGCAGCGCTATGTCGTGGGGGCTGGCGATCATCTTCACCAGGTTGCCGTTGATCAGGCGCATCGCCTCCAGGGCATGGGTATCGGTCAATGGCCCGCTGCCGGTGGAGACGAAGGCCTCGATGGCGTGCACCAACGCATCGATGCCAGTACAGGCGGACAGGAACGGGTCCATGCTGACCGTGGTTTCCGGGTCGATCAGCGACACATCCGGCACCACCGCCTTGCTGACGATGGAGAACTTCATTCGCTCTTGCTGGTTGGAGATGATCACGAACTGTGAAACATCGGCCGAAGTGCCGGCAGTAGTCGGAATGAGGATCAGCGGCGGACTGGGCACCCGAATGGTATCCACGCCCTCGAATTCGAGAATGCTGCGGCCATGAGCCGCGACAATGCCGATAGCCTTGGCGCAATCCATGGGGCTGCCGCCGCCCACTGCGACGATCACGTTGCAGCCCTGCTCGCGATACAGCTCGGCACCCAACATGACTTCCTCGACCCTGGGATTGGGCGAGACCTGGGTGTAAAGCGCGTAGTCGATGCCATTATTCGCCAGGCTGGCCTCGACATCGGCCACCCAACCGGCAGCCACCACGCCGGGGTCCGACACCAGCAAGACCTTGCGGGCACCGAAGGTCATGGCGAAGTTGGCGACGTTATGGCGGCAGCCGGCACCGAACACGATCTCGGGAGAAACGAACTTGCGCAGCGAGCTCAAGGTCTGGGACATGGTCATTTCTTGTTATAAAACGTTGCGCCCAGCCTACTGAAATCCGCGGCCTTTGCAATGCACCCAAGGGCGTAGATCAATGGTTACCGAGCTGGCGTTGATAAAACGCCAGTTCGGCCTCCATGACTTGCGCCAGGTGACGGGCCTGACGGAAACCGTGGCGCTCATCGGCGAACAGGTGGTACTCCACTTCGACCCCTCGCGCGTGCAAAGCCTCGACCATCGACTCGGTCTGCGCCGGAGGCACCACGGCGTCCAGCCCCCCCTGAAAGAAAATCACCGGCACGGTGATGCGATGGGCATGCAGCAGCGGGGTGCGAGCCTGATAACGCAGGGCATCGGCCTGCGGGTCGCCGATCAGCCAGTCCAGGTAGTCGGACTCGAACTTGTGGGTGATCTTGCCCAGCGCCAGCGGATCACTGACCCCATACAGGCTCGCGCCGGCACGAAAAACCCGCTGGAAAGCCAGGGCACAGAGGGCCGTGTAGCCACCTGCGCTGCCGCCCCGAATGAACGCCTGAGCCGGCTCGATCCGCCCCTGCTCGCCCAATACCCGCACCAGTTCGCAAGCATCGGCCACATCGACTTCGCCCCAGGCATGCCGCAGGTGCATGCGCCCAGCCCGGCCAAAGCCGCTGCTACCACGGTAATTCAGGTCGGCCACGGCAAAGCCGCGCTGGGTCCAGAACTGGATACGCGGATCGAACACCGGATAGCAGGCCGACGTGGGCCCTCCGTGCACGAACACCACCAGCGGCGGCCGTACGGCAGGGTCGACCTCATAGGCAGTATTGCTGGGTGGGTAGAAGAAAGCATGGGCCTGCCCCTCGCCGCTGGCGAAGGTGATCGCCTCGGGGCGCGAAACCTCCTCGCTCGCCAGTGGCTGCTCGCCACCGCCCAACACCTCGACAGCGCCACTGCAACGCTCAATGGCGATTACCGCTGAGGTGCAGTCCGGCGCCGCGGCAATGGCATAAAAAAATTGCTCGTCGGCGGCCAACTGGCGGAACCGCGTATAGCCCGGCGACAAATGCCGCTCGCCACCGGAACCGGCCTCGAGCAGCACACCGAAACCCTCTTCGAAACGACTCAGCAGCCAACTGTCACCCAGCGCCAGAGAGGTACACGCCCCCAGTTGCCAGGGCGCGGGGGCATGGTCGGCGCAAGCCAGGGGGACACCCGGCGGCTGCATCAGCTCTGCGCCCTGCGCCTGCCATGGCTGCCACCAGCCGGCCCGGTCGCTGAGTACGCACAGTCGGCCATGGCTATCGAAGCTTGGCTGCTGCAACGATTCGCCGCCGTCAGCGCCTGCAACGATACGCGCCGTCCCCGGCACTGCCTCCGTCCAATCAGCCACGCACAAGCGCGTCTCGGTCCAGGGCTGGTGTGGTCGGCTCCATTCGATCCAGGCCAGGCGATCATCGGCCGTGGCGACCCCGGCGTAGAAGTCCGCCCCTTCGACCAGCACCCGGCGCTCGCCATGCAGGTCGATACCGACCAGGCGGTGCACTACCTCTGCGCCCTGCTCCTCTTCCACGGCCAGGATCAGTTGTCGCCGAGCGTCGAAATGCAAGCCGCCGTAACGCCGCTGACCAACCGTCAACACACGAGGCAGTCCATCGAGCGCCTGCAGATACAGGTGTTGATCGGCCTCGTTGACGAAGGCGAATCCACTATCGGTCAGGCAGAATGCACCGCCACCGTATTCATAGACGCGACTGCGCAGGGAAAAGCCGGCCGGAGTGAGCTCCAGCGACTTACCTCCACGGTAGAAAATCAGGGTAGTGCGGCTATCCGCCGGGTCGAAACGCGTCCACCACACACCGCCGTGACCGGCTTTCAGCTCGCCGATTTCGCTGGCAGCACTGGCCGCCCGGTCGGCGCTCCAGGCACTTTCCCAGAAGCCGTGCGCCATCAGGCTTGCGCCAGAATATGAGCAGCTCGCTTGGCACGAAACAGCACCTGGCCAAGGGCCTCGCTGCGATTGGTCAGCAGATTGAGCACCATCGGCGACTGCGGATGAGCGATCTCGATAATGATCGAGAATCCGCCCGGCGCCTCGACGATGACGCTCTGCCCGATACCGATGCCGCCCTCCTGCCCCGCCATCACGCCGACCGCGGAAATGCTGCAGGCCATGGCAGCCAGCTTGCCCACCGCAATATCGCTACGTGAACGCGACGCCACCTCGAAGCCGTCGCTGGTCGCCACCACGGCGGCCAGGGCTCCGCTCAACTCGGCCATCAGTTCATCGAGCGACGCTTCGATACGGGCAGTCAATACGTGCGATACCGGCATGGTGTTCCTTAATGATCAGTAACGGTTTTCCAGTTGTATGAGCAGCAGGTCGATCAGTTGCAACACATCCTCGCGCTCGCGCACATCGGCGGAGACCACCGGAACCAGCAGGCCGCGCGCCGCCAGGTAGCCGGAGAAATCGTCCAGGTTCGGCCGCGGATGCCGCTCCAGGCGACCCACGCCGATCACGCAGGCACCCTCGCGGATCAGTGTGCTGAAGTTGTCCAGGTAGATAGCCAGGTCGGCGAGCGGCTCATCGCGCGAGTTGTCGACCAGGATGATAAGACCCAGGGCCCCTTTGGCCAGAACCTCCCACATGAAGGAGAAACGACGCTGCCCTGGCGTGCCGTACAGGCGCAGGCATTCGTCCGCGGAGACACGCAACTCACCATAGTCGAAGGCGACCGTGGTGGTGTCCTTGGCCAGGGAAGCATCGCTGTTGCCGACATCCGTCTTGATCGGATCGATATCGCTGATCGCCGATACTGCCGTGCTCTTGCCAGCGCCCATGGTACCGGTGAACAGAACCTTGTATTCCTTCATTCCCGCTCCGAATGCGTGACGGGCAGCCCCAGGCGGGAGCGAATCCTGGCGAATAGTCCTTTGAGTACCGGCTCTTTTATCGCCACCACCTCGCTGCGCGGCGACTCGACTCGCTCGGCGAAGCCGCTGTCCTCCATGGCCTGGAGAAAACGCCGACAGCTTGCCAGGTCGCAACCGGAGCGCTGGGCCAGTTCGCTTTCGGCGAAAGGCCGCGAAGCCATCAGGGTAGCCAGGCGTACTGCGCCGGGGTGGGCACGCAGCAGTTGCTGGGTTGGCCAGCGCAGCAGGCGAAATGACGCAGCGACCTCACGCCCCCGGCTTTGGCGCAAGTCAAGAATCTGCTCGCCAGCCCGCTCCAGATGCTCGAAGACATTTCCGGCGCGCAACGGCCACTGCAGATCGTTGCCAGTTGCCGTGCTGCGGCGAAAAGTCACCTTGGCACGGATATCCGGCACCAAGGTATCCGCCGACTCGAAGCCGATCACCAGCAGGTCGGGCTCGGTCGTCTCCACGACCTGCCATTGCTGCGATGTACGCCCGCCCAGCAGGCCGACGATAGATTTGAATACCATCTCTTCCCGAGCGGATACGCCGACCAGTCGATAGGTCAGGACGCTCTCCGATTCGGGGCGACGAATAGCAGCCATGGCGCTTACCCCCGATCCTTGAACAAACCGATGAACACCAGGCAAAAACGATAGCAGTCCTCGGGCATCAACAGCTCCCCGGGTAGAAACGACACTCCATCGAGCCGGCCGGGCTCGCGATGGCATGAATAGGGTTAACGCGCCGACTCGGCGACAGTTGCTCAGAGAATAGCGCCAATAACGAGAATCGAACTCATGTTTCCACATAAAGTTCTGACGTCGTCAACCTTTGCGAAAATCCTTCGACCAACGCTTGTATTTGGCCAGAAAGCCTGATCCAGAGCGGTTTAGTCAAGCCTTGGCAATCAATCGGGAGGCCCGTTCGTTACGGTATTGCAGGCTTTCCATGGGCCAAGGCGCCTGCTCCGCCTCCTCCCGGGCCGCGAGAATAATTCCATGGTGCGCGGACTTGCTGCACACCGGGTCCGCCGCATCGGCATCGCCAGTGAGCATGAAGGCCTGGCAGCGGCAGCCGCCGAAGTCCTTGTCTTTCTCATCGCATGAGCGACACGGCTCAGGCATCCAGGCATCGCCCCGATAACGGTTGAAGCCGAACGAGTCGAACCAGATGTGCTCGAGGCTGTGTTCGCGCACGTTGGGAAACTTCACCGGCAGTTGTCGCGCGCTATGGCAAGGCAAGGCGGTGCCATCGGGGGTGATATCGAGAAACAGCTTGCCCCAGCCGCTCATGCACGCCTTGGGTCGCTCCTCGTAGTAGTCGGGGGTGACGAAGATCAGCTTGCACGGATGATTCTGCGCCGCCAGGCGTTCGCGGTATTCCTGGGTGATCCGTTCGGCGCGCTGCAACTGCTCGCGGGTCGGCAGCAGGCCGGCGCGATTGAGTTCGGCCCAGCCGTAGAACTGGCAGGTCGCCAGTTCGACATAGTCGGCTTCCAGTTCGATGCACAGCTCGATGATGCGGTCGATGTTGTCGATGTTGTGTCGGTGGGTGACGAAGTTCAGCACCATGGGATAACCATGGGCCTTGACCGCCCGAGCCATCTCCAGTTTGTGGGCGAAGGCCTTCTTCGAACCGGCCAACAGGTTGTTCACCTCCTCGTCGGCCGCCTGGAAGCTGACTTGGATATGATCGAGCCCGGTCTCGGCGAATTCGGCGATGCGTTTTTCACTCAGACCGATTCCCGAGGTGATCAGGTTGGTGTAATAGCCCAGGTCGCGGGCGGCCTTGATCAACTGCGCAAGGTCCTGGCGCACCAGCGGCTCGCCACCGGAAAAACCGAGTTGGGCGGCGCCCAGTTCACGTGCCTGGCGAAACACCTCGATCCATTCGGCGGTGCTCAACTCCTGGCCGCCCTTGGCGAAATCCAGCGGATTCGAGCAATACGGGCACTGCAACGGGCAGCGATAGGTCAGCTCGGCCAGCAACCACAGTGGCGGGCCAACCGACTCAGGCGAATTCGATCCAGTGCTGGGCATGGGCCACCTCGATGAAGCTGTGGATGTCATCAGCGATGCCTGGGGCATCTGGAAAACGCGCAGCAAGCTCGGCAATGATCCTTGCCACATCGCGCTTGCCATCGATCAGCAGCAGCACCTCGGCAGCACTCTCGTTGAGCTTGATCATGCCCTCTGGATACAACAGCACGTGAGCCTTCTGCACGGGTTCGAACTGCAGGCGAAAGCCACGGCGAATGCGGGGCGTGGCATGTTCGTTCACAGTTCGATCCCCCTGTGCCAGACCGGTGTCCGGGTGACCGTGTGATACGGCGGGCGCTCCAGCTCATAGGCCATGCTCATGGCGTCGAGCATGCTCCACAGCACATCGAGCTTGAACTGCAGGATCTGCAGCATGCGTTCCTGCGCCTCACGGGTGGTGTAGTGCTCGAGCGTGATCCGCAAGCCATGCTCGACGTCGCGTCGCGCTTGCCCCAGGCGCGTGCGGAAATACGCATAACCAGACGGGTCGATCCACGGATAGTGCTGTGGCCAACTGTCGAGCCTGGACTGATGGATCTGCGGTGCGAACAATTCAGTCAGCGAGCTGCTCGCCGCTTCCTTCCAGTTGGCGCGACGGGCGAAATTGACGTAGGCGTCCACGGCAAAACGCACGCCGGGCAGCACCATCTCGGTGGACAACACCCGTTCACGCCCCAGCCCGACCGCCTCGGCCAATTGCAGCCAGGCCTCCAGGCCACCCTCCTCATCCGGGGAACCATCGTGGTCGAGGATGCGTTGCACCCATTCACGGCGCGCCTCGCGGTCCGGGCAGTTGGCCAGGATCGCGGCATCCTTGAGCGGAATGTTGAGCTGGTAGTAGAAGCGATTGGCGACCCAGCCCTGGATTTGCTCACGGCTCGCCCGCCCCTCGTACATGGCCACGTGGAACGGATGATGGATATGGTAGTAAGCGCCCTTGGCGCGCAGGGCCTGCTCGAACTCGGCGGGTGTCATGGCTGAAACGCTCATGCGGATATCCTCGTTGCCTACAACTCGATGCTCATGCCGTCCCAGGCCACCTCGATGGCGTGTTCGCCGAGAATGCGGCGTTCGTCGGAATCGATATCGAGGATCGGATTGGTGTTGTTGATGTGGATCAGGATCTTGCGTGGCGTCTCGAACAGGTCGAGCACCTCGATCATCCCGCCCGGGCCGCTCTGGCACAGATGGCCCATTTCGCTGCCAAGCTTGCTGCCGACCTCGCACACGCGCATTTCGTCGTCACGCCACAGCGTACCGTCGACCAGCAGGCAATCGGCCTGGCGCATCCAGCCCAGCAGCGCCTCGTCCACCTGGCCGAGGCCCGGTGCATAGAACAACGAACGACCGCTGCGGGTGTCCTCGACGAACAAGCCAATGTTGTCGCCCGGATGGGGATTGCCACGATGTGGCGAATACGGCGGTGCGCTGCTGCGCAACGGTATGGCGGTGAAGCGCAGCGCCGGGCAGGCGCTGATAGTGAATGGCTGGTGGTCGATACCGATACGGTTCCAGACCAGCCCGCCGTTCCAGTGTTCGAGCATGTTGAACAGCGGAAAACCAGTGGTCAGGTCCTGATGGACCATGTCGGTGCACCACACCTGATGCGGGCAGCCCTCGCGCAGGGTCAACAGCCCGGTGGTGTGATCGATCTGGCTGTCGAGCAGGATGATCCCCTCGATGCCGGTGTCACGCAGGCGTCGTGCCGGTTGCAGGGCCGGGAAATTCTCGATCTGGGTGCGGATGTCGGGCGACGCGTTACACAGAATCCAGTGCACGCCGTCGTCGCTCAGGGCAATGGATGACTGGGTGCGCGGCTGGGCGCGCAGGCGACCGCTGCGGATACCGCTGCAGTTGCGGCAATTGCAGTTCCACTGGGGAAACCCACCACCTGCGGCCGAGCCAAGAATCTGGATGTACATGGGGCAATCCCCGCACCTGAAAATGGAAGGCCCCGGCTAACCGGGGCCTGGCGGATCAGCGGTTGGCGAAGTACAGGGTGACTTCGAAACCGAGACGCATATCGGTGAATTCAGGTTTGGTCCACATGGTTCGATCCTCTTATTCTGACGCCGGGACATACCGACGGCCTTGAGTTAATCACCAGCAGCGGACTCCTTCGAATGATACTTTCGAACGAGCCATGCCCCTGATTTGGTAGTGCATCGCGACACTTGGCGCACTGCCAGCCATAGCTGTCGCAGCGGCGCTACAGTTGTCGCATCGCCGGCGGGCAGCCAGGCCGGGCCAACGCCCCGCCCATGGCGCCTGGACAATCCGGCATGCACCTTGCTGGATGTACCCGTTCGACGGATGGATGACTGCAAGCCCCGCCGGTTGCGGCTATGGTTGCAGCACGCGAGCTGACGAACGGCTCGAAAAACAACAAGACACCGGCCTGCGAGCCGGACAGAAAGAAGGTGTACCCATGACCTTTCAGACCGTGCAAACCTGCCCTGGCGACCTGGCTGCCTTCGTCAACGATCACTTCCCCGAGCGCAGCATCCGACCCGACGGGTTGATCGCCCAGTCCTGGTACCGCAGCATCACCGAACACCACCTGGACCCACGTGCGGCGGCAAGCAAGCGCATTCTCACGGCCACACAAATACGCCAGCACCAGGCCCAGCATCAGGAATACCTCACCATCGCCAGCCAGGGCGTGACCGGCCTGGCCAAGCGCGTGGTCCAGGCCGGCTTCGCGGTGCTGCTGAGCGACGAGAACGGCATCACCCTCGACGCCCGCCTGCCGGCCCAGCACGATGCCTATACCCGCTCCGGTCTGATCGTCGGTGCGTGCTGGGACGAATCGATTGCCGGCACCAACGGCATCGGCACCACCCTGGCCGCCGCCCAGGCCATGATCATCCACCGCGACGAGCACTTTCTCACCGCCAATGCCCGGCTGAGCTGCTCGGTGGCACCGATCTTCGATGAGCAGGGCCATCTGCGCGGCTGCCTGAACGCCACCTGCCTGAACAGCGATGGCCCCAAAGAGGCGCAGTACCTGACCCTGCAACTGGTGATCATGTATGCACGGCTGATCGAAAACGCCTGCTTCCGCCAGCGCTACCGTGACCGCCTGACCCTGGCGATCAAGCCCCGTGACGATATCAGCGACCTGGCCAATGAACAGTTGCTCGCCCTCGACGAGTCCGGGCGCATCACCGGCGCCAACCGCGCAGCCTTCGTCGCCCACCCCGAGCATCTGCTCGGCAGCCGCATCGAAAGCCTGCTGCCGGCCAACGTCAATGAACTGCTCAGCCTCACCAGCGGCGGCGCCCGGGGCGTGTGCCTGCGTTCGCTAGCGGACGAAACGCCGATGGACATCGGCCTGCGTTCGCCAGTCAGCCTGCAACCCAAAACGGCCACGGCGCCTCTCACCACGGGCAGCGAACATCCCGACCTCGACCAACTCAGCGGTCAAGACCCTCGCCTGCTGCAGGAAGTCCGTCGTGTACGCAAGGTCCTCGACAAAGGCATTCCGTTTCTGATCACCGGCGAAACCGGCACCGGCAAGGAGGCCTTCGCCCGCGCCATTCACCAGGCCAGCAGCCGCCATGCCGGCCCGTTCGTGGCCCTCAACTGTGCGGCGATCCCGGAAAGCCTGATCGAGAGCGAGCTGTTCGGTTACCGCAGCGGCAGCTTCACCGGCGCCAATCGCAAGGGCATGAAGGGCAAGCTGGAACTGGCCAACGGCGGCACCCTGTTTCTCGACGAGATCGGCGACATGCCGGCCCACCTGCAAACACGTCTATTGCGGGTGCTGGCCGAACGAGAAATCTTTCCCCTGGGCGCCGACACGCCGGTGCCGCTGGATGTCCAGGTGATCTCGGCAACGCACCAGGACCTGGCCAGCATGATCCGCGACAAGCTATTCCGCGAAGACCTGTTCTATCGCCTCAGCGGCATGACCCTGAGCCTGCCGCCATTGCGCGAACGCAGCGACCGCGCGGCGCTGATTCATGCATTGCTGGCAGGCTTGCCCGAGGCCAGCGCGCTGCAACTTGACGAACAGACTCAGGCAACGCTGGAAGCCCATCCCTGGCCAGGCAACATTCGACAACTGCTCAACACCCTGCGTTACGCGGTAGCCCTGGCCGAAGACGGCCGCATCGACAGCGATTGCCTGCCTGTCGAATTGCAGATGATGCCGCTGCCGCAATCGATCGCCACACCACCGCCCGGCCTCACCGAACAACTGGATAACGATGAAGCCCGCCACCTGCTGGCGGTGTTGCGCGAGCAACGCTGGAACATCAGTGCCGCCGCCGAACGTTTCGGCATCTCGCGCTCGACCCTGTACCGCAAGATGAAAAAGCACGCCATCGTGCAGCCGAATGAAGTGTTTTAGCTGCTATGCCTGCCCTCCCCCCCACAAAAAAGCCCGCAGTCTGCACGACTGCGAGCTCCTTCTAGCTCTTACTTGAAGCTTGAGACTTGCAGCTCGACGCTGCTCTTTCAGATGTGCGCGTCCTGGTATTCCCGCTCAGCTTCGTCGAAGCGTTTCTGCATCGCCGCCGACGGGCCGCTGCCGATCTTGCTGAACAGCACGATAGCCAAGGTGCCGAGGATGAAGCCCGGAATGATTTCGTACAGGCCGAGACCGATCCAGTTCTTCCACACGATCACGGTCACGGCACCGACCAGCATGCCGGCCAGGGCGCCATTGCGGGTCATGCCTTTCCACATCACCGACAGCAGCACCACCGGGCCGAAAGCCGCGCCGAAACCGGCCCAGGCGTAGGACACCAGGCCCAGCACCTTGCTCTCCGGGTTGTAGGCGATGGCGATGGCCACCAGGGAAATCACCAGCACCATGATCCGGCCGACCCAGACCAGTTCCTTCTGGCTGGCCTCCTTGCGCAGGAACGCCTTGTAGAAGTCTTCGGTCAGCGCGCTGGAGCAGACCAGCAACTGGCAGCTCAGGGTGCTCATCACCGCCGCGAGGATGCCCGACAGCACCACGCCGGCGACCCACGGGTTGAACAGAATCTTGGTCAACTCGATGAACACACGCTCGCCGTTCTCGGTCACCGGACCCGCCTGGGTCGGGTTATCGGCGAAATAGGCAATACCGAAGAAACCGGCCGCCACCGCGCCTGCCAGGCACAGGATCATCCAGGTCATGCCGATGCGCCGCGCCGCCGGAATCGACTTGACCGAATCGGCGGCCATGAAGCGCACCAGGATATGCGGCTGGCCGAAGTAGCCCAGGCCCCAGCCGAGCAGGGAAATCACCGCGACGAAGGACAGGTTGCGGAACATGTCGAAGTTGGCCGGGTTGGCCTGCTCGATGGTCACCAGCGCCGCGTCGTAGTCGCCCAGGGCGAGGATGGCGAACACCGGAGTGATCAGCAGGGCGAAGATCATCATGGTCGCCTGCACGGTGTCGGTCCAGCTCACCGCCAGGAAGCCGCCGACGAATACGTAGGCGATGGTCGCCGCCGCGCCGACCCACAGCGCCACGTCATAGGACAGGCCGAAGGTGCTTTCGAACAGACGCGCACCGGCAACCACGCCCGAGGCGCAGTAGATGGTGAAGAACACCAGAATCACCAGCGCCGAGAGCACGCGCAGGATGCGGCTGTGGTCTTCGAAACGGTTGGTGAAGAAATCCGGCAGGGTCAGGGCATTGCCGTTGTGCTCGGTCTGTACGCGCAGGCGGCCGGCAACGAACAGCCAGTTGAGCCAGGCCCCGGCGATCAGGCCGATGGCGATCCAGCTTTCCGACAGCCCGGAAGCGAAGATAGCGCCCGGCAAGCCCATCAGCAGCCAGCCACTCATGTCGGAGGCGCCGGCGGACAAGGCCGTGACGAAACTGCCCAGGCTGCGGCCGCCGAGGATGTAGTCGGAGAAGTTCTTGGTGGCGCGATAGGCCACGAAGCCGATCAATACCATGGCAGCGATGTACACCACGAAGGTGATCAGCATCGGATTACTAGCGGTCATTCTGGAATACCCTCACTTGTTTTTATCGCATTCGTTAATTGGCTGCGGCGGGTAAACCGCAGCCTCGGCAGATCGCGCCGTCCGCTTTTGGCGGGCCGCGCACAGCTCTTTCCTCAATCGTGAAAGAAGCCAATCGGTAGTGGCGTCATTCCCTCGCGCCTCGATACCGCTCCATCCGGAGCAGGCTGGAACGGGCTCTCAGAACCTGTTCACGATCTCGCGAGCTAGAGATAAACGGTGGCGAAAACGGCTGAGGAAGCGGAGTTTACGTGTTGTAAATGAGCATTCCGAAGTCGTTTTCAACGCCGTTTAGCCGACGCGCAGCAGATCGTGAACAGGTTCTCGCCCCGCTCCCGGCATTCGCCCTGATAGGACGAACGCCGTGCGTTGCCCCTTACTCGGCAGCCCCCAGTGATAGCAGCGAAGCGTTACCGCCGACCGCTGTGGTATTGACCGACGTGGTACGTTCGTTGGCGAAGCGCAGCAGGTAGCTCGGGCCACCCGCCTTCGGCCCGGTGCCGGACAGGCCGCAGCCGCCGAAGGGCTGCACGCCGACCACGGCGCCGATCTGGTTGCGGTTGACGTAGAGGTTGCCGACCCGCGCCAGCGACTCGATGCGCCGCGCCGTTTCCTCATTGCGGCTGTGCACGCCGAGGGTCAGGCCGTAGCCGGTGGCATTGATCGCCGCGACCACCTTTTCCAAATCGGCGGCATGATAACGCACGACATGCAGGATCGGGCCGAAATGCTCTTTCTTGAGCGCTTCGATGCCGTCGATCTCGAACGCCACCGGCGCCAAAAAGTGACCATTGAGCCCGGCCGGCAGCGTGGCTTCGGCGATCAGTTTGCCCTGCCCCTTGAGTTGCTCGATGTGTGCCAGCAGGCCGTCCCGGGCCTCGCTGTCGATCACCGGGCCGACATCGCTGACACGCAGGTGAGTAGGACCGACCACCAGTTCGGCCATCGCGCCCTTGAGCAGGTCGATGACCCGTTCAGCGATATCGCTCTGCACGTACAGCACGCGCAGTGCCGAACAACGCTGGCCGGCGCTGGTGAAGGCCGATTGCACGGCATCCTTGACCACTTGTTCGGGCAGCGCGGTGGAATCGACGATCATCGCGTTCTGGCCACCGGTTTCGGCGATCAGGGCGGCAATCGGGCCGGGCTTGTCCGCCAACTGACGGTTGATGATGCGTGCGGTATCGGTCGAGCCGGTGAAGCACACGCCAGCAACACGGGCATCACGGCAGAACACGCCACCGAGAGTCGCGCCATCGCCCGGCAACAGGGCAAACACGTCCTTCGGCAGGCCCGCTTCGAAGAGCAATTCGGTGGCGCGGGCGGCGATCAGGCTGGTCTGCTCGGCCGGCTTGGCCAGCACGCAGTTACCCGCGACCAGGGCGGCGCTGATCTGGCCAAGGAAGATCGCCAGCGGGAAGTTCCACGGGCTGACGCAGGCGAAGATGCCACGGCCCTCGTGGAACAGCTCGTTACGCTCGCCGGTCGGACCTTGCAGCTCTTCACGGCCCAAGCGCAAGCGCGCCTGTTGGGCGTAGTAGCGGCAAAAATCGACGGCTTCACGAACTTCATCGATGCCGTCCTGCAACGACTTGCCGGCTTCCAGGGTGCACAGGGCCATGAACTCGGCGCGGTGTTTTTCCAGCAGATCGGCCAGGCGTTCCAGTACGGTGGCGCGCTCATCGACCGGCGTGGCGTTCCAGCGCGGCCAGGCCGCCGCCAGCACGTCCAGTGCCTTGCCGGCCTGCTCGGCGCTGGCCCACTGGGCCGTGCCGACGACCTTGTTCAGGTCATAAGGGCAGCGGACTTCCTGAGCGGTGCCGCCGAGTTTCTCTCCGTTGATCACGGGACCGGCTTGCCAGGTCTTGGCCAGGTTGGCGTTGAAATCGGCCTCGAGATCGGCCCATTGGCTCTGGATATTCATGTTGATGCCCTGCGAGTTTTTCCGTGCCGCGCCAAACAGTGCCAGCGGCTGGGGAATTCGGTCGTTGCCGAGGGTTTTGAAAGTGCGCAATTGGGTGACCGGGTGATCGATCAGCGACGCCACCGGCACATTCGGGTCGACCAACTGGTGAACGAACGACGAGTTGGCGCCGTTCTCCAGCAGGCGCCGCACCAGGTACGGCAGCAGATCCTTGTGCGCACCGACCGGGGCATAGATGCGCACAGTCTTGCCATGCTTCTCCAGCACCGTGTCGTACAGCGCATCGCCCATGCCGTGCAGGCGCTGGAATTCGAAGGTACGCTCCTGCCCACTGGTCGCTTTGGCCTGCTCGGCCAGGGCCAGGATGCAGGTCACGGTGTGGGCGTTGTGGCTGGCGAACTGCGGGTAGATCACCCCGCGAGTGTGCTCGGACAACAGGTAGCGGGCACAGGCCAGGTAGGAGGTGTCGGTACCCTCCTTGCGGGTGTACACCGGGTAGCCGGTGGCACCCTGCACCTGGCACTGCTTGATCTCGCTGTCCCAGTATGCGCCCTTGACCAGGCGCAGCGGCATCTTCGCCCCCAGTTCCTTGCCCAGCAGGGTCAGCCACACCAGCACCGGCAGGCAACGCTTGGAATAAGCCTGGATCACCAGGCCGAACTCGCCCCAACCGGCGATGGCCGGGTCGCGCATGAGTTTTTCGTAGAGTTCCAGCGACAGCTCCAGACGGTCCGCCTCTTCCGCATCGACAGAGATACCGACGTCCAGCTTGCGTGCCCGCACCGCCAGTTCCAGCACGTTGGCGAACAACTCGGTGAGCACGCGCTCGCGCTGGGCCACCTCGTAACGCGGGTGCAGCGCCGAGAGCTTGATCGAGATCGACGGCCGCGGCGCCCGACCGACCTGCGGCTCGGCACCAATGGTGTCGATGGCCTTGCGGTAGTCGTTCATGTACTTCTCGGCATCGTCAGCGGTCAGGGCCGCCTCGCCGAGCATGTCGAAGGAATAGGTGTAGCCTTTTTCGCGCTGCGGGCGACCGTTCTTCAGCGCCTCGCTGATGGTGCGGCCAAGGACGAACTGCTTGCCCATGAGCTTCATGGCCTGGTTCATCGCCGCGCGGATCACCGGCTCGCCGGAACGCTGCAGCAAACGACCGAGCACATGCTTGGGTCGGCCATCGCGGGTTTGCGGATCGACCACCTTGCCGGTCATCACCAGCCCCCAGGCGGCGAAATTGACCAGCACGTTATCGCTCTTGCCCAGGTGGCGCTCCCATTCGGCGGCACTGAGCTTGTCGCGAATCAGCGCATCGGCGGTAGCCGAATCCGGCACGCGCAGCAGCGCTTCGGCCAGGCACATGAGCATCAGCCCTTCCTGGGTGTCGAGGCTGTACTGGCGCAGCAGTGCATCGAGGGTATCGACCGCATTGTCGCGGCTGCGCACCGCTTCGATCAGCGTGCGCGCACTGTTGCCGATGGCATCGATACCGGCGACGCCGGGGTCGGCGAGCTGCAACAGCTCGTTCAGGTAAGCGGCCTCGTCGACAGCGTAATTGGCGCTGATGACGGGAAAAAACTCGGCGGCAGTCTGCGAGAGAAAGTCGCCCTGCAAGACGTGACTGGCTTTGAACATCACGCCACTCCTCTTCTGGGACTGTTCTTGTTTCGGTCTAGCCCATATCGCCCGAGCGCAGTGACCGGCGGTCGAGAAACGGGATGAAGGACTTTAGTGACGTGGCCGTGACGGGTTCTTGCAGAAAGCTATGGAGTTTTTGCAGAAAGCTATGGAGAGCGAAGCGGCAAGCGCGGCGGTCAGGGTTCATTGCTGCGCTTGCCTTTTTCCGAAGCCCTATTCACTTAACTCATGACTTCGGAGTTATTCGATAGCACCTGGCTTGATATTCGGGAGGCATATCCAGCTCCGGCGCCTGAATCAAGAAAACTGGTAAATTTGGTTGGGCTTGAATGAATTGTTAGGTGGGCTGGACAGATTGATCTGTCCCCCACGAAGCCGCTAGATTCCTCGACAGGTGCTGAACACACCTTTCTCTAGGCGGACAACCGCTCCCGTAAGACAAGCGGTTTTTTTGTGTCTGTAAGTTTTGTATGAGCCTGAGTCCTTGGGCAATACTTGCTTATGGCCGGGTGGCGCGCAGCCATACAAGACCCTTCGGGGAAAATCTGCGGGCCGTCCTAGAGCGGTGTTCAAGCGCCCGGCCGCCTCTCTGAACAGGAGAAGAAATTGAACGATCTCTAGGGAGTTTGTATGACGACTCAAACTGACTCCCTTCTCAGTCGCCAACTCACGATTGGCTACACCTATTACGAAATATCGCAACCGTAATAAATAGCCGACAGTTGCACCCACCTGTTCCGTTTCTACGCTTACAGGGATATTGGCTACAACAAGCTGGTTTCGCTATTGGTCAGCGTGTATGCATCCAGGTTCCCGAACAGTTTCTGATCATAACCCCATCTGAAGTCTGGTCCTTACTTGGGCAGATATGCCGTAGCTAATCTGCCCATCCAATACACAAGCCAATCAACCTTAAAGAGGACGGATTTATTTACTGGACCACCCAAATAAATCAGTCCCCTTTCCGTAAGTCCGCTTCCGTACGCTGGTTAAGCATGACCTGGCTGGACAATCCACGGGCAGCCCAAGGCTTGACCCAAACGATGGGCAGCGTTAGATTTCGCTCCGGTGCTGAACACACCTTCGTAGGCGGAAGCCACTCCCGTTAGTCAGTGGTTTTTTTGTGCCCAGCGTTTTCTATGGCCGGGTGGCGCGCAGCTATGCAAGACCCGAAAGGGGAAAACTGCGGGCGGCCCTACGACCGTGTTCAAGCACCCGGCCGCCTCTCTGAACAGGAGGCGAAATAGAACGAATCGTAGGCGTACATCATGATTACCAAGAAGAGCCTTTCACCGAAGCCTCGCTATCTAACAATTGGCTACCAGGTTTACGAAAGCCGGCACAAAGACAAGGAGTGCCGCTATCGACAACGGCAAGTGCCATTTTTACGTTTAAGTGGTGACTGGCTATCTGCGGCCGGTTTCACTGTGGGTCAGAAAGCACGAATAGAAGTGACCGATCACGGTATTACAGTCCGACCTGAGCCAAGCAAGTTACGGAAAAAGGAAAGACGCTCGTGATGTTCTACTTTCTGATGGCTACTTAAGCTCACGAACCTTAAAGGGGACGCCCATTAGCCGGCCAGGCGTCAAGACTCAAAGCAACCCGCTCTGCTTTTTAACGGCAGAGTTTCTCCAGTGCCGAACCTGATGGGCTGTCCCGGTCGAGTCCGTTTCCTCGTTCTTGGCTGCGACCGAGTCGCGCCAGTCACCCATATGGATCAAGCGGCCGCTAACGCTAAGCGCCGCCCTGGCAGAAACCCGCCCCAGAGAAACGTTGGTGCCGCCAATGTGTCCAAACCGTTTCACAGAACTATGGCTCGTATAAAAACTACACGTCCAGTCTCTTCTGGCTCACTTGGCAGGCGACTCGGGTACAACACACTCAGGCGGTGGCAGCAGGCCTCCACTCAGACTCGCTGGCTAGCATCCAGTCCCCTTTCCGGCTGACCTGCTACCACCTTCACTCGCCTCAGGCGAAACAGCGGTTCACATCAAATGGCTGCTTCTCCTTGAGGATGTGATAGCTCGCCCGGGCCAGCTTGTGTGCCAAGGCCTTGGTGGCTATCACGTTGTTCGTTTTCGCTCTCTTCCTGTCGAAAAAGCGCTTGGCTTCTTCGTTAAAACGCCGCGCAAAATTAGCGGCTTCGACAAAGGCCCAGACCAGATAGGCATTGCCGTTCTTTGTGTTGCCTTCACCCTTTTTCTTGCCATTGGAATAATGGGCACTATTCACGCACCGTGCATAAGAGGCGAATTTGCCGACATCGGCAAAGCGCTCGATGCTTCCCGTCTCCAGCATGATCACGGTCGCCAGAACTTCACCAACGCCCGGCATTGACTTCAGCAGGGCGAATTCTGGGCGCAGGCGTGCACCACGCAGTAGGCGCTCTTCCAAGCAATGGATTTGCAGGTTGAGGGTCGCAATTACAGGCACATTAGCGTTGATCGCCAGCGTGACATCATCAGGCAGGCCCAGTGCGGCGACCGATGTGACAGACAGACGTTTCACCGCTGCGCTACTGATTCGGCTCCCCAACTGGCGCGCGATGATATTTTCCACAGCCAAGATATGTTGGGTTCGACTACGCACCAGTTGAATACGTTTTCGTGCAAGGTCGCGCAACGCCCGTTCTTGTGGCGGATGAACGTACCCCGTAGGCAGAATGCCAAGCCTCAGCAAATGCGCCAGGAAGGCCGTATCATCCTGATCATCGGAGTGCTTCAAACCGTCATAACGCTTCATCGCCACGGTGTTGGCCAGCTTCACGTCGAACCCGGCTCCTTTCAGTCCATCGACCAGCCAATACCAGTTGTAGGTAGATTCGACCACTACACCTTCCAACTCGGTACGGTGAGGTTCGAGCAACTGGATGATTTTGCTCAGGTCGTTGGGGCAGCGTCGACTGACCAAAATCCGATCCGTTTCGTCGGTGATCACCACGACGCTATTGTTCGAGTGCAGGTCTATGCCACAGAATTTCATCACGGCCTCCTCACAGCAAAAGACAATGTTCGCACTTTGAATTTTGCGCCTACTCGGGAGTGAGGAGGCCGGCTAGATGATTCTCAGATTTATTTACTGTGCCACCGAAATAAATCTGTCGCCTTTCTGATGACCGTCACACTCATGAAGTCTCGATTTACGCATGCACATAACATTTAGTTAAGAGCTGGCTTTTACCCGACTCCGAGTAAAAAAATCGAACACCTTGAGCCAGTAACTAATCTTCCTGACTACGCTCTTCATAGTGGTGCCATATGCGAAGAATCACGACAGTTTCGCTATATGCGGCATAACGAATTACATATTTCCCGAAGACGGCGTCACGAATAGCTTGGGGATCTGGAGCTAATTCAACTGCATGGCCCATTGCTGGGAATAGGCGGAGATTCTCGATACTTGCAATAAGCTCTGCTGCTACGCGTGCAGCAGCACGGGGATCTTTTTCAGCGATGAATGCCCGGAGACGAACCAAATCGGCTACGGAGTCTTCCGAGTAAACCAGTTTCATTGGCCCGTCTTCGGCGGCGGCAGTTCATTGGCACTGCCCCAGCTTTGGAGCCAGGTGTTTACTGCTTCACCGGACACGACCTTACCCTGTGCGACGGACTCCATCGCTTGCAGCGTTTCCTGCCAGCGGTTCTGCTCCAATGCCTGGCGCTCAAAAAACTCTTTAAGTGCCTGATTGATAATCCAGCTTTTACTCCGATGAAGTTTTTCGGCCATGGCGCCAAGATTTTCTTCGAGTTCAGGTTGTAGCCGAACGGTTGTGACGCTCATCAGGATGCCCTCCATACGGTCGAATGCAATGTATTACATGGCATTCTGTTGGGCAATCAAGCCCACCTACGACAACACACTGCGATCGAAGACGAACGGCTGCTCCGGTTGCGGCCGGTGCTCCAGCAAGTTCTGTGGGCGGCCCATCTTCGGGTAGTTCTTCTCGCCGGTCTCGACGATCCATCCGGCCTGCTTCATTTTCTCCAGGCGCCCGCGCAAGGTGGTGTGCTGCACCGCCTGGCCCAGGCTCGCCTGGAACGCCGCCAAGGCTTCGGTAACGGTGAAGCGCGCCGGTAGCAGGTACAACGGCAACGAGGTGTAGACGGCCTTGCCGGCCAGGCGCTCGCGGGACTGGGCGACCAGTTGCGCATGGTCGAACGGCAGCGGGAAACGCTCATCCAGCACCTCCTCGACCGGGACGAAGCGCAGGTCTTGGTCCAGCAGTTCGTCATCGGGACCAAGCAGGGCCAGGTAGAAGGTGCTCAGAGACCAACCACGCGGATCGCGCACCGCATTGCCGACCGTGGCCACCTGCTCCAGATACTGCGGCCGTGCCTTGGCCTTGCTGTGCAGGGCGCGCTCGGCGGCGCTGTCGAGATTCAGATCGGCGCTGCGACCGTTGACCAGCACGCCAGGCAGCGCCCATTGCCCTTCATATGGCGCTTGGGCGCGGCGACCCAACAGCAACTCCAGCCCTCCACGCGCATTCAAGCGCAGTGCCACGATGTCCACGCTGGCCAATACCTCGGCAGAACCCATTGTCTTTCCTCTTGCCTTCAGACTTATTTCATCTTGACGAATAAATCGTTTTTTTTCACGCCTTCTCGATAAAAACGCTTGACCACATATTCCACCAGATGGAATATGTAACCACTCGCCACGCAGTACAAGGAGCGCGTCATGAAAATCGCCAGCTTCGACATCGATGCCCAGAAAGGCTTCACCCCACTCTGCCCGGACGAACTGCCCGTGGCCGGCGGCGACCTCATCGCCCCCGCCCTCAACGACCTGGCCCGTCGCGCCACGCTGCGCCTGGGCAGCAAGGATGCCCACAGCCCCCAGGCCATCTGGGTGGTCGGCAGCCACGCCGAGATGCTCCAGCCGCTGCCCTTCGCCAACGCCGACCTGAGCTGGGTCAGCCACTGCGTGCCGGGCACTCCAGGCTTCGAACTGCTGGATGAATTGCCACGACCGCTGGACTACGACTTCTTCGTCTGGAAAGGTGTCGAGCCAGACCTGCACCCCTACGGCGCCTGCTACCACGACCTGGCCGAGAAACGCAGCACAGGCGTGATCGAATTTCTTCGGCAAAATGGCGTCGATACGGTCTTGGTTGGCGGCTTGGCCCTGGATTACTGCGTCAAGACCAGCGCCCTGCAACTGCGCCGCGCCGGCTTCGAGGTCGCGGTCTACCTGCCGGCCTGCCGCGCCATCGCCGAAGAGACGGCAAACAAGGCCTGCACGGACATGCAGGAAGCGGGTATCGCGCTCTACAGCAGCCTCGATGCGCTGGACGCGGCCCTCAATAAACAAGCAGTGGAGAAGTAATCATGGGTGAGAGCGTATTCGCCGAACGGATCGTGCAGAACCTGCTCGACACCGATTTCTACAAGCTGACCATGATGCAGGCGGTGCTGCACAACTACCCCAACGCCGAGGTGGAATGGGAGTTCCGCTGCCGTAACAGCGAAGACCTGACGCCCTACCTGGCGGAGATTCGCTACCAGATCGAGCGCCTGGGCGAGTTGAGCATGAGCGTCGATCAACTGGCCTTCCTCGAACGCATCCCGTTCATCAAGCCGGACTTCATCCGTTTTCTCAGCCTGTTCCGCTTCAACCTGCGCTACGTGCAGACCGGCGTCGAGGATGGCCAGGTGTGCATCCGCCTGCGCGGCCCCTGGTTGCACGTGATCCTGTTCGAGATCCCGCTGCTGGCGATCATCAGCGAGGTGCGCAACCGCTATCGCTACCGCGAAGTGCTGCTGGAACAGGCCAGCGAACGCCTCTACCAGAAACTCGACTGGCTCAAGGCCGAAGCCTCTGCGAGCGAGCTGGAAGGCTTCCAGATCGCCGATTTCGGCACCCGCCGGCGCTTCTCCTACCGCGTGCAGGAAGAGATGCTGCACATCCTCAAGCGCGACTTCCCCGGTCGCTTCGTCGGCACCAGCAACGTGCACCTGGCACGCGAACTGGACCTCAAGCCGATCGGCACCATGGCTCACGAATGGCTGATGGCCCACCAGCAACTCGGCCCGCGCCTGATCGACAGCCAGATCGCCGCGCTGGACTGCTGGGTCCGCGAGTACCGTGGCCTGCTGGGGATCGCCCTGACCGACTGCATCACCATGGATGCCTTCCTCGGCGACTTCGACCTGTACTTCGCCAAGCTCTTCGACGGTTTGCGCCACGACTCCGGTGACCCACTGGCCTGGGCGGAAAAAGCCATCGCCCACTACGAGAAGCTCGGCATCGACCCGCAGAGCAAGACCCTGGTGTTCTCCGACGGCCTCAATATGGAAAAGGCGCTGACGCTCTACCGCGCATTGCATGAACGAATCAACGTAAGCTTCGGCATCGGCACCAACCTGACCTGCGACATCCCCGGCGTCGAGCCGATGAACATCGTGATCAAGATGACCGCCTGCAACGGCCAGCCGGTGGCGAAGATTTCCGACACGCCGGGCAAGACCCAGTGCCGCGACGAGAACTTCGTCAGCTACCTGAAACACGTTTTCCGCATTTAGCTAGAGGACATCGACATGAGCAACCGCCAAGCAGAAATAGCCGCCGCCCTGGACGTGGTGCCGCCATTCCGTGACGACCGCGCGCTGGAGCAGGAAATCGAGCGGCGCAAGACCTTCATCAAGAACACCCTGCGCAATTCCGGCCTCAAGGTGCTGGTACTGGGCATCAGCGGCGGCGTCGATTCCACCACCGCCGGCCGCCTGGCCCAACTGTCGGTCGAGGAACTGCGCAACGAAACCGGCGACCACGACTACCGTTTCATCGCCGTGCGCCTGCCCCACAACACCCAGCATGACGAACACGACGCCCAGGATTCGCTGAAATTCATCCGTGCCGACGAGAACGATGTGGTCAACATCGCTGGCAGCGTGCTCGGCCTCGGCGAGCAGGTCGTCCATCTGCAGAAGCTCAGCGATGCCCGCCGCGACTTCGTGCTCGGCAACGTCAAGGCGCGCATCCGCATGGTCGCCCAGTTCGCCATCGCCAACGCCAACAATGGCCTGGTCATCGGCACCGACCACGCCGCCGAAGCGGTGATGGGCTTCTTCACCAAATTCGGCGATGGCGCCTGCGACCTCGCCCCGCTCAGCGGGCTGGTGAAAGGCCAGGTGCGTGCCATCGCCCGCACGCTGGGCGCGCCGGAGCACCTGGTGCAGAAGACCCCGACCGCCGACCTGGAGGAACTGCGCCCCGGCAAGCCGGACGAAGACGCCCATGGCGTGACCTACGCGCAGATCGACGCCTTCCTGCATGGCGAGCCGGTCAGCGACGAAGCCTACGCGATCATCGTGCGCACCTACGACAACACGCGCCACAAGCGCGAGCTGCCGCTGGTACCTTGATGCGGGGAATCGGAATCGCCAGGCGCTCTTCCGGCAGTGCGCCAGGACCTATGAATACGCATGCGAACCTCCACCGCTCAACAGGGCTTGAGCGGTGGAGGGCTGGTCAGGTCTTGGGCAGGGTGACACCGGTCTGGCCCTGGTACTTGCCGCCACGGTCGGCGTAGGAGGTTTCGCAGGCTTCGTCCGACTGCAGGAACAGCATCTGCGCCACGCCTTCGTTGGCATAGATTTTCGCCGGCAGCGTGGTGGTGTTGGAGAACTCCAGGGTCACGTGGCCTTCCCATTCCGGCTCCAGCGGCGTGACGTTGACGATGATGCCGCAGCGCGCGTAGGTGCTCTTGCCCAGGCAGATGGTCAGCACGTCACGCGGAATGCGGAAGTACTCGACGGTGCGGGCCAGGGCGAAGGAGTTCGGCGGAATGATGCAGACCGGCCCTTTGACGTCGACGAAGCTTTTTTCGTCGAAGTTCTTCGGGTCGACCGTAGCCGAATGGATGTTGGTGAACACCTTGAATTCATCGGCGCAGCGTACGTCGTAGCCGTAGCTGGAAACCCCGTAGGAGATAAGGCGCTCGGCGCCTTCGGTGCGCACCTGGCGCTCGACGAAGGGCTCGATCATGCCGTGTTCCTGGGCCATGCGGCGAATCCACTTGTCCGATTTGATGCTCATGGCGGGCGTCCTGAATTGGCGACTGAAAAAGGTCGTGCATCTTACCGGCTGGCAGGCCCCGGTTCAAAGCCTGCCGATTACCGTTACGCTTCCCCGGCCATTGCCAGCGCCTCGCTGAAAGGCGATGGCTCAGCCAGTTACACGCCGGGCTTGCAGTTGCTTCATCAGAGCTGGTCACCCTTCAGGCCTGCATACAGCCGGGTCATTTCGTTGAGCTGGCGGAACATCGAGTCGGCATTGACCGCGACGATGGTCGGCACGAATCCCTCGGAAGCGAATGCCTTAGCCGCGAACTGCCATTTGGCGTCGGTCTTGCGCAGGGCCTCGGCGATCTCGGGGCTCGGCGCCTCGGTCGCCATCAGTTCCTTCATGATCGCGCCGAACTCCTGCACCGATGCCTCGAACTGGGCATCCAGGTCCGGTGCCGCGACGCCCCAGGCACGGGCCATGTAGAACAGCGCGGTACGCTGGGTCAGCACGCGGTTCCAGCCGCTGCGGTTGATCGAATGGGACGCAGCGTCGCCATTGGCCTTCTCGAACAGATCGGTCACCTGCTGGCATTGCTTGACCAGCACCTCGGCCTTGGCCAGTACCGCCACGGCCTGTTTCTTGTCAGGGTTGGCACTGACCAGTGGACGGTACTCGCCCCAGGTCTTCTCCACATCGGCCAAGGCGGCGCGAACTTCATCATTGGGCGCGGCGCTCTTGAGCTTGGCGTGATGATCCTCGAACAGTGCGAGGCTTTCTTCGCGCTGACGCATGGCATTGTCGACCTTCACATCGGAGCCAATCATCATGTAGTCCTTGGCGACGATCTGGCCCAGGGTACGTTGCAGGCCGGCCATGTTCATGGCTTCCAGCGGCGCCATCTGCGCCCAGCCGGAAACACTGACCAGCAGACAGCCAAACATCAGCAGCGCACGCAAGCAGGTTTTCTTCGACACGATAATTCCTCGATTCGTATTTCTCTGGATTTCTATGGCAAGTGACAAAATACAATCGCTCACCACGCAAGCGGGGGCGTGACGAGAAAGCCATCCGCTGTACGACTTTTATGGGAATGGACGTACCAGGCCAACGCCAGCAGATGCGCCGCAATTCTAATCCATATGGTCAGAAATCGTGTGTCATTGAGAAACGTCAGTTAGCCGTCTATCCGTTTTCGTCACGAATTAGTGAACCACTTATCAACCGTTTACGAACGCCTTCGGCGGCCAACCGCTGACGCCAGGCGTGCGCATCCTTTTGTCCGATAGACCGAATATCTTGACCGACTGCTCTGATTTTCCGGCCATACACTGCCTCCAGCCAAACAACCGGACCTGAATCCACTCGCCATGAATTACCTGATCGCCCTGCTCGTCGGCCTGGCCGTAGGCATCCTCTACGCTTTGCTCGGGGTACGTTCGCCGGCCCCACCAGCAGTTGCCCTCATCGGCCTGCTCGGCATGCAGCTTGGAGAGCAACTGTGGCCGCTGGGGCGTGAACTGGTTGGGCGCTGGCTGCAATGAACCCTCTCGAGGACGCTACGATGCAAGCACTGCAATTCTCCCGTACCGGCGACCTCGCCGCCCTGCAACTCGTCGATATCGACCGGCCACGGCCTGCCGCTGGCGAAGTGCTGGTGGAGGTGCGCGCCGCCGGCCTCAACCCGAGCGATGTGAAGAATGTGCTGGGCCGCTTTCCCTACACCACCCTGCCCAGGGTTCCCGGGCGCGACTTCGCCGGCGTTATCGTCGAAGGGCCACCGCAGTTACTCGGCAAGTCGGTATGGGGCACCGGCAAGGGCCTGGGCTTCACCCGCGATGGCAGCCATGCGCACTACCTGAGCCTGCCGGCAGACGCAGCGGCGAGCAAACCCCGGTCACTCAGTTTCAGCCAGGCCGCCGCGCTTGGCGTGCCCTACACCACCGCCTGGGATGCCCTGCAACGCAGCCAGGTCGGCAACGGTACGCGCCTGCTGATCATCGGGGCCAACGGCGCAGTGGGCGCCGCCGCACTGGGACTGGCCAAGGCGCTGGGGGCCGAGGTGCTGAGCGCCGTGCGCAATCCCGTCGAACATGAGCGCCTGCTCGCCGCCGGCAACGCTTGCCTGCCACTCGACCAGCCGGAGCAGCTCGCCGCCCAGGTGGAAGCCGTGTTCCCCGGCGGCGCCGAAGTGATCTTCGACACCACCGGTTTCTGGCTGCCGGCCAGCGTATCGGCCTTGGCCAGCTTCGGTCGGATCGCCTACATCGCGGCGCCGCTCGATGGCATGGTCAACCTGCCAGCGCTGAATCTATACCGACGCGGCGGCACCCTGATCGGGGTCAACTCGCTGCTCTACAGCCCCGAGCAGTGCGCCCGGATGCTCGACCAGTTCGGCCAACTGTTCGACAGCGGCCTGCTGAGCCCACCGGGCAGCCTGCGCGAAATGCCATTGAGCGAAGGCCCCCAGGCCTATGCCGCCGTCAACGCGCCGGGGAGCTGCGAGAAGATCATCCTCTTGCCCCATGGCTAAAAGCCGATGCTGTCGGGGCTCGACGACTGCTCCGCCTTGCAAGCGGTTTTATCTGGCCCCGGGTCTTCGAAGAACTTGAAACGCAGCCTATACCTTTGCCAGCTGAGCCCTGGCGCTTGCCTTCGTCCACTGGGACTTCCTGACCGCCAAGGCCTCGCCGCTGCGCCCGGTGGGCACCGAGGTCACCGCGCCGCCTTGAGAGAGAAAACTATGGGTCTGCTCAGCCAGCCTGGCTCTGAGGGTATCGCGGACAGGGTCCGACATGGACATGACTCCTTGAGCAAATGAGCTCGCACTATGACAGGCCAGGCAGCGCAGCACCTGTCAATTCGACCGGCTGTAATGAATTGTCCATGTCGAAAATATCTAGCTAACCAGCAAAACCCCTGTATGCTGCGCCGCACTGCCTGCCCGGTTTAGTGGCACCGGTTTGATGTTCGTCTCTGATCTCCATCTCCTCGGCCTCCCTTCACTCCGCATTCAGTCAATCAGGCCTAATCCTGATTGATCCTTAACCTTGGAGACTCAAATCATGGCAACTCGCCAAACTGGAACCGTCAAATGGTTCAACAACGAGAAAGGCTTCGGTTTCATCACGCCTGAATCCGGTCCGGACCTCTTCGTCCATTACCGCCAGATCGAAAGCAGCGGCTTCAAGTCGCTCGACGAAGGCCAACGTGTTTCCTTCGTCTCGGCTCAAGGCCAGAAAGGCCCGCAAGCCGAGCAAGTACAGGTCATCTGAAGCCGTCGCATGACGGACAGTGTGAAAACCTGGCCGTCCGAGCCGCTGAAGACAATGCCCGTATCGGTCGATACGGGCATTGTTTTTTCTGGGCTACCTCCAGGGAAAGACACGCAATCAAGAAGGCCTGTGTCCACCGTCGCCGGACAAACGGGTTCTCGAGGACCATCTGGTTCTGGCGTCAACCGACAGTGGCACTATGCTGCAAGGCATGAATCCGACAAGAACAATCGGGGAAATCGGAGATGAGTGACGACACCAGCCAGGCCGCCGCACCCGCCGAGAACGCCAGCAGCGGAACCGCCGGAGATCAGGAACGCTTCGAGCAGTTGGAGAAAGCCGGCAAAGCCAATCGCCGGATCATCCATATCCTGGCCGGCGTGCTCGGCCTGGTGGTGATCGTGGGCATCACCGCAGGGTCGCTCAGTCTGTTCAAACACACCGACCCCAGCGCCAGCCTGGCCAGCGTCGAAGCCCTGCAACAGAAGGTCGGCGCCCTCGAACAGCAACTGAACAGCCTGCAACTGCAGGTCCGGGACCAGGAAAAGCTCCTGGCATTGACGACCGCTCCAGCCGCCCCACCAGCCGTGGCGCCGCCCGTTGCCAGCGCACCGGCACCGGCCAGGGACCACGACGATGGCAAGCGTAATGTCCAGCAGGTGGCCAAGATGCTGCTGGGCCAGGAACAGAGCTATCAGGAAGCGTTGGCCGGCCTGAAGATCGGCATGACCGACCTGGCTGGCATGATCGCCGGTTCACGCAGTTGGGTGGATTACTACGGCGAATCCGTGGACAAGCAGGTGGCTGCCAGCCGGGCACGGGTCAAGAACCTGCAACAGTGGTACAGCGCAGAAATGAGCGACGATAACCAGTGACATACCGCTCTGGCTTCGCCGCCGCCTGAAACAGCACAGGCCCTACGAACAGCCCCTAGGCCTTGCCCCGCTCCAGCCAGCGCTCGAGCAACGGCGCCAGGTCGCCCAGCGGCTGATAGCCATTGGTCAGCAGGGCAAACTGGCCATCGCGCTCGGCAAGCACGGTCGGAAAACCGGCGATACCAAGGTCCCGCGCCCAGGTGAAATCAGCCTCGGTAGCCTGGTGCATGGCTTCGCTGTCGAACATTTCGGCGAACTCGATGCGTGGGATACCCGCTCGCTCGGCCAGTTCGACCAACAACGGTACACGAGTAACATCCAGCCCCTCGCGATAGAACGCCTGGTGAATCAGCCTGGCCAACGGCCAGGCACTTTGCTCATCCAGGCTGCGCGCAGTGACCAGCGCCCGGCAGGCCGGCGCGGTGTCATACACCAGCCCGGCCGGCAGGCCATTGAAGTTGAACAGTTGCCCAGTGCTGGCGTTGACCGCCTGCCAATGTGCGAGAATGCGCACTTCGCTCGCCGGGTCCAGTGCTACCCGCTCACGGCGCAGCCCTCCCACCACCAGGTGCAACGGCACGCCAGCGGCGCTCGCCTGCGCGGCCAGCGCCTCGACCACGGGCGCGAAGCCCCAGCACCAGGAACACATGGGGTCCATCACGTAGATCAGGCGGGGTTCGCGCATGGCACGCTCCTCAGTTGTCTGTCAGGGCCTTGTAGTTGTAACCGATCGGGTGTGGCAAGTTGCGCGCCTGGGCGATTTCGATCTGTTTCTGCCGCTCGCGCGCAGCGTGGCGAGTCTTCTCCGACAACGAATCCCAGCAGTGCGGGCAACTGATGCCCGGCGTGTAGTGCTCGGACTGGCGCTCCTCGACGGAAATCGGGTTGCGACAGGCATGGCACTGGTCGTAGTCACCCTCGGAGAGATCGTGACGCACGGTCACCCGATTGTCGAAGACGAAGCAGTCGCCCTGCCATTTGCTCTGTTCCTGCGGCACTTCCTCCAGGTACTTGAGGATGCCGCCCTTGAGGTGGAACACCTCTTCGAAGCCTTCGCCAAGCATGTAGCTGGAAGCCTTCTCGCAACGGATGCCACCGGTACAGAACATCGCCACTTTCTTGTGTTTCGCCGGGTCGAAGTGAGCCTTGATGTAGTCGGGGAACTCGCGAAACGTGGTGGTCTTCGGATCGATGGCGCCTTCGAAGGTGCCAATCGCCACTTCGTAATCGTTACGGGTGTCGATCAGCAGCACCTCAGGGTCGCTGATCAGGGCGTTCCAGTCCTGCGGTTCAACGTAGGTGCCGACCTTGAGGTTGGGGTCCACGCCCGGCACACCGAGGGTGACGATCTCTTTCTTGAGCTTGACCTTGGTGCGATAGAACGGCTGCTCGGCGCAGTAGCTTTCCTTGTGATCGACATCGGCCAGGCGCGGATCGCTGCGCAACCAGGCGAGCAGGCCGTCGATACCGGCGCGGGTGCCGGAAACGGTGCCGTTGATGCCCTCTTCGGCGAGCAGCAGGGTGCCCTTGACGCCGTTGTCGAGCAGGGTTTGCAGCAGGGGTTCGCGCAGCGCGACGTAGTCCGGCAGGGAGACGAACTTGTACAGCGCCGCCACGACGATGGAATCGGTCATGGAGCTCTCCTCAGTGGCTGTCCTCGCAAAGGACGAACCGGGGATGAATGAAAACGCCGGAGCTAGGCTCCGGCGTGGGTGGATTCTAACGCAACTGTATGACAGGTTGCAGAAGCGTCATTCAATGATCGTGCTTGCTGCCACCCCGGCAGGTCGGCGAATCCGGTGCTGCACCCTGGGCCAGCCACTCGCCGGGGGTGTAGGTGTGCAGCGCCAGCGCGTGGAAGCGCCCCATCAGTTCGCCGAGGGTGGCGTAGACCTTCTGGTGCCGCTTCACCGCGTTGAGCCCGTCGAATGCCGGACTGACGATCACCGCCTTGTAGTGGGTTTCCTGGCCACGGCTGTGCATGTGGCTTTCGTCGAGCACGTCGAGGTGCTCGGGCTGCAAGCCTTGTTGCAGGCTCTGCGAAATGGCGTCACGCATGCTCATGCCAGGAATCTCCTTACTTCTTCTTGCCGCCGGCGGCGGGTGGATTGAGCTCGGTGCTCATGTCCTGCAGCAGTTTGTTGACTTCAGGCACCGCGCTTTGCAGGTGCTTCTGCGACAGCTCCACCGACCGTGCCGCCAGTTGCGGCATGCGCTCCAGTACCTTACGGCCGACCGGGCTCTGGTAGAAAGCCAGCAGCTCTTTCAGCTCGGCCTCGGAGAAGTTGGTGGTATAGAGCTTGACCATGTCCGGCTCCAGCTTGTCCCAACCGATGGCGCGGTCAAGCACGGCATTGGCCTTGGCCTGGTAGCTTTCCAGCAGGGCTTTCTTGCTTTCCGGCGCCTTCGCCTCGGCGAAACGCTGGGCGAACATCTGCTGCACCTGAGCGTACACCGGCACGGCCAGCTTGTCGGCACGGGTCAGTTGCAGGAATTTCTTGGCATCCGCGTCGTGGCTGGCGGCATCGGCGAACACGGGGCTGCTGGCGACCAGCAGGATGGAACAGAACAGGAGTCGCAGACGGCTCATCGGTTTTTCCTTTAGCGGAGGGTGAAGGGTTACGGACACCGATAACGCCCGAGCGTTCGCCGCGACGTCGAAGATGGCGCGCCATTCTGCTCATCCAGGCCGTCCTTCTCAAGCCCCCGAAAACGCTCATGCACGACGGAGCAGTCGGCACAAAATGCATTTATTAAATTTTAATATCATATATAAATGCGTTTTTCGATAATTAACTTAGAACTAGAAAGTCTTTCACAAGGTTTTTTTAGAGGAATATGTTTTCTCCAGACCGACCCCGAACCGGTGGAGGCAAAGGTATCTGTTGCCTTCTTCGTCTCGGCCCAATCGTCGATCTGCATGGCTTCAGGTATCCGACATCACATTCACGATGGCACGGAATCGCCCCATGACCCTTTCGCCCAACACCGCACTCAATCGCCTGTCCCTGGCCATCGCCGTGGCGGCCCTGTCGCCTAACCTGTTCGCCGCCGACGAGAACAAGTTGCCCACCGTGACCGTCACCGCCGAGCACCGCGAAGAGAACCTGCAGAAAACCCCGCTGGCGATCAGCGCCTTCGACGAAACCACCTTGCGCGATTCGCAGATCAACAATGTGCGCGACCTTTCCGGGCGGGTGCCGAACCTGACCCTCAATCGCCAGTCGATTTCCTACAGCGCGCAGACCTACGGCATTCGTGGCATCGGCGAGACCGACCCGATCCAGGAAGCCGCCGTGGCCGTCTACGCCGACGACCTGTATATCCCACGCGCCATTTCTTCGATGGTCGACTTCAACGACGTCGAACGCGTGGAAGTGCTGCGCGGCCCGCAAGGCACCCTGTACGGGCGCAACAGCGCGGCCGGCGCGGTGCGGGTGATCACCCGTGATCCGACGCAGGAAACCCGTGGTTTTCTCGAACTCGGTATCGGCACCTACAATGCCCAGAATGGCCGCCTGCTGGTCAGCGGCCCACTGGTCGACAACACCTTGTTCGGCAGTTTCTCGGCGATCCGCCTGAGCCGCGACGGCACGGTGCGCAACCGCACGCGGGACAAGGACGTCAACAACATCGATATCCAGTCCTATCGCGGCAAGCTGCGCCTGGCACCGGCCGATTCACCGTGGGATATACAACTGACCCTGGCCGGCACCATCGACCGTGGCGACACCACCAGCTACTCGCCCTTCGACCCCGCCACCGGCCAGTTCGACAAGTTCAAGACCTACAGCAGCCTCAACCCGAAGAACAAGCTCGACCAGGGCAGCGCCGTGCTGCGGGCGATCTACACCCTCAACGACAACCTGAACTTCAAATCGGTCAGCGCCTGGTCGCAGTTCAACCAGCCAGTGGACTACGACAACTCCGGCCAGGCCAACAGCGGCAATGCCGCGCCGATCCAGAACAACCTGATCAACTACAAGCAGCGCTACGCCACCCAGGAATTCCAGCTCAACGGCGACTACGACACCTTCAGCTACACCCTCGGCCTGTACCTGTACAAGGAGCGCTTTCGCGCCGAGCGCGACAGCCTGACCTATTCGGTGGCCGCCGACCGGGTCAACGCCTCCGGCCAGTACAGCACCACCGACACCGAGAGCTATGCGCTGTATGGCCAGAGCAACTACAAGCTGACCCCGCGCCTGTCGCTGACCACCGGCCTGCGCTACACCAGCGAGCACAAGAACTTCGACTACCGCAACTACGCGATCACCCTCGATAGGCAGATCACCGGCACCAACTTCACCGCCGAGACCAGTGATTCCTGGGCCTCGTTCAGCCCGAAGATCGGCCTGGAATACGCCTGGAACGACGACCTGGTGCAATACGGCTACGTGGCCAAGGGCTTCAAGGCCGGCGGCTTCGACAACCGTGCGCCAACACAGGTGGCCGCCGAACAGGGCTTCGACCCGGAGAACGTGACGACCTATGAAGTGGGCTTCAAGGGCGACTTCGCCGACGGCCGCCTGCGCAGCAACATCGCCTTCTTCTACAACGACTACGAAGACCTGCAGACCAACGCCTGGGACCCGGCCATCAGCGCCAACCTGCGCACCAACGTCGGCAGCGCCCACACCTACGGCGTGGAGCTGGAAAACACCGTATTGCTCGCCCGCGACCTGCGCCTGACCGCCAACCTCGGCTACCTGAAGAGCAAGTACGACGACTTCCAGAACGCCAGCGGCCCCGGCACCAGCGCCGATGGCAAGGAAATGGTCTTCGCGCCGAAGTGGAACGCCAGCCTCGGCCTGAACTGGACCGTGCCGGTCAACCTGCCCGGCGCACTGGTGGCCGCCACCGACTACCAGTACCAGACCCGCTCCTACGCCAACCCGCTCAACGCCGACATCTACGAGGTGCCGGCCCAGGGTTTCTGGAACGCCAGCACCAGCTACGCCAGCGGCGACGGCCACTGGACCACCACGCTGTCGGTGAAGAACCTGCTCAACCGCGCCTACCCGCAGAGCATCGCCTATTCCGCCGCCAGCCGTACCGCCTACTACTCGGTCAACGACCCGCGGACCGTGCTGCTGAGCGTGCGCTACGACCTGTAGCACACACGCCATCCCCGGCCAGCCGCTCTTGGCTGGCCTCCCCTCGAAAAGGAAAACTCGATATGGGATTCACCCGTAGGGACCTGATTGCCCACTTGATGACCGCCGGCAGCGTGGGCGCTGCATACGCCAGCCTGTCCGCCTTCGGCCTGTTATCCAGCACCGCCTCGGCCAGCACCTTCGAACCGCTGGGCCTGCCCGCCACCTCTGGTAATGGCAAACGCGTGCTGGTGGTCGGCGCCGGCATCAGCGGCCTGGTCAGCGCCTATGAGCTGCGCAAGGCCGGTTTCGAAGTCCGCCTGCTGGAAGCCCGCGAGCGCATCGGCGGGCGCGCCTGGACACTGCGCGGCGGCGACGAGATTGCCCTCAACGATGGCAGCAAGCAGCAGGTGCGCTTCGACGACGGCTTCTACTTCAACGCCGGCCCCGCCCGCCTACCCAGTCATCACCTGACCATCCTCGGCTATTGCCGCGAACTGGGTGTGCCGCTCGAGGTGCTGGTCAACAGCAGCCGCAATGCCCTGGCCCAGCCCGACCTGAGCCAGCCACCGCTGTTGTTGCGCCAGGCGGTCAACGACACCCGTGGCCATCTCAGCGAACTGCTCTCGCGCAGCGTCAGCAGCAAGGCGCTGGACAAGGAACTGGATGGCGCCGACCAGAAGGCCCTGCTGGATTTCCTCAAGGTCTACGGCGACCTCGACCCACAGCACGCATATAAAGGCTCGGTGCGCGCTGGTTACACGCGCTTCGCCGGCGCGGGCGAGCAGACGCCGATCCAGCGCCCGCCCGTGGCGCTCAAGCAACTGCTCAACCCCAACCTGTTGCTGCCGCTGGTGTTCGACGAGATCCCGGAATTCTCCGCCACCATGTTCCAGCCGGTCGGCGGCATGGACCAGATCGCCAAGGCGCTGTACGTCAAGGTGCGTGACACGGTGCAGCTACACGCCGAGGTGCAGTCGATCCGCACCGGCGACAACGGTGCCCAGATCACCTGGCGCGACCGACGCAGCGGCAAGACCCAGGTGGAAAACGCCGACTACGCCGTGGTGACCATTCCCCTGCCGCTGCTGGCCAAGGTCGAACACAACTTCGGCAAGACCACCCAGGACGCCATCGAGCTGGCCAAGCCGGACCTGGCCAACAAGGTGGCCTGGCAGGCGCCACGTTTCTGGGAAAGCGACTATCAGATCTACGGCGGCCTCTCCTACATCAACCACGATGCGCGCCTGCTCTGGTACCCCAGCGACCACCTCAACAGCGCCCAGGGCGTGCTGGTCGGCACCTACAACAATGGCGAGGTGGCGAAAAGGTTCGCCAGCCAGTCCATCGATCAGCAACTGGCCTCGTCGCGCCACGCGGTCGAGTCGCTGCATCCCGGCCATGGCGGCAAGTTGCAGCGCGGCGTGGTAGTGAACTGGTCGAAGGTGCCGTTCAGCGAAAGCCCGTGGATCGTCAATGACGAAGTCGCCGAGCCGGGCTACGACCACCTCAACAAACCCCTGGGGCGTACCTGGCTGGCCAGCGATGCCCTCGCCCACGGTGGCGTCGGCATCTGGCAGAACAGCGCCGCCGACTCCGCTCGCCGCGTGGTCGGGCAGATCGCCCAGCACGCCCTGCAACAGCAACGCGGCGTCGCCGCCTGAACAAGGAACGTCATTCCATGAACAAACCCACCCTGCTACTCGGAGCCCTCATGACCCTGTCCGCGATCAACGCCCAGGCCGATGCGATCAAACGTGTCGACCCGCCCGGCTCCAACTTCCCCATCTCGCAACTGATCAGCGTACCCGCCAGCGCTTCGTTGACCTTCGTCAGCGGCACCCTGCCCGACGTCGCCGACCCCAAGGCCACGCCACAGACCATCGCCGCCTACGGCAATACCGAAACCCAGACCCGCTCGGTGCTGAAGAAAATCCGCACAGCCCTGCAAAGCCAGGGCCTCGATCTTGGTGACGTGGTGCAATTGAAGGTGTTCCTGGTCGGCGATCCGGCCAACGGCGGCAAGCTGGACTTCGCCGGCTTGCAGGCGGCCTACACCGAGTTCTTCGCCACCGCCGAGCAGCCGAACAAACCGACCCGTACCGCCTTGCAGGTGGTCGCCCTGCCACTGCCCGGCGCGCTGGTCGAGATCGAAGCGATAGCCGCCAAAGCCGGCAAGTAAGTCACCGAAAATTAGAACCTGCCCACGCTCTCGCGAGCTAGAGATAAACGGCGGCGAAAACGCCTGAGGAACAGTCGGAGTAGCGCTCGACTTTACGTGTTGTAAATGAGCATTCCGAAGGCGTTTTCAACGCCGTTTAGCCGACGCGTAGCAGAGCGTGCTTCCTGCCAGGTCAGCCTGGCGGGCAGGCCTTCCGCATCCCGAAAAACCAGCCGTCTCACGGAGAGAGAAGATGCCCCTTGCGTTCAAACTGCCCAGCCCCGCGTTACTTCCCCTGGCCATCGGTGCTGCCTGGCTGAGCAACCCAGCCCACGCCGAAGACACTCAACCCAGCGCTTCGCCACAACTCGGCACGGTGATCGTCACCGGCAACCGTGGCTCGGAAAAACGCACCGTCACCACCAGCCCGGTGCCCATCGATGTGATCAGCGCCAAGCAATTGCAGGAGACCGGCAAGCCCGGCCTGATGGAAGCCCTCAGCGCCAGCGTGCCGTCCTTCACCCTGCCGGAGAAGACCGGCTGGGACGCCAGCGGCATGGCCCGGGCACCGAGCCTGCGCGGCCTCAACGCAGCCCAGGTGCTGGTGCTGGTCAACGGCAAGCGCCGCCACACCAGCGCCACCCTGAACATCAGCGGCATCCACGCGGGCGCGGCACCGACCGACCTAGACTTGATCCCGATCAGCATCATCGACCACGTCGAGGTGCTGCGTGACGGTGCGGCCGCGCAGTACGGCTCCGACGCCATCGCCGGGGTGATCAACGTGATCCTCAAGGCCGACGAATCCGGCACCTCGGTGACCAATGCCGGCCAGGGTTACGACGGCAAGAAGCAGACCGTGCAGCAGAGCCTGAACAAGGGCTTCGAGATCGGCGACGGCGGTATCGTCCAGCTCGCCCTGGATGCACGCAGCCAGAACGACGACAACAAGGCCAGCGCCAACGGCTACAGCTATGCCGAGGCCTACGACAAGGCAGGCAAGTCGACCTACGGCGGCTACGGCACGCCGAAGATCAACCTGCTGACCCTCGGCTACAACGCCGAACTGCCAGTCAGCGACGACCTCACCCTGTATTCCTTCACCACCTACTCGCACCGCAAGGCCGAACAGGGCCAGAACTTCCGCCTGCCGACCATCACCAACACCATCACCACCGGCCCCAACGGCTATCCCAGCGGCTACACACCGACTTGGTACATCGAGGAAGACGACTTCCAGGCGGCGTTCGGTGCCAGGGGCGATATCGGCGAGTGGGCCTGGGACCTGTCCAGCACCTACGGGCGCAATGCGGCGCTGCAAGGCACCACGCACAACCAGAACCCGTCGCTCGGCGAGGCCACGCCAAACAGCTTCGAGTCCGGCACCTGGATCTCCACGCAGTTGACCAGCAACCTGGATATCAACCGCAGCTTCGACATCGGCCTGGACAAACCGCTGGACCTGTCCTGGGGCCTGGAACATCGTCGCGACACCTACCAGGTGCGCGACGGCGACTGGGCCTCCTGGGCCAACGGCGGTTATTGCCGAGCTGCCGGCGATTGCGCATCCTCCGGCGCCCAGGTCACCAACGGTATCTCCCCAGCGGAGGCCACCAGCACCAGCCGCAACAGCCTGGCCACTTACATAGACGTCGGTTTCAACCCGCTGCCGCAGTGGTACCTGGGCAGTGCCTTGCGCTACGAGCACTACAACCGCGGCATCGGTGCCACCCGCAGCGGCAAGCTGAGCACCCGCTACGAGTTCACCCCTGAGTTCGCCGTGCGTGCCACGGTGAGCAACGGTTTCCGCGCACCGTCGCTGGCCAACAGCCTGTTCAGCGCGCGCTCGACTACTTATGGCGTGGTCAATGGCGTCTACCAGTCGATCAACTACGGCGTACTCCCCGTCGACTCGGCAGCGGCCAAGGCGCTCGGCTCCACAGCGCTCAAGCCGGAACGCTCGACCAACTACAGCCTGGGCCTGACCTACCAGCCGGACGAGCGCCTGTCGTTCACCGCCGACGCCTACGTGATCAACGTGCGTGACCGCATCACCCTCACCGGCACCCTGCTCGGAGATGAGGTTACCCAAACCCTGCTGGCCAACGGCATCGACTCGACCTCAGGCGGCCAGTACTTCACCAACGGCGCCAATACCCGCACCAAAGGCATCGACCTGGTCGGCAACTACGACCAGAACCTGGGCGAGTGGGGCAAGCTGAAGTGGACCGCCGCGTTCAACTGGAACCAGACTGAAATCCTCAGCTACAAGCAGAACGTCACCATCCTCGGCGCCAACTACGAGTTGATGAACCGCCAGGCGCGCAACTTCCTCACAGAGGTGCAACCGCACACCAAGCTGATCCTCGGCGGCAACTGGCAGCTCGACCGCTGGACCACCAACCTGACCCTGACCCGCTACGGCTCCTGGCGCGAGGTGAATGATGCGACCAACCGCAGCCTCGACCGCGAATACAAGGCCCGCTGGATCACCGACCTGGACGTGGGCTACCAGATCACCAAGGACCTCAACCTCGCAGTCGGCGCACAGAACCTGTTCGACGTCTACCCCGAGCGGCAGAACCCCAGCAGCAAGACCATGACCAAGGGCTATGGCTCCTATTCGCCCTACGGTTTCACCGGTGGTTACTACTTCACGCGGTTGACGTACAACTTCTGACCCTCGGCCCTACTGCCGCCAGCAGCGGGCTCTTGAAGAAAATTAAGGTAAGCGTATAGTGTAAATTAACGAATAACGTTAAGCATTAACGTCCTATAATTCGCAGCTTTGTATGTGCAGACACGGAAGCACTCTTCACTACAGGAAGAACGAGGCTCTGGAGCGATATCAAGTCAGTCGCGGAACGCAAGCTGACGATGCTCGATGCAGCCAAGGAACTCATGGATCTGCGCGCCCCTCCCGGAAATAGACTGGAGGCTCTGCGTGGCAACCGAGTGGGACAGCACAGCATACGAATCAACGATCAATGGCGACTGTGCTTTGTGTGGACTCAGGATGGTCCGGAAAATGTTGAAATTGTTGACTACCACTGAGGTGCATCATGGCTAAGAACGGCATGCGACCCGTCCACCCTGGCGAAATCCTGCGTGAAGATTTTCAGCGCGAAATGGGTTTCAGTGCTGCCGCCCTCGCTCGTGCGCTGAATGTTTCCACACCGACAGTGAACAACATCCTGCTCGAACGCGGCGGTGTTTCTGCCGATATGGCACTACGTCTGGCCACCTGCCTGGGCACGACAGCCGAGTTCTGGCTCAATTTGCAGACAACCTTCGACCTGCGCAAGGCTGAGCTGGAACACGGAGACGAAATCGCCGAGGTGGTGCAGCGTTTGGCAGTTGCCTGAGAACTGATTCGAGCGCCGCCCTGAACGAAGCGTCCCCGCGCTATACGAGGTGCCGCTGTTCAAGCAGGTACCTGCCAAGGTCATGCTGGGCCTGCTGTGCACCAAGTCCGATAAATACCTCGATACCTGCTTCCAGCAGGATGCGAACTCCTGCCCCGGCATTACGCGGATCCGGGTCTAGAATCGCAACGTAGACCTGTTCGATGCCGCCATGGCGCACCAGCGCCTGGGCGCACGACGGGGTGCGGCCATGAAAGGAACAGGGTTCGAGGGTCACGTAGGCCGTCAAGCCGGTGATGCCTGGCGGCAAACACGACAACGCCAGCGCCTCGGCATGCGGCTGCCCTGGCGGCTGTGTGTGCCCACGGGCAATCACCTCACCCGCCTTGACCAACACACAGCCCACCGGCGGGTTGGGCAGGCAACCCGGTAGCGCTCGACGCCCTTCGGCCAGAGCAAGATTCATGAAGTATTCGCTTAGGCTCATCAGCCGCGCTTGTTGCCAGGAATCTCCAACCCCAGGTTCTCGCGCAACGTGCGGCCCTCATACGCCCGGCGATAGACCCCACGCGCCTGCAGGATCGGCACGACTTCGTCGGTGAAGCGGCGGAACTGCTCCGGATGGCCGATGTAGATGTTGAAGCCATCCAGTGCCCGGGCATCGAACCAGCGGATCATTTCGTTGGCGACCGTCTCGGCCGAGCCGACGAAAGCACTGGGCTTGAGTTGCAGGCCGGCGGCCACCGCCTGGCGCAGGGTCCAGCCCTTGCTCACGGCCTGCTCGGTGGTCGCCTTGGCGGCGGTGTAGAAGCTGCTGCGGGCGTATTCGAGGGCCTCGACCGGGAAGGGTGCGTCGAGGTCGTACTGGCGGAAATCGTGCCAGCCGAAGGAGCGCCCGAACTCGGCCAGGGCCTGCTCGAAGCTGTGGTCGGCCTGGTGGTAGTGACGCTCGATCTCGCGCGCCTGCGCATCGCTGTCGCCGACATAGATCTGCGCGCCCGGCAGGATGATGATCTTCTCCGGATCGCGCCCCTGGCCCGCGGCCCGCGCCTTGATGTCGCGGTAGAACGCCTGGCCCCTCTCCACGCTCGGCGCATGGGTGAACACCACATCGGCGATGCTCGCCCCGAGGTCGCGGCCCTGCTCGGAATCGCCGGCCTGGAAGATCACCGGCTGGCCCTGGGGCGAGCGCTGGATGTTGAGCGGCCCGACCACCGAGAAATACTCGCCCTTGTGATCGATGCGATGCAGCTTGTCGCGGTCGAGGAACCGGCCGCTGTCGCGGTCGCGGAGCAGCGCACCGTCCTCGTAGGACTGCCACAATTTCTGCACCACCTGCACATGTTCGAGGGCACGCCCGTAGCGGGTGTCGTAGTCGTAATGCTCGTCGCGACTGTAGTTGCCCGCCGTGCCGGCATCGCCGCTGGTGACCACGTTCCAGCCCGCCCTACCCTTGCTGATCAGGTCCAGCGAGGCCAGGCGCCGGGCGACATTGAACGGCTCGTTGTAGGAGGTGGTCAGGGTGCCGACCAGGCCGATATGGCGCGTGCTTACCGCCAGTGCCGAGAGCAGGGTCAGCGGTTCCAGGCGATTGAGATAGTGCGGCGGCGAATCCGGCGTGATGAACTGGCTGTCGACGATGAACAGCAGATCGAACAACGCCGCCTCGGCTTGCCGCGCCAGGTCTATGAACCACTGGATATCGACGCTGGCATCGACGGGAATCGCCGGATCGTGCCAGAGATTATGTCGCCCCGGTCCACCAACGCCCATCGGCACGGCGCCCAATATGATCTGTCTGGTCCCCATACGAAGGATTTCCATTTTGCAAAAGGAAGGATGTATCGGCCTCCATTAAATACTTAATATTGATATTTAAAAACATATTAAATAAGTAAATTACATAATTAGCTTAGAACCACAAAGACTTTCACAGTCGTTTCTTAGAGAGATAAGGTCATTTCCATGACCGACCCCATCTCCTGGCGGAGGCCGTTACCCACGACCTGAACCAGGAGCATGCCATTCATGACCGCCCTTCCGACATTGCGACTGTCCACCGACGTACTGGTGATCGGTGGCGGCTTGGCCGGTACCTGGGCGGCCATTGCCGCGGCCCGCGAAGGGGCTCGCGTGGTGCTGGCGGAAAAGGGCTTTTGCGGCACCAGCGGAGTGACCGCCACCGCCGGTCCCGGCCATTGGTGGGTGGCCCCCGAGCAGCGTCAGGCAGCCATCGACAAACGCCTCGCCAGCGCCGCCAAGCTGGGCGATGGCGACTGGATGGCACGTATTCTGGAAACCACCTGGCAAACCCTGCCTACCCTCGACCGACTCTATGGCTTCCCGCTCAACGAGCACGGTGAAAAGCAATACCGCGCCCTGCGCGGACCTGAATACATGCGGGCCATGCGCCAACTGGCGGTGGAGCATGGCGTGACCGTGCTCGATCACAGCCCGGCCCTGGAATTGCTGAAGAACGACCAGGGCGACCTGGCTGGTGCCCGAGGCCTGCAACGCCAGCACCAGCGCGATTGGCAGGTACAGGCACCGTCCGTGGTGCTGTCTACCGGTGGCTGCGCCTTTCACTCGCGCCTGCTCGGCAGCCGCAACAACACCGGCGACGGCTACCTGATGGGCGTGGAAGCCGGTGCCGACCTCTCGGGCATGGAATTCTCCAGCTACTACTGCATCGCCCCGGCGAGCAGCACCATGACCCGCTCGATGGTCTACACCTTCGGCCGTTACTACGATGCCGCCGGCCGCGAACTGGCGATCAGCCAGGGGCCGGATTTCACCGAATCGCTGGCCCGTGCCCTGCTCGAAGGCCCGGTGCATTGCCAGCTCGACCGCATTCCCGAAGCCATCCGCGCGCGCCTGCCCTACGTGCAGCCGAACCTGATGCTGCCGTTCGACCGCAGCGGCATCGACCCGTACCGCGACAAGTTCCCGGTCACCCTGCACGGCGAAGGCACAGTGCGTGGCGTCGGCGGCCTGCGCCTGGTCGACGAGCACTGCCAAACCCGCCTGCCCGGCCTGTTCGCCGCTGGCGACGCGGCCAGCCGCGAGGCGGTGACCGGGGCGATCTCCGGCGGCGGCGCGGTGAACTCCTCCTGGGCCTTGTCCAGCGGGCAGTGGGCCGGACGCGGCGCGGCCCTGCACGCGCGCCGCCATCCGGCACGCTCGACGCGCAGCCACGGTACCGCCCGCGTCGGGCTGCTGCCCATCGGCCTCGACCGTAACGACAACGCCGAGCTGATCCGGGTGATACAGGACGAGTTGCACCCCTACGACAAGAACCTGTTCCGCAGCGGCAGCCAGTTGCAGCGCTCGCTGGGCGAACTGGACAACGCCTGGGACCGCCTGCGGGAACAGAGTCATGCCAGCGATCCGGCCCAGGTGCTGCGCTGGCGCGAGACCGCGGCGATGCTCGCCAGCGCACGCTGGTGCTACGGCAGTGCCCTGGAGCGCAAGGAAAGCCGTGGCATTCACCAGCGCAGCGATGCCCCGGCGCAGTCCGCCAGCTTCGACGTACACCTGCGCAGTGGCGGGCTCGATGCGCCCTGGGTGCGGCGCGACGCCATCGCCCACAACCGTAGCGAGGTGTCGGCATGATCGAGTTGATCCTCAGCGACCGCTGCGACGGTTGCAACCAGTGCGTGGCGGCCTGCTCCAGCGACGTGCTGGCGGTGGGCGCCGACGGCCTGCCCTTCATCGCCCGCCAGGCCGACTGCCAGACCTGCTTCATGTGCGAGCTGTATTGCAGCAGCGACGCCATCTACGTCCACCCCGATTGCGAAAACCGGGTGCCAGTGGATGCCGAACAGATTCGTAACAGTGGCCTGCTCGGCCAGTACCGCCGCGATTCCGGCTGGGACGAATGGGCCAACGATCCGCGCTACGCCAACCAGCACTGGCGCATGGAAGAAATCTTCGCCCTTGCCCGCAGCGCCCCCAAGAACTGACAGGAGACACCCATGCGGATCCGCCCCCTCATTGCCGCCCTGCTCGGCAGCAGCCTTTTGTTTGGCGGCACGCTTCACGCCGCCGACCTGGAACCGCTGCGCGTGGCCAACCAGAAGTCCTCGTTCAAGCTGCTGCTCGAAGCCGCTGGCGAACTGCAGAACGTTCCCTACCGCATCGAGTTCTCGGAGTTCGCCGCCGCCGCGCCGCTGGGCGAAGCACTCAACGCCGGTGCCGTGGATGTCGGCGGTTTGGGCGATGCGCCCTACGTGTTCGCCCTGGGCGCCGGCGCGCCGCTGAAAGTGGTCAGCATCACCCACGCCGACGGTCGCTTCAGCACCTCGATCCTGGTGCCCAAGGATTCGCCACTGAACAGCGTGGCCGATCTCAAGGGCAAGCGCATCGTCACCAACCGTGGCTCCATCGGTCATTTCCTGGTGATCCGCGCCTTGCAGGACGCTGGCCTGAAAACCTCCGACGTGACCTTCGTCAACCTGCTGCCCACCGACGCCCGCAGTGCCCTGGAAGCCGGCAACGCCGATGCCTGGTCGACCTGGGACCCGTACACCACCATCGCCATCACCCAGAACGGCGCACGCATTCTGCGCAAGGGTGACGACCTGCTGACCAACCACCTGTACCTGGCCGCCACCAGCCAGGCGATCGCCAGCAAGCGCGTGCAGCTCGATGACTTCGTGCAACGCGTCGACCGCGCCTGGCAATGGGTCAACAGCCATCCGCGCGAATACGCCGAAGCCCAGGCCCGGGTCACCGGCCTGCCGGTCGAGGTGCACCTGACCTCGGCCAGCAACACCGACTTCCAGCCCGTGGCCATCACCGACGCGGTGATCGCCAACCTGCAGAAGACCGCCGACACCTACCTGGCCGAGGGCGTACTGACGCGCCCAGTGAACGTCTCCCAGGGCTTCGACAAGAGCTTCAACGCCACTCGCCACCTGCTGGACAAGCAGGTGGCGGAAATCTCCAGCCGGAACACCGAGGTGACCCAATGAGTCTTTTCCAACCCGGCCAGCTCGGCGAGCTGGAACTGGCCAACCGCCTGGTCATGGCCCCGCTGGGTCGCGCCCGCTCCGATGAGCGCAGCCGCGAGCCGCTGCCCCGTGTCGCGACCTACTACAGTCAGCGCGCCAGTGCCGGGCTGATCGTCTCCGAGGCCACCCACGTGGCAGCGGAAAGTGTCAGCCGCCCCGGTGGTTCGGCGATCCACGACGACGCCCAGGTCGAGGCCTGGAAACCGGTCACGGCGGCGGTGCATGCCGAAGGCGGACGCATCTTCCAGCAACTGTTTCACCTTGGGCGCAAGGCGCATCAATCGCGTACGCCCAACCACCAACTGCCCGTCGCCCCCTCGGCCATCGCCGCCCGTGGCGAAGTCGCGACACCCGATGGCCAGCAGCCCTTCCCGGTGCCTCGCGCCCTGGCGCTGGAGGAAGTCGCCCAGCGTGTCGAGGACTTCCGCCGCGCCGCACGCAATGCCGGCCAGGCCGGTTTCGACGGCGTGGAGATCCATGCCGCCAACGGCTACCTGATCGACCAGTTCCTGCGCGACGGCGCCAACCAGCGCAGCGATGCCTATGGCGGTAGCGTCGAGAAGCGCGCGCGCTTTCTCCTGGAGATCGTCGATGCCGCCATCGACGAGCTGGGCGCCAGCCGTGTCGGTGTGCGCGTGTCACCGCACTTCCGGGTCGACGGTATCGACGACAGTGATCCGGCGGCGCTCTATGCCTATGTCGCCGATCAACTGCAGGCACGCGGCATCGCCTACCTGCACCTGATCGAGCCAGACAGCACGCCTGCGAACGAGCGCCTGGCCCCCGACCTGCGCCAACGCTTCAAGGGCGCTTTCATCCTCGCCGCCGAGTTCGACCGCGACAGCGCCATACGCGCCATCGCCGAAGGCCGCGCCGACTTCATCGCCTTCGGCCGGCTGTTCATCGCCAACCCCGACCTGGTCGAGCGCTTTCGCAGGCAGGCGCCACTCAACACGCCCGACGAGGCCAGCTTCTACGTCGGCGGCGACCACGGCTACATCGACTACCCCTTCCTCGGCGAAACCCAATTCCACGCCGAGCGAGCCGCTACAGGAGAACCCGCATGAGCAAGCGACAAATCAAACTCGGCGCCATGATCCACGGCGTCGGCCATGGCTGGGGCGAGTGGCGCCACCCGGATGCGCTGGCCGACGCCAGCGTCAATTTCGGCTACTACAAGCAGCAGGCCAAGCTGGCCGAGGACGCCAAGTTCGACTTCGCCTTCATCGCCGACAGCCTGCACATCCACGCCAAGTCCAGCCCGCACTACCTCAACCGCTTCGAGCCGCTGACCATCCTCTCGGCCCTGGCCGCAGTGACCGAGCACATCGGCCTGGTGGCGACGGTGACGGTCAGCTACACCGAGCCGTTCCAGGTCGCGCGCCAGTTCGCTTCGCTGGACCAGATCAGCGGCGGTCGTGCCGGCTGGAACGTGGTCACCTCGTGGTTGTCCGGCACCGCCGACAACTTCGGCAAGGCCGAGCATCCGCCGCATGCCGTGCGTTATCGCATCGCCCGCGAGCACGTCAATGTGGTCAAGGGCCTGTGGGACTCCTGGGAAGACGATGCCTTCACCCGCGACAAACAGAGCGGCGAATTCTTCGACCCGGACAAACTGCACACCCTCAACCACCAGGGCGAGTTCTTCAAAGTCAAAGGGCCGCTGAACATCCAGCGCTCGCGCCAGGGCCAACCGCTGATCTTCCAGGCCGGCACCTCGGAAGACGGGCGCAACTTCGCCGCGCAGAACGCCGATGCGATCTTCGTCAACCCCGAGTCGTTCAGCGAGGCCCGCGCCTATTACCAGGACCTCAAGCAACGCGCCGCCAAGCATGGGCGCAATCCCGACGAGTTGTTCATCCTGCCCGGCATCCGCCCGATCATCGGCCGCGACGCCGAGGAAGTGGCAAGCCGCTACCAGCAGGCCGTCGAGCTGGTCAGCATCGAGGACGCCATCGTCGCCCTCGGCCGGCCATTCAACGACTACGACTTCTCCAGCCATGACCTGGATGCGCCCTTCCCCGACCTCGGCGACCTGGGCAGCAACAGCCAAAGAGGCGGTTCCGACAAGATCAAGCAACAAGCCCGTGAAGAGCACCTGACCCTGCGCGAAGTGGCCTTGCGCTTCTCCCAGCCGCGCCGCGACTTCGTCGGCACCCCGGAGGAAGTGGCCAACGCCCTGCAGGACTGGTTCGAGGACGGCGCCGCTGACGGTTTCATCGTCAACTCGCTGCTGCCCGACGGTCTGGCCTACTTCACCGAATACGTGGTGCCGTTGCTGCAAGCGCGTGGCCTGCTGCGCCGCGAATACGACGGGCACACCCTGCGCGACAACTTCGGCCTGGCCGTGCCCAGCAATCGCAACACCCTGCGTCGTACACAAGGAGAAGTGGCATGAGTGAATCGCTGAATGGCCTGCTGGCCGAGCTGCACGCCGAGCGCGTGCGCACCTGGGCGCCCGAGGCGCTGAAAGTCAACGTCGAGCAGCGTCGCAAGCTGGTCGACGAAGCGCGTCGCGAGCAGTTCGTCAGGGCCGGCGACATTATTGCGCCGTTCGAACTGCTCAAGGTCGAGGGCGGCTCGCTGAGCCTGGATCAACTGGTCGCCAACGGCCCGGCGGTGCTGGTGTTCTTCCGTTTCGCCGGCTGCCCGGCGTGCAACATCGCCATCCCCTACTACGAGCGCAACCTGCAACCGGCGCTGAAGGCGCGCGGCGTGCCGCTGCTGGCGGTCAGCCCGCAGGTGCCCGAGCGCCTGGTGGAGATCAAGAGCAAACACAACCTGACCCTGCAAGTTGCCAGTGACAAGGACAACGCCCTGGGCCGACGCCTGGGCATCCTCTACACATTTGACGACGCCTCGCGCCTAGCCTCGCTGAGCAAGGGCCCGGGGATCGGCGAAGTCACCGGCACCGGCACCTGGGAGTTGCCGCAGCCGACCGTGGTGGTGCTCGGTGCGGACAAGCGCGTGCACTTCGCCGAAGTCAGCCCGGACTGGCTGGTGCGCAGCGAGGCGCAAGTGATCATCGATGCGCTGGATGAGGTGTTGGGTGTCACCGACAAGGTGGCGAGAAGCGCGTGATGTAGTTCGTAGGGTGGACCGGGACGCGTAGTCAACGCGAAGCTTGTCCACCGCTCTGCATGGCCCATGGTGGACAAAAAGAGCGTTGTCCACCCTACAAAAGCCGAAGCCCCCATAACGCGGCTCTTTCTCTCTGAAAAAGGATGCGGCCCATGTGCGCGCAAGGATTCGTTCACCCCGAAAACCGCCTGCCCTATGCCCTGTCACTGCTTTGCCTGGCACTGCCGGCGGCATCCTGGGCCGAGGACAAGGACACCGTGCTCGGCACCGTGTCGGTGATTGCCACCGGCAACCGCAGCAACACCCTGACCGTGGCGGACAGCCCATCGCCCATCGACATCATCAGCGGCGAGCAGATCCGCAAGACCGGCAAGGCCAGCCTGCGCGAGGCATTGGGGCGCATCGTGCCGTCGTTCAGCGCACCGGCGCAGTCCGGTGGCGGCACCTCCAACTCGGTGCGCCCGGTGTCGATCCGTGGCCTGTCCGGCGACCACCTGCTGGTGCTGGTCAACGGCAAGCGCCGGCACAACACCGCCGTCTACAACAACTTCGCCCGTATCGCCAGCGGCAGCGTGCCGGTGGACCTCGACCTGATCCCCACCTCGGCCATCGAGCGCATCGAACTGCTGCGCGACGGCGCCTCGGCGCAATACGGCTCCGACGCCATCGCCGGGGTGCTCAACATCATCCTCAAGAGCCAGGACAGCGGCGGCAGCGCCAGCATCACTGTCGGCCAGCAGGAAGACAAACCCGGCGACCTGACCCAGACCGGGATCAACAGCGGCTTCGCCCTCGGCGACAACGGCGGCTTCTTCAACACCTCGCTGGACATCCGCCTGCAAGGTCCCTCCTACGCCGCTGGCGATGCCCAGGGATCGTGGTACTACCCGGTCTTGAATGGCCAGTCGGTGCCTTTTGGCACCGCCGGCGCAACGGCCGACCCGCGCGAGGGATCGGTCGATCGCCTGCTGGAAAAAGGCTACGGCCGCTCCAACCGCGACAAGGTCTACAACCTCTCGTACAACGCCGAGCTGCCAGTCAACGATGTCACCCTGTATTCCTTCGCCACCTACAGCGACCGCACTATCGTCGATACCCGTGGCAGCTTCCGCGCCACCAACGTCTCATCCATCCCGGAAATCTACCCGGACGGTTTCCACGCCCAGCGCCTGATCGACGAGCAGGATTTCCAGGTCGCCCTCGGCGGCAAGGGCGACCTCGCCGGCTGGGCCTACGACCTCAGCACCACCTACGGCAAGGACGACGTACGCCTAGGCGCGCAGAACACCCTCAACGCCTCCATCGGCCCGACCAGCAAGACCACGTTCTATCTCGGCGCCCAGGAATTCCAGCAATGGACCAGCAACCTCGACCTCACCCGCCCGTTCGAGGTCGGCCTGGCCAAGCCGCTGCAACTCTCGGCGGGTATCGAGCACCGCTGGGAGAAATACCTGCAAGGCGCCGGAGAGCCGGACTCCTACCGCGACGGCGGCTACGAGTATCCCGTCGGCCACCCGCGCGCAGGGCAGAAGCCCTCGCCCGGCCTGCAATCCTTCACCGGCACCTCGCCAGGCGATGCCGGCTCGCTGGATCGCGACAGCTACGCCTTCTACATCGACGCCGGCAGCAACCTCACCGAGCGCCTGTACACCAGTGCCGCCTTCCGCTTCGAGCACTACGACGACAGCTCCGGCAACACCGCCAGCGGCAAACTCTCCAGCCGTTATGAACTGGCGCCGGGCCTGGCCTTGCGCGGTACCTTCAACACCGGTTTCCGCGCGCCATCGCTGGCCCAGCAGATATTCTCGGTGACCCAGAACACCGGCGTGCTGCAGGCCGATGGCACCACCCGCACGATCCAGGCGCGCTACCTGCCGCCCGGCAGCGCCGAAGCGCAAGCCCTCGGTGCCAAGGACCTGGAGCCGGAGCAGTCGACCAACTTCAGCGTCGGTGTGTCCTGGGAGCCGGCACGCAACGCGCGCATCACCCTCGACGCCTACCGCATCGAGATCAAGGACCGTATCGTCAAGAGCGAGATCATCCAGGTCAGCGACACTTATTCGGCGCAATACAACCTCAATGGTGTCGACAGCCGTACCGACGGTGTCGACCTGGTCAGCGAGCTGCACAGCGACTACGGTCGCTTCGGCCAGGTGCGCTGGTCGGCGCTGTACAGCTACAACCGCACCACCATCCGCGACATCAAGGACAACGGCGCGGCCGCCCTGCTCGGCAGCAACTACGTGACCTTCGGCCACCAGGCGCAGACCGACCTGACCAAGGGCAGTCCGCGCGACAAGCTGGTGCTCGGTGGCAACTGGCGCATCGGCGATTTCATCACCGACCTGCAACTGACCCGCTACGGCAAGTACACCGAGGCCGGCACCACGGCCGCCACCGACAAGCAATTCGGCGCCAAGTGGATCACCGACCTCGACATCACCTACCTGATCAGCGAAAGCCTGTCCGTCGCGCTTGGCGCCAACAACCTGTTCGGTGTGCGCCCCGACAAGCAGAGCGCGAACCTGACCCGTACCAACCTGGTGGGCAACCCCACCGAGATCAACAACCCCGACGAGTACGGCAGCTTCAGCCCGTACGGCCTCAACGGCGCGTTCTATTACGCGCGCCTTTCCTACGACTGGTAACAACGAGAGGACAGCAGCATGCCCGCAGAAAACGTCGTCGCGCTCACATCCACCCTCAAGGTCACGCCCCTGGAACCCACCCTCGGCGCGGAAATCACCGGCATCGACCTGGGCAAGCCGCTCAGCCCGGCGCAACGGGACGAAATCCACGCCCTGCTGCTCAAGCACAAGGTGATCTTCTTCCGCGACCAGCACATCACCAGCGCGCAGCAGATCGCCTTCGCCGGCCAGTTCGGCGAACTGTACGAACACCCCACCACCCAGCAGCAGGACAGCAGCAAACCCCAGGCCCACCTGATCCTCGCAAAGGAAGCCCGCGAGGCCTACGGCAACGCGCCCAAGGGCCGCTGGCACACCGACACCAGTTGGCTGCTCAGGCCCACCTATGGCGCGGTGCTGCGCGCCATATCGCTGCCGGAGCTGGGCGGCGATACGGTGTGGGCCGATGCCGGGCTGGTCTATCGCGGCCTGTCGGACGAGTTGAAGGCGCGCATCGACAACCTCTACGTCACCCACAACTTCAAGTCGTCGCTGGACAAGGTCGGCTATGACTACCCGATCCTCGCCCATCCGCTGGTGCGCACCCATCCGCAAACCGGCGAAGACGCGCTGTTCATCAACTTTTCCATGTCGCCCCAGGTGATCGGCTGGTCGGTGGAGGAAAGCCGCGCGCTGGTCGCCGAACTGCTCAAGGAGTTCGGCAACCCCGAGTACCACGTGCGCTTCAAATGGACGCCCGGCAGCGTGGCGTTCTGGGACAACCGCGCGCTGCTGCATTACCCGGTCTACAACTACGGCGACTTCGAACGGGCGATGGAACGCGTGCTGATCGCCGATGACGACATCCCCCATCGCGTACGCAAGCAGGCGGCGCGTTGATAGCGCGACAACTGCACCTGGCCCTGTTCGTCAGCCACGCCGGCTCGCACCTGGCGGGCTGGCGCCTGCCCCAGGCCGAAGTCGGCAATGCGCTGGATATCCGTTACTACCAGCGTCTCGCCGAACAGGCCGAAGCGGCCAAGCTGGACCTGCTGTTCGTCGCCGACAAGCTCGCGCTGGACGACATTCACGGTGGCGACTTCGACGCCGCCGTGACCTGGCGCCCGAGTGGCGCGCCGGAACCGCTGGCGCTGCTCTCGGCGCTCAGCGTACTGACCTCGCGCATCGGCCTGGGCGCGACCATTTCCACCAGCTACCACCAGCCGTATCACGTCGCCCGCCAGTTCGCCACCCTCGATCACTTCAGCAATGGTCGCGCCGCCTGGAATGCAGTGACCTCGGTCAACGACGGCGAGGCCCGCAATTTCGGCTTCGACCGTCACCTCGGCCACGCCGAGCGCTACGCCAAGGCCGCCGAATTCCTCGATGTGGTGCGCACGCTCTGGGACAGCTGGGAAGACGACGCCCTGCTGCTGGACAAGGCCAGTGGCCGTTACGCCGACGCCAGCAGAATCCATTACACCGAGCACCACGGCGAGCACTTCAAGGTGCGCGGCCCGCTCAACCTGCCGCGCCCGCCCCAGGGCCACCCGGTGCTGATCCAGGCGGGCGTGTCCGCGGCCTTCCAGTCCCTGGCGGCGCAAAACGCCGAGGTGATCTTCCCGGTGCAATCGACCCTGGAGAAAGCCAAGGCCTTCTACCGCCAGTTCAAGGAACAGGTGGTCGCCGCCGGACGCAGCGCCGATGGGGTCAAGGTGCTGCCAGGCCTGTATCCGATCATCGCCGACAGCGACGAACAAGCGCAGGCGCTGGCCAATGAGCTGGACGAACTGATCCTGCCACTCGCCGGCCTGGCGTTCATGTCCGCGAGCATGAACTACGACCTCGCCCAGCACGACCCCAAGGCGCCGGTGCCGGACATTCGCGCACACATCCGCGGCAGCAAGGGCCGTTTCGACGTCGTCATCGGCAACGCCATCGAAGCCGGCTGGACCCTGGAGCAGCTCGGCCGCTGGTACGCCTCCAGCCTGGCCTTCGCCAAATTCATCGGCTCGCCGCACACGGTCGCCGATCAGATCCAGCAATGGTTCGAAAGCGAAGCCGCCGACGGTTTCGTGGTCATGCCGCCGTACACCCCTGGCGGCGCCGAACGCTTTCTCACGCAGGTGGTGCCGGAGCTGCAACGACGCGGCATTTTCCGCACGCAATACCAGGGCAGCACCCTGCGTGAACACCTTGGACTGGAAAAACCCCAACGATCAGGAGCCTCATCATGAGCGACCGCCAACTGCACCTGGGCCTGCTGTTCAACGCACCGGGCAACGATCCGGCCAGTACCGCCGCCGACGAACAGGGCCGTATCCGCCTGACCGGCCTGCAGCATTACGTCGAGGCGACCCAGGCCATGGAGCGGGCCAAATTCGACTTCGTCATGGTCGCCGATGTCACCGTCCAGGAAACCGCCCACCCGCAGGTGCCGCGCCCCGAGCCGGTCACCCTGTTCTCCGCGCTGGCTGCGGTGACCCGGCACATCGGCCTGGTGCCGACCGTTTCGACCACCTTCACCGCGCCGTTCAACCTGGCCCGGCAGATACTTTCGCTGGATGTGCTCAGCGGCGGCCGCGCGGCGTGGAACGTGGTGACCAGCAGCGCCGGCGAACGCAACTTCGGCGAACAGCCGCTGCCCCTGCACAGCGAGCGCTACCGCCGCGCCCTGGAGCATGTGGAGGTGGTACGCAAACTGTGGGACTCCTGGGAAGACGATGCCCTGGTCAACGACTACGGCCAGCACGTGGCGGTCGATGCCTCGCGCATTCACCGCATCGCTCACCGTGGCGAGTTCTATCAGGTCGAAGGGCCGCTCAACATCTCGCGTTCGCCCCAGGGTCACCCGGTGTTGTTCCAGGCTGGCTCGTCCGCCGACGGCAAGGCCTTTGCCGCACATTTCGCCGAGGCCATCTACACCGCCCAGCACACCATTGCCGAAGGCAAGCGTTTCTACGACGATCTCAAGGGCCAGGCGCGCAAGCTCGGGCGCGACCCGGCGCATATCAAGATCCTGCCGGGGCTGAGCACGGTCATCGCCGACTCGGACGAAGCCGCCCGACGCCTCAACGAAGAAATCCTCGACAACCTCGGCCCGGCTGCCCTCGACGCCCTGGCCAAGCAGCTCGGCGGCATCGACCTCAGCGACCTGGAGCCGCACCACACCATCCCGCCGGAACGCCTGCCCGCCGTGCTCGCCGTAGAAGGCCGGCAGAGCCGCTACGGGGTGTTCCGCCAGCACGCCGTGGAACAACGCTGGACCCTGCGCCAACTGCTCGAACTGCAAGCCGGTTCGGCCGGTCATGGGCGCATCGTCGGCAGCCCCGAGCGAGTGGCCGAGCACATCGAGAACTGGTTCCGCCAGGGCGCCAGCGACGGCTTCATCGTCATGCCCGGCCAGGGCCTGGAGGGTGCGCGCCTGTTCGCCGAACAGGTGGTGCCGCTGCTGCAACGCCGTGGTCTGTTCCGCAGCGACTACCAGCACCAGACCCTGCGCGGCCACCTCGGCCTGCCCATCCCACGCAGCCGCTACGGCGCCAGCGAGCAGGAGGTGCGCATCGCCGCCGAGAGCGCCCAATAAACCATCTGCCGACGCAAGGAGGCGTCTTCCCAAAAACCAAACCAACAACCCACGAAAGAGCCCCTTGCATGTACACCTACACGCCGTCTGCGCGCCTCGCGCGCAAGCACCTGGCCGTGGCGATCAGCCTTGGCCTGATAAGCCTCGCCGCCCACGCCGAGACCACCACGGAAACTGAAAGCACCACCCTCGACACGGTGGTGGTCGAACAGAAAAAACTCACCCCGAGCGAAACCGCCAAGACCCGCCTACGCGAAATTCCCGGCGGCGCCAGCGTGGTTTCCGGCGACGAGCTGGAAAAAGGCCGCGCGGCACCGCAGGACATCTTCGCCTACCAGCCCGGCGTGTTCGTGCAGAACGTCGGCGGCAACGACGGTATCCATGTGTCGATCCGCGGTTCGGGCATTCTCTCCAACGTCGGCAACATGCCGCTGGGCATCAAGTACCTGGTCGACGGCCTGCCGCTGACCGGCCCGGGCGGCGCCTCCTACGAGCTGTTCGAACCGCTGGGCCTGGAGCACACCGAAGTGCTGCGCGGCGCCAACGCCTTCGAGTACGGCGCGTTGTCGCTCGGCGGCGCGGTCAACTTCGTCAGCCGCAGCGGCCTGACCAACCCCGGCACCCGCCTGCACTACGAGGGCGGCAGCTTCGGCTACCACAAGTCCCAGATCGCCACTGGCGGCGTGGTCGGCGATGCCGACTACTACGTCAACGTCACCGAGTCGCGCCGTGACGGTTTCCAGGAACAGACCTTCAAGAAATCCGAAGGCTTCAGTTCCAACTTCGGCTACCGCTTCAGCCCCAACCTGGAAACCCGCCTGTACCTGCGCTACCGCGAGGAATACCACGAAGCCTCCGGCGCCCTCACCCGCACCCAGTTGCGCGACGACCGCAAGCAGACCAGCGCAGCGTTTCGCATCGGCCGCAACCTGGTCGACAAGTACGGCTCGTTCCAGGTCGGCAGCCGCACCACCTGGCAGATCGACGACAGCTCCAGCCTGGAATTCGGCGTCGGCTACTACAAGCTGCCGCAGCGCCTGAACACCTACAGCGCCTCGCCGAGCACCTCGGACTACCGCGACCTCAGCACCAGCCTGCGCTACCAGCGCCACGACGAACTGTTCGGCCTCGACAGCGACACCACCCTTGGTTGGTTCCGCACCACGCAGACCACCGGCCGCACCGACACCTACCGGCGCAACGCCGATGGCTCGCTCACCCGCACCAAGTACAACCGCTACAAGGGTTCCGAGGACAACGTCCTCGCCCTCGGCAACAGCCTGGGCCTGACCCCGACGGTGAAGCTGCAAAGCGGGCTGTCGGCGATCCAGGTCAAGCGCGACGTGTCCATCGAGCAGAGCGCGGCAGCGATCAACGCCGGCCATTCCGCCAGCGTCGACTACGACAAATGGAGCCTGGCACCGCGCCTGGGCGTGACCTGGCAAGCCACGCCCGAGCTGCAACTGTTCGCCAACGTCAGCCGCTCGCTGAACCCGGCGGCGACCTGGCAATACTCGCCGTCGACCTATGCGACCAACCTCAACTACGTCAAGCCGCTGGAGGACCAGAAAGCCAATACCGTCGAGTTCGGCCTGCGCGCCACCGGCGATGGCTACGATGCCAGCCTGGCGATCTACCGTGCCTGGGTGAAGAACGAGCTGCTCACCGTGGAACTGGCTCCCGCCACCGGCACCACGGCCGCGCTGACCAGTGCCTTCAACGGCAGCCCGACCATTCACCAGGGCATCGAAGCCGGCCTGACCAATACCCTGTGGGCCGGCGGCGGCGACCAGGTCCTGCTGCGCCAGGCCTACACCTTCAACGACTTCCGTTTCCGCGACGACAGCGTATTCGGCAGCAACCAACTGCCCGGCGTGCCGCGCCACTACTACCAGGCCGAACTGCGCTACGAGCAGGCGGGCGGCTTCTCCGCCGGGCTCAACCTGACCGCCGCGTCGAGCTACTACGTCGACTTCGCCAACACCTTCAAGGCCAACGGCTACGCCCTGCTCGGCGCGCGCCTGGGCTACACGCCGAACAAGCAATGGTCGCTGTTCCTCGACCTGACCAACCTCACCGACAAGACCTATGCCTCCGGCACCGCCACCGTCTACAACGCCCAGGGCAAAGACACCGCGGTGTTCTATCCGGGCGACGGCCGCGCTGCCGTGGCCGGTGTGAGCTACACCTTCTGAGGACGCGAGCATGAGCCAGAAACGACAGCTTCACCTCGGCGCCTTCCTCTTCGCGCCGGGCAACCACGCCGGCGGCTGGCGTCATCCCGACGCCGTGCCGCACACCGACATGGACTTCGCCGAGTACCTGCACCTGACCCAGGTCGCCGAGCGCGGCAAGTTCGACACCGTGTTCTTCCAGGACACCAGCGCGGTGCCCGGCGACACCCTCAGCGATGGCGGCAGCACCGGCTTCGCCCGCGCGGTCTACCTGGAACCGGTGTCGCTGATCGCGGCGCTGGCCAGCGTCACCCGGAACATCGGTTTGATCTCCACGGCGACCACCACCTACAACGAGCCATACCACGTCGCGCGCAAGTTCGCGACCATCGACCACATCAGCGGCGGTCGTGCCGGCTGGAACCTGGTGACCTCGCAGATCGAGGACGAGGCCGGCAACTTCGGCCGCGACCACCATCTGCTGCACGCCAAGCGCTACGCCCGTGCCGAGGAATTCCACGACGTGGTGCGCGGCCTGTGGGACAGTTGGGAAGACGATGCCCTGGAGCGCGACAAGGGCAAGCGCTACTTCGACCCGCAGAAGGTTCACCGCCTCGATCACCAGGGCGAACACTTTCGTGTGCGTGGGCCGCTCAACGTGGCGCGCACGCCCCAGGGCCACCCCATCGTGTCCCAGGCTGGCGCCTCCGAGGCCGGCCGCGAACTGGCTGCGCGCACCGCCGACCTGGTGTTCACCGCCGCCCTGACCCTGGAGGAAGCGCAAGCCTTCTACCGCGACGTGAAAGCGCGTACGCGCCGGCATGGGCGTGATCCCGCGCACATCAAGATCATGCCCGGCCTGCTGCCCATCGTCGGCCGCACCGAGGAACAAGCCAGGGCCAAGTACCAGCAACTGATCGACCTGCTGCCAGCCGACCTCGGCATCAAGCCCATCGCGCGCCTGGCCGGCGCCCTCGACCTGTCGCAGTACCCGCTGGATGGCCCGCTACCGGAGCTACCGTCGAACAACTCCGCCATCGGCCGGCAGAAGCTGCTGGTCGACCTGGCGCGCCGGGAGAACCTGACCATCCGCCAACTGGCCCAGCACTTCGCCTGTGCCGGCGGTCATCGGGTGATCTACGGCACCGCCGCGACCATCGCCGACAGCATGCAGGAATGGTTGGAGAACGAGGGCGCCGACGGTTTCATCATCCAGTTCCCGTTCTTCCCCACACCGCTGGAAGACTTCGTCGAACAGGTGGTGCCCGAGTTGCAACGGCGCGGGATTTTCCGTGAGCAATACGCCGGCCCGACCTTGCGCGAAAACCTCGGCCTGCCCCGTCCCGTCCATCCCGCGCAACGTGCGCGGTAAAAAAAACGACTCGGGCGTCACGCCCGAGATCGATCATTGACAAGGCGTTGCCATGAAAACCTTTGCCTCTATCGCATTGCTGTTTTGCAGCCTGCTGGCCGGCCTGGCCCTGGCCGCCCCGCCAGCGGCGGACTGGCCGGCTCGCGCCGCGCAGTACCGCTCGTTGCCGGGCGGACTGTTCCCGCTGTTCGTCGACCCGGCGCAGAATCGCGTCTTCATCCAACTGCCACCTGCCAACGAGGATGGCACGCTGGCCCAGGTGCTGCACGTCGCCACCGTGGTCAAAGGCCTTGGCGTCGGCCTCAGCGCGCCGCGCATCGACCGTGGGCAGATCGTCCCCGCGCGCATCCTGGCCTTTCGCCTGGTCGGCGACCAGGTGATCGGCGAGTACCGCTCGCCACAGTTCACCGCCTCCGCCGGCGGCCAGGAACAAGCGGCCACCCGCCAGTCGTTTTCCGACACCCTGGTGTGGCAGGCGCCGGTACTCGCGCGCCTGGCGGACGGTTCGTCGATCGCCGACCTGTCGGGGTTTCTCGGCCGTGATCCGTTCGGCCTGCAGGCCGTGCTGGCGTCATCGGGCAAGGGCAGCTTCGAGCCAGCCACCGAGCTGACGCTGATCGACGGTGATCACCTCAACGCCTTCGCCGACGGCATCGACGTGGACACTACCTTCACCTTCCGCGTGCGCCAGGCGGGCCCTGAAATCACCGCCATCAAGCCGGATGCGGCGCAGGTCAGCGTGGGTATCCGCCACAGTTTTCTGCGCCTGCCGGACGCTCACTACCAGCCACGCCGCTTCGATCCGCGCACCGGTGCGGTGGATGTGCAGGTCACCGACTTCTCCGCGCCGCTGGGCGCACCGATCCTGCAACGCTACGCCAAGCGCTTTCGCCTGGAGAAGCTCGATCCGGGCTCGGCGCCGTCGAAGGTCAAGAAACCGATTGTCTTCTACATCGACAACAGCGCGCCGGAACCCTTGCGCAGCGCACTGCTCGACGGCGCCCGCTGGTGGGCCAAGGGTTTCGAGGCCGCCGGCTTCATCGATGCGTTTCGCGTCGAGGTGCTGCCGGAGGGCGCCGACCCGTTCGATAGCCGCTACAACGTGATCTTCTGGGTCAACCGGGCGACGCGCGGCTGGTCCTGGGGGCAGATGGTCAGCGACCCGCGCACCGGCGAAATCCTGCGCGGCTCGGTGTTGCTGGATTCGCAACGCATCCGCCACAACCTGATGATCTATGAAGGCCTGCTCGGCACGCGGCAGACCGGCCAGGGCGGCAGCAACGATCCCGAACAGATCGCCCTGGCCCGCCTGCGCCAACTGGTGGCCCACGAGCTGGGCCATGCCCTGGGCTTCCAGCACAACTTCGCCGGCAGCGCCCAGCAGCGCAGCTCGGTGATGGACTATCCGGTGCCGCGCATCCGTATCGAAAATGACCAGCTCGACTTCAGCGACGCCTTCGCCAGCGGCATCGGCGCCTGGGACCTGTTCAGCGTCGACGCGCTCTACGGGGATGAAAACGGCCTGGCCGAACGCATCGCCAAGGGCGCCGAGACCTTGCGCTACGCCACCGACGTGGATGGCCGCTCGGACCAGACCTGGCTGGTCAACGGCAGCTCCTGGGACGATGGCGACGACCCGCTCGAAGCCCTCGCCCACGCCCTGCAGGTGCGCCAGATCGCCCTGAAGCGCTTCGGCCTGGACAACCTGCACGAAGGCGAGGCCGTGAGCGAACTGCGCCAGCGGCTCGTGCCGGTCTATCTCTATCACCGCTATCAGGTGGTGGCCGCGGCCAAGTTGATCGGTGGCAGCAGCTACCGCTACCCGGTCAAGACCGCCGATCTCAAACCGGGGTCGCTGTTCGAGCCGGTCGCCGATCAACTCCAGCAGCAGGCCTTGCAGGCGCTGCTGAAGACCCTGGAGCCCGCCGGGCTGCGCCTGTCCGACGAACAACTGGCGCTGCTCTCGGCCCAGACCAGTGCCAGCAACGACCCCCGCAGCGCCCAGGAGAGCTTTCTCGGCCGCCAGGGCCGGGGCTTCGACCAGTACGTGGCCGCGGAAGTCGCCGCCGACATCACCCTCAGCGCCCTGCTCGCCCCCGAGCGACTCAATCGCCTGGTGGAACGGCAAACGTCGAACTGGGGGCTCGATGCCTACCTGCAGCAACTCATCCAGGGCGCCTTCAGCCTGCCGAGCCATGATCCCAGGGAAGCCGAGATCGCCCGTCGCGTCGAGTTCCGTACCCTCTACATGCTCGCCAGGCACGCTGGCGGGGTGGTGATACCGGCCACCTACGGCGCGGTGTTCCCGCGCCGCGACGAGCCACTGTCAGCCAGCGCGCGGGCGCTGATCGAGCGCCATCTGCAACGCCTCGCGCGCACCTTGCAAACCCGCCAGCGCAGCGGCGAAGACGCCGCCCACGACGCCTGGCTGCTGGGCCTGCTGCATGACCGCACCCAGTTTGCCGATCCCACGCTTGACGTGCGCATTCCCCCAGGCGAGCCCATCTGACCCAGCGCCTGCCACAGGCAGGCGACCTCATCCCAACGAGAAGAATCCATGAACCACCCAACCTTGCGTCAATTCCTCGCCTGCTGCCTCGGACTGCCAGGCACCTTCGCCATGGCCGCGACGCCCGACCCGGACAGCGGCGACGAACGCCTGGCCACCGTCGTCGTCGAAAGCAAGCGGCTCGAAGGCGCCGACAGCGCCGAAAAACGCCTCGACAACGTGCCCGGCGCCACCAGCGTCATCCGCAACGCGGATGTCGAACAAGGCCGCGCCGCCAGCATGCAGGACGTGCTGTCCGGCCAGCCCGGGGTCTTCGTCACCTCCGCTGGCGGCAACGACGCGGTGCATGTCTCGATCCGTGGCTCGGGCATGCTCTCGCCCATCGGCAACATGCCCAATGGCGTGAAGTACCTGATGGACGGCGTGCCGCTGACCGGTCCGGCCGGCGCCTCCTACGAGCTGTTCGAACCGCTCAACCTCGACTACACCGAAGTGCTGCGCGGCGCCAACGCCTTCGAACAGGGTGCCCTGACCCTCGGCGGCGCGATCAACTTCGTCGGCAAGAGCGGCCGCAGCGCCCCCGGCACCCGCCTGCACTACGAGGGCGGCAGCTTCGGCTACCAGAAAAGCCAGTTCGCCCATGGCGGCGTGATCGGCGACAGCGATTACTACCTGACGCTGGTCGATTCGCGCCGCGACGGTTTCCAGGACCACACCTTCAGGAAGTCGCGGGTGCTCCACTCCAACTTCGGCCATGTCTTTTCGCCCGACCTGCAAACCCGCCTGCAGATCCGCTACGGCGAAGAGTTCCACCAGACGCCTGGCCTGCTGTCGAAAAGCCAACTGCAGGACAACCCACGGCGCACCAGCAGCTCGGTGCTGGCCAACCGCAGCCAGGTGGACAAATACGCCTCGTTCCAGATCGGCAGCACCACCCGCTACCGCCTCGACGATGCCTCCGAAGTACAACTGGGCCTGGGCTACTACAAGCTGCCACAGCGTTCCAACGCCCACAGCACCACGCCGGGCGCCGGCGACTACGCGGACTTCAGCACCACGCTGCGCTACAGCCGCCACGATGAGCTGTTCGGCCTGGCCAACGAACTGGAGCTCGGCTGGTTCCTCACCCGGCAGAACGTCGGCAAGACCTACGCCTACCTGAGCAACGGCAATGGCAAGGTGACGCGCAAGCAGAACAGCTACAACGGCTCGCTGGACAACGTGTTCTCCATCGGCGACACCCTGTCGCTGAGCGACAGCCTACGCCTGCTGGTGGGGCTGTCCGCCGCCCAGATCAAACGCGACATCGCCATCGACTACAGCGCTGCGCCGAACAACAGCCAGTACCCCAGCGCCCTCGACTACGACGAATGGAAGCTCGCCCCGCGCCTGGGCCTGACCTGGCAGGCCAGCCCGGAGTTGCAACTGTTCGCCAACGCCAGCCGTTCGCTGGACCCGGCGGTCACCTGGCAATACTCGCCGTCGACCTACAGCACGGCAGTCAACTTCGTCAAACCGCTGGTGGTGCAGAACGCCAATACCGTCGAGCTGGGCCTGCGCTTCAGCAATGAACGCATCGATGCCTCCGCCGCCATCTACCGCAGTTGGGTCAAGGATGAACTGCTGATCGTCGAAGTCGAGCCCGCGACCCAGACTTCCAGTGCCATCACCACGGCGTTCAACGCCTCGCCGACCATTCACCAGGGGGTCGAACTGGGCCTGTCGACCGCGCTGTGGCAGTCAGCCGGACGCCGCCTGGACCTGCGCCAGGCCTATACCTTCAACGACTTCTACTTCCGTGGCGACGAGCAGTTCGGCACCAACCAGTTGCCGGGCATACCGCGCCACCTCTACCAGGCCAGCCTGAAATACCAGGACGGCGGCTTCCACGCCGGGCTGTCCGCCACCGGCGTGTCGGGCTACTACATCGACTTCGCCAACACCCTGGAAGCAGCGCCCTACTGGCTGTTCGGCGCCAATCTCGGTTACGACTACAAGGATCAGTGGTCGGTGTTCCTCAGCCTGAACAACCTCACCGACAAGAAATACGCCTCGGCGGTCAACGTCACCTACGACGCGGCCGGCAACCACAACCTCGAAGCCTTCTACCCCGGTGACGGACGCAGCCTGACCGCTGGCGTCAGCTACCACTTCTGAGTCCCTGACAGTGATGATGACCATGACCCGATTCGTCTCTCTCGTCCTCGCCGCGCTGGCCATGCTTGCCATCGCCGCCTGCGACCAGCCCACGCCGCCCAGTGCGCAACAGGTAGCCGACGCCAGCCCCGACCTGTCCAGGGTCGTGCTGCGCGTGGGCGCGCCAAACAAGATCGGCAACCGTCCCTACCTGGAAGTGGCCGGGCAACTGGAGGACGTGCCCTACCAGATCGAATGGTCGGAGTTCTCCGCCACGCCGGCGCTGCTCGAAGCGTTGCGCGGCGGCAACATCGACATCGGCGGCAACGGCGGCGCCACCGGCATCCTGTTCGAGGCGGCCAACAACAACGCCAGCGGGGTCAAGGTGGTGGCCGCGGGGCGTCCCGTCGCGAGCGACATCAGCGAGACCGGCGGCGCCATCCTGGTACGCAAGGATTCGCCCTACCACAGCATCGCCGACCTCAAGGGCGCGCGGGTGTCGATCATGAAAGGCACCGGCACCCAGTACCTGCTCGGCCAGGCCCTGGAGAAAGAACATCTGGACTTCGCCGACATCCAGTTGCTCAACCTGACCAACGACGCCGCCCTCGCCGCCCTGCTCGCCGAGCACATCGACGCCTGGGGCACCTGGGACCCGCAGGTCAGTGTGCTGCAATCGCATCCGGACCTGCGCCTGCTCGGCTGGCTGGGCAACCGCGAAGACAGCTACACCATCCAGTACGCCTCGCCCCAGGCACTGGCCGACCCGGCCAAGCGCGCCGCCATCGACGACTTCCTGCAACGCCTGGCCCGTTCCACCGTGTGGGTCGCCGCGCACCCACAGCAATGGGCAGCGCTCAGTGCCAGGTTGGCGCGCATCGATGAAGGCGTGATGCTGCGGATCGCGCGCAAAACCCAGACCGAGTATGGCCTGAGCGACGAACAGCAGAACGTGCTGGAAAACTCGTTTCGCCGCGAAGCGCAGTTCTGGCAGCAGCTTGGCGTGACGTCCCGGACGCCGGATATCCAGGGGCTGTTCGACACCGGCTTCAATGCGGGCATGCGTGCCGCGACCGAGGATGCGAAGAAACACCTAGGCACACAGGCTAAGGTCGCCAGGGAGTGAGGCCATCAGAAACGGACATTCTATGAACGCCCGCCCCTCCTTAATCGTCATTCCCGCGAAAGCGGGAATCCAAAAAAATTGGCGTATTTGGATTCCCGCTTTCGCGGGAATGACGGCTAAACACACCGCGTAGGAACGCTCATCGCACGAACATCCCACACCAACACTTCAATTAAAACGCCGCCAGGATTCGCCCCAGGGTCGCCATCGCCTGCTCGCTCTGCGCGTCCCACGGGTGGCCATGGTTGAGCCGCGCGCAATGGCCGAAGGCGCGGGTCGCGGAGAAGATCGGCCCAGGCGCCAGGCTGATGCCCTGGGCCAGGGCCAGGCGGAACAGTTGCAACGAATCGACCCGCTGGGGAAATTCGAACCAGAGGAAATACCCTCCGGCAGGCCGAGTGACCCGCGTTTCATCCGGGAAATGCCGCGCCGCCGAGGCCAGCATCGACGCCTGCTGGCTTTCCAGCAGGTGCCGCAGCTTGCGCAGATGACGGTCGTAACCGCCGTGTTGCAGGTAATCGGCCAACGCGGCCTGGGCCGGCACCGAAGGCGAGATGGTGGTCATCAGCTTGAGCCGGGCGATGCGCTGGGCATAACGCCCGCCCGCCACCCAACCGACCCGGTAGCCCGGCGCCAGGCACTTGGAAAACGAGCCGCAGTGCATCACCAGCCCTTCGCTGTCGAAGCTCTTCACCGGCCGGGGCGGCTGCACGCCGTAATACAGCTCGGCGTACACATCATCCTCGATCAATGGCACCTGATGCCGGCACAGCAAGTCGTAGAGGCCCCGTTTCTTTTCGTCGCTCATGCTCGCCCCCAGCGGGTTCTGCAGCGAGCTCATGAACCAGCAGGCCTTGATCGGCAACTGCTCCAGGCTGTCGGCCAAGACCTCCAGGTCGATGCCCTCGCGGGGATGCACGGGAATCTCCACCGCCTTGAGTTTCAGGCGCTCCAGTACCTGCAGGGTGGCGTAGAACGCCGGGCTTTCGATGGCGACCAGATCGCCAGGCGCGGTGACCGATTGCAGGCACAGGTTGAGTGCCTCCAGCGCGCCGTTGCTGATCACCAGTTCCTCCAGCGGCAGGCGCACGCCGCTGACCATGTAGCGCAGGGCGATCTGCCGGCGCAGGTCCGGGTTGCCCTGGGTCATGTCGGCGATGATCGCCTGGCCGGTCATCTCGCGCACACTCTGGGCCATGGAGCGTGCCAGGCGTGGCAAGGGAAACAGCTCCGGGCTCGGGAAGGCCGAGCCGAAGGGCACGGTATCGGGGTCCTTGAGCGAGTCGAGCACCGAGAACACCAGTTCGCTGACATCGACCTCGGTGGTCTGCGCCGGGCGTACATGCTGCTCGGGCTCATGCAGCGGCCGCCGGGCATGCTCGCGCACGAAGTAGCCGGAGCGCGCCCGTGCCTGGATCAGGCCACGGTCTTCCAGCAGGTAATAGGCCTGGAACACGGTCGACGGGCTGACCCCGTAGGTGCGGCTGGCATGGCGCACCGAGGGCACCTTTTCACCCGGCGCGAGGACGCCGGTGCGGATCAGCACCGCGATCTCATCGGCGAATCTTTCGTAGCGTTTCATTCGGCGAACCTGGCTGCGCGACAGTGCATCATCGGCCAGACACATGATTCAGTACAGAACCAGATTATTTATAAAAAACCATATCAGTCGCTGTTCAAAAGAGTTCCTGGTTTCAGTCCACCAATAACGCCATGCTTGCAGATCATCTGATACGGTTTTTTCTGAATTATCTGAGGCTGTTTCGTAACACGCGCCTTGCCCATAGTGAACGCCTGTTGTTCGCCTCGCCCGGAGGCCAAGAGGGTTCCGCATGTATCACTATGACGACTACGACCACGCCCTGGTGCGCGAGCGCGTGGCCCAGTTCCGCGACCAGGTGCAGCGGCGCATCAGCGGCGAACTGAGCGAGGAAGAATTCCTGCCGCTGCGCCTGCAGAACGGCCTGTATATGCAGAAGCACGCCTACATGCTGCGCGTGGCGATCCCCTACGGCACCCTGTCGTCGCGCCAGTTGCGCACCCTCGCCAGCATCGCCCGCGACTACGACCGCGGGTATGGGCACTTCACCACGCGGCAGAACATCCAGTTCAACTGGATCGAGCTGGAACAGGTGCCAGACATCCTCGAACGCCTGGCCGAGGTGGAAATGCATGCCATCCAGACCTCCGGCAACTGCGTGCGCAACATCACCACCGAAGCCTTTGCCGGGGTGGCGGCGGACGAGATTCTCGACCCACGGCCGCTGGCGGAAATCCTCCGCCAGTGGTCGACGATCAACCCGGAATTCCTGTTCCTGCCACGCAAGTTCAAGATCGCCCTGTGCGCCGCCGAGGAAGACCGCGCCGCCGTGGCCATGCACGATGTCGGCCTTTATGTTTATCGCGGCGCGAGCGGCGAGCTGCTGCTCAACGTGATGGTCGGTGGCGGCCTGGGCCGCACGCCGATCCTCAGCCAGCAGATTCGCGACGGCCTGCCCTGGCAGCACCTGCTGTCCTACGTCGAGGCCATCCTGCGGGTCTACAACCGCCACGGCAGACGCGACAACAAGTACAAGGCGCGGATCAAGATCCTGGTCAAGGCCCTGGGTATCGAAGCCTTCGCCGCCGAGGTCGAGGCCGAGTGGGCGCATATCAAGGACGGCCCGGCGCAACTGACCGACGCAGAGTACCAACGGGTCGCCGCGGCGTTCACGCCGCCTCGCTACGAGCGACTGGCCGAACATGATCTGGACTATGGCAGCGCGCTGCTTGGCGATCCAGCCTTCGCCCGTTGGACCTCACGCAACCTGCATCCACACAAGGTGCCCGGATATGCCAGCGTGGTGGTATCGACCAAACCTGGCGCCGCACTGCCGCCCGGCGACATGACGGCCGAGCAGATGGACGTCGTCGCCGAACTCGCGGAGCGCGTCGGTCTAGGCGAAATCCGCGTGGCCCACGAGCAGAACCTGGTACTGCCCGACGTGCGCAAGTCAGACCTTTATCCGCTCTGGCAACAGCTGGACGCCGCCGGCCTGGGCACGCCCAACATCGGCCTGCTGACCGATGTCATCGCCTGTCCGGGTGGCGACTACTGTTCGCTGGCCAACGCCAAGTCGATTCCCATCGCCCAGGCGATCCAGCAGCGTTTCAGCGACGCGCAGGCGCTGCACGCCCTCGGCGACCTCAGCCTGAACATCTCCGGCTGCATGAATGCCTGCGGCCATCACCACATCGGCAACATCGGTATCCTCGGCGTCGACAAGAACGGCAGCGAGTGGTACCAGGTCACCATCGGCGGCGCCCAGGGCAAGGACAGCGCCCTCGGCAAAGTCATCGGCCCTTCGTTCAGCGCCGACGAGATTCCCGACGTCATCGAACGCCTGGTCGAAACCTACGGCGAACACAAACAGGACGACGAGCGTTTCATCGATACGGTTCAGCGTCTCGGTATCGAGCCGTTCAAGGCCCGCGTCTACAACAAGGACCGGGAGCCGGCATGAACAACCTGATCGTCTTGCATGAAGGGCAGGCAAAGGTACGCCTGGATGATCCGTGGACCTTGTTGCGTGAAGACCTCGAGGCGCCCTGCTCTGGCCCATTGATCCTGTCGCTGAAAGACTGGCTCGCCAGCCAGAGCGAGGCCGTCCTGACAGGCGCCAAACCCAGCCCGGACGGGGTTCTCCTGATACCAGACGACGACCCGCTGGAGCTCGAACCCTGGCTTGCGGTCCTGCCACTGATCGCCATCGACTTCCCCAGCTTTCGCGACGGCCGTGGCTACAGCCAGGCCTACCTGCTGCGCACCCGCCTGGGCTGGCAAGGCGAGTTGCGCGCGGTCGGCGACGTGCTGCGCGACCAGCTCGCGCACATGCGCCAGTGCGGCTTCGATGCCTTCGCCGTGCGTGCGGACAAGCCGGTCGATGACGCCCTCAAGGGCCTCGCCGGCATGAGCGTGCTCTATGGCCGCTCGGCGATAGAACCGCGGCCGCTGTTCCGCCGCCGCTAGCCCCACCCGATCCCCACTGCCCCAAGGAGTCCGTACGCCGCTCGCCGGCGACGTTTCTAGCCATGTTCGGAAAACTCACCCTCGATGCGATTCCCCTGCACGAACCGATCCTCGTGGTCACGATGATCGCCGTGGCACTGGGGGCTGTAGGCCTGTGCGCCGCCCTCACCTACTTCAGGAAATGGTCCTATCTGTGGAGCGAGTGGCTGACCTCGGTCGACCATAAGAAGATCGGCGTGATGTACATCGTCGTCGCCCTGGTCATGCTCCTGCGCGGCTTCGCCGACGCCATCATGATGCGCACGCAACTGGCGCTTTCCCACGGCGGTGCCGAGGGCTACCTGCCGCCGCACCACTACGACCAGATATTCACCGCCCACGGCGTGATCATGATCTTCTTCGTCGCCACGCCGCTGGTGGTGGGCCTGATGAACATCGTCACGCCGTTGCAGATCGGCGCGCGCGACGTGGCCTTCCCGCTGCTCAACTCGTTGAGTTTCTGGCTGTTCGTCGGCGGCGTGCTGCTGACCAACGCCTCGCTGTTCATCGGCGAGTTCGCCCAGAGTGGCTGGGTCGCCTACCCGCCCTTGTCCGGCATCGAATACAGCCCTGGCGTCGGCGTCGATTACTACATCTGGAGCCTGCAACTGTCCGGCCTCGGCACCCTGCTGACGGGCGTGAACTTCCTGGTCACCATCCTCAAGATGCGCGCACCGGGCATGACGATGTTCAAGATGCCGATCTTCACCTGGACCATCTTCTGCACCAGCGTGATCATCGTCGCCGCCTTCCCGATCCTCACCGTGGCCCTGGCGATGCTGAGCCTGGATCGCTACCTGGACTTCCACCTCTTCACCAACAGCCTCGGCGGCAACCCGATGATGTACGTGAACCTGGTCTGGGCCTGGGGTCACCCCGAGGTGTACATCCTCATCCTGCCGGCCTTCGGCGTGTTCTCCGAAGTCACCGCGACCTTCGCCCGCAAGCGCCTGTTCGGCTATCACTCGATGGTCTGGGCGACCCTCGCCATCACCTTCCTGTCGTTCGTGGTGTGGCTGCACCACTTCTTCACCATGGGCTCGGGGGCCAGCGTCAACGCCTTCTTCGGCATCGCCACGATGATCATCGCGATTCCCACGGGGGTGAAGATCTTCACCTGGCTGTTCACCATGTACCGCGGGCGCCTGGAATTCACCTCGCCGATCCTGTGGACCCTCGGCTTCATGGTGACCTTCTCCATCGGCGGCATGACCGGCGTGCTGCTGGCGGTGCCCGGCGCCGACTTCCTGCTGCACAACAGCCTGTTCCTGGTCGCCCACTTCCATAACGTGATCATCGGCGGCGCGGTGTTCGGCTACATGGCCGGCATCACCTACTGGTTCCCCAAGGCGTTCGGCTTCCGCCTGCACGAAGGCTGGGGCAAGGCCTCGTTCTGGTTCTGGCTGGTCGGCTTCTATCTGGCCTTCATGCCCATGTACATCCTCGGTTTCATGGGCATGACCCGACGCCTGAACACCACCAGCAACCCGGAATGGGTGCCGTACCTGCAAGTCGCGGTAATCGGCGCGGTACTGATCGGCCTGGGCATTCTCTGCACCGTGATCCAGATCGCCGTGAGCATCAAGAATCGCAAGCAACTGGCCGACCACACGGGCGACCCGTGGAATGCGCGCACCCTGGAATGGTCGACGTCCTCGCCGCCGCCGTTCTACAACTTCGCCGTGACGCCGCGTGGGGATCGTGTCGACGAGTTCTACGAGATGAAACGCGAAGGCCTGCCGACAGCGCCCGAGCGCTACCGGCCGATCCATATGCCGCGTAACACCGGCGTTGGTTTGATCGCCTCGGCGCTACTGACGCTGATGTGCTTCGCCCTGGTCTGGCATATCTGGTGGCTGACGCTTGCCACCTTCGTCGGCGCCATCGCCTGCTTCATCGTGCGCAGCTATGACGAAGACACGGACTACTACGTGCAGCCCGATGAAATCGAAGAGATAGAACGGTCGGCCAGAGGCTGACCTTGCCAAGAAGAGCCTTGCCCCAAGGCTCTTCTGCCCATTGAAGAAGCACACGCTGCCTGCGCTTCGCTCGATTGGAAAAGCCCATGAGTATTCTGTTTCTGGTGACGAGTTGCCTGGAGCTGCTGCTGGCCTGCATCACCTATCGCAGCGGCTTGCCCCGCTTCGCCTTGGCCATCGCGATGTGTGCGCTCAGCGCGCAGGCACTGCATCAACTGGCGCTGACGGGCTTGGGCTTCGTGGCGCTGTTCGCAGGGCTCGGGCTGATCCTGTCGAGCATGAAGGTCATCGACACCCACACGCTCGATGAGCCTGACTGATCTGGCGAAGCGAACCAGTCAAAGCCGTTACAGGAAGCGCTCGAAGCGATAAGGCGCCGGATCGATGATCGGCGTGTGACCGGACACCAGGTCCGCCGCCAGGTGACCGGCTGCCGGCGAGGTGCCGAAACCGTGGCCGGAGAAGCCGGAGGCGACGGTCAGCCCCGGAATCTTCGCGACCGGACCGATCACCGGATTGGAGTCCGGCGTGACGTCGATGGTGCCGGCCCAGGTCTGTTCGATCTGCGCTTGCTCGAACACCGGCCAGGCGGCCTTGAGGTTATCCATCGCCTCCTTGTTCAGCGCCTGGTTGGCGGCGGGGTCCTGGACACGAACCTTCTCGAACGGCGAGACCTTGTTGCCGCTCCAGCGCCGCGCCAGCCCCAGGTCCCTGAAGAACTCCTTGCCCAGGCCGATACGCATGAAACTGCGCTGCGCCTTGATCTGCGGCAGGTAACGCATGCCCAACAGCAAGTGGTCAAGGGTCAACGAGGCATCCAGGGCGCCGCGTTGGGTGATGATGAAGCCGCCATCCTTGTGTTTGCGGAAGGAGAAGTCCGGCGCGCCGACGGCGATATCCGTCGGCCCCTCCATGGGTCTGGTGCGCAGTACCGAGCAGATCAGCGGCAAGGTCGGGAAGTTGATCCCGAGGTTGCCGAGGAAACGCCGCGACCAGTAGCCGCCCGCCAGCAGAACCTGCTCACAGCGAATTTCACCTTTCTCGGTGAGCACGCCGCTGACGCGCCCTGCATTGGTGACCAGATCACGCACTGCACAGTTTTCGATGATCACCGCGCCCTTGGCCATCGCCGCCTTGGCGATAGCACTGGAGGCCAGGGTCGGCTCGGCACGGGCATCGGACGGCGTGTAGAGTCCACCGACCCACTGGCCACGGCCACCCGGCACCTTGTCGGCGATCTCTCGCGCGCTGAGCAGGCGCGAGTCCAGTGACAGATGCTGCACCGAACTCAGCCAGGCCTCGTGCATGGCCATCTGAGCCTCGGTGCGACCGATGAACATGATGCCTGCCTGGCGATAGCCGACATCGGCACCGAGCCGCTCGGGCATCTGCGCCCACAGACGATCGGACGCCAGCGCCAGGGGAATGTCCTCGGCATGCCGATTGGTCTTGCGTACCCAACCGAGGTTGCGCGACGACTGCTCACCCGCGATGCGTCCTTTCTCCAGCACCACGACCGGAATGTTGCGTTCGGCCAGGGTCAGCGCGGCGGTCAGGCCGATGATCCCACCGCCGATGATCACCACGGTGGTCGCCGAGGGAAGCGGCTGGGCGGGAATGTTCACGGGCTCGATAGTGGGCGCCATTGGAAACCTCGGTGGTACGTGTTGTGGTTGTAATGACCAACCGCTCTGCCCGGCAGTCAGGTTGGCTGTTTTGAGGCACAAACGGTGATTCGTAGAGTGGACAACGCGAAGCTTGTCCACCGCTCTGCATAGCCAACGGTGGACAAGAAGAGCGTTGTCCACCCTACAAAAGCAGGTGTCCGCTTGTGCCCCGAACCGGCCATTCGCCAAGGTGCAGGATTGAACATGCCCCAGAGGCGAAAGCATCGGCTTGCAGCCTTACTGCGCCAGGGTGATTTCCGTCACCTCGGCACGCGACGCGCCACGGAACGCGGTCACTTCCAGCTCGACCTTGTAGGCCAGGCCACCCAGCGGCGGGCAGGTGACGGTGGTAGCAGGATTGATGCCACGGAACTTCTCGCCAATGATCGCCATCACCGCCGGCACGTCCTGCGGGTCCTGCACGTAGACGCGGGAGAAGATCACATCGGCCAGGCTCGACTCGACGGCGACCAGCGCCGCTTCGATATTGGCGAACACCTGGTGAGTCTGCTCGGTGAGGTCTTCCGGGATCAGCTTGGTCTGCGGGTTACGCCCGGCGGTGTTGGATACGTAGATCCAGTTGTCGACGGCGACCAGGCGCGAGTAGCTGGCCTCTTTCTCGAACTTGGAACCGGTGGTGAGCTTGATGATCTGGGTCATGTCGAATGCCTTGTTGGATGGAGGTTGCAGTGCTCAGCTGAGCACCGGGGTTTCCCACAGGTTCAGCTTCACGCCGATGCCTTTCTCGACGGCCTTGCGATACACCACGGTGCCCCAGGCGACGTCTTCGACCGGCATGCCACCGACCGACATCAGGATGATTTCCTCATCGTTCAGGCGGCCCGGCGCGTCGCCGGCGATGATCTTGCCGATGTCCTCGACCTGCTCCGCGTGCAGCTTGCCCTCGGCGATCATGTCCATGAAGCGCACACCTACCAGCGGCACGCAGTTATGTGCAGGCTTGGGCAGTTCCTCGAACCAGGCGTGATACATGCCGGGGTTGTCCACCACCTTGCGCACGTCGCCCTGCTCCATGCCTTCGTCGAAGCTGCAAGCGGCCGGCATCGCCAGGAACGCGCCTGGCTTGACCCACGTCTTGCGGATGATCGGATACAGCGCAGGGTTACCCACTTCCTCGGAGCTGCAGTAGCTCACCAGGTCGGAGCCGCGTACCACCTCTTCGAGGCTATCGACCACCTGGACCGTGGTGACCTGCGGGTAGGTTTCCTTGACCCAGTCGATGAAGCTGTTGAGGCTCTTCTGGCCCCGGCCCTTGACCTTGATCGTATCGACCTGCGGGCACGCGGCGATGAACGCGGCGACGGTGGTCTTGCCCATCACGCCAGGGCCGAGCAGGCCGATCACGCGGGAGTCCTTGCGCGCCAAGTGGCGAGCGCCCACGCCCGGAATGGCGCCAGTGCGGTAGGCGGACAGCAGGTTGGCCGACATGTGCGCCAGCGGAGCGCCGGTGTCCGGGTCGGTCAAGGTGAACATGAGGATCGAACGCGGCAGGCCTTTCTCGCGGTTGGCGATGTTCGAGCCATACCATTTGACCCCGGCGGTGCAGAAACTACCGCCCAGGTAAGCGGGCATCGCCATCATGCGCCGGTCCGCAGTCGGCTTGGGCATGTTCGGGAACGGCGAACTTTCCGGGAACGTGATCATGGCGCCGTGCGAGTCATTGTTCGGCCCTGCCATGCGATAGTCGCCCCGATACAACAAACCAAACATTTCTTCCATCGTATCGACACAGGCCGGCATGTCCGTAACGCCTGCGCGGACCATGTCCTGTTCGGAAAGATATAGGAAATCGATATGGGTACTGTTGGTCATGTTGTTCTCGGAGTGACAGTAATACGAAGGCCAGTTCGCCCAACAACTTGCCGTTTATTAATTACGGCAGGTGTTATGGCGTAAACGGTTTCGCAGTGTACGGAGCACACCTGGAGCGGTATTGTAGATTTCGGAAATCGACGAACAACCCTGGCGGCGCGCTTCTTGCTGGGAAGTTTTTCGTGTATTAAAGGCGCCACAGGTCAGCATACCCAGGCCACTCCAATGACAAGAACATCCGCCGCCCCGCTATCGCGCAACGTGAGCGAACAACCCTGGTTCGTGCTCGCGTCGTCGCAGTATTCGATCAATGCGTCGCGGCATTCGGCAATCTCGCACTTCTATTCATTCGATGTCGCCGAATCGGCCAGCCGGATCATGGCGATCCCCGACGGCTGCGTGGACATTCTTTTCGACTGCGATGCCGAGCGCCCTGCCGCGCGGGTTTGCGGTACACCACTGATGGCCCGGCACGTCGATCTGCAGCCCAGCCACCGCTACTTCGGCGTGCGCTTCACACCAGGCCTGATCCCCGCCTTCGTCGACGTGCAGGCTGCCGACCTGACCGAGCAGGAAATCGACCTGCAGGAAGTGATGCGCCTGGCTTCGTCCATGCTCGAACGCATCGCCCAGGCAACGACGCTCGGCGAGCAGATGGCGATCTTCAACGCCTTCGTCGATCCGAGCCTGACCCGCAAGGTGTCCGACCTGACCGCCCTGGCCTTACAGAAGATCATCCTGCACAAGGGCGACATACGCGTCGGCCAACTCGAAGCCTTCACCGGCTACACCAGCAGGACCCTGCAAAAACAGTTCAGGCAGGACACCGGGATCGGGCCGAAATCCTTCTGCCGGATAATACGCTGCCAGGCAACTTTGAACCTGATATCCAGCCAGCACGATATTTCCTATCCTGAACTTGCGGCGGAACTTGGATTTGCCGATCAATCGCACTTTCTGCGCGACTTCAAGAAACTGGTAAGTGCCACGCCGCATGATTACCGACAGCGGATCATGCGCGAGTCGTATATGAGCCGAATAACCTTCGACGAATAAAACCGCACCAACAAAGTGCAGCCGCACCATGGCAGCGCAAAACTAAAATAAATCAACCCAATCGCGGCGGTGCTGTTTGCAAGGAGGCAGATAGGCCTCCTTATTCATGACTTCTTCAACAACGGTTTCAGTGTCGGCCAGACATTATCCAGCAGCAGCGGCTGCGCATTGGCCGCTGGGTGGATGCCGTCGGCCTGCATCATCGACGGGATACCCGCCGCGCCCTCGAGGAAGAATGGCACCAGCGGCACGTCGTACTGCTTGGCCAGGGCCGGGTAGACCTCGGCGAACGCGGTGGTGTAGCGCTTGCCGTAGTTGGGCGGCAGGCGCATGCCCAGCAGCAGGACCCTGGCCCCGCTCCGCTGCGACTGCTCGACCATGCCGGCAAGGTTTTGTTGCAATTGCGCCGGGGTCTGGCCACGCAGTCCATCGTTGCCACCCAGCTCGATAACGACCACCTCCGGCGCATGCTGGCGCAGCAGCGCAGGCAGGCGCGACAGCCCGCCAGCACTGGTGTCGCCGCTGATCGAGGCATTCACCACCGGCTGCTGGAAGCCTTCCTCGCGCATGCGTGTCTGCAACAGGGCCACCCAACCTTGTCGGGTATCCAGGCCCAAACCGGCGCTGATACTATCCCCGACCAGCAGAACGCCCGCCGCAGAGGCCCCCTGGGCCCACAGCAGCAGTGCCAGAACACCTAACTTCAACCATCCACGCATCGGATTCTCCATGAGCGCCAGTATTCTTTCAGCGCGGCACCTTAGCAAAGTGGTCCCCAGCGCGGAAGGCGACCTGACCATCCTCCACGACCTCGACCTGGACCTCGACGGCGGCGACAGCCTGGCCATCGTCGGCAGTTCCGGCTCGGGCAAATCCACCCTCCTCGGCCTGCTCGCCGGCCTCGACCTGCCCAGCGGCGGCGAGGTGAAACTGGCCGGGCATGCGCTGTCGCAACTGGGTGAGGACGAGCGGGCGCAAGTGCGCGCCGAACAGGTCGGTTTCGTGTTCCAGTCCTTCCAGTTGCTCGACAACCTCAACGCCCTGGAGAACGTGATGCTGCCAATGGAACTGGAGGGGCGTAAGGACGCCCGCCAGCAAGCCACGCTGCTGCTCGGCCGGGTCGGCCTGGAGCATCGCCTGAGCCATTACCCGCGCCAGCTCTCCGGCGGCGAGCAGCAACGCGTCGCCCTGGCGCGCGCCTTCGCCGCCGATCCGGCGGTGCTGTTCGCCGACGAGCCCACGGGTAACCTGGACAGCCATACCGGCGAGCACATCACCGACCTGCTGTTCGAGTTGAACAAGGAGCGCGGCACGACCCTGGTGCTGGTGACCCATGACGAGCGCCTGGCCAACCGCTGCCACCGGCAGATCCGCCTGGAAGCCGGCCGCGTGGTCGCCTGATGCGCAGCCTGCCCTTCCTCCGCCTGCTCGGCCTGGCCGGCCGCCAACTGCGTCGCGATGCCCGCTCCGGCGAGTTGCGCGTACTGTTCTTCGCCCTGCTCATCGCCGTGGCATCGAGTACCGCCATCGGTTATTTCGGCGCGCGTCTCAACGGCGCGATGCTGTTGCGCGCCACCGAATTCCTCGGCGCCGACCTGGTCCTGCGCGGCAGCTCGCCGGCCAGCGCCGAGCAGATCGAAACAGGCCGCCAACTGGGCCTGGACCACGCGCAGACAGTCAATTTCTCCAGCGTCATCGCCACCGACGAAGGCATCCAGCTCAGCACCATCAAGGCGGTCAGCGCCAATTACCCGCTACGCGGCGCGCTGAAGAGTGCGCCCGCACCTTTCGCGACGGAGGATACCGGAGGCGGTCCGAAGCCAGGCGAAGTCTGGGCCGAAGCACGCTTGCTCAGCGCCCTGGACCTGCAGATCGGCCAGCCGATCGAGATCGGCAGCGCCACCCTGCGCCTGACCCGTGTGCTGACCTACGAACCCGACCGCGCCGGCGACTTCTACAGCCTCACGCCCCAGGTACTGATCAACCTCGATGACCTGGCGGCAACCGAGGTGGTACAGCCGGGTAGCCGGGTCACCTATCGCGAACTCTGGCGCGGTGACGAGCAGCGCCTGAAGCAGTACAAGGACAGCATCGGCAAGAACCTGGACCCCAGCCAGCGCATCGAAGACGCGCGCTCCGGAAACCGCCAGATCGGCGGCGCCCTCGGCCGCGCCGAGCGTTATCTGAACCTGGCCAGCCTCGCCGCCGTGCTGCTGGCCGGTGTCGCGGTGGCGCTGTCGGCGAACCGCTTCGCCAGCCGCCGCTTCGACACCAGTGCGCTGTTGCGCTGCCTGGGCCTGCAACGACGCGAGGCCCTGCTGCTGTTCAGCCTGCAACTGGCCATGCTCGGCCTGATCGCCAGCCTGGCGGGTGCCCTATTGGGCTGGATCGGCCAGCACATCCTGTTCATCCTGCTCGAAGGCCTGCTGCCGGCCGGCGTGCCGAATGGCGGCGTGATGCCCGCGCTGGCTGGTGTCGCCACTGGCCTGGTCGCCCTCGCCGGCTTCGCCTTGCCGCCGCTGGCCAGTCTCGGTCGCGTGCCGCCACTGCGCGTGCTGCGACGCGACCTGATCCCGGTTCCTCCCAGCGCCTGGCTGGTCTATGGCACTGCGTTGCTGGCCCTCGGCGCGATCATGTGGCGGCTCAGCCTCGACTTGAAACTGACCCTGTCGCTGCTCGGCGGCGGCATCCTCGCCACCCTGTTGCTCGGCGGTTTGATGCTGTTCGGCCTGCAAGCCCTGCGCCGCGTGCTGTCACGCGCCGAGTTGCCCTGGCGGCTCGGCCTCGGGCAGTTGCTGCGCTACCCCCTGGCGGCGGCCGGCCAGTCCCTGGCGTTCGGCATGATCCTGCTGTGCATGGCGCTCATCGCCCTGCTGCGTGGCGAGCTGCTGGATACCTGGCAGGAGCAGTTGCCGCCCGAAGCGCCCAATCACTTCGCGCTGAATATCGTGCCGGCCGAGAAAGATGCCTTCGCCGAGCAATTGGCCAGGATCGTGCCCAACAGCGAGCCGCTTTATCCCATCGTCGCCGGGCGCCTGACCCAGATCAACGGCGAGCCGGTGCGCGAACATGTCGCCGAGCGCGACGACACCGGCGACCGCGCGGTGCACCGTGACCTGAGCCTGACCTGGTCGGACAAGCTGCCCAACGGCAACGAGCTGGTCGAGGGCCAGTGGTGGTCCGGCCGGCCCAACGAGAACGCCATGGCTGGCGTGTCCATCGAGGAGGAACTGGCCAAGAGCCTACGGATCGAGCTGGGCGACGTACTGACCTTCAGTGCCGGCGGGATCGAGCAACAGGCGCGGGCGACCAGCCTGCGCAAGGTGCACTGGGACAGTTTCCAGCCCAACTTCTACATGATCTTCGAGCCCGGCACGCTCAAGGACCTGCCCACCACCTACCTGACCAGCTTCTACCTGCCGCCTGGCCATGACCGCGAGCTGATCGCCCTGGCGCGAGCCTTCCCCGCCGTGACGCTGCTCGATGTCCAGGCGCTGCTCGAACAACTGCGCAGCATCCTCGCCCAGGTCAGCCTGGCCGTGGAATACGTGCTGTTGTTCGTCCTCGCGGCCGGCCTGACGGTGCTGTTCGCCGGCCTGCAATCGACCCTCGACGAGCGCCTGCGCCAAGGCGCGTTGCTGCGCGCACTCGGTGCCCGGCGCGGCGTGCTGGTCGCCGCCCGGCGCACCGAGTTCGGCCTGCTTGGTGCCGCCAGCGGCCTGCTGGCGGCCCTGGGCTGCGAGGCCGTGAGCCTGCTGCTGTACCGCTATGCGCTCAACCTCGACTGGCACCCTCACCCCTGGTTGCTGGTGATGCCCGTTATCGGCGCCCTGCTGGTCGGCACGGCAGGCGTGATCGGTACGCGGCGGGCGCTGAATGCCAGCCCGCTGACGGTATTGCGCGAGGTGTAAAACAGCGGCTACGGGCTCTCCAGCTTGCAGTCTGTAGCCGCTTATCCCTTACACTCTGCGCCTTTGCCAACAGAGCGATTCCATGAGCCGCTACCGCCCTCCCCGTACTGCCGGAACGCCATTGATCACAGCAGAAGGCGAAGCACGCCTGCGCGCCGAACTGCATGAACTGTGGCACGTGCAACGGCCCAAGGTGACGCAGTCGGTAAGCGAAGCCGCGGCCCAGGGCGATCGCTCGGAGAACGCGGAATACACCTACGGCAAGAAGATGCTGCGCGAGATCGACAGCCGCGTGCGTTTCCTGAGCAAACGCCTGGAAAAACTCAAGGTCGTCGCCAGCAAGCCGAGCGACCCGGACAAGGTGTATTTCGGCGCCTGGGTCACGCTGGAGGATGAAGACGGCAAGGAAGCCCGCTACCGCATCATCGGCCCCGACGAGTTCGACCTGAAACAGAACCTCATCAGCATCGACTCGCCCCTGGCCCGCGCCCTGGTCGGCAAGCCCCTGGACGCCGAAGTGCGGGTGCAGACACCGACCGGCGACAAGCTCTGGTACATCGTGGCCATCGAGTATCCCTGAGCAACGCGCTCAATCGACGCGCCGGGTAATCAAGCCCTGGCGCGCCACACGCAGCAACTCGCCGATCAGCACGTCGGCATGCTCTGCCGGTGTCTGTATCACGGCCATGTCGAAGGCATCGCGGGGAAAACGACTCAGAGATTCGCCGTCGTGATTGAACTGGATCAGGAAATTGCGTGGGCTGCCCCAACGCTTCGGCCAGCCATCGAGACAGCGCAGCAAGGTCGGCTGGTGGTTGCCGCCAAGCAGGATGCGGGGATTGTGAGTCGTGGCATGCAGGCCCGGGGTGATCGGGACCAGACGAATCTGCGGCTGGGCAAGGGTCATTTCGTTCTCCGCCTCGTGGCTCCTGCTGGACAGCGGCGAGAGGCGCACCGGCACCAGCGCTTTAGCGGTATTTCGGTCCGTTCGAACCTGCGCCCCGCAAGTAGCTGACTAAATCGGCGCAATGCAGCGAGATGCTAGGAAGACCGCACATGCCTGTCAACAATGGCCGTCTCTCCTCCTGTAAAAAAACCGCAAGCCGCAGGGTGCATGGCGCACGACCTGCGGCCTTCCAGTCCTCGATGCCGGTGAGGATCAGTTGGCGAGGCGACGATCCAGCGACAGTTTGCCGGCACCCTCGACGATCAGCACGGCGCTGATCAGGGCCAGGATCATCGCGTATTCGAAACCGCCATTGCTGATGAAGAAACCACTGGACCAGTGAGCGGTGAAGATCGCCACCAGCATGGCGAACAGCAGCGCAGCCGCCGCCGGACGTACCAGCAGGCCGATGACCAGGGCCAGGCCACCGAAGAACTCGGCGCTGCCTGCCAGGGCGGCCATCAGGTAGCCGGGATGGATGCCGATGCTTTCCATCCATTGCCCGGTGCCTTCCAGGCCGTAACCGCCAAACCAGGCGAACAGTTTCTGCGAGCCGTGGGAGGCGAACGTCAGGCCGGTGACGACACGCAGCAGGGTGATGGCGATGCTGGCGCGGGTGGACAAGAGTTTTTTGATCAGCGTGTTCATGTGCGGCGTCCTATGGGAACAGGTCAGGTTGTGGAGCCCATGATATTCAAATTAATAGATATTAAAATTGCATTTTCGTGCTAATAAATATCTATAAAATCGATTACTTCCTAACGCTCAGCTTAGGTTCAAGCTGCCCACGCTCACGGTCGAATGCCACGTAGTACTTGTTCACGCTGTTCACGTAGCTGACCACGCCCATGCCTACTTCCTCCATCGCCACCCGCTCGACCTGGAAGAACCATTGGTTAGGATTCAGCCCCTGCCGGCGCGCCTGGGCACGCAGGCTCTGCACACGCTCGGGGCCGAGGTTGTAGGCCGCGAGGACGAACGCCAGTCGCTCGCGCTCGTTCAGCTTGGCGCTGGCGAAGAACTTGCGGCGCAACATCGCCAGGTAGCGGGCCGACGCCTCGACATTACCCTCCACGACCTGCACGTTGTTCACCCCGACCCTGCGCCCGGCCGCCGGGGTGATCTGCATCAGTCCAGTGGCGCCGCCCACACCCTTGGCCTTGGGATTGAGAGAGGACTCCTTGAACGCCATCGCCGCCAGTGCCAGCCAGTCGAGGTCCTGGGCGCCGGCATGCTTCTGCAGCAACGGGCGCACCTTCTCCAGGCGCTGGCGATCGGTCTTGGCCAGCGGATAGTGGACCTGGTACAGCCGCCGGTAGACCCGCTGGAACGCCGCATCGATATCGTCTGGTGTGCGATAGCCAGCCAGGAAGCGATCGATACTGGCCCGCAGCATCGGTGCGTCGCGCCTTGCATACCAGCTCATGTCGCCATCGCGGGCGAGCACCAGGGCGCTGTCGACGCGCAGCTTGGGCATGACCCGTGCCCAGCGTTCGGCAATCGGCTGTTCGACGATGGTGAAGGGATAGATACCGGCCTGGACCATTTCCAGCACGTCTTCCAGGGCCAGGCTCGGATCGGCCCACTCGATGGAAATCGGCGCCATCTTGCGCTCGGCAAGCAGCCGGTTGAGCTGGATCAGTGCCTGGTTCGCCGCGCTGCCGGCAGGCAGAACCAGGGTACGCCCGGACAGTTGCTCGAAGCGCTGGTAGCGCCGATTACCCTGGCGGCTGACGAACACCAGCGGCACATCACTGCGGGTCGCCGTGCTCGCGCTGATGCCATGGGCCAGGCTGGCATCGAGCAACTCACCCGGCGCGACGATATCGCCCTCGCCGCGTTGCAGGGCGCCAAGCAGTTGCTCCTTGCCCCTGGGGATCAATTTCAGCTTGATCGTCCGGCCATCACCGGCATTACGGTTGAGGTACTGCTCGAAAGCGCGCAGGCGCAGGTATTCGCTGCCGATGACCTGGCCCTTGATCTCGCCGGAGCTGTTGCGGCTCTGGTTGACCAGCACGCGCAATTCGCCACTCTTGCGCATTTCGGCGAGGTCGCGCGTCACGCTGGGGGTGTTCCAGGCCTCTGGCGGCCCCGTCAACCGCGCCTGGGCTGGCAACGGCAGCCAAGCCAGGCAGCAGAGCAATAAAAGACAGCGGCGAATCATCCGACCTCCGGAGCGAGCCGAAACCGGGCGATCGACGGCAAGGGCGAAAAAGGGCGCGCAGGGTGCCACAGATGCCCTGGCGGCACCATGTGAAAAAGGTATCCGGCCCCGAACGACTCGACTAACCGTCTGTAATTATTGGTTTTATCGACCATGGTCTGGCTTTGCTATGCTGCCGCGCACCTGAACAGAGGTAGCACCATGCAACTCATCGACATCGGCGTCAATCTGACCCACGACAGTCTCGCTCGAGAGCGTGAAGCGGTACTCGCTCGCGCCTATGAGGCAGGCGTATGCCAACTGGTCCTGACCGGCACCAGCCAGGCGGAAAGCGAAAAGGCCCTGGCCTTCTGCCAGGAACTCGACGACAGCGGCCAGCACCTGTTCTGCACCGCCGGTGTACATCCCCATGATGCCAGGCACTGGAATGCCGACAGCCACCGTCACTTCCGCGACCTGCTGGCCCAACCACAGGCCCGCGCCGTGGGCGAATGCGGCCTGGACTTCAATCGCGACTTCTCCCCCCGCACGCAGCAGGAGCGTGCGTTCGCCGAGCAACTGGCGCTGGCGGTGGAGCTTCGACTGCCGGTGTTCATCCATGAGCGCGACGCCAGCGAACGCCTGCTGGCCATCCTGCGCGACTACCGCGACCAGCTTGGCGCCGCCGTGGTGCACTGCTTCACCGGCGAACGCGACACGCTTTACCGCTACCTCGACCTGGACCTGCACATCGGCATCACCGGCTGGATCTGCGACGAACGCCGGGGCAGCCATCTGCACCCGTTGCTGCGCGACATTCCCGCCGGCCGCCTGATGCTGGAAAGCGACGCGCCCTACCTGCTGCCCCGCAGCCTGCGTCCAAAGCCGAAAAGCGGCCGCAACGAGCCGGCCTATCTGCCGGAGGTCCTGCGCGAGGTGGCACTGCATCGGGGCGAAAGTGCCGAAGCCGTCGCGGCCCATACCACCGCCTGCGCGCGAGCGTTCTTTAACCTGCCGACGCTCTAGTCGAACATCACCGTGGTCTGCCGGCTGATCGCCAGCAACTCGCCGCGCGGGCTCCAGAGTGCCGCTGCGACGTTGGCATAACCGTCGCTGGCCTGCTCGATGTGCGCGTGGTACTGGCACAACTCGTCGCTGTACACCTCGGCGAGCGGATGGATGAACTCGATGGTCCAGGTCAACGAACTCGCCGGCGCTGGCGCCTTCAACAGGGAAATCGCCGCCGAGGGCCAGGCATCGACCAGTGCCAGCAAATGAGACGCTTCGATCCGCTCGCGCCCAGTCTCATTGCCCAGGCGCACCCAGCCGCCCATCTCCCGCGATGTGCTGCCCGAGAATGGCAAGCCGCCAACGGCCCAGTGCAGGTCGAAGAACTGGATGAACTCGGGAGTCAGGCCTTTTACATAGGGCAGTCGCTGGCAGGCATCGACTGCCTTGATCGGCGGCGGCTCGATGGCGGCGACCCTGACCGACGAGACTCGGGCAGCGCCGAAGCTGCCCTGGGCGACAGCGACCACCTGGCCATCCTGGCTGGCGCTGCACGACAGTTGGCTGACAGCGCGCCCCTCGCGCAGAACCTGGACCTCCAATCGCACCGGTTCGCCCATCGCCATTGGCCCGACGAAGCTGATCGACAACGAACGCAGCGCTCGCTCGCCAGCGACCCTGGCGCGCATCGACTCGTACAACAACGTCCCGACGACACCGCCAAAGGCCGCGCGCCCCTGGCTCCACAGTTCGGGCACGACAAGCCCATCGGGCCGCTCACGAACCGTTCTGATCACCTCTGCGAAATTCATCCGCCACCCTCCCTCCGAATGCTCGGGCAAGTGTAGGTGACGGTCCCCGCGGGGCAGAGTGACGATGCGGACAAAAGGCAGCCGTTGCTCGCCACATAGGGCGATAACGCGGTGTCAGGCGTCGTGTGTCCGCTTCCAGGGCAATGTCCTGCGCAGCCGCGCCAGCGCCTTGCCCAGGCTGTTCGGCGAAGGCCCATGGCCGGCATAACGCTGCGCTTCGAATGCGTTCGCGAACGCCATGATCGCCTCGCGCTGGGCCGGCAGGCGTTGGCTCGCCCTGACCGCGAAGGCGCGAACGCCCTCGCCTCGGCCACGACGCATGCCATGGCGGGCCAGCAACTTCTCGAAACGCAGCAGCAGCACCTGCTGCGGATCGCGCGAGCGACGGCGCCACGGACGCAACAGCAACAGGCTCAAACCGCCCAGCAGCAGGACCAGGGCAGCCGCCATGACCAGCCCCAGACGTTGCCAGTCGAAACTGCCGAACAAACGCTGCAGGGTCTGCATCTGCTGCTCGGCCTTGTAGCCGAGGACCCAGCGCTGCCAGTTGTAGTTGAGGCTGTCCCAACCCAGGCGCAGCTCGTTGAGCCAGCCGATATCGCGGTAGCGCAGCAGCGACAGCGGTGAATCCTGGAGAAAGCTCTGCTCGTCCTGCACGGCACGTTCCAGGCCATATTCGATACGCTCCGGTGAGACCTGGGCCGTGGGATCGGCGCTGATCCAGCCCTTGCCTTCGATCCAGTATTCGATCCAGGCATGGGCATCGAACTGGCGCACCGAGACATAACTGCCGTTGCGATTGAAATCGCCGCCCTGGTAACCCGCCACCACTCGTGCGGGAATGCCGGCGGCACGCAGGACGAAGGTCATCGCACCGGCATAGTGGGCACAGAAACCACGACGCGAATCGAACAGGAACTCGTCGATGCTGTCGCGCCCGAGGATCGGCGGCTGCAAGGTGTAGGCAAAGGGCTCGCGGTTGAAGTGACGCAACACTTCGCCGGCCAGCGCCTGGTCATCCGTGTATCGCTCGCGCAATTGCCCGGCCCAGGCACGGGCGCGTGGGTCGCCATCCTTGGGCAGTTGCAGGTCGCGGCGGCGCATCGGCTCGCTCAGCGTGGGCTGCCTGATTGCTGCAGGCCAGGAGGTCACGCTGTACATGAAGTTCTGCAGGATCGGACGACGATTCTCCAGGCGGAAATCATTACGCTGGCGAATGCCCTGTTGAGTGCTCATGCCTACATCCAGGGCGAACAGCCAGGGTTTGCCACTGGGTTGCATGACGATGCTGTACTGCAAGCTCTCCCCCCGCCGCTGCCACTCCACCGGATCGGGGCCCTGGTCAACGAACGACTGCGACCAACGTCGGCCATCGAAGTGCTCCAGGGTCAAGGCTCGCCAATACAAATCGCGCCGCTCGGGCACACGCCCTTCGAAGCTCGCTCGAAATGCCAGGGCATCGGACTGGCTGAGGCTGGCGATGTCGGCCGGTGCCATGTTGTCGCTCAGGCCGGTGAATGCCTTGTTCGGATTGGGCAGGCTCCACAATGGCCCCATGCGCGGAAAGAACAGGAACAGCACCAGCATCAGCGGCAGCGCCTGCAGCAGCATCGAACCGGCGAGCTTCAGGGTGGCTGCCGGGCGCTGCGCCAGGCTGCTCTGCTGCAGGCCGATCAACGCGGCGAGCAAGGCACTGACCGGCAGCACGCTGTACAAGGCACTGAGCAGGCTGTCGTCGAACAGGTAGCTGGTCACTACCACGAAAAAGCCAAGGAAGATCAGCAGCAAGGCATCGCGTTTGCTACGCAGTTCCACCAGCTTGAGGATGAAGGTCGCGACCAGCAGCAGCACGCCGGCATCCAGTCCGACCAGGCTGCCCCGGGAGAGAAATACCGCGATGGCCGTGAGAATGAGCAGTCCGATACGTTCGAAACGCGTGGCGTAGCGCACGCGCATGCGGAACACCTGCACCCGCCATCCGGCGCAAACCAGCCACAGCGGCACGATCCACAACGGCAGGTGCAGCAGATGGGGCAGGATCACCAGGACCTGGGCCACCAGCAGCCAGGTCAGGCCAATGCGCGGGATAGGCTGGCTGGTCGAACCGATCATGCCGCTACCCCATACAACGCCAGCGCCCGCAAACAGGCCTCACGATGCCCTTGGCCCATGTCCGCCTGCAGTTGCAGGCCAGGCAGGCGCAAGCCATAGGGCTGCTGACGCCTGTCCAGTTGCAGGACCCAGTAGCAAAGCAGCGAAAGTCGCGACTCCATGTCGCCGCCCAGGGCAAAATAGTCCAGCCACAGTTCGCGCCCGGTCACTGCCGCGAAGTCCTTGACCAACAAGCCCTGGCCACGGGAATAAGCCTTCCAGTGCAAGCGCCGGCGGTTATCGCCAGGCTGATAGACCCGCAGCCCCTGATAGTCGTCGGCCCCCTGCCCCATGGCCCGCGTGCCTTGCTCCTGGTCATCCTCGCCACCGGCGCTGAGCGGCAGATCGCCCTCCAGCGGACGCGGATAGACCAGCACCGCCTGGTCGAGATCGACCCAGCTCCAGGCCACCAGGATGCCCAGCGGAAAACGACTTTCCACCCGCAGGCGATCCGGACGCAGCCAGCCGCGCCGCGCCGCGGGCAGGTCAAGCTCGCACTCGCTGCCGCCAGCGGCCGGCACATCGAGGGTCTGCACGCAAGCCTGTGGCCAGCCGATGCTGATCGCCTGGTGCTCGCGCCCGGCGCTCTCCAGGCGTACCTGGAAGCGCGCCTGCTCGCCGACGAACACCGGGCCGCTGCGTCCGGCCTTGAGGATCAGGCCGCTGAAGTTGCGATAGGTGTGCAGGATCGCCACGACGAACACCGAGCCCAGCAGAAAGGTCAGGGCGTAGGCCAGGCTGTTCTCGTAATTGATCCCGGCGAGCAAGGTCATCAGCAGAATGCAGGCGAAACCGGCTCCCACCCGCGTGGGCATGATGAAAATACGTCGCTGGTTGAGCTGCACTTCGGCGGCCGGCGGGATGCGCTTGGCCAGCCAGCGGCGCCAGCGCGGCTTGAGCACGGACACGGCGCTCAGACCGCCGGCACTTCGCGCAACAGCCACTGCACCAGGGAGCCGCCACCATGGCCGGCCGGGTCGGCTCGCTCGCGCAAGCGATGGGCGACCACCGACGGCAACACCGCCTGCACGTCTTCGGGGATCACGTAGTCACGATTGGCCAGGAACGCCCAGGCCCGCGCCGCGGCCAGCAGCGCCAGGCTGCCGCGCGGCGACAGGCCCCAGGCGAACTGCGGCTGGCTGCGGGTGGCCTCGACCAGGCGCAGCACATAATCGACCAGTGCATCGCTGGCGCGCACCTGCGGGATCAGCGCCTGGATGGCGGCCAGTTCGGCATGATCGAGCAGCGGGTCGATCTTCGGCAGCAGCTCACGACGCGCTTCGCCGAGCAGCAACGCCTTTTCCGCTGCCTTGGCCGGATAGCCCAGGGACAGGCGCATGAGGAAGCGGTCGAGCTGCGACTCGGGCAAGGCGAAGGTGCCACCCTGGCTCACCGGATTTTGCGTGGCGATGACGAAGAACGGTTCGGGCAACGGCCGGGTCGCGCCCTCGATGGTCACCTGGCCCTCCTCCATGGCTTCGAGCAGCGCACTCTGGCTCTTGGGCGTGGCGCGGTTGATCTCGTCGGCCAGCACCAGCTCGGCGAAGATCGGGCCAGGGTGAAAGGTGAACTGACCGCTGTCCTTGTCGAACACCGAAGTGCCGAGAATGTCGCCGGGCAGCAGGTCGGAAGTGAACTGGATGCGCTGGAAGCTCAGGCCGAGGATACGCGCCAGGGCATGGCTCAAGGTGGTCTTGCCCATGCCCGGCAAGTCTTCGATCAACAGATGCCCCTTGGCCAACAGGCAAGTGAGTGCCAGGCGCACCTGCTGTTCCTTGCCCAACACGATCTGGTTCACGGCCTGCAGAACTTCATCCAGCTTGGTGCGCATGGGCATCTCCTTGTGACAGGCGACCGATCCTAGCGCCCACAAGGAGAATGGCAAGTACCCGGCAAACTTTGCTCACCAAAGAGCAGCCCCAGGCGGCACGTTTCAAGTAAAGGCGCGAGTCCAGGCTGTGTGAAAACGTAGCGAGCGACGGTCAGGCAAGGCAAAAAACGGCGAAAAAGCGCAGTTTACGCGTTGTAAATGAGCATTTTGAGCCGTTTTTTAACGCCGCATGGCCGAGCGCAGAGTTTTCACACAGTCTGGAGTCGCTGGCGCTTTTGCTTGAAGCCTTCGGCTCACACCAGATGACGCATGCGCACCGCGGCATCGATCAGCATGCGCTCGGTGCCGTCCCAGCCCAGGCAGCCATCGGTGATCGACACGCCATAGCGCAACTCGCCGCCGAGGCTCTGAGCGCCGTCGAACAGATGGCTTTCGATCATTACCGCGCGCAACGAACCATCGCCGGCCAGGCGCTGGTCGAGCACGCTGCGCAGCACTTCGGGCTGGCGCAACGGGTTCTTGCCGCTGTTGGCATGGCTGCAATCGACCATGATGCTTGGCTCGATGCCCTGGCGCTCCAGCTCGGCGCGGGCGATCGCGACGCTGGCGGCGTCGTAGTTCGGCGCGCCATGGCCACCGCGCAAAACCAGGTGGGTGTCCGGGTTGCCCAGGGTCTGTACCAGCGCCGGACGGCCCTGGGCATCGACGCCGAAGTGCTGGTGGGCGTGGGCGGCGGAGCGCATGGCGTCACAGGCGATGCCGAGGCTGCCGTCGGTGCCGTTCTTGAAGCCCACCGGCATGTCCAGGCCACTGACCAGTTCGCGGTGCACCTGCGACTCGCTGGTGCGCGCGCCGATGGCGGCCCAGCCGAGCAGGTCGTCGAAGTAACCCGCGAGCAGCGGCTGCAGGATCTCGCTGGACAGCGGCAGGCCCATTTCCAGCATGCGCAGCATCAATTGCCGGGAGCGGCGCAAGCCTTCGGCCATGTCGCCACTGCCGTCCAGGGCCGGGTCGTAGACCAGGCCTTTCCAACCCACCGTGGTGCGCGGCTTCTCCACGTAGGCGCGCATCACCAGCAGCAGGCGGTCGCCCACGCGCTGGCTGAGGGTCGCCAGGCGCTCGGCGTATTCGAGCACGGCCTTGTCGTCGTGCAGCGAGCATGGGCCGACCACCACCAGCAGGCGCGGATCATGACCGGCGAGGATGGCGCGTATGGATTGGCGTTGCTGCTGGATCTGGCGGGCCAGGGCGGGAGCAAGCGGCAGTTGCTCGCGCAGTTGCGCGGCACTGGGCAACGGTGCGGTCTGGCGGCGAGCGATGCTTGGTTTCGGCTCGTTGGACTTGGAACGGGAATTGATGGCTACGGACATGCTGTTTTCCTCGGCCGGCGTGGCGCTGACCACGCCCGGCGACTATCTGGCTCGATTGGATGTTCGATTGAGTGGGTGGGCGACCTGGCCCTGGGTAAATCGCCAGTCGTAGCGGTAATCGGTCTGGTAGCGGGTGTAGGCGGTCATCGTCGAATCCTCTATCTGTAAAAATCGGCAAGCCAAAAACAAAACCCCCGGTCGGGTTGCCGACCGGGGGTTTCGAGAAACTGTCTGGTGGCGACCCTTCGTTTCAGGGCGCCTGTGGGGTATCAGGCGCGCCTGTGGCTAAACCAATACCCATAAAAGTAATAAGCGGCGGCCGCGACCACGGATGCCTGCGCACGAGCGACCGCGACGCACAGGGCATCGAGGCGAACAGTGGACAGGATCGGGGAAGGCGACATGGTGGACTCCATTGAATGGCATCGAAGTTAATCCATCGGCGCCGCCGATTGCAAGCACCTATTTCACACAATCCGGGTAATGGCTTTATCGATTGCGGCCTGTACGCGCAAATCCCCTACAATGCCCCCTCTTCCTGATGCCCGGACCACAGCATGATCGACAGCCCGCATTATCCACTCGCCGCCGTGGTCGGCTCCGACGAGCTGAAACTGGCGCTGTGCCTGGTGGCCATCGACCCGGCGATAGGCGGCGTGCTGATCGAGGGGCCACGCGGCATGGCCAAATCGACCCTGGCCCGTGGCCTGGCCGACCTGCTGCCCGGCGCCAGTTTCGTCACCCTGCCGCTAGGCGCCAGCGAGGAGCGCATCGTCGGCACCCTGGACCTCGAGGCGGCGCTTGGCGAAAGCCGAGCGAAGTTTTCTCCGGGCCTGTTGAGCAAGGCCAACGGCGGCGTGCTGTATGTCGACGAGGTCAACCTGCTGCCCGATCATCTGGTCGACCTGCTGCTCGACGCCGCCGCCAGCGGCGTCAACCATGTCGAGCGCGACGGCGTTTCCCATCGTCATGCGGCACGCTTCAGCCTGATCGGCACCATGAACGCCGAGGAAGGCGAGTTGCGTCCACAGTTGCTGGATCGCTTCGGCCTGAACATCGCCCTCGCCGGGCAGCCACAGCCCGCACAGCGCGCCGAAATCGTCCGTCGCCGCCTGGCCTTCGATGCGGACCCACAGGCGTTCCTCGAACGCTGGTCCAGCGAACAGAACCACCTGGCGCTGCGCTGCCAGAACGCACGCCTGCTGGTAAGCCAGATCGAACTGGATGATCCGGCCGTGGAGGCGATCAGCCAGCGCTGTTTCGCCGCAGCCGTCGACGGTCTGCGCGCCGACCTGGTCTGGCTGCGTGCAGCCCGCGCCCATGCGGCCTGGCGGGGCGAGCCGCGCATCAGCGAAACCGATATCGATGCGGTGGAAGAGTTCGTCCTGCGCCATCGCCGCCGCGCTCATCCAGCACAATCCCCCGCCCAGCCGCCGGCCTCTTCCGCCTCGACCTCAAGCCAGGCTGAAGCGGCCGGTGAAGGCCAATGGGGCGAGTTGCCCGCCCAAGCGCAAGCCACGGGCGAGCGTCGCGAGCCGCCACGCTGGCCAAAAAAGCCCTGAGCATCGCCCCGCGCGCCTCTGCGGGGACCGATGCGCAGCCCAGGCCAGGCGCACAAAGCGGTGGACGCAGCGGCCAGCGACGGGCTGGCAACGACGGCGCCATGGACTGGCTCGCCAGCCTGCTGCAAGGGCGGCCGCGCCGACGCCAGGACCTGCAACGCAGGCCGCGTAGCGCAACATCGCCGCAACTGTGGCTGATCGTCGTCGATGCCTCCGCATCGACCCGGCGCCATGGCGCTCTCGGCCAAGCCAAGGGCCTGCTCGCCGAGCTGTTCGCACACGCCTACCGGGCACGCGCACGGATCGCCCTGCTCGACGCCCATGGCGCCCACGCCCAATGGCACTGGCAAGGCCAGAAAGCCTCGGCGGCGCTGCAAGACTGGCTGAATGAACTCGGCGCCGGTGGCGGCAGCCCGCTGATCGACGCGCTGCGCCAAGCCCAGCAATGGCTGCAGCGGCGCCAACGAGCCAAACCGGGCGAGCGCCAGCGCCTGCTGGTCATCACCGATGGCCGGCTGCGTGAATGGCCTGCACTGGCGGCGAGCGGTTGCCCGACCCTGGTGGTCGACATCGAGTCCGCCCCGATCCGTATCGGCAAGGCCCGGCAATTGGCTGACCAGCTTGGCGCCGACTACCGCCATATCGAGACGCTGCCGGTATCGCGTTAAATGCGTACACTGCGCGGCCTCGTTCGACAGCCGGCAGCAGCCCATGCACACCCTCGATCAACTGCGTAGCGGCCAGCTCCATGGCGTCACGCGCCTGGACCTGGCCGAAGCGCTGGAGCATTTCCCCGAGGAAATCTTCCGCCTCGCCGACAGCCTCGAAGTGCTCAACCTGAGTGACAACCGCTTGAGCGACCTGCCGCCAGACCTGCCACGCCTGCACAAGCTGAAGGTGCTGTTCTGCTCCAACAACCGCTTCGAACACGTTCCCGAAGTGCTTGGCCGCTGCCCTGCCCTGCGCATGGTCGGCTTCAAGTCCAACCGAATTCGCGAGCTATCCGAGCGGGCGCTGCCGCCACGCTTGCGCTGGCTGATCCTTACGGACAATCGCCTGGAAACGCTGCCAGACGCCCTTGGCGACTGCGCCGACCTGCAGAAGCTGATGCTCGCCGGCAATCGCCTGCGTTCATTGCCCGCCAGCCTCGCTCGCTGCCATAACCTTGAACTGCTGCGCATCGCCGCCAACCAACTGCCGGCATTGCCCGACTGGCTGCTCGAACTGCCGCGCCTGGCCTGGCTGGCTTACGCCGGTAATCCGTTCGCCAGGCATCCCGATACGCCAGCAGCAGAAGTGTCCTGGCGTGAACTGGAGCTGGAGCAGGAGCTTGGTCAAGGCGCCTCCGGCGTCATTCACCAAGCGCGCTGGCAAAAAGCCGATGGCAGCAGCGAGCCGGTCGCACTGAAGCTGTTCAAGGGCCAGATGACCAGCGATGGCACACCGGCCAGCGAAATGAGCGCCTGCCTCGCGGGCGGCACGCACCCTAACCTGATCGGCGTACTGGCTCGCCTACGCGATCACCCATCCGGCATGCAGGGCTTGCTGCTACGCCTGATCGACCCAGGCTTTCATACCCTGGCCGGCCCGCCGAGCCTGGAAAGCTGCAGTCGCGATACGTATTCGCCGGGCTGGGCGCTGCCCTTCGAGCAAGCCTTGCGCCTGCTCAGCGGCATCGCCAGCGCCGCGCTTCACCTGCATGGGCAAGGCATCAATCATGGCGACTTGTACGGCCACAACATCCTCTTCGACGAGGCTGGCAACGCAGTGCTCGGTGACTTCGGCGCGGCCTCTTTCTATCCGCCCGATGCGCCATCGCAGCATGCCGCGCTGCAACGCATCGAAGTACGGGCATTCGCTATCTTGCTGGAGGAATTGATGACCCGCAGTGAGATGCCTGCCTCGCATCGACAGGCACTGGAACCCTTGCTTACCCGTTGCCAGCAGGGACACGTGAGGGATCGCCCGGATTTTGCGGAAATCGAAGCGACATTGAGCACGCTGCTCCTTTTAGCCCAAGACGACAGACCCTAGCGCATCGGATCATCCAGCGAACGCTTCGACGATTCGGGCAAGGCCATGCCTCCAGCCAGCGCCAGCAAGGCAATGGCGATCAGGTAGAACGCCGGCGACATGCGGTTGCCGGTCTGCTCGATCAACCAGGTCGCCACCAACGGGGCGGTGCCGCCGAACACGGTATAGGCCAGGTTGTAGGTGAATGCCGAAGCGGTATAGCGCACCCGCGTCGGGAACTGCTCGGACAGCAGCACGGCAGTCACCACACCACAGATCACCGCGCCGATGGCCAGCAACATGGCGCCGATGGCCGACGCGATCAACTCACCCGACGCGGCTAGGTGGAAGGCCGGGTAGACCGCGCCGATCAGGCACAGGCACGCGGTAAGGATGGTCTTGCGCCGCCCGACCCAGTCCGAATAACGCCCGACCAACGGACACAACACGCCCGCGAAAGTCAGCGCCAGCAGGCTCGCCAGCAGTGCCGTGGGCCGTGCCGCGCCACCCACCACCTGCATGTAGGTGGTCAGGTAGGTCGTGAACATATAGAACGACAGTGCCGTCGCCGAAATGAACGCCGCCAGGCAGAGAATGGTGGTGCCGTGACCGCGCAGGGTTTCCACGAACGGCGAATGCTCGGCCTGGGGCTGCGCCGCCATCGCCTTGAACGCCGGCGACTCATCCAGGCGCAAGCGCATGTACAGACCAATCAGGCCCAATGGTGCGGCGACCAGAAACGGCACGCGCCAGCCCCATGCCTGCATCTGCGCATCGTCCAGGCACAGCCCCAGGCCGAAGACGATGGCGGCGGCGCAGGCGAAGGCCATGAACGTCGATACCGGCACGAAGCTGCCGTAGCGTGCCTTCTGTTCCGTCGGCGCGTGCTCCATGACGAAGGCACAGGCGCCAGCGTATTCGCCGCCCGCGGAAAAACCCTGGATGCAACGCGCCAGGGCCAGCAGCAACGGCGCGACCAATCCCAGGCTGGCATAGGTCGGCAACAGCCCGATCAAGGTCGTGGCGCCCGCCATCATCAGCACGGTGACCGACAGCACCCGCTTGCGCCCGATGCGGTCGCCGAGGATGCCGAAGACGATGCCGCCCAGCGGACGCAGGGCGAATGACACGGCGAAGACCGCGAAGGTCTGCAGCAAGGCCAGGGTCGGATCGCCCTGGGGAAAGAACAGTGCGGCGATGGTGACCGCGAGAAACCCGTAGACCGCAAAATCGAACCACTCGACGAAGTTGCCGATGGCCGATGCCGCGATGACTTTGCGCAGGATGCCGATGTCGACTGCCTGCCCCGCCTGATACCGAGTGGCCGTCATGCGGCGCCCCCTGAATGGTCTCGATGCCGCTGGCACCATTCGCGGACACGCTACGCGGTAACGGACGGGCGATGACGCATGAAACACGACACGCAGATAGTCGACACCGACAAGCCCTTGGCGAATCGCCACATCACAGGATACGGCGGCTTTCCCATCCCTGGATCAGCGCTATATCCATCTGGATATAGCGCTATCGCGCATTTCATACTCCCCGCGCTTCGCGTTCCGGCTCACGCCGTAACGCATCCAGCATTGCCTTCCGCGACGATTTCCGACACAGGCCGCATGCCGGCTGATGAGTCACACCTGTCGCTATATAAAAAAACATACAACGAAGCACTACAAAGGACGTTTCGAGATGCACAGCTCCCTTTCCTGGCGCGCCCTGGCCCTCGGACTGCTCGCCGCAGGCGGCATCGCCCAGGTTCACGCCTCGCCTTTCACCCTTGGCGAACTGCATGTCAAGGCCACCGACGAAGACCAGGACAACGCGTTCGGCGACCAGATCGCCACGCGCATCGACGCCAAGGACATGCAGCGCCTGGAGACCCATACCGTCACCGAAGCGCTGGAAACCCTCAGCGGTATCAGCACCGCCACCAACGCCCGCAACGAAGGCACCATCAGCCTGCGCGGCTTCGATTCGCGCCAGGCGCCGATCTTCATCGACGGCATTCCGGTGTACGTGCCCTATGACGGCTATGTCGACCTCGACCGCTTCACCACCGCCGACCTCGCCTCGATCCAGGTCGCCAAGGGCATGAGTTCGATGATGTACGGCCCCAACACCCTGGGCGGCGCGATCAACCTGGTCACCCGTCGCCCGACCCGCGAATTCGAGGGCGACGTACTGCTCGGCGTCGGCAGCGGCGGGCTGGAGCGCAAGCACATCAACGTCGGCACCAACCAGGGGCTCTGGTACCTGCAGGCCAGCGCTTCCGAGGACGAAGCCGACTACATGCCGATGTCCGATGACTTCACAGCCAATGCGCGAGAAAACGGGCACAAGCGCGAAAACAGCGACTACAAGGATCGCAAGCAGTCACTGAAGATCGGCCTGACGCCCAATGACACCGACGAATACGCCATCGGCTACGTGCGCCAGGACGGCGCCAAGGGCAACCTGACGAGCACCGACACCACGGCCACCGCTCGCTACTGGCGCTGGCCGTACTGGGACAAGGAAAGCTACTACGCCATCGTCGACAAGGCCCTGACCGACCATGAAAGCCTGCGCATCCGCGCCTTCGCCGATCACTACAGCAACGGCCTGGATACCTATTCCAACGCGACCTACAGCGCCATCACTTCCGTCAGCAATTACGACGACCACAGCCTCGGTGGCTCGATCCAGTTGCAAAGCACGCGCCTGCAAGCCAACACCATCAAGGTGCAGTACTACACCAAGCAGGATCGCCATGAGGAAGATGACGGCAGCGTGGTGACCAAACGCCTGAAGGACCGCATGACCTCGATCGCCATCGAGGACACCATCGAACTGGCGCCGCGCTGGAGCCTCGCCCTCGGCGCCAGCCGCGACACCCTCACCCCGCAGGATGCCGACGTCTACGCCAAGCCGGACGAGCAATCGGCCAACAACTATCAGGGCGCGCTGTACTTCGACCTGACGCCCGCGCATCGCCTGTACGCCAGCATCGCCCGCAAGAGCCGCCTGCCGACGCTGAAGGATCGCTACTCGCTGCGTTTCAACACCTTCGTCGCCAACCCCAACCTCAAGCCTGAGCAAGCGACCCACTATGAAGTCGGCTACCAGGGCCAGCCCTGGACCGGCGGGCACCTGGAAGCGGCGCTGTTCCAGAGCGACATCGAAGACCTGATCCAACGCGTGACCGTGTCCACCACACCGACGCTGTACCAGATGCAGAACATCAACAAGGCCCGCCATCGCGGTGCCGAGCTGACTCTACGCCAGACCTTCGGCGAAGGCCTGGAGACCGGCGTCGCCTACACCTACCTGGAACGCCGCAACCTCAGCTCCGATACGCGCCTGGTCGACAGCCCGCGCAACAAGCTCAACGCCTGGGCCGACTGGCAGGTCGTCCCACGCCTGAACCTGATCGCCAGCCTGGAATACGCCGACCAGCGCTGGTCGTCCGACACGACGCGGGTCGACAGCTTCACCACTGGCAATCTCAAGGCTGCCTTGCAGATCTACGCGGGCCTGAGCGTGGAAGCCGGGGTCAACAACATCACCGACGAGAACTACGAACTGGCCTACGGCTACCCGGAAGCCGGCCGGACCTACTTCACCAACCTGCGCTACAGCTTCTGAGGAGTACGTCATGCATCGTTACCTGACCGGCATGGCCCTGGGCCTGCTGTGTAGCGCGACCCAGGCCGAGTTCGTCCCGGACGATCCGAGCAGCTACGTGACCCGCGAGCTGCTGATCGAGGGCGATGTGCAGCAAGCGCAGCGCTACAGCCTCGAACAGCTTCAGGCCCTGCCCGGCCAGGATGTGACTAGCCTGGCCGCAACGTGCCCCGGCAGCTCGCCGGAACTGGCGGAGAAAGGCTACAACGGCGTGCGCCTGCGCGACCTGCTACAAAAAACCACGCTCAGCGGCGACGATCCCAAGGCGTGGAAGCGCGCCTACATCGTCGCCCGCGCCAGTGACGACTACGTTGCCCTGTTCACCTGGAACGAGCTGTTCAACAGCAATGGCGGCGATGCCGTGGTGGTCGCCGTGCGCCAGCACGGCCAGCCACTGGCGGACGAAAGCGGCAAGATCGCGCTGATCTCCGGCTGCGACCACAATCCCGGTCCGCGCCATGTGAAATGGCTGAAGAGCGTGGAATTGCACCTGGTGCCTTGAGCGCCCGGGTTCGAAGCGACTCGGTCGCGGTGTTAAGCTTCCCGGCATCATCACCGCCACGAAAGCCACCGTCATGAAGCTCGAAGGACGTTTCTGGATCACCCACAATGGCAAGAACCTGGCTGGCCAGGGGCGCATCGAACTGCTGTCGCGCATCAACGACAGCGGCTCGATCAGCCAGGCCGCCAAGGCCATGGGCATGAGCTACAAGTCCGCCTGGGATGCCGTCGATGCCATGAACAACGCCGCTGGCAGCCCACTGGTCGAACGCAGCGCCGGCGGCAAGGGCGGCGGCGGTACACGTCTGACTGACGCGGGCCTGCAACTGATCGCGGCGTTCCGCCGTTATCAGGAAGAACATGAACGCTTCCTTGCCATTCTTGGCCAGGATGGCGGCGCGGCCCCTTATCTGCAGATCATGGATCGCCTGCGCCTGCGCACCAGTGCCCGCAACCAGTTGCTCGCACGTATCGTCCATATCGAGACTGGCGACCTCAACGATCTGGTGGCGCTGGAGCTGCAAGGCGGCCTGCGCCTGTTCGCCTCGATAACCCGTGCCAGCACGGAACGTCTTGGACTCAAGGTCGATGATGAAATATTCGCCTTGATCAAGGCCGGCTGGGTCGAGCTCAGCCTCGACCCGGCTACGGACGCGCTCAACAGCTACCGCGCGCAAATCCAGCAGATCGAACACGGAGCGCGCGACACCGAGGTTCAGTTACAACTGGCGGGTGGCCTGCAAATGACGGCGTTGCTCACGGCCAACGAGCTGGCATTACAGACAGGCCTGGAAGTGACCCTGCGCATCGAGCCATCCCAGGTCATTCTCTGCACGCTATAACCTGTCCAGTCCATGAAACATCCTTGATCGAAATCCGCGATACAACCAGATCGCCACAGCCGATTTGGAGCATATCCGCGCTGCGCCCCCGATGCCGCGCCTCCTGGTGGCGACTAACGAGTAGAAGTTGCAGCAGGAAAAAGTCTTTTGAATAGCCCTTCTTATCGACTTGAAAGATCACCCGTTTAAGAACTCGGGCGACGGTCTTCAACACTACTTGGGCGTCGACTCATAAAACTCTTGGAGAACTAAGCCAGAAACCCGTACTCTATGTACCCAACGGGAAACACCCGGTCTGATCTATATCCCAAACGCCTCACTCTTTATTACCAATACTTTGTAATAGAGCGTTCTTCTGCCCTAGGAGCCACCATGTCGAAACTTGCCGAATACCGTGCACTGGAACAACAACTTGCCGCCCAGCTCGCCGAGCTGGAAGCCCTGAAGAACGATAACGCCCTGCAAAAAGAAATCGAGTTCGAAACCAAGCTGCAAGAGTTGATGAAGAGCTACGACAAGAACCTGCGCGACGTCATCGCCATCCTCGACCCGCAATCCCACAGCGTCAGCCGTGTTGCCGCCCCGGCGAAAGCATCGCGTCGCGAACGTGCGGTCAAACGCTACAAGAACCCGAAGACAGGCGAAGTGGTAGAAACCAAAGGCGGCAACCACAAAGTTCTCAAGGCCTGGAAAGAACAACACGGTTCCGACACCGTCGAGTCCTGGCTGCAATAAGCAAGCCTCAGTGAAAAGCCCGGATATGTTCCGGGCTTTTTTATTTCCGGGCCAACTATCCATGTTGATCGCCCAGCGCCCCGCACATACGGACATCAGCCCACGCAACAAGACCTCAGCCGAAGCCCCGTGTCGGCATCTGGAAAGTTGCAAGCGGTTACCTGCCAGTCACCTGGCTTCTGATCAATAACGGCATGCCAGCCAAGACACGCCGCCGGTTATAGCGGCCGAGCCGATCGGGCTTTGCCTGCCGGCCATTACCGTCGTGCCATCTACAGCCCACCAACCTGACACTCACTCCCCTGCGATCCATCCTGACAAAGCCTTGCCAAATGCTAATGCTTCGCGATAATGTTATGTTATTACGTAAATAAACAAGGAGTCGAACATGCAGGTCTTATCCTCGCTCAAGCAGGCAAAACTGCGTCACCGCGATTGTCAGGTCGTCAAACGCCGTGGGCGTCTGTACGTGATCTGCAAAACCAACCCACGCTTCAAGGCACGCCAGGGCGGCGTGAAGAAAAAGCGCGGGTGATTTCTTCGCGGCAAACACATATGGGGCGCAAGGAAGACCTTGCGCCCTATTGTGCTCACGCCGTCGGTCAGGCGCTCTGTATGCCGGTTCTGCGCAGCTCGCGTGCCGCCGCCACCATGTTCACCAGCGCGGCTTCGGTCTCCGGCCAGGCACGGGTCTTCAAGCCGCAGTCCGGGTTGACCCACAACCGCTGCGCCGGAATACGACGGGCCGCCTTGCGCAGCAGGTTGACGATCTCCTCCAGGGTCGGCACCCGAGGCGAGTGGATGTCGTAGACACCCGGGCCGATCTCGTTCGGGTAGTCGAAGCGCTCGAAGGCCTCCAGCAACTCCATGTCCGAACGCGAGGTCTCGATGGTGATCACATCGGCATCCATGGCGGCGATGGACTCGATCACATCGTTGAACTCGCTGTAGCACATGTGGGTGTGGATCTGCGTCTTGTCGCGCACCCCGCAAGCGCTCAGACGGAACGACTCGGTGGCCCAGTCCAGGTATTCCTGCCATTGCGACTTGCGCAGCGGCAGGCCTTCGCGGAACGCCGCCTCGTCGATCTGGATGATCCTGATGCCAGCGGCTTCCAGGTCGACCACTTCGTCACGAATGGCCAGCGCCAGTTGACGCGCCTGCTGCTCGCGGGAGATGTCATCGCGCGGGAAAGACCACATCAGCATGGTCACCGGGCCGGTCAGCATGCCTTTCATTACCTTGTCGGTAAGGCCCTGGGCGTAGGTGATCCAGTCTACGGTCATGGCTTTCGGGCGGCTCAGGTCGCCATAGATCACCGCCGGTTTCACACAGCGCGAACCGTAGCTCTGTACCCAGCCGAAACGAGTGAACGCATAACCGTCGAGCTGCTCGGCGAAGTATTCGACCATGTCGTTGCGCTCGGCCTCACCGTGTACCAGCACGTCCAGGCCCAGGCATTCCTGGATCTCTACGGCGTGACGGATCTCGCTGTGCATCGCCTCGGTATACGCGGCGGCACTGAGCTTGCCTTGCCTGAACGACTGCCGGGCCAGGCGGATCGAGGCGGTCTGCGGGAACGAACCGATGGTGGTGGTCGGGAATGCAGGCAGGTTGAGGTCGGCACGTTGCAGCGCGATACGTTCGGCGAACACCGAGTGGCGCTGGCTATCCGCTGGTTTGATCGCGGCGAGGCGAGCCTGCACGGCCGGCTTGTGGATACGTGGCGAAGCGGCGCGGCGCTGCTGCACCACGCGACTTTCGGCAATGGCCTGGATAACCACGGCACGCTCTGGCTCATTGATCGCACTCGCCAGCACGGCGACTTCCTGGCACTTCTGCACGGCGAAAGCCAGCCAGCTCTTCAGCTCGGCATCCAGCTTGTCCTCACGGTCGAGGTCGACCGGACTGTGCAGCAAGGAACAGGATGGCGCGACCCACAACCGCTCGCCCAGACGCTCATGGGCATGGCGCAGCACGCCCAATGCCTTCTCCAGGTCGCAGCGCCAGACGTTACGGCCATTGACCAGCCCCAGGGACAACACCTTGTAGGCCGGTAGCCGGTCCAGGATGGTCGGGTACTGCTCAGGCGCACGCACCAGGTCGATGTGCAGGCCGTCCACCGGCAGGCCCGCAGCCAGGCCGAGGTTGTCTTCCAGGCCGCCGAAGTAGGTCGCGACCAGCTTCTTCAACGGTTCGCGCTGGAGCAGGTTGTAGACCCGCTCGAAGGCGTTTTTCCAATCCTGCGGCAGGTCCAGCACCAGAATCGGCTCGTCGATCTGCACCCACTCGACGCCCTGGGCAGCCAGGCGCTGGAAAATCTGGCCGTACAACGGCAGCAGGCGATCGACCAGCTCCAGCTTGTCGAACTCGCTGCCCTTGGCCTTGCCCAGCCACAGGTAGGTCAGCGGACCGATCACCACCGGCTTGACCCTGTGGCCCAGGGCCCTGGCCTCGTCAACCTCCTCGAACAACTGCTCCCAGCTCAGTTCGAACTGCTGCTCGGCGCTGAACTCCGGGACCAGGTAGTGGTAGTTGGTGTCGAACCATTTGGTCATCTCCTGGGCATGGGCGCCGCAGCAGTTGTCGCCGTCATTGTTCGCCAGCGCACCACGGGCCATGGCGAACAGGGTCTGCAAGGTCGGCTTGCGGTTGCCATGAGCACGGAAGCGCTCGGGGATCACGCCGAAGGTCAGCGAATGGGCCAGCACCTGGTCGTACCAGGCGAAATCGCCGACCGGCAGCAGCTCGATACCCGCGTCCTTCTGTACCTGCCAGTGGCTGGCACGCAGTTCGCGCCCCACGGCGCGCAGGCCGGCTTCGTCCAGTTCGCCTTTCCAGAACGCCTCCTGGGCTTTTTTCAGTTCGCGGTCGCGACCGATGCGCGGGAAGCCAAGCGTATGTGCCAGGGCCATGGGTGAAATCCTCCAGTTAAAAAATCTGGAGGAATTCTCGGCGCCGTCACTTCATGAGACAAACTCAATTAATTTACGTTGAAAACGAATTTTCCTCATGAACACGCAATCCGTTCAATTCGCCTACGGGCCATGCCTCGTGCCGGCACTTCAGAAGTCCAGGGTCAGCCCCGCATACAAGGCCCGCCCATCACCCGCGGCATGCAGGGACTGCTCTACCCCGGCAGTGTCGTCGTACCAGACGTACTCGTAATAGCGGTCGGTGACGTTCTTGGCCTGCAGGTCGACACTCAGCGTCGGCGTGACCTGGTAGGTCGCGCCCAGGTTGAGCAATACGTAGCCGCCGAAGGTGCCCGTGCTATTGGTGCGCTCCAGGTAGTAGTCGCTCTGGCCATTGACCCAGGCCGATACTTCGAGCTTCGGCGTCAACCGGTAGCTGGAGCCGAGCGCATACAGGTGATGGGGAACGTGGTCCATTTCCTTGCCCTTGCTGGCGGGCAGGTTGGGATTGGGCTGGAGAATCTCGGAGAACTGCCGCGAGTAGGACAGCCAGAGGCTGCTGTCCTCGGTCGGATACAGATTGACCTGCACGTCCCAGCCTTTGCGCAGGGTCTTGCCGACGTTCTCGGCATCGCCCAGCGCATCGTTGAGCTTGCGCTGCACTTCATCCGAAGCCTTCTGCTGCCAATAGGCGATACGGCCATCCAGCCAGCTCGCGGGCCTGAAGGTAATGCCCGTCTCCCAGCCATCGTTGATCGACGGCTTGAGGTCATCGCTCTGGGTCGCCAGGCGATAGGCGGCGGAGCCGACACCGATCTGGAACGTGCGGCCCCAGTTGGCGTACAGGCTGGCCTGCGCCCATGGCGAATAGACGACGCTGAGTTTGGGCTGGCGAATCAGCCCGTAGTCGTTGACCCCGGCATGTTCGCCGGTCAGCTCGTTGGTGTAGTCGCCATAGACCTTGTCGACCCGGTAGGCCGGGATGATCTTCAAGGTATCGGTCGGTTCGACCACCGCCTGTACGTAGGCGCCGTAGACATTCAGGTCGAAACGCTGGTCGCGGGTCTGCGCGACGCGGCTGCGCAGTTGCGTGCGATAACGCAGGCTTTCGTTCTCCTGGCGTTGCACCTCTGCCCCACCCTCCAGGGCAAAGGCATGCAGGCCCTCTATCCGCGGTCGCCAGGTCAGGCTGCTCAGCGCGCCATACTGGGTCTCGTCCGCATAACGTTCCTGCTGCGACGAGGTGCGCCAGTACTGGGTCCAGCGCCGGTCCTCGAAGGTGTTCACATAGGCCTTGCCACTCCAGCTCAGCGCCTCGGCCAGGCTGGCATCCAGGTGCAGGCTGAGTTGATTCATCTCTCGCTCACCTGTATCGGTGGCGTTGTTGGCATAGGATTGGCGCGGGGCATCTCGCGCATCGGCATGGCTCAGGTAACCGGCTTCATCGGCATCGGCCGTGTAGTGGCGCGCGCTCAAACCGGCGCGCCAGGATTCATCGGCCGCGGTGTAGAACCATTTGCCGGAAACGCCCAGGCGCTCGGTATCGGCGTGGTCGCGGTAGCCCCCACTGGCCTGGTAGCTCAGGGCATAGTTCTGGCTCCAGCTGCCTGACTCGATGCCTTTGACCACTTGCACATCGCGGCTATCGAAACTGCCGTAGCGCACGCGCAACTTGCCAGCGTTGCCGCCCTGGCGGGTATCGATGCTGGCGTTGCCGGCGATGTTGTGCAGGCCATAGCGCGGATCATTGGTGCCGCGCACCACCTCGATGCTCTCGATCTCCAGGGGCGAGACCATGTCGATGAAGGGCATGTTACCGTCGTTGCTGTTGCTGGGAATGCCATCGATCAGCAACTTGACCGCGTTCACCTCGCCCTCGCCATTGAAGCCGCGAAAAGACAGCTTCCCCGAGGTGGTGCCCTGGTTGAACTGCGTCAGCATGACGCCCGGTAACCGATTGAACAGTTCCCAGCTGTATTGCACCGGCTGTTTTTCCAGAATGTCCGCACCGACCACATCGACCGAACTGAGAATGTTGCGGCTCGCCAGTGGGCCTCGCTCATCACTGCTGACGGTCACCGCCCCGAGCGTGAGCACCGACTCGCCCTCGGCCACGGCCTGGCTGGGCGCAGACAGAGCGAACAGGCCGCATACCAGCGGCGGTGCGCACAGAGACAATGCGGGTTGCAGGCGCATGCGCAGGCACGGCGCCGAAAAAGCGTTCCTTGTGTTCATCAACGATAATTTCCAGGCAAAGACGTGATGCTGTTTGCGCACGGCGCAGGGCATGCTGCGCCTAGCGAATCAGGCTGAAAGACTCACACTGCGAGGAAGGCAACGGGCGATGCGCGGGGATTGAGCGAAGGCCACAGGTAACGGGGCGGAGGCTGCGCCCAGGAGCGCGCGACGATTGGCGCAAGCGCTCCCGCTGGCCTATCGCCGAGGCTCCAGTGCATGGCGTTGGAGGCCAGCGCCGAGCACGAGGAGCCGAGCGAGCAGTCCAGTTGCACGGCCGCCTGCGGGTCCGAGTCGGTGCCAGCGAAGCCATGCCCACTTTCACTGTCCAGGCCGCAGTAGCCACCCTCCAGGCCACTGAGCGCCAAGCCGCCCATCTGCCCATGGTGGATGCCGCACACGAACAGGCTGAACAGAACGCTGGCGTAGAGCGTCCATGCAATCAGCGATCGTGGGTGACGGGCGATTTTCATGGCGGCGACTTTACCACCCGCCACTCACGAACGCTAAGCGCTGCCTGAGATCGATTGTCGCGGCACGAACCCGCCTGAACGTACACCTATCCGCTGTTGCCCGACCAGGCCATGCGGCCTCGCGCTCCAGCAGGCTTGGGCATGGCCGTCTTCGTGGACATCCGGCCTTCCCGAAACGGCCCCCAATTGGCCGTCACGTTTTTTTCACATGCTGGAGCATTACCATGGCCGCCCTTTCTGAAGGCATTCGCCAGTTCGACTGGAGCACTGCGTTGTTCACCGAAATAGACATCTACCCGCACGACAGACAACGTGACGTTATGCCCCCGGGCATGAGAATAGGCCTGCGCCGGGCCGCTCTTTCGCTGATGGCGCTGACCGCTGTCACGGGCGCCTTCTTCGCCTGGCAGAACTTCTATCCCGTCACGGCCGCCAGCGGTTGGAGCTACGATGTGGCCTACCGGAACGTACACAAGGCCGCATCGCTGGTGCAGCAGGCCGACGGCGTCCTGGTCAGCCAGGAATTGCAGGACGGGCGCGGCAGTATCCTGCATATCGCGCCGGACGGAACCAGGCAGTTGGTCGTCGAAGGCTTGTCCAAACCCGATGGCATGATCCCGGCACAGGGTGGTGTGGCATTCAGCCAAGAGTCGGGCAATTCGCCGGTGAGCCTGTTCAGGCAAGGCAAGGTCTATCCCCTGTTCGAGGCCAATAACGCCCAGGGGCTGTGGGCCGATGCCGACTACCTCTACGCCATCGAAGACCGCAAGGGCGATGGCAGGCTGCTGCGTTATCGCTGGAGCGACGCCAGCCTCACCGTACTACGCGACAACCTTTCCGAAACCGAAGCCCTCACCCGCTGTAGCGATGGCCGCATGCTGTACACGGAAAAGGCAAAAGGCACGGTACGCCAGGTCAGCAGCGACGGCCTCGATCCGGTGCTGCTCCAGGGCCTGAAGAATCCGACCTTCCTGCTGTGCGACGAGCGCGGCCTCTGGATCACCGAAGACTCCACCCATCGTGCCCGCCTGCTGCTGGTTGACCCAGGCGGGCAGCGGCATACCGTGCTGTCCTTCCTCAAGGCCCCGCAGGGCATCGTCGCCACCGGCAACGGCACCTACCTGATTGCCGAAGGCGGGCGCGACCGCGTGCTGGCGTTGCGTGCGGTCCAGTAAATCCGCGCGCCCTGAAACAGCGCTTCGCGCAGGCAGCCTTAGTCCCGCTTGCGCTTGATCCGGTACATGTCGCTATCGGCATGCCTGAGCAGCGCATCGGCACTCGTCCCGTGCTCCGGATAACAGGCCACGCCGATGCTGCAGGACGGCATCCTCAGCCCGGCGAACTCATCGCCCAAGGGCTCGGCCATGGCCGCGAGGATCTGCTGCACCTTCTCGGCAACGAAAGCGTCCAGCTGGATATCCGTCAGCAACACGACGAACTCGTCGCCACCGAGCCTGGCCACCGTGTCCGTCTCGCGCACACAGCCTTGCAGGCGCCGCGCCGTCTCGCACAACACGCGATCGCCAGCGGCATGCCCATGCACATCGTTAACCGTCTTGAAGTCATTGATGTCGAGGAACAGCAAGGCCAGCGTGCTGCCATGGCGATGCGCCGCGCGCAGGGCGGCCGCCAGGCGGTCATTGAACAGCGAGCGGTTGGTCAGCTTGGTCAGCGGGTCATGGTGAGCGAGGAAACGCAGCTCTTCTTCCGACAGGGCAAGGGCCGTTACATCCCGCGCCACGCCGATCCGCGCGCCCACCTCCTCCGACCAGAAAGCCGCCCACAGGATGTAGACGACGCCGCCATCCTTGCGGATATAGCGATTGCGGAAATCGAAATGCGGCTGGCCGCTCATCACCCGCACAATCGAAGCCCTGGTGGCCGCCAGGTCTTCTGGGTGCATGTAAGAAGTAATCGGGGTGCCGACCAACTCGTCGGCACGGTATCCCAGCAGCGCCTCGCAGGCATCGCTGACGAAGACGATCTGATCGTCCCTGTCGACCACGAAAACCGTGTCCAGCATCAGTTGGATCAGCCTGGGATAGAGCGCTTGCAGGTCAACGGGCATAGGGTGCGGGAATCCGGTTCGGTGGGCGTGATCATAGCCTGATCGCTGACGGACGATCCTTGCTGGATCAGGCGGACATCGTCAGCATAGTGAGGCTGACGCCCTCGGCAACGCTCCCGAGTCCGGATGCCTGTTGCAATTGCATGGCGAAGCGCAAGGGAAACCCTGCCATGAGACAGGGTTTCCGAGAGCGATCGCTCAGATGGTGAAGCGGGTCACCAGGGTATTAAGGTCGATCGCCAGGCGCGAAAGCTCCTGGCTGGCAGCGTTGGTCTGGTTGGCCCCGGCCGACGTCTGCAGGGCCAGGTCGCGGATGTTGACCAGGTTGCGGTCCACCTCCCGGGCGACCTGGGCCTGCTCTTCCGAGGCACTGGCGATGACCAGGTTGCGCTCGGTGATGTGGCTGATCGCCTCGGTGATCTTTTGCAAGGCCACTCCCGCCGCCCGTGCCAGTTCCAGGGTGGAACGCGCCCGTTCGTTGCTGGCGCGCATCGAGCCCATCGCCAGGTCGGTGCCCTGCTGGATGCCGCCGATCATCTGTTCGATTTCCTGGGTCGATTGCTGGGTGCGGTGCGCGAGCGCGCGGACCTCATCGGCCACCACGGCGAAACCGCGGCCCTGCTCACCGGCACGCGCCGCCTCGATCGCCGCATTGAGCGCCAGCAGGTTGGTCTGCTCGGCAATGGTACGGATCACATCCAGCACCTTGCTGATATCGTGCACCTTCTCCGCGAGCTGCTCGACCTGGGTCGAGGTGGTCGTCACGTCCTCGGCGAGCTGGCCGATGGCATCGACGGTACGGTTGACCTGCTCCTGCCCCTCGCGTGCGGTCCGGTCGGAGTCCCTTGACGCTTCCGAGGTGGCGACCGCGTTGTGGGCCACCTCGTCGACGGCGGTGGTCATTTCGTTCACCGCCGTAGCGGCCTGTTCGATCTCGTTGTTCTGTTGATGCAGCCCGCGGCTGGAGTCCTCGGTGACCGCATTGAGCTCTTCGGCAGCCGAAGCCAGTTGCGAGGAGGAATGAGCGATGCTCTGCAGCGTGCTCTTGAGGCTCTGCTGCATGGTCCTGAGCGAATCGAGCAGGCGTGCCGGCTCGTCGCGGCCATCGACCCGGATGTTCTCCGTCAGGTCGCCAGAGGCCACCACCTGGGCCACCTGCACCGCCTGGCGCAGTGGCAGCACGATGCTGCGCGTCAACAGCAAGGCCAGCGTCGCGGTAAGCGCGGCGGCCAGCAGCATGAACAGCAGGACGACGTTCATCGAATAGTCGTATTCGCTGGTCGCATCCCTCGCGGCCTTTTCACCCGACTCGCGATTGACCTGGATCAGCTTGTCCAGCATTGCGCCCATGGCGTCCGAACGCGCCTTGTACTCCCCCCCGAGCAAGGTGCGCATGCCCTCCATATCGTTGGCGCGCGACAATTGCACCAGTTTGTCGTTGAGCACCAGGTACTCGGCCAGCACCTGCTTGAACTGCTCGTATTGAGTGCGCTCGGCGCCCTCGCTGACGATCGACTCATAGTCGGCCTGGACCTTCTTCAGTTGCGCGGTCAGTTCCGCGCCACGGGCCAGGGTCGCATCCAGCAAGGCCGGCTCACGGTCCACCAACAGACGAAAGGACACGATGCGCAGGCGCAGCATCTTCTCGTTGATCGTCCCCAACGCGGCATAGCTGGGCAAGGTATCTTCGGTCAGTTCCACCGTAGCCCCCCGGATACTTCGCATCTGGCTCATGGCGAACAGGCCGAGCAGAAGGACAAGCAGCGCAATCAGGGAAAAACCAGCAATCGCCCGCGGGGCGATATTCATACGCCGTAGCACCATGGCGCCGACCTCTAGGAAAGTGATTGTTATTGCTTTGATGCCATGCCAATGCACGGCTGCACGATCCTACCACTCCCGCGTCATGCCAGATCAACTTCTAGAAAGGTGTTTACTTCCCCCGAAAAAGACGATGAAGAGCGCCCCTCAGAACGCCCCCCCGGGAACGCGCACCCAGCCTTCCATCAGCACCCGCGCGCTGCGGCTCATGATGGCCTTGGTCACGCGCCACTCGCCGGCCACCTGATGCGCTTCGGCACCGACCCGCAGGCTCCCGGAGGGATGGCCAAAGCGCACCGACTGCCGCTCGCCGCCGCCAGCGGCCAGGTTCACCAGGGTGCCGGGGATCGCCGCCGCGGTCCCGATCGCCACGGCGGCCGTGCCCATCATGGCATGGTGCAGCTTGCCCATGGACAGCGCGCGTACCAGCAGGTCGACGTCTTGCGCGCCGACCTGCTTGCCGCTGGATGCCCGGTAATCCTTAGGTGGCGAGACGAAAGCGACCTTCGGCGTGTGCTGGCGTGTCGCGGCCTGCTCCGCCGTCTCGATCAGCCCCATGCGCAGAGCCCCGGCCACCCGGATGGCCTCGAAGCGTGCCAGGGCGGCGGCATCGCCATTGATCGCGTCCTGCAGCTCGGTGCCCTGGTAGCCGATATCGCTGGCGTTGACGAAGATGGTCGGGATGCCGGCATTGATCAGGGTCGCTTGCAGGCTGCCGACGCCAGGCACCTGGAGTTCATCGACCAGATTACCAGTGGGGAACATCGAGCCGCCGTCGCCTTCTTCGGCCGGATCGAGAAATTCGAGCACGATCTCCGCCGCCGGAAAAGTCACGCCGTCCAGCTCGAAATCGCCCGTTTCCTGCACCCGCCCGGCGCTGACCGGCACGTGGGCGACGATGGTCTTGCCGATATTGGCCTGCCAGATGCGCACCGTGCAGATACCGTTGTCGGGGATGCGGGCGGGATCGACCAGGCCCGCGTGCAGGGCGAACGCACCGGCAGCCGTGCTCAGGTTGCCGCAGTTGCCGCTCCAGTCGACGAAGGCGCTGTCGATGGACACCTGGCCATAGAGGTAGTCGACGTCATGCCCCGGGCGTTCGCTCTTCGACAGGATCACGCACTTGCTGGTACTGGAGGTGGCGCCCCCCATGCCATCGATCTGCTTGGCATAGGGGTCGGGGCTGCCGATCACCCGCATGAACAGACGATCGCGCGCCTCGCCCGGCACCTGGCAGCGTTCGGGCAGGTCCTGCAAACGGAAGAACACGCCCTTGCTGGTGCCGCCACGCATGTAGGTGGCGGCGATTTTGATCTGCGCTTGAGAAGCCATGGTTGGGTCCTGACAGGAAGATAAATGAATCGTAGGGTGGATCGGGGCACGTAGCTCACGCCTCACCGATCCACCCTACGAGATCAAGCCGCACCTTTGAGGAAGTCCTTGGCGAAGCGCTGCAGCACGCCGCCAGCCTTGTACACACTGACGTCGGCCGCGGTGTCCAGGCGGCAAATCACTGGCACTTCGAGCCTTTCGCCATTGCGCCGGCGGACCACCAGGGTCAGCTCGCAGCGCGGCGCTATGGCCCCCTCGATGTCGTAGGTCTCGCTGCCATCCAGGCCCAGGGTCAGGCGCGTGGTGCCCGGCTTGAACTCCACCGGCAACACGCCCATGCCGACCAGGTTGGTGCGGTGGATACGTTCGAAGCCCTCGGCGACGATCACCTCGACACCAGCCAGGCGCACGCCCTTGGCCGCCCAGTCACGGGACGAGCCCTGGCCGTAGTCGGCACCGGCGACGATGATCAGGTTCTGCTTGCGATTCATGTAGGTTTCGATGGCTTCCCACATACGCATCACCCGACCTTCCGGCTCGACGCGGGCCAGCGAGCCCTTCTTCACCTGGCCGTCGACCACCGCCATCTCGTTGACCAGTTGCGGGTTGGCGAAGGTCGCCCGCTGCGCGGTCAGGTGGTCGCCACGGTGGGTGGCGTAGGAGTTGAAGTCCTCTTCCGGCAAGCCCATCTTGTGCAGGTATTCGCCCGCCGCCGAGTCCATCAGGATGGCGTTGGACGGCGACAGGTGATCGGTGGTGATGTTGTCGGGCAGGATCGCCAGCGGGCGCATGCCCTTGAGCGTGCGCTCGCCGGCCAAAGCGCCTTCCCAGTACGGCGGACGGCGGATGTAGGTGGACTGCGGGCGCCACTCGTACAGCGGGCTTTGCGCTTCTTGCACGCGGCCCAGGTCGAACATCGGGATATACACCTGCCTGAACTGCTCGGGCTTTACCGAAGCGGCAACGATGGCATCGATTTCCTCGTCGCTCGGCCAAAGATCCTTCAGCGTAACGGGATTACCCGCCTGGTCATGGCCCAGTACATCCTGCTCGATATCGAAGCGCACGGTGCCGGCGATGGCATAGGCCACCACCAGCGGCGGCGAGGCGAGGAAAGCCTGCTTGGCGTACGGATGGATACGGCCATCGAAGTTGCGGTTACCGGAAAGCACGGCCGTGGCGTACAGATCGCGGTCGATGATCTCTTTTTGAATGACCGGGTCGAGCGCGCCGGACATGCCGTTGCAGGTGGTGCAGGCATAGGCGACGATGCCGAAGCCGAGCTTCTCCAGCTCCGGCAGCAAGCCGGCATCGTCCAGGTACAGCTTGGCCACCTTGGACCCCGGCGCGAAGGAGGTCTTGACCCAGGGCTTGCGGGTCAAGCCCAGCGCGTTGGCCTTTTTCGCCAGCAGCCCGGCGGCGATCACGTTGCGCGGATTGGAGGTGTTGGTGCAACTGGTGATGGCGGCGATGATCACGGCGCCATCCGGCAACTGGCCGCTGGCCTCCTCGGCCCTGGCGGCAGCCAGCATGGCTTCGCCGGCGATGCCGCGTTCATGCAGCGCCGACGTCGGCAAGCGCTTGTGCGGGTTGCTCGGGCCGGCCATGTTGCGGCCCACGCTGCCCAGGTCGAAGCGCAGCACGCGCTCGTACTCGGCGGTCTTCAGCGCACTGCTCCACAGCCCCAGCGCCCTGGCGTACTGCTCCACCAGCAGCACCTGGTCCGGCTCGCGCCCGGTGAGCTTGAGGTAGTCGATGGTCTGCGCGTCGATATAGAACATCGAGGCCGTGGCGCCGTACTCCGGGCACATGTTGGAGATGGTCGCGCGGTCGCCGATGGACAGGCTGTCCGCCCCTTCGCCAAAGAACTCGACCCAGGCGCCGACCACCCGCTCCTTGCGCAGGAACTCGGTCAGCGCCAGGACGATATCGGTGGCGGTGATCCCGGGCTGGCGCTTGCCGCTCAGCTCGACGCCGACGATGTCGGGCAGGCGCATCATCGACGGATGGCCAAGCATCACGGTCTCGGCTTCCAGGCCGCCCACGCCGATGGCGATCACGCCCAGGGCGTCGACGTGCGGGGTGTGCGAGTCGGTGCCGACGCAGGTATCCGGGAACGCCACGCCGCCGCGCACCTGGATCACCGGGCTCATTTTCTCCAGGTTGATCTGGTGCATGATGCCGTTGCCAGCCGGGATCACGTCGACGTTCTTGAACGCGGTCTTGGTCCAGTCGATGAAGTGGAAACGATCCTCGTTGCGGCGGTCCTCGATGGCGCGGTTCTTGTCGAAGGCATCCGGGTCGAAACCCGGCGCTTCCACGGCCAGCGAGTGGTCGACGATCAGTTGGGTCGGCACCACCGGGTTGACCTTGGCCGGGTCGCCGCCCTGTTCGGCGATGGCATCGCGCAGGCCGGCCAGGTCGACCAGCGCGGTCTGGCCGAGAATGTCATGGCAGACCACCCGCGCCGGATACCAGGGGAAGTCCAGGTCGCGCTTGCGGTAGACCAGTTGCTCCAGCGCGGCAGTCAGGTCCTGCGGGTCGCAGCGGCGCACCAGTTGCTCGGCCAGTACACGGGAGGTGTACGGCAGTTTTTCCCAGGCGCCCGCCTGAATCTCTTCGACGGCGGCAGGCGCGTCGAAGTAGTCCAGCGGTGTGCCGGGCAGGCTTTTACGGTATTGGCTGTTCATCGTTATCTGCGATCCTTGAGCGGCACGAACTGCAGGTCTTCGGGGCCTGTGTAGTTGGCACTCGGGCGGATGATCTTGCCGTCGATGCGTTGCTCGATGACATGGCTCGCCCAGCCGGAAGTACGGGCGATGACGAACAGCGGGGTGAACATGGCGGTGGGCACGCCCATCATGTGGTAGCTCACGGCGCTGAACCAGTCGAGGTTGGGGAACATCTTCTTGACCTCCCACATCACGCCTTCCAGGCGCTCGGCGATGTCGAACATCTTGCTGTTGTCCTGCTCGGCGGACAGCTCGCGGGCCACCTCCTTGATCACCTTGTTGCGCGGATCGGAAACGGTGTACACCGGATGGCCGAAGCCGATCACCACTTCCTTGCGCTCGACCCGGGCGCGGATGTCCGCCTCGGCCTCGTCCGGGTTGTCGTAGCGCTTCTGGATCTCGAACGCCACCTCGTTGGCACCGCCGTGTTTCGGCCCGCGCAGCGCGCCAATCGCCCCCGTCATGCAGGAGAACATGTCCGAGCCGGTACCCGCGATCACCCGCGCGGTGAAGGTCGAGGCATTGAACTCGTGCTCGGCGTACAGGTTCAGCGAAGTGTGCATGGCGCGCACCCAGGACTCGCGTGGCGCCTCGCCGTGCAGCAGGTGCAGGAAGTGGCCGCCGATGGAGTCATCGTCGGTCTCCACTTCAATGCGCTTGCCGTTGTGGCTGAAGTGGTACCAGTACAGCAGCATCGAACCGAGCGAAGCCATCAGCTTGTCGGCGATGTCGCGGGCACCCGGATGGTTGTGATCGTCCTTCTCCGGCTGCAGGCAGCCGAGCACCGAGGTGCCGGTGCGCATCACGTCCATGGGGTGGGTCGAGGGCGGCAACTGTTCCAGGGCCGACTTCACGCCGCCGGAAATGCCGCGCAAGGACTTGAGCCGGCTCTTGTAGGCGGCCAACTCAGCCACGTTCGGCAGCTTGCCATGGACCAGCAGGTGGGCGATTTCCTCGAACTCACAGGTGGTGGCGACATCGAGGATGTCGTAGCCGCGATAATGCAGGTCATTACCGCTGCGCCCCACGGTGCACAAGGCGGTGTTGCCGGCTGCGGTGCCGCTCAGGGCCACCGACTTCTTCGGCTTGAAGCCGGGGGTCTCGGCATTTGCGTTCATCATGCTTCTCCTAATCATCCGGTTGCTTGTTGTTGTTCTGCAGGCTGGAGTTTCTTAGAACCTGTTCACGATCTCGCGAGCTAGAGCAAAACAGGGGCGAAAGTGGCCGAGGAACGGTCGCAGTCGCGGGCGACTTTACGAGCTGTAAATGAGCATTCCGACTGGGCTGGCATTCCAGGTCGCTTTCAACCTTGTTTGGCCGACGCGCAGCAGATCGTGAACAGGTTCTTATGCGTGCCGCGCGTCCATCAGGACTTGCCGGCCGCGAACAGCGCATCGAGGTGCTGTTCGAAAGCGTGGTAGCCAATACGGTCGTACAGCTCCATGCGGGTCTGCATGGTGTCGATCACGTTCTGTTGCGTGCCGTCGCGGCGAATCGCCATGAACACGTTTTCGGCGGCCTTGTTCATGGCGCGAAACGCCGACAGCGGGTACAGCACCAGGGAAACATCGGCGCTCGCCAACTGCTCGGTGGTGTACAGCGGCGTGGCGCCGAACTCGGTGATGTTGGCCAGGACCGGCACCCTCACCCGCTCGGCGAAGGTCTTGTACATGCCCAGTTCGGTGATGGCCTCCGGGAAAATCATGTCCGCGCCGGCCTCGACGCAGGCCGCGGCGCGATCCAGCGCGGCATTCAGCCCTTCCACGGCCAGTGCATCGGTACGCGCCATGATCACGAAGCTGTCGTCGCTGCGCGCATCGACGGCAGCCTTTATCCGATCGACCATCTCCTGCTGGGAAACGATCTCCTTGTTCGGCCGATGACCGCAGCGCTTGGCGCCGACCTGGTCCTCGATATGGATGGCCGCCGCGCCGAACTTGCTCATCGAGCGCACCGTACGCGCGACATTGAAGGCCGAGCTGCCGAAGCCGGTGTCGACATCCACCAGCAGCGGCAGATCGCAGACATCGGTGATGCGGCGTACGTCGGTCAGCACATCGTCGAGGCCACTGATGCCCAGGTCGGGCAAGCCGAGCGAGCCGGCCGCGACGCCACCGCCCGACAGGTAGATGGCCTTGAAGCCGGCGCGTTTGGCCAGCAGTGCATGGTTGGCGTTGATGGTGCCGACCACCTGCAACGGATGCTCGCTGGCGACCGCCTCGCGAAAGCGTTGGCCGGGCGTGTTCAGACTCATGACTCACCTCGTTTCTTGCTGGATTGGGTAGGCGCTGCGCTCTCGAAGTAGCGGGCGATGTTGCGTTTGGACGCGGCGATGTGACGGCGCATCAGCAGCTCCGCCAGTTCGCCGTCACGGCCCTCGATCGCATCGAGGATGCGGTGGTGTTCGGCGAACGCCTGGCGGGGGCGATTGGGCGTCGCGGAGAACTGCAGGCGATACATGCGCACCAGTTGGTACATCTCGCCACAGAGCATCTGCGCCAGGGTCGTGTTGCCGCTGCCCTGGATGATCCGGTAGTGGAAGTCGAAGTCGCCTTCCTGCTGGTAGTAGCCGACACCAGCCTGGAACGCGGCGTCCTGCTCGTGCACGTCCAGCAGCCGGCGCAGCTCGGCGACATCCGCGTCGCTCATGCGCTCGGCCGCCAGGCGACAGGCCATGCCTTCGAGGGACTCGCGGATTTCATACAGCTCGATCAATTCCTGCTGGCTGAGCGACACCACCCGGGCCCCGACATGCGGGATGCGCACCAGCAGGCGCTGCCCCTCCAGGCGATGGATCGCTTCACGCAACGGCCCCCGGCTGATGCCGTAGGTGCGTGCCAGCTCCGGTTCGGAAATCTTGCTCCCGGGCGGGATCTCGCCCTGGACGATGGCGGACTGGATCCGACGGAAGACGTTCTCGGAGAGTGTCTCGCTGTCCTGCGCTTCGATGACCTGCATATTGTCGACACCATTGCCTTGATGAGCGAATTATTCCCCTTAAATTCACATCCATCAAGCAACTTTGTAGACAATCTTGCTATTCACATCGAAATCCGCCCACCCGACAGGAGGGCGCCGAGGCCGCTGGCCCAGGGCAGCGGGCATGGCGCCAGGCTAAAACGGCCTGCCGTGCGGCAGTGACGAAGTGTCAACAATCCCTAGGGCAATGCAGAGGGTGGAAAGGTTCTGAGCGGTTCCTGGCCCACCCGATCCAGGCGAGAAGGAACCGCTCCTATGGCAAGCACTCAGGGATTGCAGCGACGGCTCACCACAGCTTCATCGTATAGGTCACGAAAATCCGCGTTTCATCGATGTCGCTGGTGTAGCTGGTGCGATAAACCGCATTGCGCCACTTCAAGCCCACGCCCTCCAGCGGCCCGCTCTGGATCACGTAGGCCAGGTCGATATCGCGCTCCCATTCACGGCCGCTGCTCAGGCCGGCGCCACGCTCTATGCCGCTGCCCTTGATATAGCGCCCCATCAGGCTGAGGCCCGGTATACCGACTGCGGCGAAGTCATAGTCATAACGCGCTTGCCAGGAGGTTTCCTTGGCCGAGGTGAAGGTGCCGACCGTGACCAGGTTGGCAGTATAGGGCGGGGTGTAGCCGTTCAGGGTCGGGAAGGCATCGGCCCCGCTCATGCGCTGGTAGGCCAGGCCGAAGCGGTGCCCGCCCGTCTTCAGCGTGCTCATGACGTTGAAATTGCGGTTGTCGACACTGCCGGCCAGGCCCGCGCCCTCGGTGGAGCTGTCGAAGTAGCGTGCGTCAGTGACCAGGGCAACGCCCTCCCCCAACGGCAAGGTATGCAGCAAGCCGACATAGTGCTGCTGATAGAAGTCCTTCAGCTCGCCGTAGAAGTAGGTGGCGCTCAGGTTGGGCGTGAACGCGTAGGTGGCGCCCGCCAGGTTGAACTCGTCGCTGTCGAACGCGGCACTGCGGCCACCGATGTACATGTTGTCGCTGCCGGCCGACTCGCGCGTGCGCGACTTCCACAACTGGCCCGCGGTCAGGGTCAGCCCCTCGATTTCCCTGGACTCGAGCAACGCGCCGTCGAAGGTCTGCGGCATCAACCGCGCGTCGTCGCGAAACACCACGGGCAGCGTGGGCGTGAGGATGCCGACATTCAGTTGCGATTTCGAATAGCGGATTTTCGCGGTCAGCCCCGCGTGGCTGTAGTCATCGACCGGGCGCTTGGAGTTCGGGCCGAAGGGCAAGGTGCCGTCGCCGCTGCGACCACGGCCGGAGTCGAGCTTCACGCCCAGCAGCCCCATGGCGTCGAGACCGAAGCCAACCGGCCCTTCGGTAAACCCGGACTGCATGCGCAACATGAACGCCTGCGACCAACTGCCCGCTTGCGACTGCGCGGCGCCCTGCTGGCGAAAGTCTCGGTTCATGTAGAAGTTGCGCAGCTCCAGCGAGCCGCTGCTGTCGTCGATGAAGTCGGCGTGTGCGGAACCGCTGGCGAGCAGGCTCGCGAACAGAGGGGCACTGATGCCCATCAGGTACTTGGTGTTATTCATGGTGTGTTTCTCGTTTTTGTTGTTATCGAAAACAGCGTTCAGAGGTGCAGCAGGCAGAGTGCGACGCTGGGAACCAGCAGGATCAGCACGATGCGCAACAGGTCGGAAGCGAGGAACGGCAGCACGCCCTTGGCCGTTTCCATGTAAGGCACGTCGCGGGCGATCTTGTTGACGATGAACAGGTTCATGCCCAGCGGTGGGTGAATCAGGCCGATTTCCACCACCATCAGGGCCAGGATGCCGAACCAGATCGACTTCTCCTCATGGCTCATGCCGAAGAACTCCAGGCCCATGATCATCGGGTAGAAGATCGGGATGGTCAGCAGGATCATCGCCAGCGCATCCATCACGCAGCCCAGCGCGAGGTAGATCAGCAGGATCACCGACAACACCAGCAGCGGCGCGAGCTGGCTGTTCAGCACCCACATGGCCAGGTCCACCGGCATCTGCGTGAGGGCCAGGCCGGAGTTGAGCAGGTCCGCGCCCAGCAACACCAGGAAAATCATGCCGGTGGACTGGGCGGTACCCAGCAGGCTCTTGCGCAGGCCTTCCAGGCCCAGGTTGCCCTTGCAAGCGGCGAGCAGGCCGCAGGCCGCGGCGCCGATGGAGGCCGCCTCGGTCGGGTTGGCCCAGCCGCCGTAGATGCCGACGATGACCACCACGAACGTCATCAGGATCGGCGTGATCTGCACGAACGACAGCACCCGCTCCCGCCAACTGGCCTTTTGCGCCGGTGCGCAGGCGTCCTTGTCGACATTGACGATGGCGCTGATGATCAGCAGGTAGCCGATGATCGCGATCACGCCCGGCACCACGGCGGCGATGAACAGCTTGGCGATCGACTCCTGGGTCAGCACGGCATAGATGATCAGCGGCACCGACGGCGGAATCAGGATGCCCAGCGTGCCCCCCGCCGCCACCGCGCCAGTCGCCAGCCGGTCCGAGTAGCGGTGTCGGCGCAGTTCCGGCAAGGCGACCTGGCCCATGGTCGCCGCGGTGGCCAGGGACGAGCCGCAGATCGCCCCGAACCCCGCGCAGGCGCCGATGGCCGACAGCGCCAGGCCACCGCGCCAATGACCGATAAAGGCCGAGGCACAACGGAACAGCGACCTGGACAAGCCGCCATGGGTGGAGAACTGCCCCATCAGCACGAACAGCGGGATCACCGCCAGGTCGTAGTTGGAGAGGCGCGCATAGGTCAGGTTGTTGAGGGTGTAGAGCAGCGACTGCACGTCGCCCTGGTTCATCACCAGAAAGCAGACGCCACCGGCCAACAGCATGGCCACGCCGACATGCACCCGTAGCACCAGCAGCACCAGCAGGCCGCTGAATATCCATAGACCGAGGGCCAGCGCGCTCATACCGATCGCTCCTGGCTGGTCAGCATCGAGTAGCAACGCCAGGCCGTGCACAGGGTCAGCAGCACCAGGCTGGGCACGATGCCCGCCAGCGCCCACCACAGCGGCACGGCGAGCAATGCGCTGCTGTCCATGTTGATGTGGGTCTCGAACATCTGCAGCCCGGTGCGCCAGGTCAGCAATCCGGCAACGACGGTGAACAGCGCATAGGCGCTGGCATCGAGCCAGCGCTTCGCCCCCGGGCTCGCCCAACTGGTGAATGCCTCGACCTTGATATGGTCGTCATTGATTGCGCAGTACGGCAGGAACGCCGCGATGGCCACGGCGGCGCCCATCTCCATCAACTCCATGTCGCCGTTGATCGGTGTGGCCCAGAGCTTGCGGCCGATGATGGAAACCAGCGACATGACCAGGAGAAGCAGGAAGGCCGTGCCTCCGGCATAAGCGAACCACTGGGCCAACCGCCCCAGTTTCCGCTCCGCCCAGGGCAGGCGAGCCGGCGACGCATGGGCATCATCCAGCGCGATGCTGTTGTTCATGGCGCATCCTCACGGTTGGCTGGCGGTTGCGCGGGCGGCGATATCGCGTAGCGATTTCACCAACTGGCTGCCATCGATATCTTTCTCGTCACCGTCGTGGGCCCAGGCCTGCACGACCTGCTCGCCGCTTTCGCGCATGCGCTGGTACTGGCCATCGTCGATGGTCTGGATCGCCTCCGCGCTGCGTTGCCGCACCAGCTCCTTGGCCCGCTCGGCCTCGCGGTCCCAGGTCTGGCCGAAGCGGACGGACAGCGCGCGCCCGGAATGCTCGTCGATCACCGCACGCAGATCGGCCGGCAAGCTCTCGTAGCGCCTCTTGTTCATCAACAGGCTGAGCAGCGAGGTGTAAAAGATCGGCTGGCCAGCCCTGGGCTCGATATGCAGGGGCGCGACTTCGTCGATCTTCAATGCCGGGATCAACTCCCAGCCCACCAGCGCTCCGTCGATCACGCCCTTGGACAGCGACTCGGTCAGTTGCGAGGCCGGCATGCTCACGGGCGAAGCGCCCATGGCACTGAGCAACTTGGCCGCCATGCGCGAAGAGGCACGCAGCTTCAGGCCCTTGAAGTCTTCCAGCGCCAGCACCGGCTTCTTGCTCATGTGCAACTGCGTGCCGGCGTCACTGTGCATGGCCAGCACCTTGTAGTCCTTGTAGTCCGCCTGCAGCGACTGCTCGTAGAAATCCCAGATGATCTGCGAGCCCAGCGCGCCATTGGCCGGCAGCATGAATGGCAGCTCCACGGCCTCGCTGCGCGGGAAGCGGCCCGACGAGTATCCCGGCACGGTCCAGACGATATCGGCGACGCCATTGCGTACCTGGTCCGGCAACTGCGCCGGGGTGCCGCCCAGTTGCATGGAGGGGTAGATCTGGCACTTCAGGCGCCCGCTGGATGCCTGGGCGAGTTCATCGCACCAGGGTTGGATGGCGTTTTGCTGGGCGTTGGAACTGGCGGGCAGGAAATGCGCCACCTTGAGGATGTAGGTGTCTTGGGCCTGGGCCAGTGAGGCGCCGACGCAGGCCATCAGGGTAATCAGGTTTCTCGCAAGGTTCATGGCTTCACCGCTTGTTGTTATTGTCGGGTGGAGAGGGTCTGTTGATGTTTCGGCGCAATCGCGACGAAACGTCAACAGACCCTAACCGCCAACGACTCGCTGGTCGCTGGCGCTGCAGGCAAGGCGTTGCTTCTACTGGCTCTGGGCGTACTTGAAGTACTCGGAGTTGTCCGCCACCTCGCCCAACTGCTGGCGGGCCCGCCCCCATTCCTGGGACGTGAGGTTGATGAACGGCGCGTTGGCCTGTTTCAGCTCGACCATGTTGCGGGCGATGCCGACGTCTTTCTCCAGCAACGCGAGCTTGAAGCCGGTATTGAACTGCTCGCCCAGGATGTGCACGGGGAAGATGTGCTCCACGGCGAAGTTCTTGCCGGTGGAAGTGCCCATGATGTCGATCATGGTTTTCGCCGACAGGCCGAACAGCGCGCCGACCTTGATCGCTTCCGATGCGGCCGACAGGCCGATGGCCGCCACATAATTGTTCAACGCCTTCATGGCGTGGCCGGAGCCGACCGGGCCGGTTTCGATCACGCTGTTGCCCATGGCCCCGAGCACCGCTTTCACCGTGTCGAGCGCATAGCCCTGCGGCGCGCCGAGCATGATGGTCAGCGTACCGGCCTCGGCACGCGGCACCGCTCCCGAGACCGGCGCGTCCAGCAAGGTGACGCCGGCCTGCGCCAGGGCACTCTGCAAATGCTGGCTGTCGCTGGGGTCCGACGAACTCATGTCGATCAGCACGGCACCACGCTTGAGATGGCCCAGCAGTCGATCATCGTTTTCGCCAGTCCCCAGCACCACGGCCTGCACCACCTTGCCGTTGGGCAGCATGGTGATCACCACGTCGCTGGCTTCGGCCAGTTGCGCCAGGCTGCTGGCGGCATGACCGCCGACTTGCTGGCTGAAACGCTGGGCCGTCTCCGGCAGCGCATCATAGACATGCACGCTGTAACCGGCGCGCAGCAGATTGGTCGCCATGTGCCAGCCCATGTTGCCCAGGCCGATGAAGCCGATGCTCAGCTCACTCATGGCGATCACCCGCTGCGCGTTGCGCCAGGATCGGCTGGGCCACCCGGAAGCAGTCCACCGACGCCGGAATCCCGCAGTACAGCGAGACATGCAGGAACAGTTCGCGCAACTCCTCCTCGGTCACGCCATTGGCCAGCGCGCCGTGGGTATGGATGCCAATCTCGTGGGAACGTCCCAGGGCCGCGAGCATGGCCAGGGTCAACAGGCTGCGCTCGCGTTTGCTGAAGCCGGGGCGCTGCCAGATGGTGCCGAAGCAATGCTCGGTGACCAGTTCCTGCAACGGGCGGGTGAAATCGGTGGCGGCTTCGATCTGCACTTCGGCGCCTTGCGGGCCGAACATTTCGCGGCGCAGGGCCAGGCCATCGTCGAATCGTTGTGTGTTCATGGCGGTCTCTCGGTTTGTTGTTGTGGGATCTGCCGTTCAGGCCTTGGCTGCAAGCGGGCTGGCGTGCAGCGGTGAGCGCTCCTGAGTGGCGCGTTTTTTCAGGTAGATGCGAGTGGCGACAGCCGGTGCATCGCTGGCCACAGAAATCTCGTAGTGACCGTCGTCGATATCGCCCAGGCGCTGCTCCAGCGCGCCCAGGCCCTCGACGTCCTCGTTGAAGGCGGCGAACAATTGCTCGTGCATGAAGTCGCCGAGCTGCGTGTCGTGCTGGGCGAAATCACGGCCATGGACGATGAAGTAATGCATGGTGCCGGCGGTTTCCGGGGTCAGGATATGCGCCGTGTGGATGTGGTATTCGCTGCGTTGCCCAGGGCTGAGCGCCGAGTCGTAGAAGGTCACGCTCACCCGGTGCAGGCCCGGCGAGAGGAACTCCGAGGTGACGATCCGCGCGGCGGTATTGCAGCCGTCCAGCCCCGTGGTCTTGCCCCACACGGGCGACAGCGTGGTCGGCACCACTTCGCGGATCAGCTTGTAGTGGCCTTCCTTGAGGTCGAGCTTGAACGGTGCGCTGGCGTAGTCCGGCGTACCGATGGTGGCGGCATGCAGGAAGGTCAGGTGGGTGAGGTCCATGAGGTTCTCATGCATGCTCACGTAGTTGCCGGGATGGTGGAAATAGCCGGTGCTGCACTCCCAGTCCGCCGCCTCGATCCAGGGCTGGTGCGGTAGCCGCGCCTCATCGGCCAGCGCCTGGTCACCGAGCCAGATCCACAACAAGGGACCTTTCTCGACCAATCGGTAGCGCCGTACCCCTATCCCTTTCGGGCAGGCTTTTTGCGAAGGCACGTCGATCAGATCGCCCGCCTCGTTGTAGCGAAAACCATGGTAGCCACAGACGATGGTGTCCCCGTCCAGGTGGCTGCGCGACAAGGGAAAGGAACGATGCGCGCAGCGATCCTCCAGGGCAACCGCCTCGCCGGCCAGGGTGCGGTAAAGCACCACGTGCTTACCCAACAGGGTGCGCGGCTTGAGTTCGCGACCGACCTCCGAGCTGAACGCGGCGACATACCACTCGTTGAAAATGAATGGCGTATCGCGGTCAGCCATCTGGCCGCTGGCCTTGCGAGAACTGGCAATCAGGTGTTCGCTGGGCAGAGTCATGGTGTGCTCCTGGTTATGCAGTGATGTTCAGAGGTCCAGCGCCAGGCTTGGGCTGAGGGAGCGAGAGACACAGATCAACAGGCAATCGCCGGCGGCGCGCTCTTCGTCGCTCAGCACCATGTCGCGGTGATCGGGTTGGCCTGCGCAGACGCGTGTCTCGCAGGTGCGGCAGACCCCTGCCCGACAGGCGAAGGGCGGCTCCAGGCCGCTGGCCTCGAGGGCTTCGAGGATGCTTTGCTCCGCCTCGACGCGCAGCGTGCGGCCGCTCCTGAGCAGTTGCAGATCGAAGGCGCCGCTGCCGTCGCCGAGCGTCTCGGCTTCAGGCTGCGCAGGCGCCGCGAACCACTCGAAGTGCAGTTGCGAGGCGACCGCCGCACCCGCGTCGCGAATAGCGCTCATCAGTGGCGACGGGCCACAGCAGTAGAGCTGCTCGTCGGACGCCAGCGAGTCGATCACCGCCCTCGCATCCAGGTGGCGGCCGCCCTGTTGATCGGTGACGTGCCATTGCACGCGGGCCGGGTCGAGCTGGCTGAGCGGCTCGTAGTAGGCAGCCCGTTGCAGGCTGCGTACCGAGTAGATCAGGCGCCAGGGGCGATTGTTGCGCTGGCACCAGTGGATCATCGCCAGGATCGGCGTGATACCGATACCACCGGCCACGAAGCAGTAACGCTCGGCGTGCGGATCAAGCTCGAAATTGTTGCGTGGGGGCCGCGCGTTAATCACATCGTTCTGGCGCAGCGAGCCATGGATGAAGCGAGAACCACCGCGGCTGTCTTCACTCAGGCCGACCGCGATCAGGTAGCGATGGCGCTCGCTGCAATCGTTGAGCAGCGAGTAATGGCGGATAAGGCCATTGCCGAGCATGAGTTCCAGGTGCGCGCCCGGGGTAAAGGGCGCCAGCTCGCCATTGTCCAGTGCGGTGAGTTCGACAACGCATACATCCTTGGCTTCGGCGGATATGCGGCTGACTCTCAACGGCTGTTGATAGAGGGGATTGTTGGTCATTGTTATTCCCTTGGCTTTGGCCCACGGTTACAGGCCTGCACGTCTTATGTGGGCAGCCTACCGAGTTGCGCTCTACCTGCTGTCATCCAAGAGGAGGACAGCGTTGCCAAGGGCATTGCGGATTGATAACTTGTTAACGACCGGATGAAGCCAATAGCCATCCAGCTATCGACTTGCGCTATTACACAACTACAAGAATAGGCCTTGCGATGATGGACGTATGGAGCGCAAGCAGAGGCGCGAACTCTGTTGCACCACCCCGTTTTACCGACGTGATCAACCGAATGGGCCGTGAAGGTTTCGAGCAATCCCTGTTCGATTGCCTGGGACAGTCTCTCGATGCCCGCCACTTCACCGTATTCCGCCTCGACAAAGGCCAGCCCAGCCTGCTCTGTGCCGGCACCCGGCATGCCGATTCGCAGATGGTCTGGCGCTGCTGGAAGGCTTACTCGCACCAGCTTCATCGCCACGACCCGCTGCTCAACCATTTGCCCGCCCAGCGGCGAAGCCAGGACGAGTTGCTGGTAAGCCACCTGCTGGCCGAAGACATCGACTTCAGCGCCTATCGCCAGGCGCTGTATCAGAACAACGGGATGAGCGAGCGGCTGTCAGGCTTGCAATGGGAAGACGATGGCGTGCCGGTGCTGTTCAACCTTTATCGCCACCAGGGCGACGGCCATTTCAGCGACCGCTCGATCGCCTCGTTCGAGCAACTGGCGCCGTTGCTTTTGCAACTGCTGCGCGGGCATACGGCGATCCGCAGCCGTACGCCCCAGACCGGCCCGCAACACTGGCGAAGCCTGCTGTTGAGCCACGCGCCGGATTTGTCCGAGCGTGAACTGGACATCTGCCTGGGGCTCCTTGAGGGGCTGACCTACGCCGGTATCGCCGCCAGCCTGGAGATCAAGGAAACCACCGTCAAGACCTACCGAAATCGTGCCTTCGACCGGCTGGGCATACATTTCCGCAACCAGCTGTTCGCCATGGTCCAGTCAGCTTGAGCGATGCCTTCGGCACGGGCTAACGTGGGCTCACTTGGTGGCTGGCAGAGGCAACGCCGTGGTCGATTTGATTCGCTCCATGGCGAAGCTGGAGCTGATGTCGGCGATGCCTGGAATGCCGATCAGGCGCTTGTAGACCGCGTCATACCCTTCGATATCGGGCACCACCAGGCGCAACAGGTAGTCCGTCACGCCAGCCATGCGATAGAGATCGACCACTTCCTCGATTTCCGCCACTTTCTGGTGAAACTCCTTCAGCCAGTCGGCGTTGTGCTGGTTGGTCCTGACGAAGGCGAAGACGGTGACAGGCACGCCGACGCTGCGAGGATCGAGCAGCGCGACGCGTGCGCGTATCACGCCGTTTTCCTCCAGCTTTTGAATCCGCCGCCAACAGGCGGTATTGCTCAGGCCGACGCGTTCGGCGAGTTCGCCCAATGGCAGGGTGCAGTCCTGTTGCAGCAGGGCGAGGATGGAACGATCGAACCTGTCCATGAAGAAAACGACCTGTTAAGAAGATTGGGGAATATACCCTGCATGAGAGGCTCTAAGCCTGGAAAATTATTTCACAATCAGTATTTTTATTAGAAATAAATTCTATAAATCCGTTATGCGGGTCCTGAAAAATCAATTTTTTTCACCGGCTCGTCGCCTAGGATGAGCGCTCATCGAGCTGCCGAACGCAGCGCCTTTCCCTCTGTTCTCAACGGCCCCTTCCATGCCCGAACTCTATTTCGACTACGCCGCCACCACCCCCATCGACGACGCCGTGATCCAGGACATGCTCGCCTGCATGGGCCGCGACGCGACCTTCGGCAATCCCGCATCGGCGTCCCACGCCTTTGGCCAGCGGGCGCGCCTTGCGGTGGAGAAGGCACGCGCACAAGTAGCCGCCCTGGTCGGCACGCAGGCGGAAAATCTCGTCTGGACATCGGGCGCCACGGAATCGAACAACCTCGCGCTCAAGGGCCTGGCAACGGCTGCCGGGGCACGCCGCCACTTCGTCACCAGCCGCCTGGAGCACAAGGCGGTGCTGGATACCGTGCTGCAACTGGAGCGTGAAGGTTTCGAGGTAACCTGGCTGGAGCCCGACCAGGACGGCCTGATCCAGCCACACGCGGTGGCCGAGGCATTGCGCGCGGACACCCTGGTGGTGTCGCTGATGCTGGTCAATAACGAATTGGGCACGCTCACCGACATCGCCAGTATTGGCGAGTCAGTGCGCGCCAGCGGTGCGCTGCTGCATGTCGATGCGGCCCAGGCCACGGGCAAGGTGGCGATCGATCTTTCGACCCTGCCGGTGGACCTGATGTCCTTTTCCGCACACAAGACCTACGGCCCCAAGGGCATTGGCGCCCTGTTCGTGGGCGAGCGGGCCAGGCCACATCTGCAGGCGCAGATCCATGGTGGCGGGCATGAGCGAGGCCTGCGTTCCGGAACCCTGGCGAGCCACCAGATCGTCGGCATGGGCAGCGCGTTCAACCTGGCGGGCGCAGTGATGGACGATGAACTGCCGCGTATTTCCCGGCTGTCCGCGCACTTGCGTGAAGGCCTGTCGGGCCTGCCAGGGGTCCGTCTCAATGGCAGCGCGACGCAACGCATACCGCACACCCTCAACCTGTGCATCGATCATCCCTGGTTCGATGCCGAAAACCTCTCCGGGGCCCTGGCGTTCTCATCCACCTCGGCCTGCAACTCGGCCAGCCACGCGCCGTCCCATGTGCTGCTGGCCCTTGGCCTGAGCGAGAGCCAGGCTTACCGCAGCATTCGCCTGAGTCTGGGGCGGTACACGACCCTCGAAGAGGTCGAGCAGGTCATCGAAGCCATCCGCCGCTGCCTGCCCGATGCGTGACGCAATGGTTCAGGTAGAGAGCGTTTTCGACAGGCGTACCTCGACGTTCAGCCACCTCGTGCACGCCGGGCCTGGCAGTGCATGCGCAGTCATCGACCCGGTGCTCGGCTACGACCGTGAGTCGGGCCGTCTCGATGCAAAGCCTGCGGATGAGCTTCTGGCCTTGATCGAGGCGCGGCACCTTGGGCTGCAATGGATTCTCGAAACCCACGTGCATGCCGACCACCTGTCGGCCGCGGCCTACCTGCGCGAGCGTGCGGGTGGGCGAATCGCCACCGGCCAACATGTGCGCCTGGTGCAGCGGATGATCAGCGAGCGCCATGGCCTGCCTGCCGGCTACTGCGCGGCGAGCGGCCAGTTCGATCATCTGTTCGCCGAGGACGAGCCGTTCCACATCGGCGACTTGCCCGCGCGGGCATGGCATGTGCCCGGGCATACGCCAGCCGACACGGCGTTCATCGTCGCCGCTGAACGGGTGTTCGTCGGCGATACGTTGTTCCAGCCCGATATCGGCACGGCACGTTGTGACTTTCCGGGCGGCAGCGCGCAACAGCTTTATCGCTCGATCCAGCGCCTGCTCGGCTTGCCCGGCAACACGTCGCTGTTCATGTGCCATGACTACCCGACAGGTCGGGAGCCTCGCGCCGTCTGCACGGTGGCGGAACAACTGGCGAACAACGTGCACATCCATCGCGGTGTCAGCGAGGAACAGTTCGTCGCCTGGCGCCAGCGGCGGGATGCGGGGCTGGCGCCGCCCGCGTTGCTGAAGCCGGCCACGCTGTTGAACATCCGCGCGGGTGTCATTCCCGGCCAGGAGGTCGAGGGCGAACGCTATTGCTGGGCACGGGCATCCTGAACGGGCGCGGCGAGTGGACAACAGCCCGTGCTCTCAGCCCGCCTTGGCACCACCGTCGACGTTGAAATCAGCGCCCGTCACCCAGGCGGACTCGTCGGACGCCAGGTAGACCGCCGCCCAGCCGATATCCTCCGGCTGGCCGATACGCTGGCGCAGCATCTGCTTGCCCAGGGCCGCCTGGAGAAAAGCCGGATCGCGCCGCAGGTGTTCACGGGTCGCGCCGGTTTCCACCAAACCGGGCGAGATCGTGTTGGCGCGGATGCCATGCGGGCCGCCTTCCAGCGCCAATTGCCGGGTCATCGCCAGCACCCCGCCCTTGCCAGCGCAGTGGGCCAGGGCCGGTGAGCCTTCGAGGGCCATCCAGGCATTGGCCGAGGCGAAGTTGATGATCGCGCCACCGCCACGCTGCTTGAGGTGTGGCCAGGCGGCCTGGCACAGCAGGAAGACGATATCCAGTTCCCCCGTCAGGGTCTTGCGCCACTGGCTCTGGTAGTCCATCTCCTCGATCCAGGCGAACGCTGCGAACGCGGCAGCGTTGACCAGGATATCGAAACCCGCGTGACGGCTCAGGGTGAAGTCGATCAGGCCCTGCACATCCTGGGGATCGGTCAGGTCGCAAGATTGCGGGCCACTGAGCGCCAGCCCTTCCTGCTCGGCAATCGCCAGGGTTGCCCGCGCGGCGGCGGCATCGATATCGCAGCCGACCACGCAAGCGCCTTCGCGAGCGAACATCAGCGCGCAAGTCTGGCCGATCCCGCTACCGATCCCGGTGACGATCGCCACCTTGCCCGCCAGTCGTTGTCCGTGGCGCATTCAGGCATCCTCCAGGCTGTTGGCGACGATACGCACATCGCAGGGTTTGCGCGGCCGACGCCGGCACAGGCTGGCGAAGAACGCCGCCACGGCGATGGGAATCAGGCAGCCGCCGAGCCAACCGACGGTGGTCGCCAGGTCGCCACTGGTCTTGGTGATCGCCACCACCAGGATCGGGCTGAGGAACATGCCCAGGCAGTAACTGCCGTACCACATGCCCGTACCCAGGCCACGACGCAACCAGGGCAGTTCGCGCATGTTCCAGATCGCCAGGGTCGGCAGCAGCAGGCCACAGCCCAGGCCGTTGATCAGGGCGACCCAGAGCATGCCGCCGCTGTCGGGCACGCCGGGGATCAGCAGGAAACTGGTGGCGATCAGGCCGAAGGCCAGGGCCAGGCAGTGCGGCACGCGCAGGCCCAGGCGGGTCAGCAGGTGCACGGCCAGCGTACCCAGCACGATCATCACACTGCAGGCCGAGGCTATGCTGCCGGCGGTGCGTGGCGAATGCTCGCCGACACCGGCCAGCAGATAAGCCAGTTGGATCTGCAGCACCATGAACACCACGGCGCCGACGAAGGTGATCAGGCAGATGCCCAGCAACAGGCCAGGGCGAAAGACCTGGGCACCGGAGCACGCCTCTTCCTCCTGGGCGCGCGCCATGTCGCTGGCCTTGGGCTCCCAGAGCAGCAACTGGCTGAACACCGCCATCAGCAGCGGCACCGCGTAGACGATATAAGGCACCCGCCAGCCGAACTCGCCCAGGGCGCCGCCGATCATGAAGAACAGGATGGCCGACGCCGAGGCGAAGGTGGTCTGCAGCGCCAGGTATTTGCGCCGTTGCGCGCCGCTGTAGTAGTCACCGATCAGCGTGGTGCTGATGGTCACGATCACCGCTTCGGCACACCCCAGCGCGATGCGGCTGGCGATGATCGTGTACAGCGAGTCGAGGAACATCGGCAGGATACCGAGGATGCCGTAGACGACGATTGCCCAGATCAGCATCGGCTTGCGCCCGAAACGGTCGGCGAGAATCCCCACCACCGGGCTGAGCAAGGCCACCAGCAGGCCGGGGATGGTCAACGCCACCGGCACCAGGAACTCGACGTTCGGCACATCGGCGAAATGCGCCTGCATCTGCGGCAGGCTCGGGGCGATGACAATGGCCGCCATCGGTGCCAGGCAATTGATCAGCAGCAACAGGTAGGTTGCCAGCGTCGCCTTGGGCGATCTGGCCGGGGTGGAGGGATGCATGGGGCGCTCCTGGTAATTGTTTTTATCGCAGGTCGGCAACGGGTACGGCCTTGCAGCCGCCCCGCCAGACTGTATTCGAACTAGTGCGGCATGCCCATGGAGTGCGTGACACCATCGGTGGTGCGGGTAAAGCCGTAGTAGGCGATCCGCACGTCGCTGAACTTGCCTGCCGCGTCGAACTTGTAGAGCACCGCGCCGCGGAAATCGAAGCGCTCGCCCTGGCGGATCGGCCCGAACGGCGTGTCCTGGGCATCGCGCGGTACATGGAAGGTGGCATGCAGTTGCACGGCGAGGGTCTTGCCGTCGTACACGAACTCCTCGACGGCCACCTCCTCGTCCATCGCCCCCCAGATTTTCCGGTAGTGCTCCTTGATCTGCGCCACGCCCTGGAACACCAGGTTGCCGTTGCTCATGCGCGCATCCGGGGCGTAATAGCGCTCGAAGGCCGAAGGGTCCTTGTGGTTGAACAGGTCCAGGTAGCGCTGGAAACTGGCCCGGTCGGTGACCCGGTCAGTGCCGGGGTCGGCTAGCGCAGGGCTGATCTGCAGCGATGCGAATGCGCTGATGAGCAGCGTGAACAAGGCGATCTGTCTGGCAAGTTTCATGTTTCGGTTTCCTTTCTTTTGTTGTTATCTGAGAACCTGGTTATTGGCGCCAGGCCATGGCATTGCGGATCAGCGTTTCGACACTGCCGTCGTGACAGAAACCGATGGCTTCGGCAGCGCGGGCATCCAGCGGCGGCAGATTGCCGAACGCCGCCTGCAAGCCGGCGTCGGCTCGGTACTCGACCAGCTCCCGCCGCGCCTCGCCGAACTGCCGCGCAAGGCCATCGACCAGTTCGCCGATGGTCAGGCGCAGCACCGGCAAGGTGTAGCCACGCCGCGCCTGGACCTGCTCCGGCGCCAGGCGTGCGGCATGCAGCAGGTTGTCGGCGCAGCAGCCCACCGACATCCACCAGGCCACGGCATCGGCGCCCACCGGGCAGGTGAACGGCTCACCGGCGGCCAGCTTCCAGAACAGCTCGCTCATGAACGCCGACAACAGGCCGGAAGGCTCCGGCGGCCGGGCGACGATGCCGGGCAAGCGCAGGAAACGCCCATCGAGCCAGCCACGGCGACTGTAGTCCTGCAACAGCACTTCGCCGGCCAGCTTGTGCGCGCCATAGGAAAGTCCAGGGTTCAAAGCCGTGTCGTCGTCGACCAGACTCGGCAGCGGCGAGCCGTACACCGCGATGGTGCTGGTGAACACCACGCGCGGGCAGTTACCCTGGCGGCGCAGGCGCTCGAACAGATCGAGCGTCGCCAGCAGGTTGACCTCCAGCCCCAGCTCGTAATTGCGCTCCGCCGCGCCACCGGGAATGCTCGCCAGGTGGAACACCAGGTCCGGCGCGACGTCCAGCGCCGCGTCGAGCACCGCTGAGTCAGCGATGCTGCCACTGACCAGGTGCACACGCGGGTCCGCCGGCAAGTGCTCGCCACTCATGTCGGCGACCGTCAGCCGGGTCAGCGCTGGCATACCGGGAACGACCGACGCCGAGGCCAGTAAACGCTTGACCAGTTCGCGGCCGACGAAACCATTGCCTCCCGTGACCAGAACCTTCATGCCGCGCCCTCCTTCGCCACCATGCGGTGCTCGATGGCGCCGAACAGCGATTGCCCGTCCACGCCCTTCATTTCAAAACGCAGCACCTCGTCGAAGCCCATGAACGGCGTGATCGACTCGCCGTGATCGATCTTCTCGATGGCCCGGCGCTCGGCCAGGCAGGCCGAGCCGACCTCGCGGTAGCCCTGGTTGGAAAAGGTGCCGGAGGCGAGCACGGTGCCGGCGCGCAGGTTGCGGTTGTAGGCCAGGTGGCTGATCAGTTCGCCGAAACTGAAATCCATCTCCGCGCCATTCGGGTTGCCGAACCAGTCGCCGTTGCGGCTGACCTGCAAATCCAGATGCACACGGCCGTCGCGCCAGGCCTCACCCAACTCGTCCGGGGTGATCGCCACCGGCGCGAACACCGTGGCCGGCTTGGCGTTGATCAGGCCGAAGCCCATCGACAGCTCGCGAAACAGGTGGCTGCGCATCGACACGTCGTTGAGCAGCAGGAACAGCTTGATGTGTTCTTGGGCATTGGTTGCGTCGATCCCCATCGGCACATCGTCGAGGACCACCGCGACCTCGCCCTCGAAGTCGCAATTGTCCTGTTCCGTGGGGAACGGGTAGTCATCGCGTGGACCGAGGAAATCATCCCCCTGGCGCTGCACCAGGATCGGAATGCCGGCCTGCTTCTTCACGTTGAGGTCGTAGGCGCGCTCCATGATCTTGCCGTGATTGAGGAACGCCGAGGCATCGACGAACTGATAGGCGCGTGGCAGTGGCGCCATCACCCGTTCAGGGTCGAAGACCAGGGCATCGGGCCGTTCACCGGCATTCAACGCCTGGTATTCGGCATTCAACAGCGGCTCCATGTGTGTCCAACGCTCGATGGCCTGCTGCATGGTGGACACCGTACGCGCGGTCACTGCCCGGCTCAGGTCACGCGAGACCACCAGCAGTCGCCCATCGCGGCTGCCGTCTCTGAGGGTTGCCAGTTTCATTGGCTGTTCTCCTTGTCACTCGTGGCTCGATGCCACAGTTCGGGGCACTGGATCAGTTCGATCAGGTTGCCTGCCGGGTCGCGGATGAAGGCCATCGGCGTGCCCTGCACCACCTTCTCGAAGACGATGTCGGCGCCCTTCTCACGCAAGCCCTGGACGCTGGCTGGCACATCCAGCACGGCCAGGCACATGTGCTTGTTGCCGTGGGTGCGCACATCCTGGTTCGGTTCGCGCCGTTCGGCCGGCAAAGCGCTGGCACCGGCCACCTGGAACAGCTCGATGCGGAAATCGCCGTGGCGCATGAACGCCACGTCGGCCGGGATGATGTCGATGAAGGCGCGCATCTCCACCTCGAAGCCGAACATGCGCCCATACCAGTCGATGGCGGCCTCCATGTCCGGCACGCTGACGCCGAAGTGGTGGGGTTTGATCTCGGGGTAATTCATGAACGATCCCCTCAACTCAAGGGGCGACCGCCATCCACAGGGATGACGGCGCCAGTGGTGAAGGTCAGGTAACAGGCCACCGCCAGCACGGCGTTGGCCACCTCGTCGGGCTCGGCCAGGCGCCGCAGCGGCGTACGCGCGGCCTGCTCGTCGCGCCAGCCCTGGTCCATGCTCTTGACGAACTCGGTGTCGGCCAGGCCGGGCGACACCGATACCACCCGGATCGACGGCGCCAAGGCACGGGCCAGGGAACGGGTCATGTTGTCCACGGCCGCCTTCGAGGCGCAGTAGGCGACATTGCTGCCCATGGCGCTCACGGCGGCAATCGAGGAAATGTTCACCACCAGGCCATCGCCACTCTTTTCCAGCAAGGGCCGCAGTGCCCGCACCATGGCGAATGGCCCACGCACGTTGGTCGCGAGAATCTGGTCGAACAACCCATCGTCGAGCGCGTCGAGATCGGCATGGGCCACGAAGCGCGTGGTGCCCGCGCAATTGACCAGGATGTCGCAGCGGCCATAACGCGACGCCACCGCCTCGGCCAGCCGGTGCAGCGCCGCACTGTCGGTCACCGGCGCAGACAGCGCGGCATGGCTCATCGCCGTCGCCGGCAAGCTCGCCGCCAACCGCTCGGCCGGCTCCCGGGAGCTGTTGTAGCCGACCACCACCGTGGCTCCGGCGCCCGCCAGTCGCCGGCAGATGGCAGCGCCGATGTTACCAGCACCGCCGCTGACCACGGCCACTCGCCCGTGCAGAGAAAGGCCCATGGTTCAGGCCGTCTTCTTCAGGCGACGAACGCGGATATCGGCCTGTTCCTTGTGCCCGGAGAAATGCTCCAGGGCGCACAGCCGCGAGCAGTATTCGCCGATCATTACCGAGGCCTCGTCGGTCAGCACCCGCTGGTAGGTGTGGGTCTTGATGAACTTGCCCACCCACAGGCCACCGGTGTAGCGCCCGGCGCCCATGGTCGGCAGGGTGTGGTTGGTGCCGATCACCTTGTCGCCGTAGGACACGTTGGTACGGTGGCCGAGGAACAGGCCGCCGTAGGCAGTCATGCGCTCGAGGAACCAGTCCGGATCGCGGGTCATCACCTGCACGTGCTCGGAGCAGATGCGTTCGGACTCGCGCAGCATCTCCTCGTCGCTGTCGCAGAGGATGATCTCGCCGTAGTCACGCCAAGCCACGCTGGCCACCGGCGCGGTATCCAGACGAGCCAACACCTGCTCGATGGCAGCCGGCAGTTCCTCGGCGATGCGCTCGCTGGTGGTGATGCAGAAGGCCGGCGAGGTCGGCCCGTGCTCGGCCTGGCCCAGCAGGTCGACGGCGACCAGTTCGGCGTCCACGCTGTCGTCGCAGATCACCATGGTCTCGGTCGGCCCGGCGAACAGGTCGATGCCCACGCGCCCGTAGAGCTGGCGCTTGGCCTCGGCGACGTAGGCGTTGCCCGGTCCGACGATCATGTCCACCGCAGCGATGCTCTCGGTGCCCAGGGCCATCGCGGCCACGCCCTGCACGCCGCCCATGACGTAGATTTCATCGGCGCCGGCCAGGGCCATGGCGGCGATGATCTCGGCCGACGGCTTGCCGTCGAACGGTGGCGCGCAGGCGATCACCCGCTTGACCCCGGCGACCTTGGCGGTCAGCACGCTCATGTGCGCCGAGGCCAGCAACGGGTACTTGCCACCCGGGATGTAGCAGCCCACCGAATTGACCGGGATGTTCTTGTGCCCCAGCACCACGCCCGGCAGGGTTTCCACCTCGACGTCGCGCAGCGACATCAGTTGCACCTGGGCGAAGCGGCGAATCTGTGCCTGGGCGAACTTGATGTCCTCGATGGCCTGCGGGCTCAGCGAGTCGATGCAGGCCTGGATTTCCTCCGCGCTCAGGCGCAGGGACGGCGGGTTCCATTTGTCGAACTTCTCGGAATACTCGCGCACCGCCGCCTCGCCACGCTCCTCGACGGCACGAATGATCTGCTCGACCGTGCTGCGAACCTGGTTGTTGAGTTCCGCCTTGACCTCGGCCGGCTTGCCTTTCTTCAGGTACTTGATCATTGCTTGCTCCTCTGTCGTTTGTTGCCCGCGCCCCCGGCGCGAGCGTGTTCGTTCGCTCACATGCGCTCAGCCGGGCACTCCACCTCGACGCCCAGGGCGACGATGAAGCGCGCAACCATGTTGTAGCTAGCGATGACCCCGACCAGCTCCACCAGCCCGGTGTCGTCCAGCTCGCCGCGCAGCGTTTCGAGCAGGCCAGGCGATACCCGCCCCTGGCGCGTCATCTCCAGGGCCAGGCGCAGCACATCGCGCTCCAGGCGGCTGAACAGGTGTTCGTGTTCGATGGCCCGCTTCAGGTCGCGCAGCGCGTTGAATTGCGCGGGCGTGCCGCCAGCCTTGAGAAACAGCGGCCCGTGGTGGTGCATTTCGTACTCCGCGCCGCACAGGCCGCAGACCGCGCACAGCGCCAGCTCGCGCAGCTTGGCGGGCAGGCTCAGCTCGTTGCGCAGCTTGCCCAGCAACGCCCCCCAGCCCTGGGTGAACGGCACGCTGTGCAACAACATGCGGTCGAGGTTGAGCAGCGTGCCGCCACGCCGCTCGAGAATCGCTTGCACCAGCTCATCCGGCCCAGCGGCATCGAGCGGCTTGTAGGGAATTCCCGGCATGATCGATCAGTCTCCATCAGGGCCATGAACGGCTTTCAAATCCAGGGTTTGGCTCGCACCGTTCGCCTCGCGCAGCGTGTGCCCGGGCAACAGGTAGTACGCCAGGGCGGGCAGCAACAGCAGCGCGCCGACCATGTTCCAGAGGAACATGAAGGCCAGCAGGATGCCCATGTCGGCCTGGAACTTGATCGCCGAGAACGCCCAGGTGCAGACGCCGATGGCCAGGGTCAGGCCGGTCAGCAGCACGACCTTGCCGGTGAAGGTCAGCGCCGCGTAATAGGCTTGCGACAGGCTGTCGCCAGCGCGCATCCGCGCCAGGGTCACCGAGAGGATGTACAGCGCATAGTCGACACCGATGCCCACGCCGAGGGCGATCACCGGCAAGGTGGCGACCTTCACGCCCATGCCCAGGGCGACCATCAGCGCCTCGGCGAGCAGCGAGGTCAGCATCAGCGGCAACACCGCGACCACCACCGCCCGCCAGGAGCGGAAGGTGATGAAGCACAGCAGAATCACCGCGCCGTAGACCAGCACCAGCATCTGCCGCCAGGCCTGCTTGACCACGATATTGGTCGCCGCGTCGATGCCGGCGCTGCCACCGGCCAGCTTGAAATGGATGTCGGCAGTGTCGTTGGCGGCGGCGAAGGCTTCGACGTGCTCGACCAGCCGCGTCAGGGTGTCGGCCTTGTGGTCCTTGAGATAGACGTACAGCGTCAGCAGGTCGCAGGCATCGTTGTACAGGCCACGGGGGGCGCCGGCGGTGATGAAGTTGAGCATCGACTGGTTCTTGATCAGCTCGAACCATTTCGGCTGGCCTTCGTTGAGACCGATCAGCACCTGGCGGTTGAGCAGCGCCAGCGAATTGGTCGACTCCACCCCCGGCAACTGGCGCAGTTGCCACTCCAGGGCATCGACGCGCCTGAGCACTTCGTAGCCCGCGCAGCTACCCGCCCCCCTGGTTTCCACCATCACCGCGAAGACATCGCTGCTGGCACCGAAGCGCTCGTTCATGAAGGCCACGTCGCGGTTGTAGCGCGAGTCGTCACGCAGCTCCGGCGCACCGGGATCGAGATCGCCGATCTTCAGTTGCTGGCTGCCGACGATACCGACAGCGGTGAGCGCCACGGCGCCGAATATCGCCAGCAACGCCCCACGACGGCGGGTGAACAGATCGAGGAAGGCCCACAGCGGATGGCGCGCATCCTTGCCCTCGGCCTGCAGGCTACGCTGCGCCGCCGTCTGGCTGACGCCGGTGAAGGACAGCAGGATCGGCAGCAGGATCAGGTTGGTGAAGATCAACACGGCCACGCCCAGGCTGGCGGCGATCGCCAATTCCTGGATGACCTTGATGTCGATCACCAGCAACACGGCAAAGCCCACCGCGTCGGCGAGCAGCGCGGTCAGGCCGGCGAGGAACAGGCGGCGAAAGGTGAAACGCGCCGCCACGTACTTGTGCGTGCCGCGGCCGATGTCCTGCATGATGCCGTTCATCTTCTGCGCGCCGTGGCTCATGCCGATGGCGAACACCAGGAACGGCACCAGCATCGAATAAGGGTCGAGGTCGTAGCCCAGCGTGGCGATCAGCCCCAGCTGCCAGACCACTGCGACCAGCGAACTGGCCACCACCAGCGTGGTGCTGCGCACGCAACGGGTATAACCGAACACCATGGCGGTAACGATGGCGACCGCCAGGGCGAAGAACAGCAGCACCTCGCGCAGGCCGTCGATGAGGTCGCCGACGATCTTGGCGAAACCGGTGATATGCAACTGGATATCGCCCTGCTGGTAGCGGCTGCGCAGGTCTTCCAGGCTGGCGGACAGGGTCGCGTAGTCAATGGCGCTGCCATCGGCCATGCGGCTGAGCAACGGCACGTAGATGACACTGGCGCTGCCATCGAGGGCGACCAGTTGGCCGACCTCGCCGGAGCGGTCGAGGTTGGCGCGCAACTGTTGCAGGCTGGCCGGCGAGCCATCGTAGTCCTCGGGAATCACCGGACCGCCTTCCATGCCCTCCTCGGTGACGCCGGTCCAGCGCGTGCTCGGCGTCCACAGCGACTTCATGCCGGCACGGTCGACGCCTGGAATCAGGAACACCTCGTCGTTGAGCTGGCGTAGCGTCTCCATGTAGGCGGCGCTGTAGATACTGCCGGACCGACTGACCACGCCGATGCGCACGGCATTGCCGAGGCCGCGCAAGTCGTCCTGGTGCGCCAGGTAGTTGGCGATGTACGGGTGGCTGGTGGGAATGGTCTTCTCGAAGCTGGCATTGAGTTGCAGCGAGGTGGCCTTCCAGCCGAGCAGCAGACTGACCAGCAGGCAGAGAGCGATCACCGCCAGGCGATGGTTGAACAGCAGGCGCTCCAGCAGGTTGCCGGATGCCTGATCGAAATCGGCGAGGTTGGACACCGTGGAAAAGTCGTGGGAATCGGGCTTGTGCATGGCTGTGCTCACTACTCAGTTATGACCCGGCACGCCGGTGACGACGAGACCTTGCAGGCTGCTGACCAACAGGCCGCCGTCAGCCTTGCGCAGCAGAGCGGTGGGCGGCGGCAACGACGCGGCGTTGAGCACAGCGAAGCGCTGCCCGCGAGCTTGGCTTTCGAGAAGTTGGCCGGCCTGGTTGAGCAGGAACAAGCGGCCATCAGCACCGAGCAGGCTGGCAACCACCGAGACCTGGGCCGGCAATTCGAGGCGACGCCACGTCTGGCCTCGATCGCTGGAGCGGAAGGCATTGCCGCGCAGGCCGGCGATCACAACCTGGCCGGCGTCGGCGACCACCGTGAAATAGCTGCCCTGGTAAGGCGTTTGCAGGCGCGCGAAGCTGGCGCCGTTATCATCGGAGCGGAATACCCGCCCTTCCTCGCCGACCACATAGAGGCTGCCGCCCGCCGCGGCGATCGAGTAGAGATGGCGCGCGCCCGGGTTGTCCAGGCTGGCCGACAGCGACCGCCAGCTCTTGCCACCGTCGCGGGTAGCGAGGATCAGGTTGTAGGCGCCGACCACCAGGCCGTTCGATTCGTCGCTGAAATAGACATCGAGAAACGGCTTGTCCGGGCCGTCGGCGACCATTCTCTGGGCGTTGACCAAGGCTGCCGATGGCTGGTCGCCCTCGGCCGGCTGCGCCTCGGCTTCTGCCAGTACCAGCTCGGCGGCCTGTTCGCCGTTCAGTTGCACCTGCCAGCTTTCGCCGCCATCGCTGCTGTGCAGCACGGTGCCGAAATGGCCGACTGCCCAGCCCTGCTTCGGCGTCGGGAAACGCACGGCGGTGAGCCCGGCGCTGACCGGCACCCGGGCCTGGCGCCAGCTCGCGGCGTCATCGTCGGAGAGCAGGATCAGGCCCCGCTCGCCCACTGCAACCAGGCGGCTGCCGGTGTTCTGCATGGCCTGGATCACGGCGTGGGCGGGCGCTTCGACTGCCAGTGCCGGGCGCGTGTCGGCATCGCCCAGTGGCGCCGCCTCGAGGCGGGCCGAAGGCGCAAGCGCAACGGCCAGGGCAAGCACGCAGCAAATGCGCGCATGAGCGCGGACGAAACGGCCACGGCCGCTTGGCAAGGCAATCTTCATGGAGGCTATCTCTTGTAATTGTTATCGCAGCAAGGTGAAGCGCAGACAGCTAGAAGACCGTGCCACCGTCGGCATTCAGGACCTGCCCGGTGATGAAACCGGCATCCGCGCTGGTGATGAATGCCAGCAGGCCGCAGAGGTCTTCCGGTACGCCGTTGCGCTTGATCAGTTGCTGCTGGCACACCGCCTCGAACAACGCCGGCGGCAGGTTCTTCTCGGAAGCGGCGGTACGGGTCAGCCCTGGAGCGATGGCATTGACCGTGATGCCCTGCGGCCCAAGCTCCGCAGCCAGGGCGCGGACCAGGCCGATGCCAGCCATCTTGGTGGTGATGTAGGCGGTGAAGTTCGGCATCGGATTGCCGACCGTGCTGGAAGCGATCTGCACGATACGGCCATAACCGCGACGGGCCATCTGCGGGGCGAATCCCTGGGCCAGCAGCAGCGAGGCCTCGACGTTGACCGCCTGGAAACGGCGGAAGGTTTCGAGAGTCAGTTCGGCGAACGGCACCAGGGGCATGTAGGCCGCGTTGTTGACCAGGATGTCGCAATGGCCGAAGCGCTCCAGCACGTTGGCGACGAAACGCTGCACAGCCTGGGCATCGGCGAGGTCGAAGGCCTCGGCGTACGCTTCACGCCCCAACTCGCGGACCATCGCAGCGGTCTGCTCGGGCGGCTCCAGGTCGGCCAGCGCCAGGTGGCAACCCTGCTCTGCCAGGCGGCGTGCAAAGTGCTGGCCAAGGGCACCGGCCGCGCCGGTGATGACCGCAACGCGATCCTGATGACTATTGCGCACGTCGAATCTCCTGTTTGTTCTTGTTATGCGGCGAAGGTCGTTGCCATTGCCGTGTTCGATGGCATGACCTTATCGCCGGGAAAATCATTCGGGAAATCGTTTGTTGGAATCCGAGGTATCCATGGAACGGATTGGTTGAGCAGCGGCGACACACCTTCAGCTTCGGCCGCAGAAAAAAGCCAAAGCCCAGCGAGGTGCTGGGCTTTGCCTTGAAGCCTGAAGTTGTCCATCGACCTTAAATGGGTGCGCGCAACGCCGCCTGGGCATCGACCATGATCCGGGTATGTTCTTCCAGCGATCCACCGGACTGCTCGATCTCGCCCAGCCGGCCCGAAGCACGTACCACCAGGCTGGCGCGGTCGTAGTGACGCCCCGCATAGGCCAGCAGCGCGCCTTCGAGGGAATGGCGGCGCTGCAGTTCCTCGGCCAGGACGATGGCACCCTCGACGGCGATACCGGCACCGGATGCCAGGTGTGGCGTGGTGGCATGCACCGTGTCGCCAAGCAACACGATGCGGCCCTTGTGCCAGGGCCCCTTGATCATGTGCCCGGCCAATGGCCGGTAGAGCAGCCGGGGATTGGGCAACGAGCCATCGAGCAGGCCCTGGCGGATTTCCCCGACCTGGCCGCCGAATTCCTCCAGCAGCTCGGCCAGCTTGCCCGGCCATTGCTCGGGCGGGATGAAATCCATGCCCTCGCGGCGGTCGAGGACGAACAGGTAGCATTCGTCGGCGCTGATCGGGTTCATCCCCGCCTTGGTGGTCTTGCCCATGTACACCGTGGAGTTCTCGCGCCGGCGCGGCACCACCGCGCGCCACGAGCCCTGGCCGGTGAACACGGGTCCGGGGTGTTCCGGCAGGACCAGCTTGCGCACCGTCGAGTTGACGCCATCGGCACCGATCACCAGGTCGTAGCGTCCATGGCTGCCATCGCTGAAGGTCACGTCCACGCCCTGCTCGTCCTGGCTCATGCCCTGGAAACTGAGGCCCAGGCGTATGCGTGCCCCAGCCCGCTCGGTGGCGTTGGCGAGGATCTTCGCCAGCACCGGGCGCAATACCCCAGCGGCTGCCGGCAGGTCCTCGGCACCGATGGTCGGCGGCACCGCGACGGTGCGCGTAAGGTTGCCATTGGCGTCGCAGATATCGATCGCACGCCAGGTGCCGCCCTCCTCCAGCACCTGCTCGACGATGCCGATCTGACGCAAGCCGCGCAGGGTCGGCCCGCTGATGGTGATGCCCGCGCCATCGGGCGCCCACTGTGGATTGATCTCCACCAGGTCGACGGCGATGCCTTGCTTGCTCAATTGGATGGCGGCGCACATGCCGCCAATGCCACCGCCGATGATCAGCGCGTTGTTGATCAATGCCATGATCGTTCTCCTGCGATAAACCGGGTTGCGCTGTTCATTCGGTGGTGCCGCCGAGCTTTTCTGCCAACCAGTCGGCGATCAGCGCACCGGCATTGACGGGGTTGTCCAGGGAACTGTGTTCGACGCCGCCTTCGCGGGCGGTGAAGATCAGCAGTTGCTTGTCCGGGCTGTTGCTCAACTGCTCGAAGGTCTGCTGGGCGTAGCGCAGCGGGATCTGCCGGTCGCCCTCGCCATGGGTGACCAGGAACGGCACGCGGATATTCTCCAGCACGCCGTTGAGGTGCATCTTTTCCGCCTTGCTGAAGAAGTCGTCCATGTCGCGAGCGCCGAACACCCATTGCACGTGCTTCCAGTAATGCGGCACCGGGTTCTCGCCCTCGCGCTTGAGACGCGCCTGCTGCACTTCGCGCCAGTCATGGTTGGCGCCCCACACCGCGCCACAGGCGAAACGCGGCTCGAAGGCCACCGCACGCGGGCAGTAGTAGCCACCCAGCGATACGCCCAGGGCAGCGATGCGCTTGGCGTCCACGTGCGGCTGCTGTTCCAGCCAGTCGACCACCCTGGCCGCCCACACCTCGGTGTTGTAGACCGCCGGCATGCCGTGCAGGCGCAGCGCCTCGCCGGTGCCCGGCTGGTCGATGAACAGGGCGGACAGGCCGCGCTGGGCGAACTGCGTACCCATCACGCTTTTCTGCAACATCTCCTTGGTGCTATCCAAGCCATTGATGATCACCACCATGGGCGCGCGCTGACCGTCAGCCAGGCCTTGAGCCGGCACATAGAGCGCGCTGATGTGCGCGTCGCCATAGGGAATTTCCACGCGCCGGCAATTCTCCCGGCTCAACAAGCGGCCCTGCTCGAACAGTTCCAGCGAGCGCTTGTACAGCGCCAGCCGATGCTCGTAGCCATGGGCCTGCATGCGCTCGGCAATGCAGTAGTACAGGCCGGCGCGGCCCAGCTTGTCGCCGGCGGAGCGCTTGCGGCCACGGGCAAGATCGTCGTCGGCCAAGTCGATCAGCTTGTCGCCACCGCCCTTCCAGGCCTCGTAGAACGCCTGGGTGCCGGGATCGTCGCCAGCGCGGGCGGCCTCCAGCAGCGGCGCGCACATGGCGTCCACCTCGCCGATATTGCCGCCATGGGTCAGGGCAATCATCGTCGAGAGGCTCCAGACGTAGTTGGTTGGAAAATACTGGAACATGATTCGGTCCTTTTGCTTGAAGTCAGGAAGGTCTCGACGCAACCGGTGATCTACAGGCCCCGCTGCCTGGCAGTTGCCGGGCGATCCACACCCCGCCGTCGTCATCGACCCTGGCCGCCACGCGGGTCAGGCGCTGGCCGAGGCACGGCCCGGCGAAGCACTGGCCATCGCGGATGTCGAAGTGGGCCGAGTGGGCGAAACAGACGATGTGCTGGCCGTCCCCCGAGAGAAACTGGTCCTGGCGGTAATCCAGGGGGCGGTGGTTGTGCGGGCAATCGTTGAGCCAGATGAACACCTCGCGCCCCTGGCGCACCACGAACACCCGGTCATCGCGCCCCTGGCGCAACAGGCCACGGGCGCCGCCGTCGGGAATGTCGTCCAGCCGGCACAGCAACTGCTCGTCCGCCATCGCCGCGTGCCTCACTCACCCGGCGCCCATTTGTCGATGGCGTCGAACAGGAAGATCTGCGAGTTATCGGAACCGGGGTCCATCTCGCGGGCGACCCACTGGTCATCGTGCAGGTCCATGTCGGCATCCATTTCCATCACCGCGCCGAACGGGCTGTTGAAGTACCAGAAGAAGTTGCTGCCCATGATGTGCCGGCCCGGCCCCCAGAAGCTGCGGTAGCCCTTCTGCACGAAGCGCCAACCCTGTTGCAGCACTTCGCTCGCCGAGCCGAGGTGGAAGGTGAAGTGGTTGCAGCCAACCATGTGCTCGTTCTGGCTCTCGATCATGAACAGCGTGTGGTGATCGAGCGTTCCGGCCGGTCGCATGAACGGCCCTAGGTGATTGAAGCGGTCGGTAACGACGAAGCCGAGGCGCCGATAGAAGGCTTCGGCCTTGGCCACGTCCGGGACGAAATACACCACGTGGGACAGCGAGCGCGGCTTGATCACTTCGTTCGGGTTGGCCGCCGCATCGTTCGGCGCCCGGCCTGGCGGCTGGCCAGGGACGTTGAAGCCGAGGTAGCGCGCCTGGTACGGGCGTCGGCGGGTGATCATGAAGGCCACGCCGAAACCGCCGTCGTCGATACAATGCAAGGTGCCGTCGGCATCCACGCTCACCGCGCGCTCCTGGGCCAGGTGGTCATGGATCGCCGCCAGTGTGCCGGCATCGGCGACGCCATACACCGTTTCCCGCAGACAGGGCGAAACGGCGCCTGGCGGCAAGGGTGGCAGACCTGGCGCATCGCTGCGCCGGACGATCAGCCCAGTGCCGTCGAGCGCCGCGTAGACGCCGCCCTGGGCAGGCTCGTAACGCTCGACATCGAGCCCGTAGTCGACCAGGTATTGGTGGGCGCCCGCGAGGTCTTCGACGCCGAAGACCAGGTATTCGAGACCTACGATGTTCATGGCAACTCCTTGTGTCAGTGCTTCGATTTGCGGAACGGCAAGGTGGCGAGGAAGGCCATGTCCTTGACGCTGAGCATCTTCAGGCCGGCGCGGGTCGCGGCTGCGTCGAGGCGGGCCTCCATGGGCATGGTTCCGAAGCTCTTGCCCTTGATCACCAGCTCTTCGCCGACACGCTTGATCGAGTCGACCTGCATCAGCTCTTCATCCGCCGGCCCGCGCAGGACCATGCCGGCGCTGGCCACGGCCGCACTTTTCACTGGCGGCGGCAGGTCCTGGCGAACGCCGCCGGCAACCGCGCCGAAGTCCATGCCCAGGTACTCGAACATCTTGATCGCGGTGGCGCGGCCGGCGCCGTATACGCCACCGCCCGGATGCTGGAACGGCCCGGCGAGGAACAGTCGCTCCACGCCTGGCACGGTGAACTGGCCGAGGTCCGGCGTCGGCCGGTGCCCGGCGCTCTGGTAGAAGTACGGCGCGACGCCATGCAGGTCGCCGCGCACCATGCTGTTGGGGCTGGAGCGCTCCAGGTCGAGCGGGCTGACGATGCTGCGGGCGATGATGTTGTCGCTGGTCAGGTTGCTGACGAACTGGCGGTAGTGGGCCAGCGACAGGTCACCGATCTCTTCCTTGAAGTCGTCCCAGTGCCGGTCCTTCCAGCGCGGGTCGGTGACCTTGTAGGGGGCAAAGGTGATGCCGTGGAACATGCCGGCGCCGGCCGGCACGCGGGTCTTGTCGCCGATGCTTTCGTCGCCGCCGGCGCACAGGCGGCGCTCGCTGATGCGGCCGCGCTTGAGCTCATCGAAGTCGGCCAGCATCTCGTCGAGCGAGTCGGTGGCCATGAATTCGAGCATGGTGGCGTACCCCACCTCCTCGCCTGCGTGGTATTTGCAGTTTTCCTTCAGGTCGTAGTGGCTGACCATGATCGAGAACGGCGCCAGCACGGCGCGCTCGGCCCGCGCCAGCACCGGCTCGGGCACATCCTCGATGAACTTGCGCACCACGTGGGGATGGATCGCCCCGATCACCGCGTCGCGGGCGTGGATGACCTCGCCATCGCTCATGCGCACGCCGGTGGCGTGGCCGCCGCTGGTGACGATCCTGGCCACCTCGGCATTGCAGCGCACCTCGCCGCCATGGGACTCGATGCAGCGCACCAGCGACTCGGTCAGCTTGCCGCTGCCGCCGACCGGCTGCGATACGCCGTAGGTGTGGATGATGCCCGGCATCAGCAGCACGCCCATGCCAGTGCCCAGTTCGTTCGGGCACTGCAGGTTTTCGCTGACCAGGCGCAGCAGGTGGATCTTGATCTTGTCGTTTTCGTAGAGCTGGTTGACCAGGTCCAGGCAGTCGCGGCTCATGTAGTCGAGCATCAGCCGGCCTTCTTCGCTGCGGTCGAGCATCGCCACCAGTTCGCCCAGCGGCGGCGGCGGCGCATACAGGCCCGGCATGAACATCTGCAGGACCTTCTGGCTCATCAGGGCGAAGTTGCGATAGGTCTCGGCATCGCGCGGCGAAACCTTGGCGAAGCATTCGCAGGTCTTGTCCAGGTCCTTGTAGGTGTAGAGCACCGACTGGTCCGGGAAGATCGTCGCGTGGGGCACAGGCGAGTAGTGGTAGTTGAGACCGTGCTGGCTGAGCAGCCCCAGCTCGTCCTGGCGCAGCATCGGGTTGCCCTGGATCATGATGTGCACGCTGGAATGTTCGTCGTGCCAGTAACCGGGGGTGTTCAGTTGCCGAGTCGTCACGCCGCCGCCGGGATAGCTCTTGCGCTCCAGCACCAGCACCTTCTTGCCGGCCTTGGCCAAATAGGCCGCCGCGACCAGGCCGTTGTGGCCGGCACCCATGGCGACGATGTCGTAGGGGGTATTGCTCATCTTCAACTCCTTAAACTCGAGAAAGAGCGGCCAGGGGGACAAGCCGCTCCCGTCACGCAGGTGCCAGCGCTCAGCGCCTCAACGAATCCCCTCGCCCGCCATCGCCTCCGGGGTGAAGGTGGTATCGGAATAGGCCGGCATGATCTTGTACTGCTCCTTGGAGTCGTTGAGCATGCCGTCGAAGTACCAGGCGCCGGACAGCAGGTCGTAGAAACCGAAGTTCTGCGGCGAAGCGGTGGCCGGGATATCGGGCATCACGATGGGGTTGGAGAAACCGACCTGCCACAGCTGGCCGTTGGCATCCCAGTGGTCGGCGAGCACGGCGATCCAGGTGTCTTCGTCGACGTAGTAGCGACGCTTGGAGGCCAGGTGGCGCTTGCCGGGGGCGACGGTGGCCTCGACCACCCACACCCGATGCAGCTCGAAACGCATGTCATCCGGGTTGATGTGATGGTCCAGCAGCACCTCCTTGGACGGCCGCTGCAACAGGCGGTTGTTGTTGTACGGGATGTACATCTCCTGCTTGCCGATGATCTTCCACTGGAAGCGGTCCATGCGTCCGTTGAACACATCGGTCTGGTCGAACATCGAGATGCCCGCGCTGGCCGGCGTCGGCGTGTCGCAGCAGGCATTGGGCAGCTTGCGCACACGGCGCTGGCCGGTGAAGTAGACCCAGGTCTGGGAGTTGTCCGGGTCGAGGTTCTCATGGCCGGTGATCGCCTCGCCGGCACGAATCGCAGGCCCGTAGTTGAGCATGCGGATCATCCAGAAGTTGTTCTTGTAGGTGCTTTTCAGCTTATCCAGCGAGCCGTCCTTGAAGTAGTAAGGCATCTGGAAATCCACCGAGGACAGCACGCTCGGCACATGGCTGCCGTTGGCGGTCGATTGCACGCCGCGCACGTCCACGTGCCAGGCGGTGCTGCGCCAGCGCAACAGGTGGTTCCACATGATTTCCTCGCCGCTCTGCGGCAGCGGGAACGGGATACCGCCATAGGCGCCCTCGAGCTTGCCGGCATCGATCCGGGCGCTGGTCGCGTTAGTGAAGGTATTGTCGTACACCCACTGCGGGGCGGCGGCGGTACGGTGAGTCGGGTAGACATCCACGCGGAAGCTCTCCGGGTACTTCTTTAGCATCGCCTTGAGGCCTTCGGAGAGCTTGTCGGCATATTGCCCGACGTTGTTCGCGGTAATGCTCAACTGCGGTTTTTCCGCGGCGAACGGATCAGGCCGGCGACCGCCGTTGACGAAGCCGGGGATCGGTTGGGTGTAGCCGCCGTCCCAGGCCGGGATGCTGCCGTCGGCATTGCCGGCTTTCTCGGCACCGAACGGGGTCAGCTCGCTTTTCAGGCGTGCGGCCTGGTCCGGCGCTACAGCAGCCATGGCCAGGGAACCGCAGGTCAGCAGCGCACCGATGATGGCGCCACGCAGGGGCAGAAGGGTGACAGTCATGTCTGTTCTCCAGGCGAATCAGAAAGTGCGGCGCAGGGTCACCGCGACGTAATCGCGGTCGGCCAGGTTTTGTTTGTAGGAGCCGTGGCCGTTGGCATCGATGGCGTTGTCGACGGGGCCGAAGTAGTGGGTGTAGGAAACCCCGAAGCGCCAGACATCCAGGTAGGTGGCGTTGACCCCGATGTTCAGGTCGCCAACGTGCTCGCCGGCGAACGCACCGACCACCGAGGAGTTGCCCTGCAGGCCGTAGCCAATGCCGACCGGCACCGACAGGTCGACGCCGGGATAGACCTGGCGGTACTTGGGCTCGTAGACCAGGCGGATGTTGCTGGCATCGCGGGTGGCGTTGGGGTTCAGCGCGCTGGCGTTCTTGGTGATGCTGGTACGCCGGTTCCAGGCGATCTCGCCGAGGAAGTCCGCCTCGCGGGAAATGAAGCTCGGACCCAGGCTGGCCATCCAGTTGACCTGCGCATGCAGCGAATTACCCACCGCATAGAGCGCGTTGCCGGCACCATCGGCGGTGCCGGTGGCATCCACCTGGGCATCACTGGCCAGGGGCGTATTGCGCCGCACCGACACCTCACCCGCCAGGTTGACGATGCCGAAGGTCCGCGACGCGCTGAAGCCGAAGGAGCGGATGTTCTCCGGGTAGATCCAGCGATAGCCGCCGGCCCGGTAGCCATCAGCGGCCAGGCCGGCATTGATTCCGGGCAGCAGGTTTATCTGCGGCGTCTTGTCGTGGTAGCGCACCGCGTACAGGCCGTAGTCCACCTCGCCGATGCGGAAACGCAGTTGCACACCGCCCTGCCCCGAATCCTTGGCGTCGACGTCCTTCATGCGCTGGAAATACGTGCTGCCGTCGCTGGCCAGCAGCATGCGTTCGGCCCCCTCGCTCATGAAGTCGATCCCGGAGAAATAACTGCCCGAGCCTGGCAGCAGGGTCTTCTCCCATTCCAACTGGTAATAGGCACCGATGGCGATGTCAGGCGTCAGTTGCAGTTGCCCGGAGATCTGGTTGACCGGCCGCATCAGCTCCTTGAACTGGGTATTGGGTACCGACTGGGCCTTGACCGCATCGATCGGTGCCTGGGCGTTGGCGATGCCGTTGGCGCCGTAGAACAGGCTCTCGCCCCAGAGCATGGTGTGCTTGCCCAGGCGCGCGGTCAGCGGCATCGAACCGAGGTCGAAGCGGCCGAAGACGAAGGCATCGAGTATTTCCGCGTCACCGCCGTGCAGCTTGCGGGTATCTGCGGCGAAGTGGTCGTGATCGACGGACTGGACGTTGGCCGTGGCGGCCGAATCGTTGTCGTTGCTGCCGTGATACTCGGTGTCGTACCAGCCGGCGGCACTGACCCGGAAGCCGTAGCGCTGCTTGTAGGAGAGGTCGAACTCGGTGAGCACGTCGAGGCGATTGGAGATCAGCCCCTTGTCGAAATTGCGGTTGCCGTCGTCGGTATTCGGCCAATTGGCCTGGGGCTCGCGCGTCAGCCTGGAGTCCTGGCCCTCGACCCGGAAGGCGGCCGAGTACTTGGCCGTGGTGTCCCAGAGAATGCGCAGGTCAGGGTTCTCGGTCTCGACCATGAAGGCCTGGCTGGCGGGGCTGCCGATCACGGCCGCGACCGCGACGGCCAGCGCCTGCTGGCGCACGCCCGGGAGTCTGCGCGGTGAAGCATGTGCATGGAGCGTCGTTTTCATCGTCTTTTCCTTATTGTTGTTGTGACAATGCCAGCGGTCAGTGCCGCCTGCGGGTTACGAGTGCCAGTGGATCAGCCGCTGCCCCGCCACCGGCGAGCGGAACCAGGGGATGCGATTGCCTTGCAGGCTGCCGAGGTAGACGGTCTGCAGATCAGGCCCGCCGAAGGTCAGGCTGGCCATCCACGGTGCCAGCGAGCCGCGCGCCGCCGCCATGATTTCCGGGGTCAGGGTCTTGGCGGCGTAGTGCTGGTTGAGAGTCGCAGTGGCCTGCGGGTTGCCATCGTCGAGCAGGGTCAACACCTCGCCCTCGGGGGTGATTGCGATCAATTTGTCGCTCATCACCAGGGTCACCCAGAGGTTGCCGAAGCTGTCGAAGGCGAAGCCGTCAGGAAAGCCTTCCAGCTGGCTCGGGCCGTAGACTTCCCGATCCGTCAGCGAACCATCCGCCTGCAAGCGCAAACGAGAAATGCGCCGGGCATTGCTCTCAACCACGTAGAGCCATTCTTCGTTATCGTCGAAGCGAATCTCGTTAGTCCCGCCGAAGCCCTCGGCAACGATGCGCAAGCCCTGCTCGTCGATCACGCCGATATAGCCATCGAGCACGCCGGAATTGATCGAATCGGTCCAGGGCTGCATGGTCGTGGTGACGGTGAACCAGATGCGACCTTTCGAATCGAGCAGCGGGAAGTTGGTCTTGCCCAGCGGCTTGCCATCGAGGTTGTCATGCAACACGTGAAGGCGGCCCTGGCGATCCAGGCGCTCGATGCGGTCCATGCCCCAGTTGCAGATGATGAAATCGCCTTCGGCGGTCAGCGCCAGGCCATTGGGCAACGACACGCCCTGCGACTGCACGTAGCGCTGTTCGAAGGAAATGTCCTCGCCCACCGACTGCTGCGGTGCCAACAGCCGTTGGCTGCCATCGCTGCCGATACGCATCACGCCACCACGGGCATCGGCGCTCCACAGGGTGCCGTCGGGCTGGGCAATGATGCATTCGGGGCGTTGCAGGTCTGCGCCGACGAAGCCGATGCTGGCGCGATCGACCTGCCAGCCCTTGAGGGGATTTTCTTTGCCCATGCTGCCTTTCCTCCATTGTTCGTACCTGGCGACCGGCAACAGCGGTCTGTGCCGACCTTTCGAGTCGACCTTGAATCGCCAGCCAGACGGATGGATACGTCTGTGCGTTATCGGGTATCAGTGAGGGGATTCGCGCTTGCGCCTCTACCGCCGTGCCTGCAGCGAGCGCAAAGCGGAAGCGTCAGGCGCTGCTGTCGGCAGTGAAGCCTGAGCCACACAACTGAATGAACGAGGAGTCGCCCGCGACTGCTGGCAGTCGGGCAAGCGAGGAAAGGTCAAGCCTGGATACACCTGGGGCTGGCAGTGCATGGTCATCTCCGATTCTCGTTCTTGTTGTGTTCGCGTCCATGACGCGCCCCCGGAGTTCGCACTGGATGCCGGGGTTGAGATGAATCTACGCAGCGCCGAGGCATTCGGGAAATTTTTAATTGACATACAACCCATAACTGCGATGGATTGTAAAAAGACGCTCCCATCGTCGTACGCTGTGGGCCACAACAACAATAAAGGCTTCAGGCACTCGCTCGACGAGCCTGCCGAAAAGTCGGAGAGCCAACGTTCATGCGCTTCTACGGCCTTGATCTGAATCTGCTCGTCGTGCTCGACGTGCTGCTGACCGAGCAGAACATCACCCGCGCCGGAGAGCGCCTGCACCTGAGCCAACCGGCCACCAGCGCCGCCCTCTCCCGCTTGCGCGAATATTTCCAGGATGACCTGTTGACCCAGATCGGCCGCAAGATGGTGCGCACGCCAGTGGGCGATGGCCTGGCCTTGCCGATCCGCGAGTTGCTGATCCAGATGCGCTCGACCCTGGAAAACCGCGCCCTGTTCAAACCCGCCGACTCCAGTCGCAAATTCAGCCTGATCGTCTCGGATTACGTGGGCACGGTGTTGATGCCCGAAGTCAGTCGACGCCTCAATCAGGCCGCACCGCTCTGCTCGATAGAAATGTTCCCGCCGCACAACGCTCCCGCCGAACAGATCGAGCGTGGCGAGATCGACCTGCTGTTGCTGCCCGACCTGCAGATCACCACCGACCATCCCTCCATCGCCCTGTTCCAGGACGAATTCGTCTGTGTGATGTGTCGTAACAATGCACTGGATGAACAGAGTTTCAGCTTCGAGCGCTACAAGCAGATGAAACACGTACTGGTACGCTGGGGCGAACGCCGGGTACCCACGGTGGATGAATGGTTCCTGCACAAGTTCGATGTCGAGCGGCGCTTCGATGTCATCACCAATACCTTCAACAGCGTGCCGTCCTACCTGATCGGCACCGAACGCCTGGCGACCATGCACCGGCGCCTGGCCGAGCGCTGGGTCACCTACCTGCCGCTCAAGCTCCTGCCATTACCCTGGAGCGCGCCACGCCTGACCATCGGCATGCAGTGGAACAAATACCAGGAGCACGACCCTGGGCTGACCTGGTTGCGCAGCCTGATCGTGGAAACGGCCAACTCGATCTAGGGTGGCGTTTCACAAATAACGTTCACAGTTTCCCAGCCAACGTCTCCACGGCTCGTGCGTCGCTCGCTGGCCAGCGACGCATCAGCTAACTCCGGTACTTTTCGTGCCAACCTTGCGACTCAGAACTGAGTCAAAGCTGGTTTCCGAGGTGCAGTGCTAATAACCGGGTAACGGTACGACGTGGCCCGCCTGCGCGTTTGCCTGCAACTGTTCGAGGCACCGGGCCTCGGGATTAACGGGGACGAATTTCCGAAGGGCATCTGCCAATGCCTTAACGCATGGAATGGGAAGCGCGGCATCCGCCCCGTAAATAGTCGCATGGGCGTTCCCGTCAGCCTCAAGCGCCTGGCGCACCAGATGCGCATAAGCGCTACTGGCCCGTCGCGATACCGGCAAAAGGATATGTTGAGAGCTGATGGCCTACAGGCTACGCCGCAGCCCTGAGCAAACGTCACCAGCGCCTGTAAACCCGCGTCTAACGGCTGCCCAGCATGATGCCGCCATCGACGGCGATGTGCTGACCGGTGATGAAGCCGTTGCCGATCAGGAACAGATAGGCACGAGCCAGCTCATCGATCTGCGCCGTACGCCCCAGCGGAATGGCCTCGGCGAACCGCTGGCGGGTGGCCTCGACCTGCTGCGCCGGCTGGTCGCGCCAGAACGGCGTCACCGTCCAGGTCGGCGATACCGCGTTGACCCGTACCCTGGGTGCCAGTTCGACAGCCAGCCCCTCGACCAGCGCATTGATCCCCAGGTTGCCGACATAACTGGCGCATGCATTCTGCGCCCGCCCACCGGTCCCGGAGGTGAACACCAGGCTGCCGCCCTCACGCAGCTTGCCTGCCGCCAACTGACCAATGCGCACATTGGTGAAGAACTTCGACTCCATGACACGACGGATCTCGCTCATGCTGGCGGCGACGAAGCCTCCCCCCATGACGTCGCCGACCATGGAGACGAGGTGGTCGAAGGCAGGCAGCTCGGTGAAGAGCACCTCCAGGCGTACATGATCATGGGCATCGACGGCATGGACATGCACCGTCGCACCCGCGCTGACCAGATCGGCCCGCGCCTGTTCCAGCCGCTGCGCGTTGCGGCCGAGAACGATCAGCTCGGCGCCCTCCGCCGCCGCCAGTTGCGCCACGCGCAAACCGATCCCTGAACTTCCGCCGATGATGACCAGCGTCTTGCCTTGCAGTGTGCTCATGTCAGTCCCCTTGCGAATCATTCATTGGCTGATGGTGGCAGCCGCCTGGCTGGCCATGCGCTCATCGTCGTCGCCCTTGGCCCCGCTGACCCCGATCGCGCCAATGACCTGGCCGGCAAGGGTGATCGGAACACCACCCTGCAAAGGGGTCACGCCCGGCGTCGAGAGAAAGCTCGGCAAGCCTCCATTGACGAAGTCCTCGAACAACTTCGAAGGGGCACGCAGCAACGCCGCGCTACGCGCCTTGGCGATAGCCACCTGGGGTGTCACCCCGGCACTGTCGTCATCGCGCTCGAAGGCAACCAGTTCACCGGCCGGATCGACCACCGCCACACTGACCGCCCAGCCGTCGCGGCGGGCCAGATCGAACGCGGTGGCTATGGCGCGGCGGGCAGCGGCAAGGCTGATGACGGGGCGAAGAACAGCGAGTCCGGCAGGGATGGCGGTAGCGGTCACAGTGTGACTCCTGAATGGCTCATGGCAAGTACCGATCGGTACTGTACGAGCCGGACTAAAAAACAGTCAACTCAATTATCCCGATACTTATGGCGTAGAATATCGATCCTTGAAAAACCAATCGGTACTTGCAGACACAGCCCGGAGCACGCTGATGGCCTTTGTTGAATGCGATGAAAAGTCACTCGCGGTACTCGATGCCGCGTCGTCGGTGTTCCTTGCCAATGGCTTCAGCGGCGCCACCACCGACATGATTCAGAAACGCGCCCGGGTTTCCAAGGCCACGCTATACGCCTGCTTTCCAACCAAGGAGGCCCTGTTCGCCGCGGTTATCGAGCACGAATGCTCGGCGATGGCACAGACGATCGAGGCGATGACCCCGGCCAGTGGCGATATCACGCGTACCCTTGGCGACCTGGGACGTTCTTATCTGCGCATCATCCTCTCGCCCACGGGGCTGGCGCTGTTCCGGGTGAGCATCGCCGAGGCGCCACGCTTTCCCGAACTGGCTCGCCGTTTCTATCTGGCAGGCCCCAGGGTCGTCGCCAACCTGATCGCCGAGCACCTGGAAGCAGCCGCGCAAGCCGGGGAAATCGACATACAGAATGTAGGGCTGGAAAACGCGGCCGGCCTGTTCATCAGCCTGCTGCGCGGTGAGGGCCAGATGGAATGCTTGATCCACCCCCAGGCCCTGCCATCTGAAGAGCAGGTGGAGCGCTGGGTGAAGCTGGCGGTACAGACCTTTCTAAGTGCCTTTCGAAAACCGTGATCATCCGTGTTCGCCACGTCTATCGGGCGCCCCACCCCGCCTGATCACTACAGGCATGCACAAGCGACGCGGCTCTGGATGGAGATTTTTACCGAAACAGGCGCCAGGCAGAAAACGCCTTTACCTGACTGGAACACCCGTGCCATGGCCTGTTCCATCTCCTGGCTGCCCCATGTGCAACGGCAACAGACAGCCAATCAGACGCGGCGGCGTGAGGTAACCTCGGTCGCCAGCAGATAGCCCTTGCCGCGCACGGTGAGGATCAGCCGCGGCGGCTTGCCAGTGTCGCGCAAACGCTGGCGCAAGCGATATACGGCCGTATCGATGACGCGCTCCAGGGGCAGCATGTCGCGGCCACGGATAGCGTTGCCGATGGTGTCGCGATCGAGTGCCTGCCTGGGATGGGCAAGGAAAAGCTCGAGCAGGGCGAAGTCACTGCCAGATAGAATCACCTCTTCGCCACTCAGGTGAACCAGGCGGCGGCTGACCATATCCAGGCTCCACTCATCGAAGACCAGCACGTGACCGCCACGCGCCTGGCCAATGCTCGCCCGGCGGCGCAACAGCGCCTTGATCTGTGCCTCCAGCTCGCGGAGGCTGAAGGGTTTGCACAGATAGGCGTCAGCCCCCAGTTCCAGGCCCAGGACCCGGTTGGTTTCACCGGTACGCCCGGTGAGCATGATGATGGGAACCCCGGAAAAATGCGGGTGCTCATGTATCCACTGGCAGAGGCTGAAACCACTTTCGTCGGGGAGCATGACATCGAGAATGACCAGATCCGCCCCTGTATCGTTCAGGGCTTGGCGAAACTCGCTACCGTTGGCGACTGCCAGCACCCGAAAACCGGATCTCCCCAAGTGAGTCTGCAACAGTTTTCGGGTCTGCTGATCATCGTCAACGATCAATAGATTTCCAGCTTGCATCACATCTCCAATCCTCTACGATCCTGCCTGGAAAGCTGTCATCGATATACGAATGCGGAAATCCGCATCCCCGAACAAACCGAATTACATGGGAGAAGACGATGCCCAAACCGTCGACACAGGCAGCCTTCGTCTCACCAGCGAGGCACCGATCATGAGCCATCCGCCTGTCCCACCGCAATGCCGGATCCTGCTGTGCCTGGCAAAGGCTGAACGTCGCCCGGAGCCAGGTCTGTGGCGAGATCGAGAGTCGACGAGCCTGATACAGATCGACTCGCCGGAGCAGCTCCCGCCCCCCGATCACACCCTGGATGTATTGCTCACCTCTCTCTCCTGGGCAAAGGCACTCTCACCTGCGCAATGCGAGCAGTTGGCCGCCCATGGTCGCGCCGTCGGCGCCTGGAAGATGCTGGCCGATACAGCACCGAACATCACCGAACACCTGCACTGGCATGGTCTGGGCGTCGACCGTTTTCTTCCCATGCCAGGGCTGGCTCCCGAATGGAGCATGCTGCTCGACTGGCTATGCTCTCGATTGCGCGCGCCATCCCGCGAGCGCCAGGGCGAGGAGGAAGCGCGCTTTCGCTTTTTCCTCGATAACGTGGAAGAAGGCGTCGTGGTATGCGACAAGGGCATCATCGTCGATGTCAGCGATCGCTGGCTGGAACTGTTTCGCTGCAGCCGCGACGAGGCGATCGGCCAGCCTGTACTCGACTATACCGGGCCACGCGCCGTGCCCATGGCCCAGCAATTGATCGAGGAGCGTTGGGCCGAGGCCTACGAGTCGGAAATGCTGCGCAAGGACGGCACCACCTTTCCAGCCATCGTTCGCGGGCGCGACCAGATATTCAACGGCCGTGAGCTGCGGCTGACCACCATTCTCGACATCACCCGGCAGAAGGAAGCGGAACGGGCACTGAAACTGGCGAAATCCGAAGCCGAGCGTGCCAACCACGCCAAGTCGGAGTTCCTCTCCAGCATGAGCCACGAACTGCGCACACCACTCAACGCCGTGCTGGGTTTCGCCCAGGTCCTGGAGATGGACGACCGTTTGAGCGCGGATCAGCTCGACAGCATCGGCGAAATTCTCAAGGCGGGCTCCCACCTGCTGGGGCTCATCAACGAGGTGCTGGACCTGGCGAGCATCGAATCCGGCAGGATGTCCCTGTCGCTGGAGACGGTGGATGCCGCGGCCCTCGCATACAGTTGCACCCAGCTCGTGCAGCCACTGGCGACGAGCCGGCAAGTCACGCTGCACCTCGACATCGCCGAAGGCACAGTCGTGCACGCCGACCACCAGCGTCTGAAACAGGTGCTGCTCAACCTGCTGTCCAACGCCATCAAGTACAACCATCCGGGCGGCGAAGTACGCCTCAGCGCAGAATGCGGCGACAGGCGTGTACGCATCGTCATCGCCGACACCGGAGCGGGCATCGCCCCCGAGCGCCTGGGCGAGCTATTCCAGCCTTTCAGCCGGCTTGGTGCCGAGCGGGCGGCAGTCGAAGGCACCGGTATCGGGCTGGTCATCACCCGCAAGCTGGCCGAAGCCATGAGTGGACAGGTCGGCGTCGACAGCGAGTTGGGCGAAGGAAGTCGTTTCTGGATCGAACTGCCCGTGGCGCAATCGGTCCCCCAGCAGGCCTCCCGGATGATCGGCGACGCCAGCTTCGCCCTGCTGACGGCCAAGCAGGAGCAGCGCTACATCCTCTATATCGACGACAATCCGGTCAATCTCAAGCTGGTTTCGCAGATTCTCGACAGGTTGCGCCACATCCATCTGGTCACCATGCATGCGCCTGACATAGGCATCGAATTCGCCCTGGCGCATCAACCCGACCTGATCATGCTGGACATCAACCTGCCGGGCATGGATGGCTATCAGGTACTGCGGGTGCTGCAGTCGCACCTGCAATTGCGGCATGTTCCGGTGATCGCGGTATCGGCCAACGCCATGCCTCGCGATATCGAGCGCGGCATCGCCGCCGGCTTCGCCGACTACCTGACCAAGCCCCTGGATATCGGCCGTTTCCTGTCCTGCATCGACACCCAGATGGCCGGCCCGACGAGCAACGCCTGAGCCGGAGAGGAACCTCTCATTGGCGCGGTGAAAACCTGCAGCCTGCTCCGTGCGCACCTGGGTAGCCAGTGCGCGCACCGGCCGCCCCTTCAATCATCGTCGCCCTTGAGCACCTTGCGCTGCATCACATCCAGATAGGCATCGGCCTCGGCCACCGAAGCGAATATTTCGTTCATCGGGACAGCCTTGACCACGTCGAAGACCTTCTGGATCTGCGCCTGCGGGTTGACCACCAGCACCTTGCCGCCACGCGCGGCCATCGTCTTGCGCGCCTTGAAGATCGAGCGGATACCGGCACTGCTGATGTAGTTCAGGTTGGCCAGGTCCAGCACCATCGAGCGCACGGTGCCAGCCAGCAGGGGGTTCAGGGCCTCGTCCAGTTGCCCGTAGGTATGGGTATCGAGGCTGCCGTCCAATGCCACTTGCAGGGCTCTGTCGTCAGCTAAATAAATGGAAATGTCCAGGCTCATGGGATCGAGGTTCCGTGTTGGGGAATGCGCAGGGTCACTTGCAGCAGGTTATGGCTACCTTCGCGCCGATAGTCGACGCATTCGGCGATCTGCCGGATGAGGAACAAGCCCAGCCCGCCGATCGGACGCTCCTGAATGTCCGCATCCAGGTCGGGCTCGGCAGCCGACAAGGGATCGAAGGGAGGGCCGCTGTCGCTGAACTGCAGATGGAGCAGATCGCCTTCGAGCGTGATGTGCACCGACAACTCCTGGGAGCCGGCGCCATTGCCATGGTGACCGTGCTCAATGACATTGCAGGCCAGTTCCTCGACGATCAAGCGCACGTCGCCCTGTACGCTCTCGTCGATCCGGTGCCGTCGCAGGACAGCCGCCAGTGAGGTATTGAGATCCTCGATATGGCCAAGCTCGCTGGGTATGACCAGGCGAATCAGCATGGCACGCCTCCTCTCGTGAAAGGGTCGTTCATGACACATCCTGCATGGACAGGATCATTACCGTGATGTCGTCGGACTGAGGCGCACCTTCGGCAAACCGGCGGACCTCGTCGAACAAACGCGTACAGTTTTCTGGAGCGCTGTCGCCTGGACGTAGCGCGTCCAGCAGACGCTCATCGCCAAAGGCTTCGCCTTCGGCATTGAACGCCTCGGTGATGCCATCGGTCCAGGCCACCAGGCTGTCGCCGGGGGCCAGGCGCCCGCGCCACAAAATCAAGCCGTCGACGATATCGATGCCCAGCGGCGGGCCGCCGTCGAAAGCCAGTCTCTCGATACTGCCATTGGCGCGTAACAGCAACGGCTGATCGTGGCCGGCGCTGGCCAACACGCAATCGCCACTGTCCGGTTTCACATAGCCACACAGCACGGTGGCGAACATACAGGCATCGTTGCCCTCGACCAGTTGTCGCGATGCAGTTGTAAGCGCCTGGTTCGGCGTCGCGGCGGCAGACACGGCTATATCCAGAGCGGTTACGGTACGCGCCATGAACAACGCGGCTGGAATGCCCTTGTCGGAAACATCGCCGATCGAGAACCACAGCATGCCGTCACGCTCGATGAAACTGTAGAAATCTCCGCCCACCGCCTTGGCCGGCTCCAGCCTGGCATAGGCCTCCAGGCATCGCCCGGCGTTCGTCAGAGTCCTCGGCGGGGGCAGCATCGCAAGCTGGATATCACGGGCGATCGCCAATTCGCTCTCGAGCTTCTGTCGCGCGCCAGCCATTTCGCGGATTTCCACGAGCTGCTGCTGGATCGACATGCGCGTTTGGTCCAATGTGCGTGCCAGGTGACCGACTTCATCGCTGCGTTCGCCGTGCGGTACCGGCCGGTCGTAATCGCCACCGCCCAGGTGAATAGCCGAGCCGACCAGATCCTCGACCGGCCGGCTGACCCTATGCGCCAGCCAGAGAATGGCCAGCGTGCAGCACAGCGCGGCAAGCAGCACGCCCCCTGCCAACAGGAGCAAGATCAGGTTCACCCGTTGCAGAATGTCCGCATAAGCCTGCGATGCGACAATGCTGCTGCCAGTGTCGCCGACAGGCTCCACTGCGGTGAAATAGCGCGTCCCCGTGGCAATATCCTCGTGCAGGTAGGCCAGTGGCTGGCGCAGACGCGTCGCCGCGGCGGCCGGTTCGAGGTCGCCACGCCCCGTCTCGGCAATGTAGCTGGCAATGTCGTGGCGCAAGGCCACCCCATTCTCCGGATGCACGGCGATCAGTCCATCCGGCGCGATCAGCGCGAAACTCAAATGAGCCTGGCCAGATGCCTTGCCAAGCTGAGCCTCCAGGCTCTCCAGCTTCAGGTCGATGCTCACCATGCCAAGCGTACTCCCGCCCCTTCCGGCAAAACGGATCGGCTTGTTGTAGGTGATGATCCATTCGCCGCCCGCAACCTCGCTGAAATACGGTTCCGACCACCATCCGCTCGGCGCCGACAGGGTCCTTCGGTACCAGGATTGGGCGCGATAGTCGTAGCCGGTGGCGATGAAATCTCTGTCCTTGCCTTCAACCGACAGACGCAGGGCGAAGGGTTTTCCAGTGCCCGCCACGTCGTCCACGACGAGCAGTGCTCCGGTCGCGCCAGGCGTTCCCCCAACCATCGCGCGCAATATCGGCAGAAGTTGCTCCGGTGCAAGGCCACTCTTGGTCACCGCGTCGGAAATTCCGTCACAGGTGATGGCGATGACCCGCAGGATGTCATCGATACGCTTGGCGGAGGCCTGTGCTTCATTGCGGATTTCACTCGTGGCTTCCTGCAGCATCAGATGGCGAGCCACTCCCGCAGCGACCACGAAAACCAGGAGCAACAGTGCGAACACGATCGACCCTGTCTGCCAGGCGATACGCGTATGCAAGCTGTTGCGCCATGGCACCACGTCGGCCAGGCGAAACATCTGCTGCTGGCTGACTGGCGTCACGATTTCAGACATTTTCCACAAGCCCCTCACCTGACAGAAATACAGGCCATGGCTCATGGCTCCTGAGTCGCAGGTGGAAAACCGCGTCGCGACGGAGAAGCGCTGCATATCCATCGACGCCTTTTCTCTGACAGCCGATCGACGCAGCCTGTACCTCTCAATCAACGCAACTTGCCTGCAGTGCCAAGGGTATAGGTTCGCAGCGCATCGGCGAAGGCAATGTGACACTATGTGACATCCGTGCCCGCGCATTGGCTATACCCTGATCGGCATACTTGCCTATCAATCAGCACGCCAGACCTGCCCTCCAGAGGTCTGGCAGGCAGATACACACCATGAAATGCCGGACGTCACAAAGTGTCACGCCGGAACGCCCCCTCGGACGCCATGAGCCAGCTACGATCCAAGTAAACACGTGACATCCGACGCCACCACGGTCTTTCCCCGGTTCAAGATTTCTCCCATTCGGTCGACAAACTCTGGCGAGGCACAGGGTAACGCCTCGAGACGAACCAAAAGCGCTAACACCGGTAAACCGCCCCAGTGCCACCAGATACTTTCGAAACAGGAACAATCTCCATGCGACATTGGTTCGACAACCTCAGCGTCACCTACAAACTGTGCCTCGGGTTTGGCCTGGTACTGGCCCTTACCGCCATGCTCGCCCTGGTCGGCTGGGATACCCGCGAGGAACTGCTGGAACATAGCGATGCCCAGCAAACCTACTCCGAACTCAACGAATCCCTGGCCGAGCTGCGCATGAATCTGCTGCGCTACCTGCTCAACAGCAACGAAACCACGGAAAAAGCCGCGCTCGCGTCGCTGGACACGTTCCAGCGCGAGCAAACCGCAACCCGTACGGCGAAGCTGTTCGTCCCGCCGGAATTCGTCGCCCGCAAGGAACGCCAGACCGCCCTGGTCGGCGAATATCGCCAGGCGGTGGACAACCTGCGTGGCGCCACCGCCGAGATGGACGCCGCCCGCCGGGGCGGAATGCAGAAGAACGGTGCCCTCGCCCTCACCGCGCTCAACGAACTGGTCGAATCGACCAAGCGCCTGGACACTTACGACGAACGCCGCTTCGACCACTATGCGGCAGCCAACACGCTGCTGCAGGAGCTGCTGTGGCTGCGCTACCACGTACGTGGCTACGTGACCGCGCAAACGCCCGAAAACGAACGGCTGATGAACGAGGAGTTGCAGAAAGCCGAGCAAACCTTCAAGCGCCTGAGCGCGCCGGATGGTCCCTTCGGCAACCAGCCGCCCGCCGAGCTGCGCACGGCGGGTGAACACATGACCGCCTACATCAGCAACATCGAAGAGTACAAGGCCGCCGCCGCCAAGCTGAAACAGGCCCACCAGGCACTGGTTCGGATCGGCGACGAAACCCTCGAAATCACCAATGCGCTGACCGCACGGCAGCTCGTCCGCCGCGACGAGGCCGCTGCCAGCAGCCAGGTCATACAGCTCGGAACGACATTGTTGGCCCTGCTGGTCGGCCTGCTCGCCGCCTGGTTCATCACCCGGCAAATCACCCATCCGCTGGCCGCTACCCTGAAGGTGGTCAACCGCATCGCCGATGGCGACCTCAGCGACATACCCGACTTCCAGCGCAACGACGAGATCGGCGCACTGCAACGGGGCGTGCAGCGCATGGGCCACGCCCTGCGCGACCTGATCGGTGGCGTCGGCGACAGCGTCACCCAGATCGCCAGCGCCGCGGAGCAGCTCTCCGCCGTCACCGAACAGACCAGCGCCGGGGTCAACGGCCAGAAACAGGAAACCGACCAGGTGGCCACCGCCATGCACGAAATGGCCGTCACCGTGCAGGAAGTCGCGCGTAACGCCGAACAAGCCGCCGCCGCGGCCAAGGCGGCAGACAGCCAGGCCAGACAGGGCAATCAGGTGCTGCAGCGGGCGCTCAGCGAAGTCGACCGGCTGACCGTCGAAGTCAACCAGACCGCCGAGGCCATGCACCACCTGAACACCGAAAGCGCCAGCATCGGCACCGTGCTGACCGTGATCAACGGCATCGCCGAACAGACCAACCTGCTGGCTCTCAATGCCGCCATCGAGGCCGCCCGTGCCGGCGAGGCCGGGCGCGGTTTCGCCGTGGTCGCCGACGAGGTGCGCAACCTGGCCAAGCGCACCCAGGAATCCACCGCACAGATCGAGGGACTGATCGCCAACCTGCAGCAAGGCTCGCAGAACGCGGTGAACATGATGGACAGCAGTCGCTCTCTGGCCGTCAGCACCCTGGAGCTGAGTCGCGAAGCGAGCGACGAACTGCAAGCCATCACCCAGACCGTCTCGGCCATCCAGGGCATGAACCTGCAGATCGCCACCGCCTCGGAAGAACAGAGCGCGGTCGCCGAGGAAATCAACCGCAGCGTACTCAACGTCCGCGACATCGCCGACCAGTCGGCCGCAGCGACCGAAGAGACCGCGGCCTCCTCCGCCGAGCTCGCCCGTTTGGGTAATGTGCTGCTGGGGCTGATCAGCCGCTTTCGGCTCTGAGAGCCCGTTCACGATCTTGCGAGCTAGAGATCGTGAATAGGTTCTGCTCCGGCGGGAGTCCGCCGCCCGCCGCGCAGCCTCTCGTTCGGCTGGCCGTTGCCGTCGCGGCAACAGCCAGCGGGCCCACCCACGGCGGTTGCCCGTCAACGCCAACGCCTCACGAATTGTCACGTAGTGTCACATCGCCTTCAGTCAATCCAACATCAGTCGATATCCTTGACGTCAAAATGCAGACCATCGTCGTACCACGGCCCAGACAGCTGAAATCTCACGACAGGCTCTTGACACAATTTGCGTGAACCCGGCGCACGCACACACGGTTCACATTCATAGCCCGTCAGTCCCACGCCGGAGGGACTGAGCACATGGTGCAGTAAATGCGAAACAATCAGCCGATAATCGACCGTGAGGTGCTGTTCCCTGCCGACATGCGCCTGATCTCCACCACCGACCTGCAAGGCGACATCACCTTCGTAAACGACGACTTCGTCAAGGTCTCCGGCTTCGAGCGCAAGGAACTGATCGGCCAGCACCACAACATCGTCCGCCACCCGCACATGCCGCCGCAGGCGTTCGCCGACATGTGGCAGACCATCCGTGCCGGGCGCTCCTGGCGCGGCATGGTCAAGAACCGCTGCCGCAACGGCGAATACTACTGGGTCGATGCCTACGTCACGCCGATCCTCAAGGATGGCAAGGTGGTCGAGTACCAGTCCGTGCGCAGCCTGCCCAGCGCGGCCGCCAAGGCTCGCGCCGAGAACGAATACCGGCGCTGGCGCGAGGGCGCCACGCCCAAGGGCGCACGCCGTCCGCTGCTCTCCTGGGGCGCCCGGCTGACACTGGCCGCCACCCTGCCCGGCCTGGCCCTGGCCGCTCTGGCGGCCTGGCGCGGCGACGACCTACTCGCCCTGGCCAGCCTGCTGCTGGCCGGCCTCGGCGGTAGTACTGCCTGGGCGTTGCTGAAACCGCTGCGGCGCCTGGTCGAGACGAGCCGGCAAACGACCGGCCACCCGACCCTGACCTACCTGTTCAGCGGCCGCACCGACGAACTCGGCTGCATCGAGCAGGCCGGCACCACGCGCTTGACCGAGATGCGCGCGATCATCTCCCGCCTGGACAACACCTGCCACTACATCAAGCGGGCCAAGGAGCGTGCCGATGCCAGTGTCGGCGACGCCAACCAGGCGGTGCTCGGCCAAGGCCGCCACGTGGAGGAAATCTCCAACGCCATGGAACACATGCTGGGCAGCCAGCAACAGGTTGCCCAGGCCTCGGCCCGCACCTCGCAAGCCTCCGAAGCATCGCGCCAGTCCACCCTGGACGGACGTGACCAGTTGCAACGGATGGTGCAGACGATCAATAGCCTGGCCTCATCGCTGGGGCAGACCCGCGATACCGTGACCGCCCTGGCCGAGCGCAGCGAGAACATCGGCAAGGTGATCGACGTGATCACCGCCATCGCCGACCAGACCAACCTGCTCGCGCTCAACGCGGCGATCGAAGCCGCGCGGGCCGGCGAGGCCGGACGAGGTTTCGCCGTGGTCGCCGACGAAGTACGCAACCTGGCCCAGCGCACCCAGGAGTCGACCCGCGACATCCGCGAGATCATCCTGGGCCTGGAGGGCGATACCCATGCCTGCGTCGAGTCGATCAGCGAAGGCGTGGCGGTTTCGCAACAGACCGTGGAACTCGCCAGCCAGACCGATCAGGCCTTCGGCCTGATCCTCGAATCGGTGGAGCACATCCACCAGTTGGCCCGCGACGTAGACTCCGCCATGCACGAACAGTCCGGCATCAGCGAACAGACCAGCCAGCAGATGACCGTACTGCGCGACAGTGCCAACCAGGCGGTGAACGCCAGCGACACCTTCAACCATCATGCCGGCAAGCTCGCCCAGCACATGGAAAACCTGGTAGTCCTGGCCCGCCACTTCAACAACAGCCTGGGCCACTAGGCCCAGCCGACGTCCCGACTCGGGGTAAGGACTTCAGATCATGAGCGGGCTCACCAGCCTTTTCATCGACGCCTCGGCCGACCTGCACTACCTGCATGGCAGCCATAACCCCGGCCTGGTAGTGCTGTCACTGCTGGTGTCGATATTTTCCGCGACCATGGCGCTGCAGACCGCGCAGATCGCCCGCCGCACCGAGAATCAGGGATACCGCCAGGTGGCCATCGGCACTGGCGCCATCGCCCTTGGCGGCGGTATCTGGACCATGCACTTCATCGGCATGCTGGCCTTCGAACTGCCCACCCATGTCCACTACGGCACCGGTCTGACCCTGCTGTCGCTGCTGCCCGCCTGCGCAGCCTCCTGGCTGGCCCTGCGCCTGCTCGCCAACGGCCACATCACCTGGCCACAGCTGGTCATGAGTGGCACCCTGGTCGGCCTGGGAGTCGGTGCCATGCACTACAGCGGCATGGCCGCCCTGCAGACACCCGCGCTGATGCGCTATGAGCCGGTGACCTTCACCCTGTCCATCGCCGTGGCCGTCGGCCTGGCGATCCTCGCCCTGTGGGTTCGCTACGGACTGCGCCACACCCTGCTCGGCCCTACCCAACGTTTCCTCGCCAGCGGCGTGGTCATGGGCCTGGCCATCGCCGGCATGCACTACACCGGGATGGCCGCGGTGCGCTTCATCGGTGAGCCAAGAGAGGCCAGCCCGGTATTGCTGCTCAACAGCACCTGGGCCTCCCTGGCGCTGTCCACCTTCACCGTCACCGTGACTGTGCTGGTCTCCGCGCTCAATGGCCTGATCCGCTCGCGCGAGCTGTACCGCCAGGTGGAGGAAAGCAAGTCGCGCCTGCGCGCCATCCTCAACACCGCCGTCGACGGCATCATCACCATCAACAGCCGGGGCCTGATCCAGAGCGTCAACTCCTCGGTCGAACGGCTGTTCGGCTGGACGTCGAAAGAACTCATCGGGCGCAACATCAACATGTTGATGCCCGAGCCCGACCAGTCGCGCCACGACAGCTACCTGCGCAACTACCTGGGTTCTGGCCAGCCGAAGATCATCGGCACCGGCCGCGACGTCACCGGCCTGCGCAAGGACGGCAGCCTGATGCCAATGCGCCTGGCGGTCGGCCGCGTGGAACTGGCCGACGAACTGCTGTTCGTCGGTTTCGTCACCGACATCACCGCGCGCCACAACCTGGAAGCCTCGCTGCGAGAGACCGCCGAACGCGCCGAACAGGCCTCCGCGGCCAAGAGCGCCCTGCTGGCCAACATGAGCCACGAGATTCGCACACCGATGAACGCCATCATCGGCTTCACCGAGCTGCTGCTGCGCGACGAACTGAGCGCAGCCCAACGCAGCCACCTGACGACCGTGCGTCAGTCGGCACGCTCGCTGCTCGGGCTGCTCAACGACATCCTCGACACCGCCCGCCTGGAAAAGGGCGGCATCAACCTGGAAAGCATCGACTTCTCGCTGCGCGAACTGGCCCAGCAGGTAGCATCCTCGCTGCGCCTCGGCGCCCAGTCGAAGAACCTGGCGCTGACGGTGGACTATCCACAGGACATGGCCGAATACTTCCGCGGCGACCCGCTGCGCATCCAGCAGGTCCTGACCAACCTGCTCGGCAACGCCATCAAGTTCACCGAGCGCGGCAGCGTGCGCCTGGTCTTCTCCCATGAAGGCGAGCAGGTGCACATCCAGATCCGCGACACGGGCATCGGCATGACGCCAGCCCAGGCCCGCGCCATCTTCGCCCCCTTCACCCAGGCCGACGCCTCGATCAGCCGGCGCTTCGGCGGCACCGGCCTCGGCACCACCATCGCCAGCCAACTGGTCGAGTTGATGGGCGGCGACATCCAGGTCGAGAGCCAGCCCGGCGAAGGCAGCACCTTCCACGTTCGCCTGCCGCTGCCGGCCGGCGTGAAACCGGCGACACAAAACGAGTCTCGCAGGCAGGAACTGCCGCCGCTCAACGTGCTGGTCGCCGATGACCTGCCGCAAAACCTGGAACTGGTGCGCCTGCTCCTCGAACAGCACGGCCACCGTGTCACCACAGCCAGCGACGGCTCCAACGCCGTGGAAAAATACATGGCCGAGCACTTCGACCTGGTGCTGATGGACGTGCACATGCCAGGCACCGACGGCCTGCAGGCCACCCGGAGCATCCGCCAGTACGAACACAGCATGGCGCGCGGTGCCACACCGATCATCGCCCTGACGGCCAGTGTCATGGCCGAGGACCGTAGCGCCGCGCGGGGCGCCGGGATGACCGGTTTCGCCGTCAAGCCGCTGGACGAAGCCAAGCTGCTGGCCGAGATCGCCCGCGCCCTGAACATCGTGCCGCTGTCCGCCGAACCCGCCGTAACCCGCGAGACGAACGCCGCCGAGTTGATCGACTGGCTCTCCGGCGCCTCGCTGTGGGGCGGCGCAGCGCGCCTGGCCAAGGCCATGCGCAGTTTCCTCGACGAACTCCCGGCCCGCTATCCATTGCCCACAGACGACCAGCCCGGGGCGAAGCTCATGCAATTCAGCCTGCACGGCATCCGTGGCGGAGCCGCCAACCTGGCGCTACCGAGCATTGCCGAGTTGGCCAGTGAGCTGGAACAAGCGGCCAGGGCCGGCGACACCGAACGGGCCAGCGCAGGGCTGCCACGGCTACGCGCATTGCTCGCCGCCGCCAGCCAGCAACTGGATGAATCCGGCCTGCTCGACGCAGAACCCGCGCCAACCACACCCTCCAACCCGGCCCTGCTGGGTGAAGCCATAAGCGAGCTGCTCAGCAGCCTGGAACACAACGAAATCAACCCGCAGGCCCTGGAAAACGTCTGCGCCGGCCTAGACATACGTCACGCCAACGCCCTGTCCGCCGCAGTGGACGCCTTCGAATTCGAACAGGCCTACGCCCTGCTCAAGCGGGTGCGCAACGACAGCCTGACGAACGGAAACAGACCATGAGACGCATGCAAGACTCACGACAGACCCTGCTGCTGGTCGACGACGAACCGACCAATTTGCAAGTGCTACGCCACACCCTGCAGGACGACTATCGCCTGCTCGCCACCAAGGACGGGGCCAAGGCCCTGGATCTGGCGCGCATCGAGCAACCCGAGCTGATCCTGCTCGACGTGATGATGCCTGACCTGGACGGCTACGACGTTTGCCGCCGGCTCAAGCACGACCCACTGACCGCCCGCATCCCGGTGATATTCGTCACCGCCCTGAACGACGCCGCCAACGAGGAGCACGGCCTGGCGCTCGGCGCCGTGGACTACATCACCAAGCCGTTCAATCCGAGCATCGTCAAGGCGCGGGTTCGCACCCACCTGTCGCTGGTACAGGCCGAAACGCTACGCGAAACGCGCCTGCAGATCGTCCAGCGCCTGGGTACGGCGGCCGAGTTCAAGGACAACGAGACCGGCCAGCACGTCATCCGCATGAGCCACTACGCCAAGGTTCTGGCCCTGGCCGTTGGCTACAGCGAGACCGCCGCCGATGAACTGCTGCATGCCGCCGCGATGCACGACGTCGGCAAGATCGGCATTCCCGACGCCATCCTGCAGAAACCCGGCAGGCTCACCGAAGCGGAATGGGCGGTCATGCGCAGGCATACCGAGATCGGCGCGCAGATCATCGGCGAGCACCCGTCCGGCCTGTTGCGCCTGGCTGCCAGCATCGCCTTGAACCACCACGAAAAATGGGACGGTAGCGGCTACCCGAATGGCCTGGCCGGCGAAGACATCCCCCACGCCGCACGCATCGTCTCCCTGGTCGACGTGTTCGACGCCCTGACCAGCGTGCGTCCCTACAAGCCCGCCTGGCTGGTCGAGGAGGCCCTGGCGCTGATCCGCCGCGAAAGCGGCCGACACTTCGACCCCGAGTTGGTGCATATCTTCATCGACTGCCTGCCGGAAATCCTGCGCATTCGCGAACGCTGGATCGACCCGGAAGAAATACCCGCAAGCCTGGCAAACCGAACGACGGCGGTACATTCATGAGTGGATTTTCCCTGCAGGACCTGAGCGTCTCGCGCAAACTCGGCCTGGGCTTCGGGCTGCTACTGGCCTTTGCCCTGCTGCTGGCCCTGACCGGCCTCTATGGCTTGCACGGCAGCAGCGAGTCGCTGCAACGCATCAACCGCCTTGGCGCCCTGTTCGACGAGGTGGTGTTCACCCGCGAGGCCAACTTCAGCTATGCCCTGAACGCCGATGCCAGCCTGCTCGACACCCACCGCGAACACCTGCAGGCCATCGGCGAGACGCTCGCCACCATGATCGCCGCGGCCCGCGACGGCACCTGGCCGGCCTCCGACCTCGCCCCGCTGCTGGACCTGCAGGCCCAGCTCGAAAGCTACCGCCAAACCCGCGACAAGGCCGCCGACGCCAGCGCGGTGGTCGCCGCCAACCAATTGCTCGCCGAGTTGCTGGACGACGCCAACAAACTGTACCTGGCCGAGGAGACCCGCGCCGCCGAGCTGGTGGCGCGCAGCGACTTCTGGCTCGCCGCCCTCGCCCTCGCCGCCATGCTGTTCGGCACCCTGGCGGCGCTGGTCATCAGCCGGCAGATCGCCCTGCCCCTGCGCCACGCCGTCGCCGCGGCCAGACGCATCGCCGATGGCGACCTCACCGAGGCCCTGCACAGTCAACGCCGCGACGAACTGGGTACCCTGCTGTGCAGCCTGCACACGATGAACGGCAGTCTGCGCACGGTCATCTCGCAGATCGGCTCGGGCGCTCACCAGATCGCCGCCTCGGCCTCGCAACTGGCCGTCGCCACCACCCAGACCCAGGCCGGCATCGACTGCCAGCGTGGCGACACCGACAGCGTGGCCAGTGCGATGAACCAGATGACCGCCACCGTGCAGGAGGTTGCCCGCCATTCCGAGCAGACCGCCAGGGCCGCCCGTGGTGCCGACCAGGAAGCCTGCGGCGCCCATGAGCTGTCGCAGACCGCTATCGCCCGGATCGAGGCGCTGGCCACCGAGATCGGCGTCTCCGCCGAATCCATGGGCCGCCTGAAACAGGAAAGCGACCGCATCGGCGGCATCCTCAACGTGATCAAGGAAGTCGCCGATCAGACCAACCTGCTGGCGCTCAACGCCGCCATCGAGGCGGCGCGTGCCGGCGAAGCCGGACGCGGTTTCGCCGTGGTCGCCGACGAAGTGCGCAACCTGGCCCAGCGCACCCAGCAGTCGTCCGGCGAAATCGAGCAACTGATCGTCGAACTGCAACACATCGCCGACGAGGGCTCGCGCACCATGCAAAACAGCGTCGAGCAGACCCAGGCCTCGGTGGCCGGCGTGCGCGATACGGGCGCGGCGCTGGAAGTCATCACCCGCCAGGTCGCCGACATCCAGCAGATGAGCGAATTGATCGCCAGCGCCGCCGACCAGCAGACGACGGTGGCCGAAGAAATCAACCGCAGCGTCGTCCGGGTACGCGGCACCGCCGAGGAGTCGGCCAGCGCCAGCGCCGAGATATCCGCCGCCAGTTCCGAGCTGGAACGCCTGGGCCGGGACCTGGACGCGCTGGTCGGGCATTTCCGTACCTGACGCCAGCATGAATCGACGCATTGAATCAACCATGACATCCGGAAACGTCATCCATCATGGCATTGGCCTGGACAGCGGCCGGAGGAGAGAATCGATGAACACGGCAAGCCAGGGTAGGAATCCCGCTTCCCTGCTGGAGCGGGCACTCGATCATGCCGGCAGCCCCGTGCTGGTGCTCGACGCGCAACGCCGCATCGTGCACGTCAACCAGGCCTTCAGCGAACTGCTCGGCTACCCGGCCGGGCAGGTACTGGGCCACGACCCCGGCGCCCTGTTCCCCTCGCCGTCCCTGTCCGACGAAGAGCTGGCACGGCATCGCGCACTGCCATGGGGAAAAGAGCGTTTCCACACAGAGATACGGGCGCGGCACAAGGCCGGCCACGACATCCACGTGCGCATCTCTACCTCGCCATTCGACGACGGGCCATGCGGCTACTCGGTGGATGTGCTCCACGACAGCAGTGCGGAACAGTGCATCCGCGACCTCGAGCGCGACGCCCTGGAAGCGTTGACCAGCGACCTGCCGTTTGCGGCCCTGGGCAACTACCTGTGCCGCCGTATCGAACAGATCATCTCGGGCGTGCTGGTCACGCTATGCCGTATCGAGGATGGACGCCTGCGCCCCTGGGCGGCGCCGAGCTTCCCGCCCGAATACGGCCCGTCCTTCGAGGGCATGTGCATCGGCGAGGGGGTGGCCAGCTTCGGCACCTCGGCCCATCGCCGCCAGCCGGTGATGGTTCGCGACATCGCCAGCGAACCACTGTGGACGCCGTACAAGCACATCGTCCTGCCCCATGGCCTACGGGCCTGCTGGACCTACCCAATGCTGCGCCGCGACGGCAGCGTGGCCGGCACCTTCGCCTTTTACTTCCGTGACAGCAACGAGCCGGTCGAATACCTGGAGAGCATCGCCAAGGCCAGCGTGCACCTGTGCCTGCTGGCAATCGAGCGCGAAGAGAACCGCCAGCGCATCAACCAACTGGTGCAGTTCGACACCCTCACCGGCCTGCCCAACCGCGGCTACCTGACGCGCCACATCAACGAACTGCTGGCCGCACCGATCGTGCGCAGCATCGCCTTCTTCAAGATCGACCTGGATCGTTTCAAGGACATCAACGACGCGCTGGGCCATGCCGCTGGCGACCTGGCGCTGGTCACGCTGGCCAACCGCCTGCGCGGGCGCCTCGCAAGCGAACAGTTCCTCAGCCGCACCGAAGGCGACCAGTTCCTCGTCGTCGTCCCCAACTGCGACGCGTACGGCGCCTCTCGGCTGGCGGAACGCCTACAGGCGATCATCGGCGAGCAGATCATCCTCAATAACCTGCGACTGCATCTGTCCGCCAGCATCGGCATCAGCCACTACCCCGACGGCGGCCGCGAGGCGGACGCCCTGCTGGCCGGCGCCAAGCAGGCGATGTACCGGGTCAAGCAGAGCGGTGGCGGCAGCTACCAGTTCTTCAGCCCGGAAATGAACTTGATCGCCCAGGATCGCCTGCTGCTCAGTGCCGCACTCAAGCGCGCGCTGGCGGCAGGCAGGCTGCGCCTGCACTACCAGCCCCAGGTGCGCACCGACAGCGGCGAACTACACGGACTGGAAGCCCTGGCACGCTGGCACGACGACGAACTCGGGCACATCCCACCGTCGCGGTTCATCACCGTGGCCGAGGAAACAGGCCAGATCGAGGCCCTCGGCCACTGGGCGCTGGGCGAGGCCTGCCAGCAGATGGCGCAATGGCGCGCAGCCGGGGTGCAGGTGCCGACCGTCTCGGTCAACCTGTCGCCGATCAACTTCCAGAACCGTAACCTGCCCGAGTTCATCGCCGCCCTGCTGGACGAATTCACCCTGCCCGGCCACAGCCTGACCATCGAGATCACCGAAAGCACCGTGATGGCGCTGACCCCACAAATGCTCGATGTCGTGCACCGCATCCGCGCGCAGGGAGTCGGGTTGTCGGTGGACGATTTCGGCACCGGATTCTCCAGCCTGTCCAACCTCGTCAACCTGCCAGTGACCGAGGTCAAGATCGACCGCAGCTTCATCGATCGTTGCGCGGAGGAAAGCCGCCTGCAATCGCTGGTGGCGGCGGTGATCGGGATCGGCCACAACCTGGGCCTGACGGTGGTCGCCGAGGGCGTCGAAACCCAGGCGCAACGTACCCTGCTTGGCCAGTATCACTGCCCGGTGTTGCAGGGCTACCTGTTCTCCCGCCCCCTGAGCCCCGACGAGACCCTGAAATGGCTCTCCAATGCTCTGCCGAGGGTGATGGGGAAACGAAAACAAAAATAATGCCAGCTCAAGAAATCATAAGGAATGCCGGGTTGGACAACATCTTTCCCCTACCACTCAACGCCCTCGGACACATCCTCGACGCCTTGCCCTTCGGTATCTCCTGGGCCTCCCTGCCCGGTGCCCAAATCCGCTATGGCAACACCACGTTCGACCAGATATTCGGCTATCCGCCCGGCTATTTCAGGAATATCGAGCAACTCATCGAGGAAGCCTATGTCCACGAATACCAGCGCGAACTGGCACGCGAACACTGGCAGGCCTTCGAGGCTCAAGAAGGTGGCGGCGTAACCAGCGTGCCCGACATCGAGATCGACATCCTCAGCGGCGACGGCCACCTGCGCACCGTGCTGCATTGCGGCCTGATCCTGCACGAGGAAAAACTCGCGGTCGCCATCTTCAAGGACATCTCCGACATCAGGCGGCAAAACCAGTTGCTGCGCAGCTTCGCCTACCACGACTCGCTGACCGGCGTAGCCAACCGCCGTGGCCTGCAAGAGCGCTGGCGTGACGAAACCACCAGGCCGGTTCCTCGGCGCCTGGCCTTTCTGATGGTCGACCTGGACGGCTTCAAGCCTGTCAACGACACCCATGGCCACGGCGTCGGTGACGAGGTGCTTCGCATCGTCGCGGCACGGCTAAAGGCTGCCGTGCGCGACGGCGACCTGGTGTGCCGACTCGGCGGCGACGAGTTCGGCCTGTTGCTGGCCGCGCCGGACAGTTGCGAACAGATTGCCGCCATCTGCAAGCGCATCGTTGATTCACTGGCCAAACCGATAGAAGTCGGCGAGCAAACCATCCACATCAGCAGCAGCGTCGGCGGCTGCCTCTACCCCGACCAGGCCGCGAACAAACGCGAATTGCTGCAACGCGCGGACTTGGCCCTGTACCGGGTCAAGCAAAGCGGCAAGGGTAACTGGGGCTGGTACGCCGACAGCACGATCACCTACGGCTAGCACCCGCCATCCGACATCCACAGCACATCGAGCAAAGCAAGGAAACCGAATGTCCACCGATTTACAAACCACCGCACGCGTCTACCTGACCGCCCGGCTGCACAAGATGGAACGCGCCTCCATCGCCACGGTGCGAGAGAGAATGCTCACCCAGATCGAGAGCCAGGCCGAGCTGCTCGCCGCACTCAGCATATTCAGCAGGAAGGAAGCCGACATGCTCTACGTGCATGCGCGGGACGTGTACAACCTGCACCACAGCGTGAACGACGCCTGGCACACAGAACGCTGACCCAATGCCCGTGGCCGGGCAGTCACAGGCCTTGAACCACGAACTGGATCGTCCCCATTGGCAGCGACACGCCCTGCACTCGGCCGTCGGTAAGAATCGCCAGCATTCGAGAGAGCCATCCACTGTTTGGCAAACGCTGTGCGCCGTCCCGGCGCAATCCCTCCGAAGATCGCAGCCGATCGCCTGGATCACTTCAATGAGATGCCGGATGAGGCTGCTTCGGTGCTCGGCCTGAGGAAGGGACACGGCGTTCATCGGCCAGGCGCACGACCTGCCGCTTCTGCTTGCGATCGAGCCTGGACCGATGTCCTTGCCCCAAGAAAGCGGGCTTCCCGCAGAGTGGCTTTGGCCGAGCGAGTCGGAGTCAGTGAAGCTGCCGAACAACTCGGTCTTCATGCCTACCAGCTCTACGGCTGGCGCAGCAAGCAGCAGAGCCATACCAGCAGCGAGCGGCCTACAAGCGATCTGGCAGTAACAAGCCGGAGGGCCAGCCCTTGTCGGACAGATTACAGCTGCCCGAACGCGCATTATTGCTGCATGAACTAATTGCGCATGTACCCGCGCACGCTATCAGTGATTGAGCATCCGGCTGAGGAAAGAGTTGATCTTCGGATTGTCGTGATCACGTGTGAAAAACTGCTCCGGGGTCGCATCAAAAGCGATCTTGCCTTGGTCGAAGAACATGATGCGGTCAGCGACCTCGCGGGCAAAGCCCATCTCATGGGTGACGACGATCATCGTCATGCCGGAAGAGGCCAGTTCACGCATAACATCCAGCACTTCCTTGACCATTTCCGGATCCAGAGCAGAGGTGGGCTCGTCGAACAGCATCACACGCGGTTGCATGGCCAAAGCCCGGGCTATCGCCACCCGCTGTTGCTGACCGCCGGAAAGCGCATGGGGATGTTTGTGCGCATGATCCTGCAGGCCTACCCGCCCCAGCAACTCCATAGCCCGCCCATTGGCTTCGCGCTTGCTGAGACCACGCATGCGGCGTGGCGCCAGCGTGATGTTGTCAAGCACCGAGAGATGGGCGAATAGGTTGAACTGCTGGAACACCATGCCAACGTCCTGGCGCAGGCGATCCAGGCGCTTGTTGTTGTCATCGACCTCGATTCCGTCGATGGTGATGTGGCCCTTATCGTGTTTTTCCAGGCGGTTGAGGGTACGCAGCAGCGTGCTCTTGCCGGAGCCCGAGGCTCCGACGATCACTGTCACCTCGCCCGACTGGAACTGCGTGCACACGTCCTGCAGCACATGCTGAGTACCAAAATACTTGTGTACGTTGCACACCTTGATCAGCGCATTATCTATTGTCGTCACGAGCGTCGCCCTTCTACGTCCATACGATGTTCAACGGCATTGGAAATCTGCGTCAGCAGCGTTGTCAGCAACAGGTAGATCAGCGCTGTGGTGATCAGCGCTGGCAATGGTTCGAAGGTTGCCGCCTGCAAGCGGTTGCCGACGTTGGTCAGCTCGACGACGCCGATGGCATAGGCCAGCGAGGAGTCCTTGAGCAAGGCGATGAAGTTGTTGACCAGAGGCGGTAGCGAGATCTTGAAAGCCTGGGGAAACACCACATCGAAAAAGGTGTAGCCACGCGATAGGCCCAGGGAGCGTGAGGCTTCGGTCTGCCCACGTGGTACCGCCAGCAGACCGGCGCGAATCGACTCGGCGTTGTAGGCCCCCGCGTTGAAAGCCAGCGCCACGCATGCCGAGGTGAAATCGTCCATCTGCAACCAGGGCAGCAGCACCGGCAGGGCAAGAAACACGAATAGGATCTGCACCAGCAATGGTGTGCCACGAATGATCCAGATGTAGAACGAAGCCAGCCAGCGGGCGGGGGCGAAACCAGACAGTTTACCCAGCGCCGCAACCAGCCCTAGCACGATGCCGAAGACGGCGGCGATCAGGGTCATTTTCACCGTGGTGCGTGTGCCGTCGGCGAACATGGTGGCATTCGAGGCGATGGGCTCGGGAACGTAGGACAGCGGAATTGCGATCAGCCACATCACCAGCATCAGAAGTACGACACCCAATGCGATGGCCAGGGTACTGCGTTGCTGGCGCGACCAGGAGGCCGGCCATGCCGATAGAAGGAAAGTCATTATTGTTGTCGCTCTTGTCTAGCCGTCATGGAACTGCCCTCAGGAGGGGCAGCGAACGTCTTCACCGAAGTAGCGCGTTGAAATCGCCTGGTAGGTGCCGTCTGCCATGACCTCGGCCAACGCCTTGTTGTAGGCATCGGCCAGATCGGCGTTGCCCTTGCCAACGGCCCCGGCAATCTTCTCCACGAACAACAGGTCACCGAGTTGCAGCTTGGCGGCTGGTGCTGCCTGAATCGCTTCCAGGGCAACGAACTTGTCGGTCACCCAGGCATCGGCCCTGCCGGTTGCCAGCGCGGTGCGTGCGTCGCGATCCTGCGGGTAGTTCTTGATATCTTTGGGGGTGGTGAGCTGGCGTACGTTATCGGCGTAGGTCGAACCGGTCTGGATGGCGACCTGCTTGCCGTTCAGGTCTGCGGCCGAACGGATCGCCGGGTCACGGGAGACGATGGAGCCACCGGAACAGTAGTGCGGGGCCAGAAAAGTCACCGCTTTGGCGCGTACCTCGGTGATGCCATGGGAGGAGATGACCATATCCCAGCGATCCTGCTGCAGACCGGCGAGCAGGGAGTCGAAACCCAGAGTTTTCCATTCGAGCTCCAGCCCCATGCGCTTGACCACCGCCTCGGCGAGCTCGATTTCAAAGCCAGAGAGCTTGCGCCCCTCGAAATAGTTGAAGGGAGGAAACTCGCCGCCAGTCGCTACGCGAATTGTTCCGCTTTCACGAATGTTTTCGTAGGGGCGAGCCTGCGTAGTTCCTGCGAGCAGGACAATGCTTGCCATCAGCGAGCACGCAACAGTTTTTAATTTCAATGCCTTTTCCTCTTATTAATCATTATTGATGGTGGCTACTTTCCACTATGCCGCATCAGAAACGGCAATAGAGAACGTGGCCTGGCAGGATTGATGCAATTAGAAATTGAGTTTTAGATTGTTGTTTGCGTCGTGGTGCGCCACAAGTTTGCCACCGGCAGGTGCCAAGCAGAACAAGGCAAGTTGTATGACTTATTGATTTTTTTGAGCACTTTGTAATGCTCAATTTGCAAAGTGCTCATGTGAGTGTCGACGATGACACTCATTCAAATCTGACAGTGATCACATTTTGTAGGTGGAGAGCAAAATGCTGGTCTCAGTATTTGCAATATGTTGAATGGCGCGGATTGAGTTGAGCGCTTTGTCGAAGGCTTCCAGGGTCTCGGCACGCAGTTCCGCCATGAGATCCCAGCGACCATTGGTGGTGTGAATGGCAACCACGTTGGGGTGCCCGCGCAGCGCTCGCTTCACCTCGGCAGCATGATGACCGTTGATGCCGATACTGGTGATGGCCCGTATGCCATGCTCCTGGGTGTCGGGCCTGAGGCGGATGGTGTAGCCAACGATCACGCCCTCGTCCTCGAGGCGCGCCATACGGTTCTGCACCGTTGCCCGAGCGACACGTAACTTTTTCGCCAGGGTCACCACAGGTGTTCTTGCATTGTCTCTTAATAGGGAAACGAGCTCCCTGTCGATGTCGTCCATGTTGCGCTCGAGTAGTCACATTGTTATTTAGGGTGTGCAAAGTGCTAACTATCGGGTTGAAATTGACAAGATGTTCACTTCATTTTGGCAGCGACCGCTAGCAAACTATCGCCATGGAACCGCCGCTGAAGTTGCGCATGCTGTTCCGTCCTTTTTTGTCCGTCAACTTAAAGTTAATAATAAGGTGGAAGTAACCATGACGTGTTTTATTGATGTGCCGACCATGTCCAATCTGGTTAACACAATTGGCGCCGGGCCATTCATCGGTGAGTTGGCCGAAGCCATCCGCAACGACTTCAAACGCTGGTCGGATTTCGAGAAATGTGCACGAGTGGCGAATCATTCCGACGTCGGCGTGATCGAGTTGATGCCGGTATCCAACAGCAGTCGCTACGCCTTCAAATACGTCAACGGCCACCCGGGCAATACTGCGCGTAACCTGCATACGGTGATGGCTTTTGGCGTACTGGCCGACGTGGAAACGGGTTACCCCGTCCTGCTTTCCGAGCTGACCGTGGCCACCGCGCTGCGTACTGCGGCAACCTCGCTGATGGCGGCCCAGGCCCTGGCGCGGCCGGACTCTCGGCGCATGGCCTTGATTGGCAACGGCGCACAGAGCGAGTTCCAGGCGCTGGCCTTCCACAAGCATCTGGGGATCGAGGAGATCGTCGCATATGACATCGATTCCGCGGCAACTGCCAAGCTCATTCGCAACCTTGAGGAGTACAGCGACCTGCGGATCATTGGTGCCAGTTCCGTTGCCGAAGCGGTGCGCGGTGCGGATATCGTTACCACGGTAACCGCCGACAAGGCTTATGCCACGATTCTCACTCCAGAGATGATCGAGCCTGGCATGCACATCAACGGTGTGGGCGGCGATTGCCCGGGGAAAACCGAACTGCATGTCGATGTCCTGCGTAACGCCCGTGTTTTTGTCGAGTACGAGCCACAGACGCGTATCGAAGGTGACATTCAGCAATTGCCGGCGGATTTTCCGGTGGTGGATTTGTGGCGGGTGCTGTCCGGCACGGCTGAAGGCCGCCAGAGCGCGGAGCAAGTGACGGTATTCGACTCGGTTGGCTTTGCCCTCGAGGATTACTCGGTCCTGCGCTATGTCAATGAGCAGGCCGAACTGCGGGGCGTGGGCGTCAAGGTGGATCTGGTGCCCTGGGTCGATGATGATCCGAAGGATCTGTTCCGCCATACCCGTGGCGGTTCCAGCAAGCAGCGTATTCGCCGCGTGGCGTGACCGATCGCGAGCCGTACCGACTTTCCCAAGGTGTCCGCAAAAATGCCCCGTCCTACCCGTTCTATTCAGGCGCCGGCCGCGGTGGTGATGATCCGCCCGCATGCCTTTACTCCCAACCCGCAGACCGCTGCCGACAACGCCTTCCAGAGCAGTGCCGCCAAACAGGCGGCTCAGGCGATTGCCCAGGCTGCTTATGACGAAGTGACCGTAGCAGTTGCCCGTCTCGAGGCCGAGGGCGTTCGCGTTCACCTGTTCGAAGACCGTGGTGAACACGACACGCCGGATTCCGTATTCCCCAACAACTGGTTCTCCACCCATCCGGGGGGACATATCGCGCTCTACTCGATGTACTCCCCGAACCGTCGTCGCGAGCGGCGCACTGACGTCATCGAGATGTTGAAGCGTGAGTATCGGGTGCAGGATGTGATCGACTACTCCGGGCTGGAGGCCGACGGCCTGTTTCTCGAGGGCACCGGGGCGATGGTGTTCGATCACCTGGCGCGGGTGGCTTATACCGCGCGTTCCAACCGGGCCGATCCCCTGGCACTCGAGCGCTTCAGCACCCACTTCAATTTCGAACCGATGGTCTTCGATACTGCAGATGGTACGGGCAAGCCGATCTATCACACCAATGTGCTGATGTGCGTGGCCACGGATTTTGCACTGGTGGGCTTCGGTACCTTCACCCATCAGCCACGAGCGCAAGAAGTGCGCAAGCGTCTGCAGGAGTCGGGTCGCGAGGTGATCGAGTTGGAGAATCGACAGATCAAGGAATTCGCTGGCAACGCCATCGAATTGTCCGGGTGTGACGGACGTATCCTTGCCCTGTCGCAACGGGCGTTCGAGAGTCTGAGCGATGAGCAGCGCGCGCGTATCGAGCGCTCTGCGCGGCTGGTGCCGCTGAATGTGCCAACCGTCGAGATGGCTGGTGGCTCGGTACGCTGCATGATTGCCGGCATTCATCTCTCTGCTCGCTACTGAACAACGGTCACGCGTCATCCCCGTTGCTGGCCCCATCTTCAAGTGGGAGCCAGCAAACAGGCCTTCGGATGATGGCCGATCAGAGCGTGTCGTTGCGGGTTTTAAGTACACTGGACAGCGCTTCGCCCTGGGCAAGGCGGGCAAGCAGTCCGGGCTCCGCCTGGTCGGATGCACAGACCTTGTCGATGACGTCGGCCAAAGCGGCCGAGCTAATGAACATCACACCGTTGTCATCACCTAGCACGATGTCGCCAGGCTGAACGAGCACGCCGCCACAGGTCACCGGCAGACCAAAGCGACTGGTCTCGCTGCCGCGCAGCTTGGTGGTAAGCAGGCTGGTGCCCCTGGCGAATACCGGCAGGCCGAGCTGGCGCAGCTCGACGACATCGGTGACCAGCCCGTCGACCACGATACCGCTGGCGCCGACGCTCAGGGCGGCGCTGACGGTGACAGTGCCCACGCAAGCGTGCCGCAGATCGCCACCGGTAGCGACTACCAGTACCTCGCCGGCTTGCAGGCGAGCCAATGCCTGGTTCATGGCGATGGCATCGCGATCGGCCAGTTGCAGGGTCGCTGCCCGGCCGATCAGTCGGATGCCAGGTGTCTGCGCACGCAGTCCGGGATCGGCGAAGCCATCATCGAGAAAATGCCCGAGGGTCGCAAAACTCACCTCGGCGAGGCGCTGCACAAGGCTATCGAGATCGCTCATCGGCTGGCCTCTTGAGATTCCAGGAGTTCTGCCACGCAGTCCATCTCCAGGGATACCCCCCATAGTTGCACGCATACCGTAGTGCGTGCCGGCGGCGCGTGGCCAAGCACTTCCCGATAGACCGCATTGAACGGCTCGAGCTGAGCCAGATCGGTCAGGTAGGCATTGACCTTGATGACATGGTTGAAGTCGGAACCTGCAGCAATCAATATCGCTTCAAGGTTGCGCAAGGTCTGGCGAACCTGTTCCTCAAAATCCGCGGGCTGTGAATCGAAGCCTTCACCGGCAGGGATCTGCCCGGCTGTGAACACCAGATTTCCGCTGATGACTGCCTGGGAATAGGGACCGACCGGACCGATGGTGCCGTCGGCGGCGGTGATACGTTTCATGTCATACCTCGCTCGAAAGCTCGCCCGTTATCAGGCGGGCGAGCAGCTTGATCAGAACAGTGCCAGGTTATAGCTGACGATGATTCGGGTCTGATCCTGATTGGCATCCGCCTGGGAGTGGAACTCTCCTGATCGCAAGCCAACTCCCAGTCCCTTGAGTGTTCCGCTCTGAATGACGTAGTCCAGCGACAGGTCACGCTCCCACTCGCTCTGAGACGAGCCGGCAGTGGTCTGGATGTTGTCGCCTTTGAGGTAAACCATGGAGGCGGTCAAACCTGGAACACCCAGCGCTGAAAAGTCATAGGCGTATTGGCCAAACCAGGTGCGTTCACCGGCACGGTTGAAGCTGGCGAGAATGCGGTCGGTGAACAGGTAGATGCTGGAGCCACCCGAGCCCTTGTCAGCCAGGGAACCCTGGTTGAGCTGAACGAAGTTGCTGCCTGACGAGACGCTCTGATAACCGGCTGTAACCGCGTGGCCACCCAGGCTGTAGGTGAACAAGGCGCTCCAGGTACGGTTGTCGATTTCACCGGTGCTGTCATGGCTATAGCCACCCACTCTATAACCTTCACTGCGACCGGCCGCATTTCCGTTTGCCCCGCTGGAGCGACTGTCGAAGTAACGCAAGTCGGTCTTGAACGATTGACTCTCACCCAGCGTCCACAGGTGCTGAACACCGACGAAGTTCTGCGTGTAGTAATCCTCAAGATTGGCGACGTAGTACTGCAGCGTCACTCCCTTACCGATTTTGTAGTCCGCCCCGGCAAAGAGGAATTCGTTGCTGGCCTGACTACCGCCGCCGACCGCTAGTGCAGTTCGGTCGCTGGAGCCGCGCCCAGTCGCATGCTCCAGGCGGCCGGCATTGATCGTCAGGTTATCGATGTCATTGCTGGTCAACATCGCCCCCTCGAACGTTTGTGGCAACAGGCGGCCGTCATTGGTCTGCAGAATCGGAAGTTTTGGCGATACGCTGCCGTAGCGGGCTTCGGTTTTGGCAAAGCGCATTTTCGCGGTGAGCCCCAGGCGGGCCCACTGATCCACTGCGCCCTCGCCATCGTTGGGAATCATTGAGCTGCCAAGATGACGGCCGCCGCCGCTGTCCAGCGTTATACCCAGCAAACCCAGGGCATCGACCCCAAAACCAACGGTGCCTTCGGTAAAGCCCGAGCTGTACTTGAGCATGAACCCCTGCCCCCACTCTTCGGTTTTGCTCTGTCCACCGCCACCGGGCTGATCGCGGTAGTCATTGTTGAAGTAGAAGTTGCGCAGGCCCAGGGTGGCGCTGCTATCAGCCAGGAAATCAGCTGATGCCGAAGTGCTCAAAGTCATCAGAAGCGCGCTGACGCTCCAGCCCAACAGGGAGAGAGTTTTATCCATGCCGCGTGCTCCAACAGAAATAAGGGTGGTCGTCTTCGAAAGCTGGGTGCGCTCAATCATGGGAGGCCGCTTCCCGAGTCAGGTCGCGCTTGAAGGTTTCTGTCAGTAGCAAGAGTGCGATCAAAGAAATGAGCGCAGAGCCGATCATGTACCAGGCGACCGAAGAGCCTTTTCCCGTCCAGGAGAGCAGCGCGGTCGTAACCATCGGTGTTGCAGCACTGCCCAGGAGCCCGGAAAGCATGTAGGCGACCGAGAGCCCGGAATAGCGAACACGGGTGCCGAACAGCTCGGCCAGAAACGTGGCGATGGGACCGTAGTTGGCGGCGAAGGCGGTCATCAGCAGCATGTAGCCGAGGAACACGAACGGCAGTTCGCGGGTGTCCATCAGCCAGAACATCGGGAAGGCGACAACGGCCTCCGCGATGATCCCGCCGATGATTACCGGCTTACGCCCAAGGCGATCGGAAAGCGCTCCGAAAGCCGGCAACAAGAAGATGCACAGCGCGCAGGAAGCCAGCACGACGCTGAGCATGACCGAGCGACTGAAACCCAGGGTCTGGGTGCCATAGGTCAGGCCGAAGGCAACGATGATGTTGAATGAGGCACCAGTGGACATGGTTGCGATGCCACCCAGCAGCACCTGCTTCCAATATTTTCGGCAGATCTCCGCGAGCGGCACCTTTATCTGCTTTTCACTTTTTTTGGCTTCGTCGAACGCCGGGGTTTCACTCAGGTTGAGGCGAATGTAGAGTCCCACCGCAATCAGCAGAACACTCCCCAGGAACGGGATACGCCAGCCCCAGCTCAACAAGTCCTCTGGAGACATCAGGGCCGCAATCGCGAGGAATGCCAAGTTCGCGATCATGGTGCCCGCCGGTACGCCGATTTGTACCCACGATCCGTAAAGACCTCGTTGATGGGCTGGCGCATGTTCCACGGCCATGAGTACGGCACCACCCCACTCTCCGCCCAGCGCAAGGCCCTGGATGATTCTCAAGATCAGCAGCAGGATGGGGGCCCAGATCCCAATGCTTGCGTAGTCGGGAAGCAAGCCAATGGCAAAGGTGGCAGCTCCCATCGCCAGCAGCGAAATCAGAAGCATCGATTTGCGGCCAAGCTTGTCGCCGAAGTGACCGAACAGTGCCGCGCCCACGATGCGTGCGCCATACGCAGAAGCGAAGGTTCCGAAGGCCAGCAAGGTACCGACCAACGCGTCGAATGCGGGGAAAAAAATCTTGTTGAATACCAGGGCTGAAGCCGTCGCGAAAAGGAACAGGTCGTACCATTCCACGGTCGTCCCAATAACGCTGGCGACTGCCACTTTCTTCATGTCGACCGCTGCTTCCTTGCTTGGAAGCTGGCCTTGTACGCACGCAGAGGTGTTCATGCCTTATATCTCCTGGATGAGCGTGTGCTCAGCGGATAATGTTGTTGATTGGCAGTAGGAGTCCGAGCGCCCGCGTACGGGCACTTGATTGTTGTAGTTATGGGGGCCGCGTTTAGCGGCTATGAATGGGTCAGCGCTCGAGTCGCTCGATGACGGCGTTGAGCAATACGTCGCAGCCCATGCGCGCGTCTTCGGGGATGACGTCTTCGGCCTCGTTGTGACTCAGGCCTCCAACGCACGGAATGAACACCATGGTCGTAGGGCAATGACGGGCCATGAGAATCGCGTCATGCCCTGCCCCACTCACGATGTCCTGATGCGGATAACCGAGTGTTTCCACGGCACGGCGCACAGCACCGACACAGTCGACATCGAAGGGAGTCGCCGGACTCAGCCAGTGGCGGTTGATACGCAAGCTGAGGTCCCGATCGTCAGCGATTCGCTGGAAACGCTCCCGCACCTGCTGCTCCATGAGCGCAATCTGCTCGTCGTCGTGATGCCGCAGGTCCACGGTGAAATCCACCAGGCTCGCAATCGTATTGCGGGAAGACTTGGCAATGTTCAGTTGGCCGATGGTAACCAGGCCTTTGGAAGCGAACTCGCTGGCCAGGGCCTCCAGTCCGTGGGCCATCTCGGCCACACCGAACAAGGCATCCTTACGCAGCGCCATCGGGGTCGTACCGGCATGTGCGCTCATGCCCTGCACTTGAACATCCAGCCAGCAAATAGCCTGCCCTCCCGTGACCACGCCTATCGGCAGGCCCTTGTTTTCAAGGATCGGGCCTTGTTCGATATGAGCCTCGAAGTAAGCATCGAACGGCCGCTGAAACGACAAGTCACCCACGTGTCCAGTACGGTCGAGCTCCTGAGCGACACTGATTCCGCTGGCATCACATGCGTCCAATGCCGTCTGTAGAGACAGGCTGCCGGTAAAGACCGCGGAGCCGAACATCGCAGGCGTGAAGCGCGCGCCCTCCTCGTTGGTCCATACCGCGATCTCGACTGGACGCCGTGTTTCCAGGCCCAGCTCGTTAAGGCAACGAACCACCTCAAGCCCACTCAGCACGCCATAGATCCCGTCGAAACGCCCGCCCTTGGGCTGTGTGTCGAGGTGACTGCCCATGACCACGGGAGCCAGGCTATCGTCCAGTCCAGGGCGTCGTGCGAAGAGGTTGCCGATGCCGTCGAAAGCCAGACTCATGCCTGCATCCCGGCACCAGTCCATGAATAGCTCACGGCCTGCCTTGTCCTCTGCCGAAAGCGCCAGCCGGCAGTTGCCGCCTTTCGCGGTGGCGCCAACCTTGGCCATCTGCATCAGGCTGTCCCACAACCGCTTGCCATTGCAATTAACTACGTTCATGCGTTACCTCGTGTCTCTGCTTCAGTAACCCAGAGAAGGGTCGACCAAATTGTTCAATGTCTCGCCGCAAGCCAGGCGCTGGGCGTTTTCCGCGACTTGGCGGGCAATGCATTCGTGCGAGGCGGCGGAGGCCATGTGAGGCGTGACTATCACGCCGGGCATCTGCCAAAGCGGATGACCCGCAGGTAATGGCTCGTGCTCGAAAACATCCAGCACAGCACCGCGCAGTTGACCGCTGGCCAGGGCTCGTTCGAGGTCTTCGATGACCAGGTGCGGACCACGGCCACCGTTGACAATGGCGGCGCCTGGCGCGAGTGCTGCGAAGGTGCGCTGGCAGAGAATGCCGCGCGTCGCATCGGTCAACGGCAGCAGGTTGACCAGCATGTCCAGGCCTTCGAGAAAGCTTTCGAACTGCGTGTCCCCGTGATGGCAGACAACACCGGCAAGTGACTTCGGGCTTCGGGACCAGCCGCGAACGTCATAACCGGCCCCAGCCAGGTCATTGGCAATTGCCGAACCTAGCGAGCCCAGCCCCATGACGCCGACCTTGAACTGTCCGGCGGGACGTTGCGGGTGACGAATCCAAACGCTCTTCTGCTGCTGCGCCGTCACCCGATCGAAGTCGCGATGAAAATGCAGCACAGCCCAGCGCACATACTCGGTCATTCCCCTGCGGTGATCAGGATCGACCACACGACAGACGGGGACTGCGGAACCACTGCTGTCAGTGCCCAGATGGTCGACGCCCGCAGCAACGGAATGAACCAGGCGCAAATTAGGCAGCCTGCCAAGGCTGCCAGCGGGCGGATACCAACACGCGGCAATCTCCGCCTCTTGAGCGGCAAGATCGGCAGCCAGCACGACCTTCAACACCGGTGCATGGGCAGCGAATGCCTTCTGCAACTGTGTGAGCAGCAGAGAGTCATTGCTAAGCAAAACGACAGTAGTCATGAGCAGTAGGACTCACGCTGATTCTCGATCAGAGAGAGCGCGGCCCGCCAACTCATGTCGATGATCTCGTCGGCTTCATCGCGGTCGAATTGCTGCGCGGTCAGACGGCAGACCTCCTCACTTGGCAGAACAAGTTTGCTATTTCCCGACAGCGCCTGTATCTGCGCCTGGCAGGCGCGCTCCAGGAAATGAATCTCGTGAAAAGCATGGGCGACGCTGCTGCCAGCGGCCAGAAGCCCATGATTGCGGAGAATCATTGCCCTGTGGGTGCCGAGGTCGGCGACCAGTCGCTCACGTTCGTCCAACGACAGGGCGATACCTTCGTATGTGTGATAAGCCAGCTTGCCGTAGAACTTCAGCGCGTGCTGGCTTATGGGCAGAAGGCCTTGCTCTTGCGCAGCAACCGCCATCCCAGCAGCGGTGTGAGTATGGATCACGCAATTGAGGTCAGGCCGTGCCATGTGGATCGCCGAGTGGATGACGAAGCCGGCAGCGTTCACCCGGCTGCGCGCGGAGTCCCCGCCGACAACACGGCCGTGCTGGTCGATGCGCACCAGATCACTGGCCTTCATGTGATCGAAGATCACGCCATACCGGTTGATCAGAAAGTGATGGTCCGGACCAGGTACCCGCAGGGTTATGTGGGTATCGATCAGGTCGGTCATGCGAAAGTGCGCAACCAACCGATACAGGGAGGCCAGTTCGCAGCGTGCCTGCCACTCCACCTGGTCGATGTTCTCAGGCTTAAACATATGAGCTCCTTATTGATTCACAGGCAGCGGTACTGCATCTGTTTCTTTGCGCAAGCGGGCCAGGCCGCATACGCCGAACAGTGAGAGCCCTGCAAGAAGACTGAAAAAGATGGCCAGCGGCTGCCACTGACCGGCGTAATGAGTGGCCAGCAGCGTGCCGATGACGGGAGTCGATCCGCCGGCGATAGCGCAGATGAGTTGATAGGCCAGCGAGATGCCGCTGTAGCGCAGGTGCGTTGGAAATGCCTGGGCCATATAGCCTGCAATGACCGCATACAGCCCGGAGAGGGTGATCACAGCCATGGCAATGCCCAGGGTCATCAGAATCAGGTTCTGCGTACCGACCAAAATGAACATGGGATACGGCATGAGTATTGACAGGGACGCTGCCATTACCAGAAACAGCCCCTCACCCATTCGCTCTGCCAGTAAGGCACTCAAAGGCTGGGAGAGGAACTGCAATATCGTCACCACGAACAGGCAATCAAGGATGGTAGCGCGGGAGATTCCCTGATATTGGGTGACGTAGGTGATCATGAACGTATTGGTGAAGAAGAAGCCGGCAGACCCGATGGTCACAGCACAAGCCGCGAAGAAGATCTGCCGCCAGCAGTTGCGTACGACTTCCAGTACCGGATAACGGACGGTTTTGCCTGCTTCGGTAACGCTCTTGAATTCGGGAGATTCGTCCACGCCAAAGCGAATGACTAGGCCGACAAGCATCAGCACACCGCTGGCCAGGAAAGGCAATCGCCAGCCCCACTCGGCAAACTGCTCTGGCTCCAGCGAGGTCACCAGTCGAAAAGCGATCAGCGCCAACAGCAAGCCCGCCGGGCTACCGAGCTGAGCGAACGAGGCGTAGAACGTTTTACGACGAGCAGGCGCATGCTCGCTGGCCATGAGGACTGCGCCACCCCATTCGCCCCCCACTGAAATGCCTTGAACGATACGTAGCGTTACCAGGCCTATCGGCGCCCAGATTCCTGCACTGGCGTAGCTGGGCAACAGACCGATGCCAGTAGTGGCCAAGCCCATGAGTACGATGGTCAGCAGGAGCATCTTCTTGCGGCCCAGACGGTCGCCCAGATGACCAAATACGACGCCGGCCAGCGGGCGGGCGATGAAGCCCACCGCGAAACTTCCAAATGCTGCCAGCGTGCTCAGCGCAGGGTTCTCACTTGGGAAGAAAACCTGGCCGAGGATCAGCGCTGCCGCAGTGGCATAGATATAAAAATCATAGAATTCAATGGTAGTGCCAACGAATGCAGCGGCTGCGGCACGACGCGGCTGTGTCGAAGAATTACGCATACAAGGCCCTTGGCTATTGTCTTTCTGGCAGGGTTCTAAGGCTAGGCACGGTGCGCTCTCGGGCGCTTGGAAGCTTTATCCCGCACGCCCTATAATTAATCAATTTGCTAATACTTATTCAAAGTATTAGCCAGGCTACTAATGGTGCGAGATGAGCGATCTAGAGAGTCTAGAGGCCGAGCAAAAATGGCAGGGTCGGCGCTTCCTGAACGACAGGCTGGATTGGAATCTGTTACGGACCTACCTGGTCATCGGCCAGGAAAAAAGCATCAGCCGGGCAGCGGCCAGATTGTTCATCACGCAGTCGGCCGTGAGCCAGTCGCTCAAACGCCTGGAAGAGCAATTGGAATGCACATTGATCCTGCGTCGAGGCCCACGCTTCGATCTTTCTCCTGCCGGAGAGGAAGTACTGCGGATTGCCGAGGAAATCTACGGGAATGTCTCGCGCCTGGCGGCAACGCTGAAGAATCCGTTGGATGACGTGGTTGGGAAAGTCAGGCTTCTTTCAATCAGCCAAGTGCAGTCGGCGCTATACGATGACTTTTTGACTGAATTCCATCGCGCCCATCCTCGAGTCGAGCTTGAGGTAGAGGTGATGCGCAGCTCTGATATTCAAAGCTCGCTAAATCAGAAAACCGCGACTGCAGGGCTAGGGCTATGCCGCTTTCCGCAAGCCAAGCTGGAGCAGCGGCGCTTGATGCGGCAGCGTTACGCTTTCTTTTGTGGAAAACGCCACCGCCTTTTCGGGCAGCGCCGGCTCCCTTTGGAGGCATTGCAGGGGGAAAACTTCGTCAGTTTTACTAGCGACCAGATCGGAGGAAATCTTTCCCCCCTGACAGTGTTCAGAGATCAACAGGGCTTCACCGGAAAGATCGTCGCATCCTCATCGAGCTTCGAGGAAATCCGACGCTTGATCATCGCGGGTTATGGGATCGGATGCCTGCCTGAACACCTGGTGGATATCGATCTTCACAACGGCCTGATCTGGCGGCTTCCTCCGGCGGAGGGTGTAGTCGATGTAGACGTTTTCTTGATGTGGAATCGTGAGCAGCGAATGAACCGTGCGGAGAGTGTATTCATCGAGTCCTTCCAGAGTCTTCTTGGCTGTATGGAGGTTTAGCAATCATTTCAGCCTTGAATCCTGTTCACGATCTTTTTTCAGATGATGCATGCTTGATACATGCGAAATAATACATACCCGGTGACATCAGTCGAGATTGATTCGAACAGATTCGCCCGCCCGTAAGCGCACCAAGCCTTGAAGCGTCGACTTATCCGAGGCTTGGTGTACAGTCGACGTCTCCCCCCAACTTGCGCAGCAGCTCAGGCAATTTTGCAATCGTCAGATATGGGTTGTGCAAGACCGTAGGCTTAGGCATGGCCACTACAAATCGGAAGCCGGATTACCCTCTAGGCCATCGACCTTGACCAAAGCGAAACGAAATAGCGGGTTCAGCCAAGTTCTGATTTTCTCTGCCGTTGTAAATGCACCACGACGTTCAACCTTGGAAAGCACGTCAATCAGGTCATTCCTTCGAATCACGAATACCGACGAACGACCCAAGACTGGCAATACGTCTTTCTCAAAAATACGCAGGATCTGTGACAACGTGCTTTGACGGCCCTCTTTCAACTCGAGGCGCCGGTGCGCAATCCATTGCTAAAAAATGAGCTGGAATGAGTGCTTTTCAGCAAGATCTGCAGTCTGGCGCCTACGCTTGCGTTCACGCTGAGGGTTTATTTGAGCGGCAAGGAGAGCTCGGCTTTCATTTCGAGCTAATCGAGCTTCACGAAGACTGACTTCGGGGTAAGCCCCCAAAGACATCTACTTCTGCTTACCACAGCAGACATACCTGAAAAACCATGACTTAGTAGCGCTGGCCGCTACGGACAGGCTCAGACCATCGTAGTCGCCTACAGTGTGTGGTTTGCCACGGTGCGAACGGTTGCAGCTGAAAGTGCCATAGTTGAGCGCCTAACATTGCGTTAGAGCCTGATATGGCCTCGTCACCCTTACCGCCCACCACAAGAAAGTGGATTTCAGCAGAACTCTGCGGAACAAAAAAAGGGCCGAAAGGCCCTTTTTTCAGCAGATTATGGAACTCTATGGACCTCCATAAACCAATAATTGGAGCGGGAAACGAGACTCGAACTCGCGACCCCGACCTTGGCAAGGTCGTGCTCTACCAACTGAGCTATTCCCGC
>NZ_CBFFRH010000010.1:0-218358 GCF_965644255.1 Pseudomonas sp. LRF_L74 | reverse complement strand
GCTTGAGCAGAGGATCGCGGCGATCTGGGCGGATGTGCTGAAGCTTGAGAAGGTGGGGCTGACGGACAACTTCTTCGCGTTAGGAGGGGACTCTATTCTTAGTATGCAGGTTGTAGCACGATCAAATGAACTGAAAGCATATGGTTTTGATTTAAATCTTTCTAAGTTAATGCAAAGTTCTAGTATTGAAGAGTTGGTTTTTGAAAAGTGGGGTGATAGATGTTTATTGTCTTTGACTCATAGTGCCAGAAAGCTTCCAAGGTTGTTCTGCATTCATGGAGGATTTGGCACGGTTTTCGATTATTTGCCTTTGGCACGGAGATTGGACCAAAGATGGAAAGTTGTAGGGGTGCAGTCAAAGATGTTGTTTGATTTGACATGGGAAGATAGGTCATTAGTTGCAATGGCAAAATCCTATGCTGGAGAAATTAGAAAGATGCAGCCTGAAGGACCATATTATCTGATGGGGTGGTCTCTTGGGGGGGCGTTATGCTTATTGATTACATCGGAGTTAGAGTCGCAAGGATGTGAGGTGCGATTTGTCGGAATTGTAGACGGTTTTGTAAGATCAGCTATTGGTGGTTTTTATTCATGCTGGATGGATGAGCTTTATGAGTTTGTTGATTTGGTTACCGTTAGTAAAAATTATGAGGGGGCTCGTGAGGTTTTATTTGACGGTGTAGAAAGTTATGAAAATATACTAAGGGCGGTAGTGGAGCTAATGGTTGGTCGCTCTGTATATATGGACTTTTCTGCAGAGGATCTTGCCAAGTCTTTTCGGTCTTCTAGAGTTCTGGCTAAGTTGGCAAGAAATTTCCCAGGGTTTGAAAAGATATCCTCTGATACAAGTTTCTGGTGGATAAAAGGGCGAGAGGCTGAAGCAGAGTATTTATATGGAAATATTGGTGGATTTCCAAGTTTTGAAAATGTTATTGATGTTGATCACTATAGTATTCTAAGCGAAAGCTCTTTTATTGATGAGGTGGACGTTGCTCTTTCTCGGTGTTTGACGGCTGAAGGTGGACGTAAATAATTATGTAGAAGATCTCATGTCTGATCATGACATCCGTCATGAAAGATAACGGGACTATCGGTTTGGTAGTGCGAGTAATTATCAATCCCGGGACTTTCAGATTTCTTGTGTGGGCCGGTAACGGCCAGCCGTCAGAAAGACCGTGCTTTTACCAGTTAGCCTGATAAATTTTAAGTGTTCCATAACCGGTCGCGGTAGGAATGTAAGTTACCTGCCCCCGCACCGATCCGTACGTGCGGAACTACCTCATATGTCTCCTGCCTCAGGTACGTGACGCGAAACGTTCCTCCGGATACAGATGTGCAGTTCTGGGCTTCGGTATGTAAATATCTGCGAGACGACCAAAGCGTGACCACTGGAGCCGATTACGCTGGCTGCGCCGCTTGAGGGCTTACCGCCATAGGCGGCAGACAGCTACCCGAAAACTGTCAAGGCGGAGCAGGTTGCCAGGCACCGCGTGGTAGTTGAAATAACCTCCAACCACGTGGCTGAGCCATTTGGCTCATGCCATAGCCGCATCAGCGCCCCCCTGATGAAACAGACCCGCACCCGCCATTCCCAAGCCTACAAGGACGAAGCGCTGGCTTTGGCCGAGCGAATCGGCGTCAGCAAGGCTGCCGAACAGCTCGGCCTGCATGCTTCTCAGCTCTACGGCTGGCGGAGCAAAAAGCAACAGACCCAGATCAGCAGCGAGCGCGAGCAGTCGCTGGCCGACGAGAACGCCCGCCTCAAGCGGCTGCTGGCCGAGCAAGCCGAGGAGCTGGTCATCGTAAAAAAGCCGCCGCGTACTTTGCCAAGAGCCTCAAGTAAAGTACGCCTTCATGAGGACTCATACCGCGCACTTCTCGATCCAGGCTATGTGCCGCGTGTTGGGCGTTGCCTGCAGCGGCTACTACGTCTGGTGCTCTCGCGGGACGTCAATGCGCCACCGGCGAAGAGCCGAACTGGATCGGCAGGTCGTTCAGGCATACAGCACACGCAAGGGCCGCAGCGGGGCGCCACGGCTGTGTCACGACTTGCGGGAGGCCGGGCTACCCTGCAATCGCAAGACGGTAGCCACCTCGATGCAACGGCAAGGACTGCGTGCCAAGGCTGCCAAGAAGTTCAAGGCCACGACCAATTCCCAGCACTCGCTGCCAGTGGCAGAGAACCTGCTCAAGCAGAATTTCACGGCATCGCCGAATCAGAAATGGGTGGGTGACATCAGTGTGCCGCAGCAAGCGGCGTAGGAGATGAGAGTATGGCCCCTCGCCATCGGCTTGCAGGAGCGGGTGGCAAACCACCATGAGCGGCTAGGGTCAAAAGCCCCGGTCGTGAGCGTCATGGAAAAGGCGTCGTAAAGACGTCAGGTATGAATCAGGAAGACGAACAGCCTTCGTGCATTGGCGCCAGGGATGTCTTCCTGCGGTTGGATGATGGGAGCCGGATGAGTCGAGAGGCTCACGTCCGGTTCTGCGAGAGGCTGGGGGTGAAATTCCCCCGGTCTACTTACCCCTACCTGCATACGGAGGAAGGCTGGCTGTATCTGGCAGTGGTCATCGATCTGTATTCACGGATGGTGATCGGCTGGGCCATGAGCGAACGCATGGCGGCCGACTTGGTCTGCGATGCCTTGCACATGGCGCTGTGGCGACGCAGGCAGCCCAAGGGCGTGATCGTGCATAGCGACCGCGGTAGCCAGTACTGCTCAGCGGCTTACCAGGAGCTGATCCGCGCCCATCACTTGCGATGCAGCATGAGCGCCAAAGGCAACTGCTACGACAATGCCTGTGCAGAGAGCTTCTTCCACAGTCTGAAGGTCGAGTGCATCCACGGCGAGCGCTTCGCGAGCCGCGCCCAGATGCGTGAAACCGTGTTTGAATATGTCGAAACCGATTACAACCGCCAGCGGCGACACAGCACGCTGGGGCATATCAGCCAGGAGGCCTTCGAGGCCCGGATGAGTGCTTAAACCCGTGTCCACGACTGCTGGGCAAGATCAAGTGACGCGCTACGGATCTGGGCGCGCGTTCATACCCGGGGCGGTTTAAAGTGAAGGAAATCACATAGTTGCAAATGATAATTTTTCCGGAATTCGGAAAAAATTCGTCTTATTAGATCTAAGCCAAAAATTAAATAGGAAATATAATGATATTGATAAATATTCAATCCATGTTTGTGAGAAAATTATTTTCAAATTACGCATTAAAGATAAGACTTCCAGTTGTCAGTCTGGCGTTAAGTATCCCTGTTACAGCACAAGCTCAGGAGTTTTATTTCGATCTGCCTTCTCAGCCTTTAAAAAATGCAATCCAATCTTATAGTAAGCAAGCCGAGATGCAGGTCTTATACGGATTGGAAGATTTGGATGGGAAATATAGTAGTCCTATTCATGGTAGGTACAGCCCAGAACATGCGATTTTATTATTGCTTAGTAATACTGGCGTGGAGTTTAGTATCGTTGATGGCTCAATCCTTCTACGATCATCGGGATCATCGGGCTCAGCAGTAAATTTGGGAGAGACAAGTGTGACGGGGAGGTCTACCGAGGATTCTTCTATCACAGAAGGTACTGGGAGTTATACTCAAACTGGATCTAGTAGTACAGCAACTGGATTAGACCTAACCCTCCGTGAGACGCCACAGTCTATTACAGTGGTTACTCGAAAAAAGATGGATGATTTCAACCAGCAGACACTTAAAGATGTTCTTGAAGCAACTCCTGGTGTTTTTGTTGATAAGCAGGGTGACTTGGTTACTTTTTTCGCCAGAGGCGCAGCCATCAATAACTTTCAAACTGATGGATCTAGAAGTGCAACGGGAACCAGATCGAACGGTGCGATTATATCCCACAACTTAATATCTGATGATATGGCCGATATTGATCGCATTGAGATTTTGAAGGGGTCTGCTGGCTTGCTACAAGGTGATGGATATCCGACTGCAACGGTTAACATGATAAGGAAAAAGCCCACGAAGATATTCCAAGCTAACGTCGGCGCAAGCGCGGGAACATGGGACGCATATCGTGCAGACATAGATGTCAGTGGGCCTATTACAGAAGATGGTAATGTTCGTGGTCGCGCGGTACTTGCATATAAGGACGCAAACTCCTATCGAGATAGTGTGAAAAATAGAAACTCAATGTTTTATGGGACTTTTGACTTTGACTTGAGCTCAGATACAACAATTAACTTGGGGCTTGATTATAAGGAGAGGAGTAACAGAGGTAATTCTGGGTATAACTCATCAAGAGCCTATGATACTGCAGGTAATTTTCAAGGCTGGACTGCACGATCTCGTAATGCAGCAGCTCCATGGTCTGGCTACGATCAGAATTCAATTTCTATATTTTCCTCCCTTGAACATAATTTTTCAAATAGATGGAAAGCTAAACTTCTTCTCAGTGCTGAGAGGAATGAAACGCCAGATTGGATTAATGCAAGTATCTATTTGCCAGGAGCAGCAGAGTTAAGTCGCTATAAAGACATGAAGGATGATACAAAAAACATAAAGATAGATGTAAAAGGGGATTTTGATTTTCTTGGCAGAACTCATGATCTGCTTTTTGGCGTAGATTATATCAGAAATAATTACAAGATGGATCAGTGGCGAGGCCCCGCAAATTATAGGTCGACCACATTAATTGACTATCAGAACATTACATCTGATCCAGAAGTGTATGCAAATGATGGAGGTAGATATTATCCTAAGCCAGAGGGTGAGTGGGATATACGCTATCTTTTTCGTAATAACAGCATCCGCCGAGGCGCATATCTCACAACTCGATTCAATTTGTACGATGGTATTAATTTAATAGTAGGTGGTAGGGTTTCTGATTATTTTTATAAAAATACAGAGAGAAATGTTTATTTAGGGTCCAATGATCTGTTGACAGATGAGAGTATTACCGAAACGGGAGTGATCACTCCTTATACAGGCTTGGTGTACGATATAAATAATATTTACTCATTATATGCAAGCTATGCTAGCGTATTTCAACCCGTTCTTGTTCAAGACGAGCAAGGTAGCACACTTAAACCACAAGAGGGTGTTACCTATGAGTTGGGTTCGAAAGCAGAGTTTTTTGATGGGCGTTTGAATGCAAGCTTCGCTTATTTCTGGAAGCGTTGGGAGAATACCTACGAGCTTTCTGGTGGTCTAACTCCGACGGGGGGCGAGGCATATCGCAATATCAGCGGGGTGATGGAGCATGGATATGAGCTTGAAGTTTCTGGTGAATTAGCTCCTAGGTTACAAGCCCAGGGGAGTTATGTAATGAACAATAGTGAAACTTCAAAGACCAACCCTAAGCATCAGTTTAAGATAAATGCAAACTATGACTTGTCAGGCTCCTTCGAAAAATTATCTTTGGGCGCAGGTGTTCGTTGGCAAAGTAAAATAAATACATATACCTATGCCAATTTAGAACAGAGTTCTTATTGGATTGCCGATGCGATGGCTCGCTATAAGATTAGTCAAAAAATGACCGTCGGAGTGAATATTAACAACTTATTTGATAAAAAATATTTTGCAGGAGTAGCTACTATGACTGGGTGGGGAGAGTATTATACTTGGGGCGAACCAAGAAATTTAACAGCTAGTTTTAGGTATACGTATTAAGCCTTGATGTGGTTGCATACTTTATTTGTTTATCATATAGTTCTTTGGATGTGTTAAAATTATACTTTTAGTTATGTGATTTGGAGGGCTTGGTTTTTAATTTATTCAAATGGAAATAATTAAGCTGTCTGTTTTTTAGAACTCTCCCTCCCCGCTCCTTAAAGGTGGGGATGTATCCATGAACCGCCCCGAGTATCGCGGAGGTTGTTTTGTTTGAGTCAGGCTGCAACTGATATTGCAGCTTGACTCTGTTCGTATAGTTCCTCAAACTCGGCTGGCGGCCTATTTCCAATCGGTTCCAACAGGTGCTGATGGTTGAACCAGGTCATCCATTCCAGTCTTTCTACGCTTTTCCATGGCCTTCGTTTGTGAATCAGTTTGATCTTGCCCAGCAGTTGTGGACACGGGTTTAAGCACTCATCCGGGCCTCGAAGGCCTCCGGGCTGATGTGCCCCGGCGTGCTGTGTCGCCGCTGGCGGTTGTAATCGGTTTCGACGTATTCAAACACGGTTTCACGCATCTGGGCGCGGCTCGTGAAGCGCTCGCCGTGGATGCACTTGACCTTTAGGCTGTGGAAGAAGCTCTCTGCACAGGTATTGTCGTAGCAGTTGCCTTTGGCGCTCATGCTGCATCGCAAGTGATGGACGCGGATCAGTTCCTGATAAGCCGCTGAGCAGTACTGGCTGCCGCGGTCGCTATGCACGATTACTCCCTTGGGCTGCCTGCGTCGCCACAGCGCCATGTGCAAGGCATCGCAGACCAAGTCTGAACCGCCCCGGGTATCGCGGAGGCTCCATCTTTTGAGAAACTGGAGCCACTATGCCAAAGCCACCCAAGTTTTCCACTGAAGTCCGCGAGCGTGCCGTGCGGATGGTCTACGAAGTCCGCGAGTCGCATGATTCTCAGTGGGTAGCCATTGAGGCCGTGTCCAGCAAGATCGGTTGCACCGCTCAGACCTTGAGCAACTGGATTCGCAATGCGTCTTCTCCTGCCAAGACCAATGCGCTGGAGGATCCCCGGATCAAAGCGATGGAGCGCGAGATTCGGGAGCTCAAGCGAGCCAACGAGATCCTCAAGATTGCCAGTGCTTTTTTCGCCCAGGCGGAACTCGACCGCCGTTTGAAGTGATCTGGTCACTCATCGACGAGCCCCGCAAAGCCTTCGGGGTCGAGCCACTGTGCCGCGTGCTGCACGTGTCTCCATCGGCTTACCGACGCCATACCGCACGTTTACGCGATCGCTCACGACGCTCAGTTCGGGCGATCCGTGACGAGACGCTTGCCGTGCAGATCCGCCGTGTCTGGCAAGAAAACTACGAGGTCTATGGGGCCAGGAAGGTCTGGCGACAGATGCATCGCGAACACCAGGGCGTGGCGCGCTGCACAGTGGAGCGATTGATGCGTGAGATGGGGCTATGCGGTGCGACACGTGGCAAATCGGTGAAGACCACGCAAGCCGATCCAGGCAATGCCAATCCCAGAGACCTGGTGAAGCGACAGTTCACCGCAGAGAGGCCCAACCAGCTCTGGGTCGCTGATTTCAGTGTGCCGCAGCAAGCGGCGTAGGAGATGAGAGTATGGCCCCTCGCCATCGGCTTGCAGGAGCGGGTGGCAAACCACCATGAGCGGCTAGGGTCAAAAGCCCCGGTCGTGAGCGTCATGGAAAAGGCGTCGTAAAGACGTCAGGTATGAATCAGGAAGACGAACAACCGTGAACGGCCGTTCAAGTGTCGAAAGCGCTCAGATGACATCAAAACCGGGGAGTGATGTTGCCCCGCGATTAGTCTGGCCGTTACCTGCTTACGGGCCAGGCGGTGTCCGGCATAGAGGCAGCGTCAGCCTGTTTCAGGCTCTTACGTTGAACTGCGGGAACCTTCGGTGGCGATGCCAAGCGAAAGGCACAAGCTCGAAAGGCGAGGCCGACAGTAGCGATGCGCTACCAAGGGGCGGAGCAGCTCGTAGTAGTGTTGAAGCCGCTGTAATGGTGGTGGAGCGAAGGGGCTGCGTCATCCCGGTCTTTCGTCGGGTCAACTGCTCAGGCAGGAGGAACCCGTCCGAATGACCAAACCGTTTGACATTCCCAAGGTGTTAATCTGGGAGGCATTCAAGTGTGTCAAGGCGAATGGTGGCGCTGCTGGCGTTGACCGTGAGTCTATCGAGCAATTCGAGAATCGCTTGGGCGACAACCTGTACAGGTTATGGAATCGGCTCTGTTCCGGCAGTTATTTTCCGCCGCCGGTCAAAGGTGTGCCGATACCGAAGAAGTCAGGTGGTATACGCGTGTTGGGCGTACCGACGGTTGCCGATCGGGTGGCGCAAACGGCGGTCAAGCTCCTGCTGGAGCCACAGATCGACCCTAAGTTCCATCCAAACTCTTATGGTTATCAGCCTGGGCGCTCGGCCCATGACGCGATTGCCATGGTGAGGCGGCGAAGCTGGGAGTACGACTGGGTTGTGGAGTTTGATATCAAGGGTCTTTTTGACAATATCGACCATGATCTACTCATGCGTGCGCTCAAGAAGCACTGTCAGAACCCATGGATTCTCCTGTATGTAGAGCGCTGGCTGAAAGCGTCAATGCAGACTGCGGATGGGATACTTCTGGAACGGACGCGCGGAACCCCGCAGGGTGGAGTCGTGAGTCCGTTGCTGGCCAACCTGTTCCTGCACTATGCCTTTGATGTATGGGTTACTCGCAATCTCGGAAGCGTGCGGTTCTGTCGCTATGCCGACGACGGAGTGGTCCATTGCAGGAGTCAGGCTCAGGCCAAGCTGGCTCTGAGAAAGATAGGCGAGTGGTTTCGCGAGTGCGGACTTGAATTGCATCCGGACAAGACAAAGATCGTCTACTGCCAGGACATCAATCGGCGGGAAGCGCATGCTGCTGTGCAGTTCACCTTTCTGGGGTACACCTTTCGGCCGCGCAAAGCGGTGGACAAGTATCAGCGGACCTACGTGAACTTTGCCCCTGCGGTCAGTCGCGATGCACTCAAGGTGATGCGACAGACTATTAGGAGTTGGCATCTGCAACTGATGTGCGACCGTGAGTTGGGTGATTTGGCTGCGATGTTCAATCCGATCCTAAGAGGATGGCAGCAGTACTATGGCCGCTTCCATGGCTCGGCGATGTCGGTGATCTGGAAACACATGAATGACTATCTGGTGCGTTGGATGATGCGCAAGCACAAGACTCTCGCTCGCCATAAAAGGCGGGCGAGACACGCCCTCGGGCATCTTGCGCGGCGCTTTCCGACAGCCTTCGTGCATTGGCGCCAGGGATGTCTTCCTGCGGTTGGATGATGGGAGCCGGATGAGTCGAGAGGCTCACGTCCGGTTCTGCGAGAGGCTGGGGGTGAAATTCCCCCGGTCTACTTACCCGTTCGTTTCAACCTGGCAGGGATTTGCCTATGTCGCGTTCATCGTGGATGTCTATTCACGGTTCATCGTTGGCTGGCGGGTCAGCCGACACATGCGCACGGAGTTTGTCCTGGATGCGCTTGAGCAGGCGCTTCACGCCCGCCGACCAGAGCCTCACCGGCTGGTTCACCACAGCGACAGAGGCTCGCAATATCTGTCGATTCGCTACAGCGAACGGCTGGGTGAGGCCGGCATCGAGCCATCGGTTGGCAACACCGGTGACAGCTACGACAACGCGCTGGCAGAAACCATCAATGGCCTCTACAAGACCGAACTGATCCACAAGCGAGGGCCATGGAAAAGCGTAGAAAGTCTGGAGTGGGAAACGCTGAAATGGGTGACCTGGTTCAACCTGCAGCGCTTGTTGGAGCCGATTGGAAATATTCTACCCGCTGAGTTTGAGGCACTATACGAACAGAGTCAGGCAGCCCCCCCTATCGCTGCCTGACTCAAACACAATGGCCTCCGCGATACCCGGGGCGGTTCATCGGACTGCTACAAATTAAAATTTAGTAGTGTTTTAAATCTTTAAAAAACTATAGATTTTTTCGTAAGCATATTCAATTCCTGATCTAGGAATGGAGAGAACTGGACTATTATATAATATAAATTTTATGCACGGCCAGAGCAGATTTGGTTTTTTCCAGGCTTCAGATTGTTTTACCCACTCTAATCGTAGCTTCCTGCTTATATCACTTTTTTTTAGGAAGTCTAATAAAAAACTCATGCAAAGAAAGTCAGAGTTTTCTGTACTACTTTGACTCGAGATAGGCAAATTCTTCGGTGCTAATATTTTATGATACTCAAGGCAGGCAGCCATCCATGTATTGTTAAAATTTCCTTCTGAAAAATGTATGGCCTCAATGTCGTAAGCAACTCCAATCTTGCATATTGCACTTGCCCTTAGGCTGAAATCTATATCATAGAAATGGAATCCTTTGATTTTATTGTTGAATTTTATCTTTTCCCATATCTCTGCTTTGGTACATATCCATACGCCATCTAAAACGCAGGCTTCAACGAGTTGCTCTGTATTTCCTTTGGGTTTTGAATAAAAGCGATAACCTAGATTATTTAAGTTCCCTTTGTGCTGTATGTTGACAAGATCATATTCTTGTATTCCAGTGCTCCAGCCACTAGGTATTTTGCTTTTGTACCGAGAGCCTCCCAAGCCTATTAGGCCTATTTTTTTATTTTTCTCGAAATGAGAAATAACTTTATGCCCCCAGTTTTTTTCTGGAAATAATAAGTCTTCATGCATAAAGCAAAGTATTGGGAATGATGCTCGGTTTGCACATTCATTGTATACTTGACAGATTCCGTGATTGTGCTTTCTATTATCGTGGCTTATGACTTCATGAGGCACTCCGATCGTTTTGCGTATGCTTTCTTTTACTAGTTGTAAGTTCTGTGGGTTTATTGAGCAAATTATTATTGAGATCACTTGGCGTTCACTTGGTCTTAAGGTGAGAAAGATTGGTTATTAGTCTAAACGTATTTGTGATAACTGGATTTAGTGTAGGGGGTAGCCGTTATTTTTCTGAATTATTCTTTCTATTGATCTGGGGATGATGTTTGCTTTTTACTAGTTTGCCGCTAGTGATTAAAAGATTTGTATTAGCCGTTAATTGGTTTTGAGTTTTATTTGGTAGGTATGGTTTTTCTTGTGTGTATCCTAGCGACTGATGAGTGCAAGCCGTCAGGGGCGCTTTTGGTCATGAGTGTTATGAAATTTATGAAGATAATTATATTTTTCTAGTTTGTTATTGTAGATTTAACGGTTTGTTTCGAACTATCACCGTATAGTCTGCTTGTCCGCGCACAAGAAGTTAGAGGAAAGTAAGCGCTCATTTCAGATGATGGCGGTAGCGTCAAACTGAGAAATATACCTGAGAATATTTTCAATTGTGGTTGGGGGAAGTCGCTTGGTCTCAGATGGCTATAATGGTAGTGTTAATATATGGGTGTGTTGTAAGTTCTCTTTGTGGTATTACTAAATTGTTTGACGTCTGTATCGTTTGATTTTAAGTGAGCTTTATGTTGGTGGCGCTTTTCTGAGCAGTTTGAAGAGTTATGGTATATATGGTTTTGTGTGGTTTTGATTTGTTATGCCGGTTTTTGGGCTTCTGATGGGATGTGTGGTTGAGGGTTGGTCTGAGATGTAGCTATTAAGGAGGCTAAGTGGATACAGTAAGTGAAATGTATGGCGGGTCTAGTGATGATAGTCTGGCAATAGTAATTCTAAGCTATGCGCAGGATGAGTCACTAAAGTGCATGACAAATAATGCGATAAATACTTTAAATGAATCCTGTCTTCCAGAAAATACTCAAATAGTTGTTGTGGAAAGTAATAGAAAGACTCCTCCTTATCAGCAGGAGAATGTTAAAACTGTATATTTAGATCCTCCTTTTAATTTCAATAAGTATATGAATTACGGGATTTCTATAACGCAGAGTAAGTATGTTGCTTTATGTAATAATGATCTTGTTTTTTCAAAAAATTGGATGGTCGAAATACAGAAGGCTTTCGATGAAAATCCAGATGTTTATAGTATAAGTCCAGCATGCCCAGATCATCATCCTAAACAAGGGTTTCCATTGGATAGCGGTATTTATTTGGGGCACCGGGTATGGAAGGAAGTAGCTGGGTGGTGTCTTGTATTTAAGCGAGAAATGTTAGAGATTACAGGTTATTTGGATGAACGTTTTTATTTTTGGTTTGCCGATGATGACTATGCGAGAACTTTAGAGAAATACCAAGTTAAGCATGCGTTGTTGACGTCCTCTCATGTTAGGCATCTTGATAAGAGAACTCTTAAGAAACAGGACGATTTTAAAAAATTCCACTTGACGTTTAAGTCTAGGGCTGTATATGAGCAGAAATGGAAGGGGAGAACGTCTCTAAGTGTTTTTCTAGGGGGTATATATATGTATGTGGACTTTTTTATCTATAAATATATAAGGAGGAAGGATGTCTTGGAGGAAGATGATGACGGTTGAGTATGGACGGTAAAGGCCATTCGCATGTCGTCGCCTTATTTAACGTTCAAAAAATCGTATTAGAATATATATCGGAGGGGCGTATTTTAGGTTCTTCACGGAATCCCGGGAAAGACAGAAACAAGAACGCCGGTTTGATGGATGATGTTCGTGCGAGCAAACACATCTACAAACCGGCGTTCTTGTGCACGATATTAATATGTATCTGCCCTTTTGGGAGGGCTTTTCAGTCACTGCGATCCGGCCTGACGGCGACGGCCTGCTGATCGACCTGATTGCGCAGCCCGCCAGATTCCCTACCTGCAGCGGCTGTCATCAGCGCTGCACCACCATCCATGAATACTGCCAACGCTCAATCCGTGACCTGCCCATTCTTGGCCGCGCGGTGCGATTGAATGTGGAACTACGACGTGTCGGGTGTAGCGCATGTGGCAAGCGAATGGAATCAGTCCGTTGGCTTGACCGCTATTCGCGGATGACCAAGCGCTTTGCTGAAGCGGTGATCAAGGCCAGCCAAATGCTGCCCACTCTGCACGTCGCCGAGCTGTTTGGTTTGCATTGGGACAGCGTGCGCTTGCTGGAACGACGGGAGCTACAAGCCGCACTGGAGAAGCTGCCAAAGGCCCAGCCTAGACGCTTGGTGATGGATGAGTTCGCTTTGTTCAAAGGGCATCGGTACGCCAGCGTGGTGCTGGATGCCGATACCCGCCGGGTGCTGTGGATTGGCGAAGGGCGTAGCCGAGCCGCTGTCAGCCCCTTTTTTGAAGATCTGGGCCCGGAGGGCTGTGCACGGATCGAAGCAGTGGCAATGGACATGAACACCGCATTTGACCTGGAGGTACGCCAACACTGCCCTCAGGCACGTGTGGTCTATGACCTGCTTCATGTAGTCGCCAAGTATGGGCGAGAAGTGATTGACCGGGTGCGGGTCGATGAAGCCAACCGCCTGCGCCATGACAAGCCCGCCCGCAAGGTGATCAAGCAAGCGCGATGGCTACTGCTGCGTAATCCAGAAAATCTCAAGCGAGAAGATCAGCAGGTACATCTGAAGGATCTGCTTGCGGCTAACCAATCGCTGATGACGGTTTATTTGATGAAGGCAGAACTCAAAGCCCTGTGGTCGCCCACCACCGCCTGGGGCTGGCGATCAGCCTGGAAGCAGTGGCTACGCCTGGCTGATGAAAGCGCGATACCTGCGCTGAAGCAGTTCGCTAAACGCCTGAAGGGATACTGGCGCGGCATCCTGAGCAGGGTGCGGTGGTCGATGCACACGGGTCAGTTGGAAGGTATCAACAACCGGATCAAGGTGATCAAGCGGATGGCTTACGGCTACCGGGACAGCGAATTCTTTTTCATGAAAATAAAAAATGACTTTCCCGGCAATCCGTGAAGAACCGTATTTTACTTGGTTGTGAAGGTTTCTCAGGGGACCTCAACACTGGCGTAATTGCTCTTCATTGCTTCATCGAATGCGGTCTGCCAGCGAGGTAATATTACTTGCCATTCTCTCTGCAGCCGACTGCCATCCAGACGTGAGTTGGCGGGGCGCTGCGCCGGCGTCGGGTAGGCGCTGGCCGGGATCGGCAGCAACCGGGCACAGGGCTTGCCGGCGGCGCGCAGGCGTTCGCCGATGGCACCGGCGAAACCGAACCACGAGGTTTCGCCCAGGCCGCTCAAATGATAGACGCCCCATGGCCCGGCATTGCCGTTCTGCCAATGCTCGACCAGGCGCAGGGTGGTCGCGGCGATGGTGCCGGCCCAGGTCGGCGCGCCGATCTGGTCGTCGACCACCTTCAACTCCTCGCGCTCCTGCAGCAGGCGCTGCATGGTCAGCAGGAAATTGCGCCCGTGGCTGGCATAGACCCAACTGGTGCGCAGGATCAGGTGTTCGCCGCCGACCGCGCGGATCGCCTGCTCGCCCGCCAGCTTGCTGCGGCCATAGACGTTGAGCGGCGCGGTTTCGTCCGTCTCGACGTAGGGGGCGCTCTTGCTGCCGTCGAACACATAGTCGGTGGAGTAATGGATCAGCGGCGCGCCGAGTCCAGCGGCTTCCTCCGCGAGTACGCCAGGCGCGCTGGCATTGATCGCGAAGGCGTTGTCGGCGTCCTGCTCGGCCTGGTCGACGGCGGTATAGGCGGCGGCGTTGATGATCAGTTGCGGGCGCAGCTCGCGCACCTGGCGGCGGATGGCGGCGGCGTCGCCGAGGTCCAGTTGCTGCTGGCCGAGTACCACCAGCGGCTGGTCGCGAAGGCACAGTTGCAGTTCGCGGGCCACCTGGCCGTTGCGGCCGATCAGCAGGATGCTCATGGGAACAGCTCCGCGTCGGCCAGGCTCAGGCCGGCCTGGTCCTTGGTCGATAGCGTCGGCGCCTGTTCCAACTCCCAGTCGATGGCCAGGCTCGGGTCGTCCCAGCGAATGCAGCGCTCGTGCTCGGGCGCATAGTAGTCGGTGGTCTTGTAGAGGAATTCGGCGGATTCGCTGAGCACCACGAAACCGTGGGCGAAACCTTCCGGGACCCAGAACTGGCGCTTGTTCTCGGCCGACAGGCGCACGCCGACCCAGTTGCCGAAGGTCGGCGAGGCACGGCGGATGTCCACGGCGATATCCAGCACTTCGCCGGCGACCACCCGCACCAGCTTGCCCTGGGCCTGTCGCACCTGGTAGTGCAGCCCGCGCAGCACGCCGCGCTGGGAGCGCGAGTGGTTGTCCTGGACGAAGGTCGCGGCGATGCCGGTGGCGTCGGCGAAGGCCCGCGCGTTGAAACTCTCGTAGAAGAAACCGCGCTCGTCGCCGAACACCTTGGGTTCGAGGATCAGCACGCCGGGGATGGCGGTCTCGGTCAGCTTCATGCCGATTCTCCCGCCAGTTGCGCCAGGTATTGGCCGTAGCCGGTCTTGCCGAAGGCCTTGGCCTGGGCCAGCAGGCGTTCGTGGTCGATCCAGCCCTGCTGGAAGGCGATCTCTTCCAGGCAGGCGACCTTCAGGCCCTGGCGATGTTCGATGGTCTGCACGTATTGCGAGGCTTCGAGCAGGCTGTCGTGGGTGCCGGTGTCGAGCCAGGCGAAACCACGGCCGAGCTTCTCCACCCGCAGCGCGCCGCGTTGCAGGTAGACGTTGTTGACGTCGGTGATCTCCAGTTCGCCGCGTGGCGAAGGCTTGATCGAGCGAGCGACCTCGATCACCGCGTTGTCGTATAAGTACAGGCCGGTGACCGCGTAGGGCGATTTCGGTTGGGCTGGCTTCTCTTCGATGGAAACGGCTCGGCCATGCTCGTCGAACTCGACCACGCCGAAGCGCTGCGGGTCCTTGACCCAGTAGCCGAACACGGTGGCGCCGTGCGGGTGCGAGGCGGCTCGCTGCAACTGTTCGGTGAAGTGCTGGCCGTGGAAGATGTTGTCGCCGAGGATCAGGCACACCGGGTCGTTGCCAATGAACGCTTCGCTGATCAGGAAGGCCTGGGCCAGGCCGTCCGGCGAGGGCTGCTCGGCGTACTCGAAATGCACGCCGAACTGGCTGCCGTCACCGAGCATCTTCTGGAAGTGCGGCAGGTCGTGGGGCGTGGAGATGATCAGGATCTCGCGGATGCCGGCGAGCATCAGCACCGAGATCGGGTAATACACCATCGGCTTGTCGTAGATCGGCAGCAACTGCTTGGAGATGCCCAGGGTGATGGGGTGCAGGCGTGTGCCGGAACCGCCGGCGAGAACGATGCCTTTCATGCGTGTTGCTCCTTGATCGCGCCGAGGCGTTCGCGCTGGTAGCTGCCGTCCTGCACGTGGCGGCACCAGTCGAGGTTGTCGAGGTACCAGCGTACGGTCTTGCGCAGGCCGCTGGCGAAGGTTTCCGCGGGCTTCCAACCGAGGTCGCGCTCGATCTTGCCGGCGTCGATGGCGTAGCGGCGGTCATGCCCGGGGCGGTCGCTGACGAAGGTGATCAACGCGTCGTAGCGGCTCAGGCCGGCGGGTTTGTGCGGCGCCAGTTCGTCGAGCAGGGCACAGATGGCGCGCACCACGTCGATGTTCTTCTGCTCGTTGTGACCGCCGATATTGTAGGTCTCGCCGACCGCTCCACGTGTCACCACTTCGAGCAGGGCGCGGGCGTGGTCCTCGACGAACAGCCAGTCGCGCACCTGGGAGCCGTCGCCATAGACCGGCAGCGGCTTGCCTTCGAGGGCGTTGAGGATCACCAGCGGGATCAGCTTCTCGGGGAAGTGATAGGGGCCGTAGTTGTTCGAGCAATTGCTGACCAGCACCGGCAGCCCATAGGTGCGGTGCCAGGCGCGGACCAGGTGGTCGGAGGCCGCCTTGCTCGCCGAATAGGGCGAGCTGGGGGCGTAGGGGGTGTCCTCGCGGAACAGGTCGTCCGCGCCATGCAGGTCGCCGTACACCTCGTCGGTGGAAATATGGTGGAAGCGGAAGGCCTGGCGCTGCGCTTCCGGCAGCTTCGACCAATAGGCGCGCACGCTTTCCAGCAGGGCGTAGGTGCCGACGATGTTGGTCTGGATGAAGTCGGCCGGGCCGTCGATGGAACGGTCGACGTGGGACTCGGCGGCCAGGTGCATCACCGCGTCGGGCTGGAATTCGGCGAGGGCCTTGCCGATCACGTCCTGGTCGGCGATATCGGCCTGGAGGAAACGGTAGTGCGGATCGTCGGCGACGCTGGCCAGTGATTCCAGGTTGCCGGCGTAGGTGAGCTTGTCGACGTTGAGCACGCTGTGTTCGGTATGGCCGATCAGGTGTCGAATCAGGGCCGAGCCGATGAAGCCGGCACCGCCGGTGATCAGGATGCGCATTGTCTGGTTTGCCTATGGGTCGTTGATAGTATTCAGGGATAAGGTAAAAAACGAACTTTCGTTAATTAACGAAAAAGCAGTGCAGTGATTAATTATGCGGAAAAGGAAGCCCAATTGTATTTTTGGGCTTCTGGATTTACTAGCCGCCTGCTGTAGGGAAGGATGCATAAATGGTCTGGATCTTATAAGGTATTTTAATGCGTCGGTCTATTTGCACTCATGCTAATTATTAGGCGGGGGTCGCTTTTACATTGTGTTTGGGGGGGGTGCTGCTGGTTTTATATAGTGTTTTATAAAGTGATCTACCTATTTCATCTGCGCGTATAGGTAATACAGATAATAAGGTGTCACTTAATCCGTGAGTACTTTCGCAGAATCCTTGCAGATATATTGATGCTTTCATTTCAGGTGAGGATATTATTCGATAGTCACGCTCAACTATATGTTCTCTTAAATGCTCTTTGAGCGGGCTTAGTAGAGTGCTTGTAACTTTTCTTTTATATCCGGTGGCGAGAATTACTATGTCGTAATCTTTTATGGTTTCACTTCTGTTTGTGAGGTTTTTTGTTTTAATTTCAATGCTGCTTGGTGTCGATTTTACGCTGTGCACTTCACTGCGGACGACGAGTTCGTGGCGAACTTTTTTTGAAACTTTTTGTCTGTACAATACGCCGTAAATATTTTCTATTAAAGCAAGATCCACTACGGAGTAATTTGTATTTTTATATTCGTCAAGTAGCTGCTCTTGATTTTCTGTAGATAAGTTGAAAATAAGGTCGGTGGTCGCGGGAGCGAAAATTTCGTTAACAAATGGACTGTCATCTGCCGGCTTCAATGCCGACGATCGCATGATCATGTCGATGTTCGAATTAGGAATGTTTTCATGAATGTCTATGAAGGCCTCAGCGGCACTTTGGCCGGATCCTATGATGGCAATACGTGGCCCTTTATTTGCAGATATTTGTTTAAGTCCGGATATGTAGCGAGAGTGATGAAAAATCCTCGGGTCTTCTTGGAGGTTTTTAAACACGCGTGGTATGTTCGGGGTTCCTCCTGTCCCTATCACTATTGATCGAGCCCGACGAAGTTGTTCTCTACCTGTGTTGTCGCGAGATAGTACACGAAGGTGGTCTATAGCCCCGTCATGTATCTCTGGTTCGATACGGAAGACTTCTTGCCCATAAAATGCTTGGTCGGAAAAATGTTTGGCTACCCAGCGCAGATAATCATTAAACTCCATTCGGCATGGATAGAATGTTGACAGGTTAATGAAGTCAATAAGTCTGTTTTGTTGGTGCAAATAGTTAACAAAGCTATAAGGGCTGGTAGGGTTTCGTAGTGAAACCAGATCCTTTAAAAATGAAATCTGCATTTCACTTCCACTGGCCAAGGTATCTCCGTGCCACCAATAGTCTTCCTGCTTTTCTAGAAATAATGAATTAATAGGCTTGCCTTTTTCTTTTGATATTTCCTCAAGAGCTATGGCTAGCGCTATATTCGAAGGGCCGAAGCCTACGCCAATAATGTCGTGGATCGGAGCCGTGGTCGGAGTCATTGCATCGATTCCTCTGAAGGTCGGGGTATGGCGAACATTCGACCCACTTCTTGGCGTCGAGCACTGTTCACATAAGAGCTACTGGAGATTAAATTCTCGCTTGGCCTATGGAGGTCAAACGAAGTAGAAACAAGTGGATTTAGCGCTGCTGAGGCAAGGTTGGGGCGATGCAACTTCAGATTTCCAAGGCAACCGTACCTGCCTCTGTTCTCTCTTTCGCCAATACCATCAACCCCTCGTACATGGCTAGAAAAAGGCTTCTATTGAAGTTGTTCCAGCGCAGCTCAAGGATGGTGTCCGCCGGATCGATGGCGGTTTCCAAGGCGTCGACGATCACCTCGCCGGAGTCGATTCCGTTGTCCACGTAATGGAACGAGGCACCGGTGAGCCGTACGGGATCGATGGCTTGGGTCTGCATCGTGTTCCAATCGACGACTTTCTGCCCGCGAGCGCCGTAAAGAGCGTCGAGGGTGGCGTAGGCGCCGCGGCGTTCGTAGGGGGATTCGAGGCGGGTGATGCCGGGGTGAATGTTGGCGATCTTGCGGTGATACGGGCTGCCGGGGCGCACCAGTTCATCAAGGATTACCAGGAGTCCATCCAGCAGTACGACATCGGCTTTCAGTTCCAGCAGTTTGTTGAGCAATTGCCGCTCGAACAGGCTTTTGCCGAGCAGGCGTGCGGGGGCGTCGCTGGGATGTTGTCGATAACTGGATGGAATGGAAATGAGCAGGTCGTTGAGCGGTCGGCCCTGGGCTTTCAGTTTCGGTGGGTAGAACCAGTTTCGTTCCGGCGAGAAGGTGAAGCCGTAGTCCTTGATCTTTTCTTGGTCGCGAAGAGATTCGGGATCGTCGTCGTAGATGATGGCTTCGAGGTTGTAGCGCTCGCCCAGTTCGGTTCCGTTCAGCGATTCGGCCAGATACTCCAATGGCGATTTCATGTAGCGCTTTTCGCCTTTGTAGTCGATGAACTGGCCGGCTAGGTCTGCGGCTGCGTTTCTTAGGGACCAGATGTAGACGAGTTTCTTCTTTTTCATGACGCAAACCTGGGTTGGATGGTGAAGAGGTCAGAGTGGGCGGGCGACGCGGAAGCTTAGCCAGTCGCCACGCAGTTCGGGATCCTTGCTGTTGCGGTTACCGGAGCGGGAGAAAATCGGCGGCTCAATCCAGTCATTACCGCGTACGTGGCGTTCTTCGCACTTGCCTTCGAACCAGGCGCTGCCATCGGTAGGGGCGTTGACGTAGCTGTCGTGCAGGCAATCTTCCAGCCATTCGTAGGTGTTGCCGTGCATGTCATAGACGCCGAAGGCGTTGGGCGGGAAGCTGCCCACGGGCGCGGCGTAGCTGAAACCATCCTTGGGGCCGTAGGTGTTGGCGTGGGACGAGATGTCGTAGGTCGCTTCGTCATCGAACGGGAAGGGGAAGGGGCCGGTACTGCCGGAGCGGGCGGCGTATTCCCGCTCGGATTCGCTGAGCATTCGGTAGGGCTTGCCGGTCTTCTTGGCTAGCCAGAAGATATAGGCTTTCACATCGGCGAAATCTACGCATACGGCGGGATGTCGTGGCGTCTGTGGATAGCGAGGTTTGCCGGCGATGCATTCGCGGCCTGGGCGTGTATCGCCATCTTTCAGGTGGGTGCCGGTTTCTTTCAGGTACACCTGCAACTCGGCGGTGGTGACATGGAATCGGCTGATGGCGAAGGGCTTGGCAAAGGTGACCTCATGCAGCGGGCCTTCATCGGGTTGGCGGCCCACTTCATTGTCCGGGGTGCCCATACTGAAGCTACCGGCTGGGATCACCACCATTTCCGGGCAATCTTTGCAATCCTTGAAGACCGTGCCCGGTTCGTTGGCAGCGTGGGCCATGCCGGCGGGCAGAAGCAGCATTGCTGCATAGAGGAAACGTGAAACTTTCATAGTCGACTCGCTTGCTGAAGTGAAATGAACGTTTAGAGCACCGGCCCGAAGGTTGTGCCCATCACCTCACGGAATTGGTTGAAGACATGGAAGCCTTGGTAGACCGGCAGAGGACCGAGGAATAAATTCAGCACGATGCACAGGAAGATCAGGCCGCGAAAACGGAAGGCGCAGGCCGACAGCTCTGCGAGACGCTTGCGCTCGATGGCGACCAGCACCAGCATGATGCCCAGGTTGCTTAGTGCCGCTGACCACCAGCGGTAGTGATCGACCGCTATGAGTTGCAACAGCAGTGGCGACAGGGTAGCGCCGAACACCAAAATATCGATCAGGCGTGGTTTGAGCGGTGCGTAAAGCGCTTTCAGGAGCTGGAAGATCAAATAGAACGAAGGCGCCAGGCCGATCAGGAAGGGGATCATTCGTGCCAGGCTTTTGCCGCTGATGATGTCCAGGTAGCTGTAGTCGAGGTTGTCGTCCACGGTTCTGAATAGGACCAGCACCGCATTGTCATCGGCTTGCGGCGACAGCGTTTTCAGGTACTCGAAGTACTGATCGGCATTCATGCCGGGAATCGAGCTTTTCGAGCCGATATAGCTTTCCAGGGCCAGAAGGAACGCTGCCACGAGCAGGAATAGAATCCACGGTACAACACTTGGCGATTGTCTGTTGCGATAGATCCAGAACATGCACAGGCCAGGTACGAACATCATGAAATTGGCTTCGTGCACAAGGGACTGGAAGCTGCCGATCAGCAGCACCGCCAGCAGCGAAACGTATCGATTGTATTTGAGGATAACCAGCATGCCGATGATGCTGGCCAGCATGCCGATGGTGTCGAGCCGGCCAACGTCATGCAGGGCATGGGCGATGGTCGATGGATAGGTCACCCAGAAGAAGCAGAACAGCCAGGCGCCTGAGGAACTGCAGTCGGCTTTGATTGGATTACGGAATATCTGCAGGTACAGCAGCGAGAGAATGACCGCCAATGCCAGGGCTATCAGGTTGACGCTGACATAGCTACGCGGTAGTGGCGTAAGGCTGAGAATCTCGCCGATCAGGGCGCGCTTGATCAGGCCGAAGTCGTAGTTGAACAGCCAATGGGTATAAGCCCATTCGTCGAAGTTGTTGGCCGAAGCGATGGCGACGATGAACACCAGAATGCCCAGCACCCAATATTTCTCACGTGTAGAACTGGAACGTTCCTGGGTTACCCAGTCCAAGACAACTGTGTTTTTTTCCATCATTCACCTGATTGTCGTTGACGCGATGGTCATGAGAGGAAGGCCAGCAGGGCTGGCCGTCGCAACGCTCACGCGGTTTTGATTACCTGCTCGAAAGCTTTGTGCAGCGTGGCCATCTCCTCACGAGTACCGACGCTGACGCGTACCCAGTTCGGCCACTCCTGCCAGGTGCGCCCGACGAGAATCTTGTGTTTTTCCAAGGCTTCGATGACCGGGGCGGCGGGTTTGCGCAGATTGACCATGAAGCAGTTGCTGTGGGACTGGGTGGAGGTGAAGCCTTGCTTGGCGAACCAAGCGATGGAGTCGTTGCGTATAGCGTTGTTGATGCGCTGGCGATCAGCGATGACCTGTTTGTCTTCCAGGCTAGCCTGGCCGCCCAGCGATGCAGCGAGGGGGATGAAGTTCCGGCCGCCGAACAGTTGCAGCCGATCCAGGAGATCCGGATGACCGATGGCGACGCCTAGGCGAGCGCCGGCCATGCCGTAGATCTTGGAGAAGGTGTGCAGAACGATGACATCGTTGCGCTTGGCTGCCAGGTCTACGCAGCTCCGTTCCTCTGAGAAGTGGATGTAGGCCTCATCGATAACGACGATGGTGTCCTTGGCCTTCTCCTCAAGCGCCTGCTCGATTGCCTGACGCGGGGTCAGAGTGCCGGTGGGATTGTTCGGGTTGCAGATGTACAGCAGACCGGCGTTACGGTCGGCAGCCAGCATGGCGGGCAGGTCATGGGCATGATCGACAGTCAGCGGCACTTCGTGCACCGTGATGCCTTTGGCCCGAGCGGCGTTGACTGGGGCATCGTAGGTCGGCGAAGCCAGTACCAGGCCACGAGATGCGGTGAAAGCGGATAGTGCATGCTGCAGCGGTTCGCGGGAGCCACAGAAGACATTGACGTAATCGCTCGGTACTCCATGCAGTTTGGCGAACAGCTTGATGAAGCGAACTTGTTCACCGTAGCGATAGCGGCCGCTGAGGTCCACGGCCTCTTTCATCGCCTCACGCGCATCCTTGCACGGCCCGAACGGGCTTTCGTTGTAGTTGAGGCGAATGATGTCGTCGTAGCCGGGTTCGACATAGGAATGTGCTTGGCTCAAGGTGCTGGACGCCAGCAGCGGGATGGCTGAGGCGACGGCGGCAAGGCTGACGAATGAGCGGCGATTGAGTGAAGTCATGGGCCTGTCCTTGTAGGTTTTTATCGGTGACTGCTACTGCTTGGCTGCGTGTTGTACCTGCTCCCAGGCCCTCAGGAAGTTGCCTCCCCAGAGCTTGGCGATGTCTTCATCCGAGTAGCCGCGCTGGATCAGTTCTGCGGTGATGTTGCGGATGTCGGCGACGCTGTCCCAGCCGACCACGCCACCGCCATCGTTGAAGTCGGAGCTGATTCCGACATGGTCGATACCGATTTTTTTCACCGCATAGTCGATGGAGTCGACGTACTGCTCCAGCGTGGCTTTGGGTTCTTCGCGGAGGATGTCGTAGAAGGGCTCGAGGAATTCACCGAACTTCTTTTCTGACCAGATCGAGAACACCGGGTCGGTTGTGGTATTCACCTGACTCATGTTCTGGATATCTGGCAGGCCGTAGCCGGCACGGAACTGGTTGAGCTTGGCGATGGTTTCGCGGGAATAAGGTTTGAGCAGGGCGGAATAGCCAACGATATTCACCACGCCGCCGGTGTCGCGGATCAGGCGCAGGTCTTCGTCGCTCAGGTTGCGGCGTACGTCCATGATCCCGCGTACACCGCTGTGTGAGGCGATGATCGGCGCGCGCGTGAGTTCGGCAGTCTGGCGTACGGAATTGCTGGACATCTGCGAGACATCGATGACCACGCCAAGGTCGTTGAGACGTGTGATCGCGCGGCGACCGATAGCGGACAGACCCCCCAGGTCATCCTGAGTATCGCCAAGGAACGGTAGAGGTCGGGCGGAGTCGGCCCAACTGTTGTTACCGACATAGCCGGGGCCGAAGATGCGCACGCCACGCGCAGCCCACTGATCGAGTTTGTCGATATCGTCACCCAACGGGTAGGCATTGAGCATGCTGAGGACGATGGCGAATTTGCCCTCGTGGGCCAGGCGTCTGAAGTCTGCCGGTGTGTAAGCGATGCCGGCCTGGTTGGGATAATCCTTGGCAATGGCAGTGATGACCCGGTATCGCACTTCCAGCTCGTTGTTCATCGCGTCCATGAAACCGGGGGTTGGGCGATGTGGCCAATGCACGCCAGACCAAAATTCGGGCCAGGACCAGATGGCGATCGAGGCGCCACTCAAGCGCCCACGATTGGCTTTGACCAGATCGAACTGAGTCGGGCCGTCGACATTCGCTTCCATGCCTTCGCTGCCGTAATCCAGCGGCACGTCTAGATGGGCGTCGAGGGAAAGGATTCTTTCTTGCAACTCGTTCGCGCGGCGGGTGATTTCTGAGGGATAGGCCTTGCCGTGGGGATAGAAGAACCACCAGGCCAGCACGGCGACCATGGCGACGACGATCAACGGCAGGATGCAAAAAAGTAGCCGTCTCCAGCTATTACGACGCGTGCTCATGAGGTTCCCAGGGGTGGAGACTGATTCCATGGGAGAACGAGCCAATACACACGCAATTTAAAGTTGGCGCAGGGCGACGACGCGTCATTTGGTAAGTTTATTGAGCAGATCTGCGTCATAGAGGTTCGGGGAAACCGGAAGTGAGTACTGCCCTGCTGCGTTTCCGTTCCTGTCCGCCATGGCTGAATGCCTGTTGAGCGAGGTTCTCGATGCCGTCTGCCGCACGTATTTTTTCTCGCCCCTTCCTTTTCGGCAGCGGGGTGCTGCTTCTCCTGTTGTTGATACTGTGGAGCCAGCGACCGGTACAGGCGACTTGGCGTACCGCCGAGGTAGAACGTGGTGACATTGAAGCCAGCGTGGCGGCCGTGGGAACCCTGCGTCCACTACGTTCGGTCGATGTCGGCGCCCAGGTGTCGGGGCAGATCACTCAACTGCACGTCGAGCCAGGTGATGTGGTGGAGAAGGGGCAGTTGCTGGCTGAGATAGATGCCAGCGTGCTGGAAGCCACGGTGGAGGCAGGACGCTCCGAACTGAGGGGGTTACGCGCGCAACTGGACGACGCGCGGGCCCAGCATCAACTGGCGGATTTGCAGGACCGCCGGCAGCGGCAGATGGCCAAGGATGGTTCGACTCGCCTAGAAGATGTGCAGACCGCCGAGGCCAATCTTAAATCGGCCGCCGCGCAGGTGCGGCAGATCGAGGCGCAGATCGACAAAACCAGTTCGAGTCTGCGTGCCGATGATGCACGTCTCGGTTACGCGCGGATCTATGCGCCTATGAGCGGCACCGTGACCAGCGTGGATGTGAAGGAGGGGCAGACTCTCAACGCCACCTACCAGACGCCGACGGTGATGCGCATCGCCGATCTCAGTCGGATGACGGTCTGGACCGAGGTCTCGGAGGCGGATATCCGCCGGGTGCGTTCGGGCATGGACGTCTACTTCACCACCTTGGGCGGCGATCGTCGGCGCTGGAGTAGTAAAGTGCGGCAAGTCCTGCCCGCGCCGCAGGTTGCCGATCCATCTGCATCCACTGAAAGCAGTAGCGCATCGGCCATGGATAGCTCCAAGGCTGTGCAATACACGGTGCTGTTCGACGTGGAAAACCCAGACCGCGAACTGATGCCACAGATGACTGCTCAAGTGACCTTCGTCGCAGCTTCGCGCAAGGATGTGTTGGTCGCTCCGCTCGAGGCATTCAGGGCGGTCAGCGACAGCCATGATCTGTTCGAGACGCGAGTGCTGGAAAACGACAAGCCGGTCGAGCGACGTGTGCGTCTGGGCAGTCGTGACCGATTGGCTGTCGAAGTGCTGGAGGGAGTCGATGGCGGCGAGCACGTGATCCTGGGTACGGCGGCTTCTGAGGAGCAGCAGCGGAGGTTCATCTGGTGAGTGCGCCCTTGATCGAACTGCGCGCGGTGCGCAAGCGCTACGGCGGCAGCGGTGGCGTCCCGGAAGTCGAGGTGCTACATGGTATCGACCTGCAGATCCACGCGGGCGAGTTCATGGCAATCGTTGGTGCCTCCGGCTCGGGCAAGTCGACCTTGATGAACATACTTGGCTGTCTGGACCGCCCGAGTGATGGCGCCTATCTGTTCAATGGTCGCGACGTTGCCGATTTCAATGCCGATGAGCTGGCTTGGCTGCGTCGCGAAGCATTTGGTTTTGTATTCCAGGGTTATCACCTGATCCCTTCGGAGTCGGCGCGGGAAAACGTCGAGATGCCAGCCATCTATGCCGGCAAGAATCGGCGCGAGCGTCAGCAGCGCGCAGCGCAATTGCTGTCGCGCCTGGGCTTGGCGGAAAAGCAGCACAACCGGCCGGGGCAAATGTCGGGCGGTCAGCAGCAGCGCGTGTCCATCGCGCGGGCGCTGATGAACGGCGGACGCATCATCCTGGCCGATGAACCGACCGGAGCACTCGACAGCACCAGCGGTACCGAGGTGATGAAGCTGCTGCGTGAGCTGTCCGAAGCGGGGCATACGATCATTCTCATCACCCATGATCGGCAGGTGGCAGCGCAGGCGGATCGGGTGGTCGAGGTGCTCGATGGCGAGGTGGTTGCCGATTCACGGACGAGCGCCCCGACTACGCGACAGGTCGATCCGGTTGCGTTGTCGATGGTGGAAGCGGCAGCAGATAAACAGGCGGGGGCGTTTCGCGCGGACATCGGCGAGGCGCTACGCGCGGCCTGGCGCGGCATGTGTGCCAATAGCTCACGCACGGCGCTGACCTTACTGGGCATCGTCATCGGCGTGGCCTCGGTGATCGTCATGCTTGGTGTGGGTGAAGGGGCCAAGCAGAGTGTCATGGATCAGGTCGGCACCATGGGCGCCACCACCATGTTCATCAATGGCAGAAGCCCTGAAGATGGTGGCCCGCGTGGTGTGTTGAGCATGGACGATTTGCAGGCGGTGGAAGCGCTGCCAGATGTGGCCAGGGTCATGCCGGTGGCGCGGGATGAAAGCATGGTGCGTTTCGGTAACGTGGCCCAGCAGGTGGATACCATCGCTGCTACCGATGACTGGCCAGCGATCAACCAGTGGCCCGTCGCTCAGGGGCGCTTCTTCAGCCGTGCAGAGGACTATGACATGGCTGCGGTGGTAGTGATTGGGCAGACCGTTAAGCGGCGTTTCTTCGGCGATCTGGATCACCCGCTGGGGCAGCGTCTATTGATCGGCAATACGCCGTTCATGGTCATCGGCGTGATGGCCGAGAAGGGCTCGGCGGTTGGCGGCGGCGACCAGGATGCCGCGGTATTCGTGCCGTTCAGATCCGGCATCTTCCGGGTGTTTTCCAATGGCCGCAGTTTCGATCCGCATTACGTGCAGGTGCAGGTACGCTCCTCGGAGCGAGTGTTGGCGGCCCAGGCGGAAATCGAGTCGCTCTTGCTGGGGCGGCATGGACGCAAGGATTTCTATGTGGCTAACGCCGCTGCGAGCCTGCAAGCCGAATTACGGACCAAGGATTCGATGACCCTGATGCTCAGCTTGATCGCCGCCGTATCGTTACTGGTGGGGGGGATCGGCGTGATGAACGTGATGCTGATGACGGTCCAGGAGCGGACCAAGGAAATTGGCATCCGGGTTGCTACTGGCGCGCGTCAGCGCGACATCCTGCGCCAGTTTCTTTGCGAAGCCTCGTTGGTGACCATGACCGGTGGCCTGATCGGTCTTGCCATTGGCATGGCTGTGGGCGCCGGACTGGTGATGACCGGCGTGCCGCTGGTGTTTTCCGTCCGGGCATTGCTCGGTGCCTTTGCTTGTTCGGTGGCGACCGGCCTGCTGTTCGGCTACATGCCGGCACGTACCGCAGCGAGATTGGATCCGGTGGTGGCGTTGGCCTGAACAACTCCTCGATTCACCACGCTGAAGGCTGAGCGATACAAGCGATTGCTGGATGCTTGTCGTTCAGCCTTCCTCTGCAAGCGTGCCCTCACGATAAATTCCCCCTCTGACCGTTCGTTTTTTCTGCAATCACAGATGGCGCAACACAGGCATATCGATGAAGTTTTCGCGCAGGGGGTTCGTGGCTGGACTGGCATTGGCAGTGGCCGTACCTGCCGTTTCAACGGGAGTGTATGTTCAGCGCAAACGAGAGGAAGAAGAGGCCGCCGAGCTTTCTTCCGATGAGCCCGCAACGCCTGTCCCTGAGCTTGCCGATGCCTTGCTGGCCAATCGTCTGACGGGTATCTGGGACCTGCGTTTCGTCGCGGGCCAGGCGCACTTTCCCAGCCTTGCGCTGGATGGAGCACGACTGTTGATCGATGTCGGCCCTGGCGGTCGAGCCTTGCGTGGTTACCTGGGGCGTGCCGGCGATGATGCGACCGTGAGCGTATTCGGCGAGCTGTCGAGTGCCAAGGAGCCTCATGTCGTTTTGACCTTGCAGGATGCCTCTGGCGAGCGTTTCGTCGCCAATGCGATCTTCGACGAGATTTGGGGCGAGTGGAGTACGGGCGGTGGCGCCAATACCTTGAGTGGGCAGATTCGCCAGGCAGGTCAGCAACCCGGTCACTCGACGCCCACGCTCGCGTTCGCGGCAACGCGCCGGCCCTTCGTGGTTGCCCGTGAGCGTTTACTGTTCTCGCCTGAGTTGCATGCGCGCCTGGTATCTCCTGGCATGCGCTTGTTCCATCAGCTCTGGCATGCCAGCCGCGATCGCTGGCACAAGATTGATGAAGAGCGGCGCCAGGCCGTCCGCGCCCTCGGTTGGCAAACCGGACCGTTGGGCAAGGAGCGCGGTGCACGCGGCAAGGATCGTCACGAGAACGGCTCCGGTGAGGACTTCCTGTTCATGCACCGGCATATGTTGCAGCAGGCTCGCAGCCTGCAGGATCTGCCGTCGTGGCCGAATTTGCCCGCGCCTCGACCTTACCTCGCCAATGGCATTCAAGCCTTCGTCGACTACCACGAGAATCGCACGGGTATCTCCGTTCCGCCCGCCTGGGAGGCATCGGGAGATGATCAATTCAGTCAGTGGGTGCACTACATCAAAAGCAGTGAGGGTCACCACGCCAACTTCGAACTCTGGGAAGCGCAGTACCGTGATCCGGAATACCTGGCGACTTTGTGCCTGGGCGAGCTGGGCTCACGCATCGAGCTAGGTATCCATGATTGGCTGCACATGCGCTGGGCATCTTTGCCGCGTGACCCCAACAGTGGTTTGCCGGTGGTTTATGCGCGCAGACCGGACGACTTCGCCGAGCGCTGGTTCGAGCCACAGAACGATTACTTGGGCGATCCGTTCTCCTCTCACGTCAATCCGGTGTTCTGGCGCTTTCATGGCTGGATCGACGATCGCATCGAAGACTGGTTCCTGGCCCATGAGTGGTCTCATCCCGGCCAGGTTCGGCGTGTAGAGGTCAGCGGCGTGCCCTGGTTCGCGCCTGGGCGCTGGGTGCGTGTTGCCGAGCCCTGGCTGGGGCCTTCGGAGCAGGGCTGTGGCGCCTGGGGGCGTGGCAACCTGACCGAGGCTGGCGAGTTCGATATCGAGACCATGAAGCTGGCGCTGCGCGCCATCTTCGCTGGCGACGAGGAGTTACAACGTTTGCAAGGGCGTTTCCCTGGTCGTCCCTGGTTTGGACGCCACCTCACGCCTGGCCCGGCCCATTCGTAGGCATTGGAGATAAAGTCATGGAGATACACGCGGTACTGTCCCGTTTGTTCACCGGTGCGCAGGCGGTCGGCGCACAAGGCGTTTTTCAATTCATCTTTTCTGCCGATTCGGCAATCTGGGCCGAAGTGGGCAATGAGCTTGCCCTCGAATCGGGCACTCACCCTGCCGCGGATGTGACCATTGAGCTCGACGAAGCGGATTTCGCCGCCATTCTTGAAGGCGGGCAGGATGTCGAAGAGCTGTTCGCCAACGGTCGGCTGAAAATCACCGGGCAAGTGGGCCTTGCTACGTTGCTGCCGCAGATGATCGGTATCGCCATGCGTGGTGCGGAGCCGCCCAGCCAGACGCGGACCAAGGACGAACGCTTCCCAGCACCGGAGCGTGAGGCGGATCGGGTTTCGCGGGATCAGCCGATTCTCGAAGCGGTTGAGCGTTGTCCGCGTGAGCAACTGAGCATCGTGCGTTTTCGCGAGGAATACTTGCCAGTCGGCAAGCCGCTGATCATCACCGGTGCGCTGAACGACTGGCCGTTGTTCAACATGTCGCGGGAGGAGTCGGCGGCCTGTTTCGGTGAGTTGCAGGGCATCACACGCCATGGTGATTATGTGAGCAAGACCTTCTCTGCCGAGCGCGATTTTCGTTCGGGGTCGATGGCCGATTTCATTTCCTCCATGGATGACGAAGCTCCAGAATCGAGCGTTGGAGCACGCCCAGCCTACATGGGCAACAATGCAGTGCCGGCGCAGTTGATGGAGCTGATCCGTTTCCCCGATTACTTCGAGGAGTCGCTGTATATAAAACCGCGAATCTGGATCGGACCGAAGGGTACGCTGACTCCGCTGCATCGGGATGACTCGGACAACTTCTTCGCCCAGGTCTGGGGGCGCAAATCTTTCATCCTGGCTGCGCCCCATCACCGTGAGGCCCTGGGTACCTGGTCGACCTCGCCGGACGGTGGATTGGAGGGCTGTTCGTTCAATCCGGATGCACCAGATTACGAGGCGTTCCCGGCGGCGCGTGAGGTAACGTTCTACCGGGTTGTGGTCGAGGCGGGTGAGATTCTGTTCATCCCTGATGGTTGGTTCCATCAGGTTGAGTCGGTGTCCACTTCTCTGTCGGTCAACTTCTGGGCCAATTGTGGGCGTGGCTGGTCAGTATAAGGGCGTTCGATAAGGGCGCTGGAGGCTGAACAGTTGAGCAATGTGAGAGCGACTCCCTTCAGATTTTAGGACATATACACCGCTTCGCGCTCATGGCGCACTCCCGCGAAGACGGTATGCTTTCCTACTCCGTGAGAGAGCACCATGTGTGCGAAGTAGATCTGAACGTCAGCAGGCTAATTATTCGTCCGACCCTGATCTACCTCTTGTCCAGCTTCAGTGCGCGTCTCCTATGCCGTTTCGACCTTCCGCTCGCTGATTGCGCGTCCGCCACGCATCTGGATGACCTGATCGGCGACGTCGAAGTAGCGGTCGTCGTGGGAGATTACGATCAGCGTTTTGCCCATGGCCTTCAGTTCGGGCAGAAGTTCTCGGTAGAACACCCGGCGGAAGAATGGGTCTTGGTCGGCGGCCCACTCGTCGAACACCAATATTGGTCGCTCATCGAGCCAGGCATTGATTAGCGCCAAGCGTTTGCGCTGGCCGGTGGACAGATCTGTAGTGGTGAACACACCGTTTTCGATCCTGACCTTGTGTTCGATATTCAGGCGCTGCAGATACTTTTCGGCATCGACGGGCAGGCCCGTCTGGCCAGGTAGCGGATCGTCGAACAGGTAGTAGTCGGCGAATATCGTGGTGAACAATTGACGATAATCGTCGCGGCCTTCAGCCGTGAGTGGTTGGCCGTCGAGCAGGACCTCGCCGTGTTGCGGGGTATAGAGGCCAAGCAGCAGCTTGATCAGGGTGGTCTTGCCACCGCCGTTTTCGCCGACGATGAACAGGATATCGCCGCGCTCGATGCTCAGGTCGATGGGGCCGAGGCCAAACTTCTCGCTACCTGCGACGGCAGGGTATTCATAACGTACCTGGCGCAGTTCTATACGTTGCGGGCCGAGCTGGTTCGCTGGCGCTGCCTGGGTATCGAGCAGGCTGGTTTCGGGATTGCTGAAGCGCCGCGACAGTTCGGCGATGCGTTTGAAGGCGACCTTGGTCCGCCCAACGCTCGGCAGGCCGTCGATCAGGCGCTCCAGGGGGCCCTTCAGGTACAGCATCACCAGTACGAAGCCAGCGAGCACGGATTTTTCCATGTCTGGCCAGAGGGCCTGGAAGGCGATGGCCATACCAATAACAGCGAAAAATAGCATCGAGCCGAAGGTCTCGGCACCGACGAAAATGTTGGCGGCGCGTATGTTGGCGTTGCATACGCGCTGGGTAGCATCGTGGAACTGGTTGTGCAGCAGATGGTGTCGACGCTGCCGATGGATGCGCAGTTCCTTGGCGCCTACCGATAATGCTTGATAGTGCCGCTGCAACTCGTCGTCGCCATCGCGAGCGACTTCCAGGCTGCGTGTGCCGATCACGTAGGACAAGTATTGAGCGCCGATGCCGATCGAGATGGTGATGAGGGTCAACAGGAAGATTGCCCAGGACAGCGAAGCCAGATAGGCCAGGCAGCCAAGGGTAATGGTGAAGGCGATCATCAGCGGCGCCAGTGACAGCGCGAAGGTGCTGACGGTGCCGACATCGTTGAGCAGGATCGGAATCAACCTATGCACGCGGTAACGCTCCAACTGCTCAATGGGGGCAACGGCGATGCGTGCGGCCATATCTCGCCTGAGTCCAAGGATGACGCGCTGACCGATCCAGTTGGTCAGCAGGTGCGACAGGGTCGAGCAGGCTAATGTTCCCAGGCAGAGTCCGGCGAACAGCCAGGCTAGCCCCGATAATTCGCTGGTATCTGCGCTCATGGCGCGGTTGACCGTGGCGAGCAGGGTGGTAATGCCCAAGCCTCCAACGATGCCGAGTAGGCTCGAAACAAGGATCTGTAGCCAGAAGGGACGCAGGAGTCGGAAGGTTTCCCGGGCGAGACTATCGGCTTGTGCAGTCATGAAACTCTCTCGTTCGACAGCGGCTGGCCTGGCTCGTGGCAGAGCAGGCCTGGAAGTGTTGAAACGAGAGGTGAGTACGAAGATTTAAAGTCCGCGATAGGTGCGTTTGCTGTGGATGACGGTTGAGCCGTTGCTGTTCTTGCTCAGGACCACTGGCAGCACCTTGGGTAGCATCTGTACCAAGTCCTGGGCATTGCGCGTGTTGTAGATGCCACCGATGCGAATGTTGGCAGTCGCCTGATCAGCGAGCAGTACGGGTTTGTCCAGGTAGCGGTTGATTCGCGGCAGGGCTTCGGATAGCGGAAGGTCATCGAGGATCAACTTGCCGTCACGCCAGGCCAGGGCCTTTTCGGCATCGGCACTGGATATCGGCACTGGATATCTCGGCCAGGTTCGAACCATCGGCATAACGTGCCTGCAGGCCAGGGATCAGGTAAGCGACTTGGTCGGTACGACTGACATCGCTGAGCACCTTCACCGAGCCCTCGGTCAGGGTAACGATGACCTGATCCTGATATTTCCAAACGTTGAACTGGGTACCGGTTACGGTGACACTACCTTTTCCTGCGCGTACCACAAAGGGATGGCTGGCGTCGTGCTGGACCTTGAAGAAAGCTTCGCCTTCACGCAGGTCGACCTGGCGTCTGTCGCGGTAATTGCTGAAGGTAATCGACGAGTTCAGGTTGAGCAGCACTTCCGAACCGTCGGATAGCTGTACCATGCTGGGCGACGACTGCGACTCGTAGCGGTGATAGCTATCGGGCAACCAGGCCTGGTGCCAGCCCAGCAGGCCGGTCAGCGGTATCGCCAGCAGGATGGCAGCGGCCGCGGCAAAACGGCTACGGTGCTTTGGTTGCGCGCTTTGGGCCGCTTGTGGCAGGGTTTGGCGCGGCAGATTATCGCTGATATCCCAGATACCTTGCATCGCCTCGAACTCTAGGCCGTGAGCCGGATCCTGAGCGAGCCACCGGGTAAATGACTCACGCTCTTCGAGCGTGCAGTCTTCGGCATGCAGCCTCATGCACCAATAGGCGGCCTCGTCGGTGACGGTGTCGTTGGAAGCAGAGGAGGGCTGATTCATAGGGCTGAAGACATCACGAATTTGGATTGAGGACGTATTTTTCTGTGGCAAGGGGGTTTATTAATGATGAGAATAATTATAATTTAGAAGCTTTATAGTATAGGTTGCGGTGCGTGTGGGCTCAAGGCAGATACGATGCCTCGGGGCGGAGTGATCATGGAAAAGTATTACCATCAGCTAGTCCGTTATCTGACTATCAAACTGCGGGATCGACAATTGGCGTCCGACGTTGCGCATGATGCCTATCTGCGTGTTCTCGAGGGCTCCCTGCGTGGAAGCGTGCTCGAGTATCCGCAGGCCTATCTCTATCGCACGGCGACCAATGTTATCATCGATCTGCATCGCCGAGGTGCCGTGCGCTTCGCCGACTCTATCGAGGATATCGAAGCACATGAAGGGAAAGCCGACGAAACGCCTCATGCTTCGTTATATATCTCGGAGCAGGTCAAGCTAGTCGAGCATGCGTTGAGCGAGCTCTCCGAGCCGTGTCGCACCGCCTTCCTGTTGCGCAAGCTCGATGGCATGGCGCATCCCGAGATTGCCAAGCGCATGGGTATTTCCAAGGACATGGTAGAAAAGCATATCGTCAATGCGATGAAGCATTGTCGTGTGCGGGTCCGGGAGATGGAATACTCCAAAGCCGATCCGGATGATGCTGCCAAGCGCTTCAAGTCCTCCCGATCTTTCTCTCTGACAAGAGACTGACGTGTTCACCGGTAGCTAAATTACCGCGCTGACCATGCGTTTCATCCGCTATTACATTGGCGGATGAGGAGAGCGTATGTTCAGGATGCTATCGGGCGCCGCCTTGCTGGCTGCCGTCTCCTTTGGGGCTTTCGCTGATAACCAGGCCGAAATCCGTTGGACTTCTTTCGGCATCCCGCACATTCAGGCCACTGATGAGCAAGGCCTGGGGTATGGCATCGGTTATGCCTACGCGCGCGATAATCTTTGCCTGCTGGAGGATGAAATCCTCACCGCACGGGGCGAGCGCTCTCGCTACTTGGGCAAGGACGGCGAGTCTTCGGCTGATCTTGGCAATTTGCCCTCTGATCTTTTCTTCCGTTGGCTCAACACCGATGAGGCCGTTTCGGCATTCTGGGCAGCTCAGCCGGCGGACATCCAGGCGCTGTTGAGTGGTTATGTTGCGGGGTTCAATCGCTATCTGGCCGATAAAGGCCCATCGCCCTGTTGCCGTAGCGCAGTCTGGGTCCAGCCGATCACTAAAGAGGACATGGTCAGGCTGATTCGCCGCCTGCTGGTCGAAGGCGGGATCGGACGCTTCCCAGAAGCGCTGCTGGCTGCCGCGCCACCCTCTGCGACTGATCGTAAGCCCGTCGCGCAGGTTGACGACCCGATGAAAGACTTCGCTGCCAATCATGGCAGCAATGCGATTGCCGTTGGCGGCGAGCGCACCGAGAATGGCAGGGGACGTTTGCTGGCCAACCCGCATTTTCCGTGGGCTGGTGCGCTGCGTTTCTATCAGATGCACCTGACCATTCCCGGTAAGCTGGACGTGATGGGCGCCTCGTTGCCCGGCCTGCCGGTAGTCAATATTGGCTTTAACCAGCACCTTGCCTGGACCCATACGGTCGACAGCTCCAGCCACTTCACCCTGCATCGCCTGCAACTCGACCCGGTGGACCCGACGCGTTATGTTGTCGATGGCGTCGCACAACCGATGCGCAGGCTTAGCGTAACGGTCGAGGTGCTGGGAGCCGACGGCAAGCTTTCCACTGTCAGCAAGGACATCTACGAAACCGAGTTCGGCCCGCTGGTGAACTGGCCGGGCATGCTTGACTGGGACAAGCAGCACGCCTACGCGCTCAAGGACGCCAACCTGCATAACGACCGCGTGCTGCAGCAATGGTACGCGATGAACCAGGCGACGGATGTGGCGGCCTTGCGCGAAAGCATTCGCCATATCCAGGGTATTCCCTGGGTCAACACCCTGGCGGCTGATGACAAGGGCGATGCGCTTTATCTCAATGGCGGCGTCATTCCTCATGTGCCATTGGAGCGCCTTGCCCAGTGTGCCGATCAGCGCCTCGTTGAGCAGGGGTTGCCGGGGCTGGATGGCAGCCGACGCTTTTGTGACTGGCAGATGGATGAGGGCGCTGCTCAGAACGGTATTGTCGCAGGGACACATCTGCCTGTCCTGCTCAATCGCAGCTTCGTGCAGAACTCCAACGACAGTGCCTGGCTGAGCAATCCGGCCACGCCGTTGATGGGCTATTCGCCCTTGGTCAGTCGTGAGGGCAAGCAGCTTGGTGCGCGGGCGCGCTTTGCCTTGGCCGAGTTGGCGGGGCAGAGCACTCCGCTGACCGAGGATTTCCTACAGACGCTGGTGACAGGCAATCGCGTCTATCTGGCTGAGCAGACGCTCGATGACCTGAAGGCGTTCTGTGCCAGCCGAATACTGGCAGCGGCTGCGAAAAAGGTTTGCGAGCGTCTGGCTGTCTGGGATCGTACCGCCAACCTGCAAAGTGATGCGGCCGGTTTCATCTACTTCCAGCAACTGATGTCGGTATTGCAGAAAGCCGATGCCTGGCGCGAGCCGTTCGATCCGACCGATCCGGTCAACACGCCACGCGGTATTGGCTGGCAAGACCCAGTAGTGGCGGCGAAGCTGGAAGCTTCATTACGAGAAATCGCTGCCCAAACCCCATCCTTGCCGGTGCAATGGGGACAATTGCAGAGCTCCAGACATATTCCGATTCCGGGTGGCAACGGCAAGTTGGGTGTGTACAACGCGATTGAAAGTAGCCCGGCGCAGGATGGCCATCTGGAAGTGCATAGCGGCAGTAGCTACGTCCAGTTGGTCAGCTTCGATGACAACGGACCGGTCGCTAAAGGCGTGCTCGCATTCTCTCAATCCAGCGAACCGGGTTCGCTCCACCGCCACGATCAGACAGAACTGTTCTCTCGACAGCAGCAATGGCCTGCATTGCCGTTCACCCGCGCGCAGATTAATGCTGATCCAGAGTTGCGCATTTTGCGGCTTTCAGAATGACACTTAATTTCCAGCGCGATCCGCTCGTCACTGCTCCATTGGTTGTTGGCCTGGAACATTTCGGAGGGAGGCGACATGACGGCAACAGAGGTTATATCTGCACAGGTTGGCGAGAGTGGGCGTTATATCGTGTTCATCCTTACACCGGAGCGCAGCGCTTTCAATGCCAGTTTCGTATTGGCCCGCGGCCTTCGTGACAAGGGCTATCGAGTCCTCTACATAGGTCCGGATCGTTGCCGCCAGCACGTCGTCAATCAAGGGTTCGAATATGAAGTGTTCGAATATGCGCGGCATCCCGAGGAGCCGGAACTGCGTGATGGTATACCTGTGACGGAGATCGATTTCTCCGGGATTCGTGGCTGGTGGCGTATGCGTAGTTTCGTGGCTTTCGAGCGCTGGGCTGAGTTCGAACTGCGAGGGCGGACGTTGAAACGCTTCCACCAGCTTAATCCACTCGTTGCCCTGCTCGACCCGTTAGTTTGGGCCTACGCACGTTTGCCGCTTGAGTGTGGCGTGCCGCTGATTTCCTTCAACACCTCATTGGCCTCGTCCTTCAATTGGCATGTGCCGCCTGCCTTCTGCAACCTGCTGCCGGTCGAGCCGGAAACTTTGGCGTCGCGGCTGCGCAACGGTCTGGCTTGGAGCCGGATGACCTTGAAGTATTGGTTGCTCTATACGCTACTGCCGCCTTTGTTCAGCCTGCGTCTATTGCTGTGGCCGCGAGGTAGCTTATTTCGGCCGCTGCGCAGGTTGGGCGCTCGTATCTGCTGGAGCGAATATGGCCCGCGTTTGAAGTTACCGGAGTTGGTCGCTGCTCCTTCAGCGTTCGACTTTCCGCAGATGCTCAGTAGCAACGACCGCACTTACCTTGGCACGTGCGTGGATCAGCAACGCCAGGATGTCGAGTTCGATTGGCAAGGCATCGACGAGCAAAAACCGTTGGTCTATTGCTCTCTCGGCACCTATAGCCATGTCTATGACCATGGCCAACGCCTGTTTCGTGCGGTGGTCGAGTTGGCGTGCAAGCGTCCCGAGTACCAATTCGTGGTGCAAATCGGTACCGCGATGGAGGTTACCGATTTCAATGAGGTGCCGGACAACGTCCGCCTGTTGAAGGAAGTACCACAGTTGCTGTTGTTGCAGCGTACCCGGTTTTTCATTACCCACGGCGGGCTGAGTTCGGTGCGCGAGGCGATCATGTTTGCCGTGCCGATGATGGTGTTGCCCTGCTGGATGGAGCAGCCAGGAAACGCCGCGCGCGTGGTTTATCACGGGCTTGGCGTGAGAGGTGATATTGCACAGATAGATGCTCTGGGACTGGCCCGTTTGCTGGAAGGGCTTGAGCAGGGTGACTGGCAGGGGAATCTGCAGCGTATGCAGGCAGCCTTCCAGCGTGAAGAAGGACCGCAGGCTGGCATCGACTTCATCGAGTCATTCCTGCGTAAACGATCCAACGGGCAGGAGCAAACCAGCCAGTTGGTTCCAGACAATGCACTGGGAGCTTGAGCGATGAGCGAGAGCAAAGGCAGCATCTTCCTGCTTCTGTGTCCAGAGCAGAGTTCTTTCAATGCCAGTTTTTCCCTGGCCAGAGGACTGCGCGAGCGTGGCTATCGCATGGTCTATGCTGCCCCTCTGGAATGGAAAGAGTTTCTATTGAAACAGGGGTTCGATTTTCATGAAGTGGAGCCGCTGCATCTGCCTGAGACGTTGAGAGATGAGCAGCGACCCGAGGGACGCTGGCGCCGTTTCTTGTTTCAACGTCGACAATTGCAAACAGTCTTCGCCCAGATCGAAGTGCAGTTGGAGGAGGCACGCCAGTCTTTGTTACGTGAAGGTCCGGTGTTGTTGTTGATTGACCCCTTGATCAAGCATCAGTCTTTATTGCCACTGCTGTGCAAGATCCCGACTATCGCTTTGAACACGACCATCGCTTCGACCTTCGATAGTCGGATCCCATCCGCTTTTGGCCTTCTGCAACCTGCCGAACGTCCACGTTTCTCCGATCGTCTGCGTTTCACCAAGGACTGGGCGCGCTGCCTATGGAGTACATGGTCCCAGCGCTTCTTCGAGGACAATCTGGTACCACTGGCCTTTGGCCTGGCACCTCGGAGCAGCCTGGTTAGGAGGGTCAAACGCCTTGGCGGCGGTGTACGCTGGGGCGAATACGGGCCATGCCTGACGGTGCCAGAGTTCGTTCTTTCCGCCAAAGAGATTGATCTGCCGCAAACCATCTCTTCGCGGCCGCGTATATACGCCGGTAGCAGCGTCGACCTATTGCGCGACGATGGCGAGTACGATTTCAGTTGGTTGCAGGAAGACAAACCGCTGGTCTATTGCTCCCTGGGCACCTACAGCCAATGGTTTCGCAATGGTCGTGGAGTTTTCGAAGCGGTGATCGAGGCCTTACGTCAGCGTGACGACCTGCAGGCCATCGTACAAGTCGGCAATGTCGCGGAGCTGGATAGCTTCGGTGAACTGCCCGAGCGCATTCGTCTGGTCAAGCGTGTGCCACAACTCAAAGTTCTAGAGCGGGCGGATATATTCATCACCCATGGGGGCTTCAGTTCCACGCGTGAAGCCTGCTATTTCGGGGTCCCGATGATTGTGTTTCCGTATTTCCTCGATCAGCCGGGCAATGCTGCTCGTGTGCAATATCATGGTCTTGGTGTGCACGGAGACTTCGCCCAGGCAACACCGGAAACCATCTTGCAAATGCTGGACAAGGTTCGGCAGGATCGCTACAAAGTTGCGGCCAAGCGCATGCAGGCTCACTTCCGGCAACAAGCGGACTGCCAGGCAGGTCTGGACTTCATCGAGCGTTTCCTAGCGGAGGATGCCTCCTTGCAAAGTCAGGCGCAGCGCAGCGCCTGGACTACGCAATTTCAGGTATTGCCATCGGCTTGAGTCAGGCATTGCCGTTTGGCTCACGCTGCAATATGGGCAAACGACAGTGCAAATGCACTTCACTCCGGCAACCTGGCAATCACCTTGATCTCGAACTGGAAACCATAGAGCCAGGTCACGCCGACGGCGGTTACAGTCGGGAAAGGTGATTCGCCCCAATACTCGGGCACGACTTGCCAGATCCTTTCGAAGTTCTTTTCAGCATCGACGATGAACACGGTGACGTCCTGTACATCGGCGAAGGTGCAGCCGGCGGCAGCCAGTACGGCGTTGAGGTTTTCGAAGGCACGACGGACTTGTTGCTCCAGTTCCGGCTCCGGCGAGCCGTCTTCGCGGCTGCCGACCTGGCCGGAAACGAACAGCAAGCCATTGGCGCGAACCGCTGGTGAATAGCGATTGCGTTCGTAGAGTGCCTGGCGGCCTGCGGGGAAGACGACGTCACGGGTAGTCATCAACTGTCTCCATAAGCATGTTGTGGCGATGGAGGCAGGCTAGGGCGGGGCGTCGTTGCGATAAACGCGCAACATTGATCAGGACTGTTTGTAGAATTCAAACAATCCTTGACCCCTGGAGCCGTGATGGACCGTTTCGATGCGATGCAGGCATTCGTCCGTGTGGTGGAAACCGGCAGTTTCACCAAGGCTGCCGAGACCCTGCACATGAGCAAGACCAGCGTTACGCAACTGGTGCAGCAACTGGAGGCTCGCCTGCGTGTGCGCTTGTTCAACCGAACCACGCGCAAGGTCCAGGTGACCGCCGATGGCCTTGTCTACTACGAGCGGGTGACTCGGCTGCTGGCGGACCTGGATGACGCCGAGACCAGTTTGTCCGATGCCACCGTGTTGCCGCGCGGGCGCTTGCGGGTGGACGTGCCTAGCCCGCTGGCGCGGGTGATCCTGATTCCGGCCTTGGCGGACTTTCACCAGCGTTATCCGGATATCCAGATCGACATGGGCGTCAGTGATCGCATGGTCGATCTGATCGACGAGAACGTCGACTGCGTGATCCGTGGCGGTACGATCACCGACCAGTCGCTGGTGGCTCGGCATATCGGCGATCTGCGCTCAGGCATCTATGCGGCGCCGGCTTATCTGCGGAGTGTTGGAGTACCTGCGCATCCGCTTGAGCTGGAGGACAGCCATCATCGGATCGTCGGTTTCCTCTGGTCGCGCAGTCGCAAGGCGATGCCCTATGCCATGCGGCGTGGCAACGAGAGTGTCAACTTGCATGGGCGTCACGTTATCGCCGTGGATGACGGTAACGCCTATCTGGCGGCGGGTGTTGCCGGGCTTGGCGTGTTGTGGTCACCCGAGTACATGGCGCGGGCTCATGTGCAGAACGGCGAGCTGCAGCAACTGTTCGAGGATTGGGAACTGGAGCCGATGCCACTTTATCTGGCCTACCCGCCGAACCGGCATGTCAGTGCCAAGCTGCGGGTGTTCATCGATTGGGTGGTGGCGTTGATGGCGAAGCACGTCCCTGTGCTGGCGCGTTAGCGGGTCTTGATACGTGGCAGCAGGATGGTCAGCAGGCCGAACAGCGGCAGGTACGAGCAGAGTCGGTAGACCTCTTCGATACCATGGATGTCCGCCAAGTGGCCGAGCAGCGCGGCGCCGATACCGCCGAAGCCGAACATCAGGCCGAAGAACACGCCAGCGATCATGCCGACGTTGCCCGGCACCAGTTCCTGGGCGAAGACCACGATGGCCGAGAAGGCCGAGGCGAGGATGAAGCCGATGATCACGCTCAGTACGCCGGTCCAGAACAGGTCGACGTAGGGTAGGGCCAATGTGAACGGCGCGACGCCGAGGATCGAGAACCAGATCACTGCCTTGCGCCCGATCTTGTCGCCGATGGGGCCGCCGAAGAAGGTACCGGCGGCGACGGCGCCGAGGAACAGGAACAGGTGCATCTGCGAGCTGGCCACCGAGAGGTCGAACTTTTCCATCAGGTAGAAGGTGAAGTAGCTAAGGAAGCTGGCCATGTAGAAGTACTTGCCGAATACCAGCAGGGCCAGCACGACCAGCGCAAAGGTCACACGCCGCTTGGACAGGCCGTGGGTGGCTTTGCCGCCGGCCTTGAGCTTGAACAGGTTGAGGTGGTTGCGGTACCAGCGGCTCAGTCCGTACAGCACACCGATGGCGAATACCGCGAACAGGCCGAACCAGGCCACGTTGGCTTGGCCGTAAGGGATGATGATGGCCGCCGCCAGCAGGGGGCCGAATGCGGTGCCGGCATTGCCGCCGACCTGGAAGGTCGATTGTGCCAGACCGTAGCGCCCGCCTGAGGCCAGTCGCGCGACGCGGGACGTTTCCGGGTGGAAGGTCGACGAGCCGATGCCCACCAGCGCCGAAGCCAGCAGCAGCGAGGGAAAGCTGCCGACGAAGGCGAGCAGGAGAATACCGATCAACGTGCAGACCATGCCCGCCGGCAGCAGCCAGGGTTTGGGGTGACGGTCGGTATAAAAGCCGACCCACGGCTGTAGCAGCGAGGCGGTGAGCTGGAAGGTCAGGGTGATCAGACCGACTTGAGTGAAGCTCAGGCCATAGTTGGTCTTGAGCATCGGGTAGATCGAAGGCAGGACCGACTGGATCAGATCATTGATCAGGTGAGCCAGGGCGCAAGCGCCGATCACGCGCATGACCAGGGGGCTGACGGTTGGCGCGCTGACGGGCGCCGAAGCGGTGGTACTGCTGGACATCAGGATCATCCGGACACAAAAAGAAACGGATTATGCACCATGATGGGGCCAGGGATGAGCGATGCCACCATGAAAGCCATGGGGAAATATCCACCCTGAGAATACTTTTGTAACAAATGACCGGGATGATGACGGGACGCCTCTGTAAACGGAGTTTCCCGCATGATTACCGACACACTCGATGTCGCCAGCAGGCCGGCGCTGGATCGCAAGTCTGGCCGGCTGTCCCGGCTGGTGTTTTTCTGCATCATCGCTGCTGGCTTCACCTATGCCATCTGGAACCTGGCCCATGACGTGGATACCAGCCCGACTGCGACGACGACCTGGACACCGTTCCTGCTGCTGGGCGTCGCTTTGCTGATCGCCCTGGGCTTCGAGTTCGTCAACGGTTTCCATGACACCGCCAACGCGGTGGCCACGGTCATCTATACCCACTCGCTGCCGGCTCACGTCGCGGTGGTCTGGTCCGGTGCCTTCAACTTCCTCGGTGTGCTGCTGTCGAGCGGAGCGGTGGCATTCGGCATCATCGCTTTGTTACCGGTGGAGTTGATCCTGCAGGTGGGGTCGACCAATGGCTTTGCCATGGTCTTCGCCCTGCTGATTTCCGCCATCCTCTGGAACCTTGGTACCTGGTGGCTGGGCTTGCCGGCCTCGTCCTCGCATACCCTGATCGGCTCGATCATCGGCGTTGGTATCGCCAACGCATTGATGACCGGACACGACGGCACCAGCGGCGTGGACTGGTCGCAAGTCCTCAAGGTCGGCTACGCCTTGCTGCTGTCGCCGCTGATCGGTTTTATCTGCGCCGCCTTGCTGCTGCTCGCCCTGAGGGCGCTGGTGAAGAACCGCGAACTCTACTCCGCGCCGAAGGGCGACGCGCCGCCGCCGTTCTGGATTCGCAGCCTGCTGATCATGACCTGCACCGGGGTCTCGTTCGCCCACGGTTCCAACGACGGGCAGAAGGGCATGGGCCTGATCATGCTGATCCTGATCGGCACCTTGCCGATGGCCTACTCGCTGAACCGGGCCATTCCCGAGTCGCAGACCCAGCAGTTCATCGCGGTGGCCCAGGTGACCCAGCAATCCCTGGCTGCGATTGCGCCCCAGGCGGCACCCGCCGATCCGCGTGCGGTGCTCGCGGGCTTCCTGTCCTCGCAAGAGGCTACGCCTGAGCTGGTTCCTGCCCTGGCGGCCATGGCGGGGAGCCTGGCGGATGACGTCGGCGGCTATGGCTCGCTGTCTCGGGTGCCGGCCGAGGCGATGCGCAACGTACGCAACGATATGTACCTGACCGCCGAGACGATTCGGATGATGGGCAAGCAGGGCGTTGGCAACTTCAACGAAGAGACCACGGCTCGGCTGCAAGCCTTCAAGGGGTACCTCGACGATGCGACGCGCTTCATTCCGACCTGGGTGAAAGTCATCGTGGCCATCGCTCTTGGCCTGGGCACCATGGTCGGTTGGCGGCGGATCGTGGTGACCGTTGGCGAGCGCATCGGCAAGACGCACCTGACTTATGCCCAAGGCGCTTCGGCTGAATTGGTCGCCATGGCCACCATCGGTGCGGCGGATGTCTATGGCCTGCCGGTCTCGACCACGCACGTACTGTCGTCCGGGGTGGCCGGGACCATGGCGGCCAATGGCTCTGGCCTGCAGATGCGCACCATCCGTAACCTGGTCATGGCCTGGGTGCTGACGCTGCCGGTGGCCATCGTGCTGTCGGCGATTCTCTATTGGCTGTTCTCGCGGTTGGCTTGAGAGGTAAAAACGTTAAAGCCTGGATGTACCTTCAGGCTTTAACGTGCCTGCCAGACGTTCAGTCTCTAACGGGGATGCACCGCATCCGAAACGGCATAAGGCATAACCCAAGGTTATTTGTACCGCGAGCCGGCAAGGCCGATGCTTGAGCGCTCCCTGGTCAAGCAAGGTTCGTCATGAGTACCCAACGGCAGCTCAAGCTCGGCGCCTTCATGCGCCCGATCAGCATTCATACCGGTGCCTGGCGTTACCCGGGCGCCTGGCCAGACGCCAACTTCAATTTCCGTCACATCCGCACCCTGGCCCAGGCACTGGAGGCGGCGAAGTTCGATGCCTTCTTCATGGCCGACCACCTGGCGCTGCTGAACATGCCGCGCGAGGCGCTCAAGCGTAGCCACACCGCCACTTCGTTCGAACCCTTCACGCTGCTTTCCGCCCTGAGCCAGGCCACCGAACGCATCGGCCTGGTGGCGACGGCGTCCACCAGCTTCGACGATCCGTTCCATATCGCCCGGCGTTTCGCTTCGCTGGATCATCTCAGCGAAGGGCGTGCGGGCTGGAATATCGTGACCACCGCCAACCCCGATGCGGCGCTGAATTTCGGCCTCGAAGAACATCTCGATCACGGCCAGCGCTATGCGCGGGCCCGGGAGTTCTATGAGGTGGTCACCGGCCTGTGGGACAGTTGGGCCGATGATGCGTTCGTGCGCGACGTCGACAGCGGCACGTATTTCGACCCGGACAAGCTGCATACCCTGGATCACAAGGGCGAGTACCTGTCGGTGCGCGGTCCGCTGCATATCGCCCGGCCGCCCCAGGGCTGGCCGGTGATCGTCCAGGCTGGCGCTTCCGAGCCAGGCCGCCAACTCGCGGCGGAAACCGCCGAGGTGGTGTTCGCCGGCCACACGACGCTGGACGAGGGCAAGGCGTTTTTTGCCGACGTGAAGGGCCGGATGCAGCGCCTGGGACGCAATCCCGAGCATCTGAAGATCCTGCCGGGCGCCTTCGTCGTGGTCGGCGATACGCTGGAAGAGGCCAGGCGCATTCGCGCGCGCCTCGACAGCCTGGTGCACTACGAGAGCGCCATTGCCTCCCTGAGCATCGCCCTGGGTGTGGATGCCAGTCGCTTCGACCCGGATGGCTTCCTGCCCGAGGTGCCGGATACCAACCAGAGCAAGTCGTCGCGCGAGCGGGTCTTGGGCATTGCCGAGCGCGAGAAGCTCACCGTGCGCCAGCTGGCCCAGCGCCTGGGTGGCTACGCCGGCCTGGCGTTCGTCGGTACCGCGCAGAGCATCGCCGATGAGATGGAGCAGTGGCTGTACGAGGACGGCAGCGACGGCTTCAACATCATGTTCCCCTGGTTGCCTGGCGGGCTGTATGCCTTTACCGAGCGGGTCGTGCCCGAGCTGCAGCGACGTGGACTGTTCCGCCGCGAGTACGAGGGTACTACGCTGCGCGAACACCTTGGCCTGCCGCGTCCGGGCAACCGTTTTTTCTAGGATTCGTTGCCGTTTCGTCGCGGCAGCGCAGCGTGCGACGAAGCGGCAATAGACCCTGGCAGATCGCCCAATCCATCGAGTTCCGCTTCGCATTCCTGGTCGGCGAATAGGCTCAGCATAGGCGGGCACTCGGCTGGTTTTGCGAGATTCCATCGGGGGGCAAGGATCGTCCTGCGGGCCAGAGTCCTTGGCTTGATTGCCAGTTGCCATCATGCTACTAGTCTGGTTAAGCCCTATTGGCACTGAAAACAGCGGCTGGCCGTGAAATAGCCGAAATTCGTGCATGTGGCGTGACGAATGGCACTACCCGACTAAAACTTAACAAAGAGGCTTTATGAGTGAGGCGCAAGTCATACGCTGATCTGGCTTGAGGCTAAAGGGTAATCAGACGGAGCTGTCTCCCAGGTGAATAATGTCGAATCATAAAGCACTTCCGAACCGATTTAAGCTTTATCTGTACGGCATGTTTATTGTGGTCGTATTGCTGGGGCTGGCGTTTTTCGTTTTACTTCAGGAGCAGCGCAGATATCAGAAAGCCATCCAGCTCAGGGAACTGTCTCTATATCTGACGGAAGAGCTACGTCAGTCATCAACGGATCTTGCGCGACTGGTGCGAAGTTACGTGATAACCGGAAATCCAGTTTATCGTGACTACTTCAATACCGTAGTAGAAATCCGTGAAGGTCATCAGCGACGACCAACCAACTACAGCCTTGCCTACTGGGAACTTAAAAATACCGAGGGGCACAGTGCCTCTTACACTGGATACCGGGATGGCGAGGCGGTAGCACTGATTGAGTTGATGCGCCGCGCAGGCTTTACCAACGACGAATTGGCAAAACTCATAAAAGCCAAGGCCAGCTCGGACCGGCTGGTGGAAATCGAAAGAGAAGCCATCGTGCGTGTCGATATGGATTCACGTAATAATCAACAACGTGATCTTGCCTTGTCGACTCTGGCAGACGAGAAGTTCATTAACCTCAAAGCGCAGGTAATGCTACCAATCATTGAAACACAGCAAATGGTGATAAACCGCACTCAAGCTGCGGTGGATATTGCTAAACGGCGTCTCTCGATCTCAACGCTTTTCCTTTTCTTGATGACAGGTGCCCTGGTTGTACTGACACCGTTGCTGGGGCGTGAGATTCGCAGGCTGATAGGCTGCCCGATGCAAGACCTGCAAAGCACATTGGATCAGTTAGGCCGTGGAGACTTCCTCACTCCGATCAAGGCCAAAGAGCCCAACAGCGTGCTGGCCTGGGTCGCGAGCACGCAACGTCAGTTGGCGACACTGAATCTGATGCATTTCAAAGCCATCGTCGAGTCATCGGAGGACGCGATCATAAGCAAGACTACAGACAGTATCGTCGCGAGCTGGAATGTCGGCGCCGAGCGTATTTTCGGGTACAGCGTCGAGGAGATGATCGGTAACTCGATACGCAGAATCGTTCCTGAGGATCGGGCTTTTGAAGAGGACGACATTCTCGAAAAGATTTCCCGCGGCGAGAAAGTTGAACATTTTCAAACCCAGCGCCAGCACCGTGATGGTCACCTTATAGATATCTCGGTAAGCATTTCACCGATCTATAGCGAATCAGGGAAGATTATTGGTGCTTCAAAGATCGCGCGCGATATCACCCGTATTAAGGCGGCCGAAGCTGAAATTCAGCGCCTTGCCTTTTATGACACGCTTACCGGGCTGGCAAATCGCAGGTTATTGATAGATATCCTGAGCAAAAACATAGATCGCTATGAACGTGACAGCGTTGGCTTCGCTGTTGTTTTTCTCGATCTCGATAACTTCAAGACCATCAATGATACCCTCGGGCATGAAGCCGGCGATGCACTGCTTGCCGAGACCGGCAGTCGTCTACTTGGCTGTTTGCGAAAAACAGATTTGGCGGCCCGCCTTGGCGGTGACGAGTTCGTCTTGCTCATATCTCCCAGCCAAACCGTAACCCCGAGCGATCAATGGCTGGGCATAGTCATAGAGAAAGTAAGAGAAAGTCTGGCTTTGCCTTATGCACTACCGGGTGGCGACTATAGGTGTACGACCAGTATCGGCGGAGTCATCTATGAGGGGCAGGGCGGATCGGCCTTGGATCTGCTGCGGCAGGCGGATCAAGCAATGTATCAGGCCAAGCGCAAGGGCAAGAACCAGTTCCATATTTTCGACAGGACTGTCCCAGAGACCAAGTACGACACCTGAACCAAGGCGTAGTGGTTTAATTCCCGTGGTACTTGGATAGGGAACCGCATATGGTTATGCGAATTGGTGATTTTTACCGGCCCCGTTCCTTCGGCATGATCCACGTCCTTTGTGTCCGGCCGGATTTCTTTCATGTTCGTAGACCTGCGCCAACTCAGGCATTTCATTGCGCTGGTCGAGTGCCGCAATTTCACCCAGGCAGCGCAAAGCTCCAACATTTCCCAATCAGCCTTCAGCCGTAGCATCCAGGCGCTGGAGCAAAGCGTTGGCGCACGCCTGATCGACCGTAACCGTAACCTGGAGCCGACCCGCAAGGGACTGGTGGTGCTCGAGCACGCGCGGCGCCTGATCGGTAACGCGCAGGAACTGGTCAACGACGTCAGCCAGTTCAACGAGCGCGAAGAAGTGGAGATGCGTTTTGCCTGCGGTCCAGCCCCCGCTGCCTGGTTGATGCCGCAGGCGGTTGGCTTGTTCACCCAGCGCCTGCCCAAGGTGCGCCTGCATTTCCAGGTGGATAACTGGCAGGCCCTGGGCCAGCGCCTGCTGAGCGATGATTTCGAGTTCATCATTGCCGACAGTCGCTACTTCGAGTTCAACCCGGACTACCAGGTGCAGAATCTCAGCCAGCACCGTTGGGCGTTCTGCTGCCGCAGCGGCCACCCGCTGGCGGCGCAGGAGCGGGTCACGGTGGAGCAGATGCTCCGCTACCCGATTGCCGGCACGGTGCGCCCGCCCAACCTGCGCAAGGCGCTGGTCGAACTCAGCGGACGGCCCGATTTCAAGACTGGCATCGAGTGTGAGAACGGCTACAGCCTGGTGCCCGTCGTGCTCAACTCCGATGCCATCGGCACCACCAGTGCCAGCCCGTGCAACCCTCACCTCGCCGATGGCAGCCTGGTCTTGCTCGATGTCGAGGGGCTGGATCAGCAGGCCGAAGAGTTCTTCACCCACTACGGCATCATCAGCCGTGCGGGGTTTCGTTTGTCCTATGCGGCACAGACGTTGATGGAGTGTTTCCTGGAGGCCGACCGCGAGTTGCAGGCGCGTGATCGGCAGGCCCGTGAGGTTTGAGTCGGCTGCGATTCTGGCCCTGGCGCTGCTGAGTGCTCCTGCATTGGCTACAGGGACTTTCGAGGAGGTAGAGGTGGCGCCACGACCGGTGGCATCGACAGCCTACCCATTGAGCTTCCCTGCTGGCGTGCGTGGTTTGCCTGGGCTGATCTATGTGAGCAGGGAAGGGCTTCGCCCGCTGACCCTGGATCTGTACCTGCCAGCAGAATCCGAAAAGCCCCGGCCGTTGCTGGTGTTCGTGCACGGCGGCGGTTGGTCGGCAGGTAATACCCGAACGAGTGGCGCGCTGGCGCGTTTTCCCGAGGTGCTGGCGCGCTTTGCCGCTGCGGGTTACGGGGTCGCTTCGGTCGAGTACCGACTGAGCGGCGAGGCGACGTTTCCGGCCGCGCTGGACGATCTGCATGCGGCGCAGCGATGGTTGCATGAACACGCTGACGAGTACGCCATCGATCCTGATCGCGTGGCGTTCTGGGGCGTTTCCGCAGGCGCTCATTTGGCGGCCTTGGCGGCGTTCGAGGCGCAGTCGCGAGTTTCAGCTTTCGTGGGGTGGTTCGGCATCTATGATCTGCCTGCCTTGCTCGCAACACAGGGATATCCCGATATCGCCAGCGCCACCGGGCATATGCTCGGTTGTGAAACAGCCTGCTCGGCAGCCGTCTTGCAGGATGCCAGCCCGGTCTTGTGGGCGACTGCCGAGGCGCCAGCCACGCTGTTGATTCATGGTGATGCAGACCGCGTCGTGCCATTCGATCAATCGCGGCGCCTGGCCGAGCGCTTGAGTGCCTTGCAGGTGCCTGTGGTTCTGAAAAAAGTTCCAGGCGTTAGCCACAGCTTCGTCGCACCCATGTTCGAGAACACCCAGCGCTACAACCGCGAATCGCTGCAGGCCACGTTGCAGTTCCTCGATAGCCATCTGAAACGGTGATGATCAGATCCGGATCTGTTGCCGCTTTGGATTGAATGGCTGCATCGAGGCAATTGCGGACGTTCGTTATTCCTCCGTCATTCCCGCGAAGGCGGGAACCCAGAAGCGCCTTCTATTTGGGCTCCCGCCTTCGCGGGAGTGACGGTTAATAATCTTGAACGGCCGCTTCTGCCTCAGCGCTGCCTGCTTGAAAGGCTCCGCCCTTGCAATGGCGTGGACCATCAGGTCCGCGTCACCCTGAAGTCCGAGATCGCCTGGCGCGAGAGCACCGAGCGCAAGCCAAAGTGTCCGGATCGAGGGGCTGAGTGGTGGCGAGCCTGGAAGAAGCGCTCGCCATCGACCCAGAAGGACGTATCCGTTGCCGTCATGTCGATCCGAATGGCGTAGTCGTGATTGGCCCGTAACAGGTGCGCCGCATCCAGGTACTCGCCAAGCATGTGCCGTTCGCCGCTGCCGTCGTAGCGGCGAAAACGCGTGGTGCTGTTGCCGTTGCCGCCGAAGCCGACGTAGTACAGGTCGAGGTCGTCGTAGGCTTCCAGCACGCCGTCGCGGGTGAACAATTCAGCGTTGCGCGGATCGCGGGCGGCCCAGAACTGGTTGAAGTCGGAGAGGCGGTCGTTGGCGCCTTCGGCCAGCAGTACGCGACGCTTGAATTCGATGCGGTAGTCGCCTTCGAGCGCTTCGTTCAGCCACACGGTGACCCCCGCAGGGCTGTCGATCAGCAATTGATTGCCCTCGACCCAGACCTTGGTGGCGGGATGTTGCGCTTCGATTGTCCAGCGTGACGGCGACAGCGCGTGGAAGTCGTCTTCGAGCAGAAGCTGGGGGCGGGAGCCGTGGTCGGCTAGCCCCGCCGAGAGCGATCGGTTGGTCATGCACGCAATTCTCTGAGGATGGAGTTCATGGCTGGGGCGGCTCGTGGGCTGCCCCTTCAATTCGACGGTGGCGGCCCCGCCAGGGCGAGCAGGGCAATGGCGGTGAGGCCCCATTGCGCCACGGCGTTGGTCGACAGGTTGGCGTTGGCTGTGCTGCCCGAGCGTTGGTCGATCACCGAGACCGGTTCCGCTTCGTCGACAGGCCGCAGGACCTGGGGCGGCAGGACGCGCCGGGTCGTGCGGTTGGGTTTGGGAATACCACCCAGGCCGGTGACGAACTCGCGCCAGGCCCGCTGGCGCAGGGCCGGGTCGTGTTGGCGGTAGGCGGCGAAGGCGGTCAGGCGCGCGTGGGCCTGGGTCAGGTTGGTCGCAGGCAGCGCCTGGCCAAGGACCTGGCGCTGCTCTTCGGCGCTGCCGTTGTACAGGCGGCAGTAATCCAGCCAGGCGCGTTCGAAACCGGCATCCGGCAGCACCTGCAGCAACTCGGCGCAGATTTCCGCGAGGCCGAATACGGCACTCAGGTGCAGCACGTAGAGCTTGCCGCTGTCGTTGCGGCGGAAAGCGCCGCTGTCGATGTGCATGTCCGCCTCGCCGGTGAAGAACCCGTGGGGCTGGGCGGCGATGGAGGTCATGCCATTGAGCAGGCGCTGGCGGATCTTCGTGTCGCCGGTGCGTTCCCACTCGGTCAACCAGGCTGCCGCCACGGCGCCGAAGTCGATGCCGAAGAACAGGTTGACGTAGGCTGGATCGCTCGGCGCGACCTGGCCGATCTTGCGCGCCGGGACGATGTCGCGCAGGGTGCGCAAGGCTTCCACCTGTTCACGCAGCAGCTCGCCGGTACGCTCGTCGGCAGTGAGGTAGTAGAGGAAGCGTCGGTTGGCGGCGGTGGACACACGCAGTTGCTTGGCGCTGTCGCCCCAATGCCGCACGTTGTGCCGCGAGCCGAGCGGGGCGAAGGGGCCGAGGTGATGCACGTCGACTTCGCCGGTGTGCCGGGTCATCGCCTCGGCCATGCGGAACACGTCGGCGCGACCGCTGCGCAGGAAGTAGTACCAGAGCCACAGGTCGGTACTCAGCTCGGAGTTGTCCCAGGCATAGCCGCCCACGTCGTAGCGCCAGACATGGCGGTCGCCGTCGTAGGTGTGCATGACGTCGCCGTAGTCCCAGAACCCGTACCAGCGCCGCTGTTCGATTTCGCCGTGGTAGAAATCGAAGTACCAGGCCAGTTGCCGCTCCTGCTCGTCTTCGCCGGGGCGCACTGGCGACCAGCCGGGGCCGAACACGCCTGCGGCATGCAGGCGCTGGGGCGTGGCGATCAGCAGTGGCGGTTGGGCGATACGCTCGGCGATGGCCAGCAGGCGTTCGGCCGATGGCGTGGCGTCGAGCACCTCCAGTTGCAACTCACTGGTGCGCGCCACGCCGAGTGCCGTGGCGAAGCCGGGCTCGTAGTCTTCGTAAGTGATCTCCAGGGCCTGGCGCTGTTTCTCATGACTGTCCTGGCCAAGGCCGTCGTGAATGGCGCGCATGTCCATCGGTTCGGCCTGGGGCGACCACAGCCAGAGGGTGACCTGAGCGCGCTCGCTGTGGGCGTTGTCGATGTCCAGTTGCGCCGGATAGCTCTGCCAGAAATTGCGGATGCCGAACGCCACGCCGCCCTTTGGCGTGCCGAGGTAGCCGGTGCCTGCCGCGCGACCGCCACTGGCGGCGTGCAGCCAACCCTGGCCGGCGTGGGTACGTTTGGCGATGCTGAACGCATCGCTGTGTGCCTGCACCAGGCGATAGCTGCCGAAGGCGGGAATGTAGTCGAGGCCGGAGGCCACGGGCTCGGTCAGTTCCGGCACGGCCTGGCCGGCCAGTTGCGCTGCGATCACGCCCGGTCCCGGATCACGGCGCAGCCCGCTGAGGCCACGCACGGCCTCGGCGAACAGGCCGCCCTCTTCGTCGACGAAACGCACATGGCGGTCATGCAGCGGCGCCTCCAGCGGCACATCGAAGGTCAGGCCAAGGCCCTTGATGAAGTCCTTCTCGCTGCCGTCATAGACGAGGGTATGCAGGATGCGCAAGGCGCTGGAGCCGGCATGGAAATACAGGCGCACGATGAAGGGCAAGAGTGTGCTGCCATCCTCCGCGCGGTGTTCGCCGCGCAGGGTGAGCAGGGCGCGGGCCGGGCCGTTCTGCTCGACTTCGGCGCTGTTCACCTGGCTGCGGTAGCGGCGTGTGCTGATGCTGCCGTCGTCTGGATCGTTCTGCACCAGCAGGGTCAGCGCGCCGTTCTCCAGCGCTGGCTGGCCGTCGCGCAGGATGCGTTCGATCAGCAGTGGCCCGCCACGCGGCACCGTGCAACGCAGCGTGCCGGTATCGATGTGGAAGGCGTTTGCCGTAGCGCTGAGCAGATCACGGCCCTGGCGTCTGCCTGGACGAACCGGATGCAGGCGATAGCGTTCGCTGACGCCTGCCTGTGGCGCCAGGGCATGGCCGCTCCACTTCAGCGAGCCGTCCGGCCAGCGCGCCAGCGGCCAGCTTTGCAATGGCTGGCGACGGCCGTCGGCATCGCTCAGTTCGAAGGCGCTGTCGCCCGGCACCTGGCCCTGGGGCCAGGGCGTGCCCCAGGTGACCCCGGCGAACGCCCTCGGCAGCTTGCCATCGAGCCAGTGCAGTTCGGTGCCCGTGGGCGCACGCACACCGGCAATGCCATCGTCGGCCAGGGCAGCGCCACCCAGCAGTGGCATGGCCAGCGGCGCGAGGCCGGCGATCTGCACGAAATGGCGGCGAGTCAGGGGCAGTTCGTTCATCGTTCGCTCACTTAGAAGTCGTAGCCGAGGGTCACGCCCAGGGTGCGCGGTTCGCCCTTGTTACCGTAGACCTCGCCGTAGCTGCCCGCGCTGAGGGTGCGGTAGTAGGTCTTGTTCAGGGCGTTGTTCAGCCACAGCGAAGCGTTCCAGCGCCCGTCGTTGTATTGGCCGCTGAGGCCGGTGGACAGGTTGAGCAGGCCGTAGCCAGGGATACGCGTGAAGCGCGAGTTCTCGACTGTTCCGTAGGCCCAGCTGCGGTAGCTCCAGCGGGCCGAGACGAAGGCATCGAGACCGTCGCCCAGGCCCCACTCGTAGCGGCTGGTCAGGTTGTAGGTGACCTTGGGCGAGCGGAACACCCGTTCGCCGCTGAGGTCGCAGGTCGCCGGGGCGTTGCCGGCCAGGGTCACTTCCGCCGGGCAGCGGCCGTTGCTGAATTCCATGTAGCGGGCGTCGAGCAGGGTGCCGTTGAGGCCTACGGTGAGGCCGTCGATGGGGCGGACGGTCAGGTCGGCGGCGACGCCGCGCGAGCGGATGGTGCCGGCGTTGATCAGGTACGAGGTCTGGAATTCCTCGTCGTAGGCGGTGGTCTGGAAGCTGTCGATCTTGGAGTAGAACAGCGCGGCATCGAAGCTCACGCGCTGGTCGAGCCAGTTGCTCTTGATGCCGATCTCGGCGCTACGGGTCTGTTCCGGGTCGATGAACAGGCTGTCGTAGCCGGCGCGGCCAGCGGCGCCGGAGGAGATGTTCAGGCCGCCGGCCTTCTCGCCGTAGGCCAGGGTCAGGTAACCCTGCAGGTTGGGCTGGAACCAGTAGCTGAAGTTGAGCAGGCCGGCGGGCAGGGTGTTGTACTGCTTGAGGTTGCCGGAGTTGAAATCGTTGCGGTTGACGCGCACGAAGGAGCCGGACTTTTCCTGGTAGGTGGCGCGTACGCCTGCCGTCACATCGAGGCGATCGGTGGCGTGCCAGGTGCCTTGGGTGAACAGCGAGAAGACGTTCTCGTCGATCTCGCCCCAGCGCTGCACCAGCTTGCCGTTGAGTGCGCTGTTGCCGTACCAGGTCGTCGCCTGGGCGTTGTTGGCGTAGTTATCGTGGGCGTAGGTGTCGAGGTTCTCGCCGAAGTACAGGGCGCCGATGGCGTAGTCGAAGTGTTCGCCGCGTGGCGAGTCGAGGCGTACTTCCTGGGACCAGATGCGGTCGCGCACGTCCGCGCCACTGTCGGCGTACAGCGGGATGTCGAGGGTGTCGGTGGTGCTCGGCTTGTAGCCGAAATAACGGAAGGCGGTGGTCGAGCGCAGGTTGTAGCCATTGGCCAGGGACCAGTTGGCCTCGGCGGAAACGCCACCCTGCTGCAGGCGGGTGTGGTTCTCGTCGTCGGTATTGACGCCGCCCACTACGGGGTTCGCCCCGGCGGTGCGGGCGCGGTTGAGGAACAGGTCGACGCCGTTGATCGGGTTGGCCGATTCCAGCACCGACACCGGGTCGTTGCGCGCGTCGTTGTAGTCGGCGATCAGGCGCAGGCTGAAGTCGTCGTTCGGCACCCAGTAGAGTTGACCGCGCACGCCGTCCTGGATGCTGCCGCCCAGTTCATGGCCGGAATCCTGGTTCTTCACGTAGCCGCCACGCTCGGTGTGGGAGAAGTTGATGCGCCCGGCCAGGGTTTCGCTCAACGGGCCGGAGAGCATGCCCTGGGTCTGGGTGTAGCCGCGCTGGCCGAAGGACTGCTTGAACGAGCCCTCGGGCTCGAAGGTCGGCTTGCGCGTGCGGATGTCGATGGCGCCGCCGGTGGTGCTGTAGCCGTAGATGGTGCCTTGCGGGCCGGCCAGGACGGTGGCGCTGTCGATGTCCAGCAGGTCGTTGGAGAGCATGCCGGGGCGGCTCAGGTAAACGTTGTCGAGGAACAGGCCGACGCTGCTGGGCATGCCGATGTTGATCTCGGTGCCGCCGCCGTCACCGATGCCACGGATGGTCAGGCGGGTGTCGTACGGGTCGACGATGGCCACGTCCAGGCCGGGGGCCAGTTGCGGCAGATCTTCCAGGCGCTGGATGCCTTGCTGTTCGAGTTCCTTGCCGTCGATGGCGGTGGACGAACTCGGCGTTTTCTGTGGGTCGATGGCGCGATCGGCCTCGACCCGCACGGTCTTGAGACGGTTTTCCTCGGCGGCCTGGGTACTTTCCGCGGCGGGCAGGAGGGTCGGTAGCAGGGCCAGGCCGATCAGCCAGGTGGAGTGGGACACTTTCATGGACGATTCCTCGATGCGCAATGAGCCACTGGCCGCCGGGTCGGCCTGGCGGTGGAGATGGCGATTGGAGTGTTGGCTGTTTAGGGTTGGGCGGTGACCGCTCGCTCTTCGCGGCGTAGGCGGTCGAGAAATTCCGGGGCGAGCCATTGGCCGACGTCGACCGGGCGGCGGATCAGCCCGGCCTCCCGCGCGGCGCTGGCGGCCCGTTCGAGATTGGCGACGAAGTGCGGGTCCAGGGCTGGCGAGAGCAGCTCGGCAAGGTCCTGGTCGCCCAGTTCCTCGCGGATCAGGCTTTGTGGATAACCGCTCTGCTGCTCCTGCAGGACGATATAGGCCTCGCGGTTCTGCGCGGCCCATCGTGCGGCGTCGCTCTGTACCTGCAGCAGGCGCTGGAGCAGTTCGGGATGCTGGTCGATGAACGCCTGGGTGGCCAGGACCAGGCCGCTCAGTTGGCCTGCGTTGCCCTCGGTCTGCTTGGTCGACACCGGCAATTCGGCGAGGCCGCGTTGCTTCAAGGCCAGGGCATTGTTGCCGCCCCAGGTGGCGTCGATGTGCCCGGCGGCCAACGCCGCGGTGGAGGCGGCGAAGTCGAGGTTGACCACTTTCAGGTCGCGCTCGCTCAGGTTGGCGGTGCGCAAGGCGTTGATGAACGACAGTTGCGCGGCGGTGCCACGGAACAGGCCGACGCGCTTGCCGCGCAGGTCATCCAGGCTGTGGATATCCGCTCCCGGACGTACCGCCAGGTAGTGGTTGACGCCACGGGCGGCGGCAGCCACCACGCGGGTATCCAGCCCACCGGACTTGCCGACGATGCTGGCCAGGTCGCCGAGGTAGGCGATGTCCACCTGGCCGTTGGCGAAGGCCTCGTTGATCAGCGGGCCAGCGCCCTTGATGAACACCCACTCGACCTCGACGTCATCCTTGGCGAAGGCCTGCTCCAGCAGGCGCTGGCCATGCAGTACATCGACCAGGCCGCCACCGGCCGGCGTCTTGCTGGAACCGATGTCCGACACCGCGATGCGAATCTGCGTCGCCGCCTGGACCGGCAACGCCATGCAGCAGGCGACGGCCAGCAGGCAAAGGCGGGAACGGATCGGACGGGGCAGGCGCGGCAGGTTCATCGTGGCTTACTCATGGTGGATTCGAGGCGGGCATGGGCCCGGCAGGCGCACCTTCGATGAAAACCGGACCTTTCAATAAATATTAAAAAATTAGATTTTTGAGTCTATATGGAATAAGCGAGTGGCCGCGCGGGTTGCAGCGATCATGCGCGGCCAGCAAAAAAACTATGAAGAGAACGCATTGGGCAGGGGTAACGGAAGGTCGCAAGATTTGCCGTCCAATCGCCCGTCCGGCGTGAAGCGCACCATGACCTGCAACCATTCGATCAACTACCGGCTGCTGCTCGCCGTCGCTGGCGCACACATGCTCAACGACCTGCTGCAAGCCTTGCTGCCGTCGTTCTACCCCCTGCTGAAAAGCCAGCATCAGCTGAGCTATACCGAACTGGGGCTGATCAGCTTCGCCTTTCACCTGACCGGCTCGCTGTGCCAGCCATTGGTGGGCTGGCTGGGCGACCGCAAGCCGCTGGCGCGTTGGCTGCCGCTGGCCATGGTCGCCAGTGGCATCGGCCTGCTGCTGTTGCTGAGCGGGGCGAGTTTCGCGGTGCTGTTCACGGCGGCCGCGTTGATCGGGGTCGGCTCGGCGATCTTCCATCCTGAAGCCTCGCGACTGACCCGCAGTGCCTCGGCCGGGCGTTTCGGCCTAGCGCAATCGATCTTCCAACTGGGCGGCAACCTGGGCTCGGCACTTGGCCCGTTGCTGGTTTCGTTGTGGATCATCCCGCTGGGGCTGGCGCATGCCTCCTGGTTGCTGGCGCTGCCAGTGCTCGGTGCTGCCTGGTTGCTGTTCATCACCCGGCGCCTGCCGGCGTCGCAGAGGCCGCCGCGCGCGGCTGGCGTGGCGCCCGCTGGTGGGCGAGTGGTGAGGCTGATGGCGATTCTCGGTGTGTTGCTGCTGTCCAAGTACGTCTACCTGGCGGCGATGGCCAACTACTACAGCTTCTATCTGCTGGAGCGCTTCGGCATGGATATGGCCCAGGCGCAGTTGCAGTTGTTCGTGTTCCTCGCGGCGATTGCCGTCGGCAGCCTGCTCGGCGGGCCATTGTGCGACCGCCTGGGCAATCGCCCGGTGATTCTGCTGTCGATCTTCGGCAGCGCGCCGCTGACCCTGATGCTGCCGCATGTCGGCGAGACGCTGTGCCTGGTGCTGGGCGGCCTGATCGGCCTGCTGATGGCTTCGGCCTTCGCCGCCATTCTGGTCTACGCCCAGGCGCTGTTGCCCCAGCGCATCGGCCTGGTCACCGGCTTGTTCTTCGGCCTCAGTTTCGGCGTCAGCGGCATCGCGGCCTCGGCGCTTGGGGTGCTGGCCGACAGCCATGGCATCGCCTGGGTTTTCCAGGCCTGTGCCTGCCTGCCGTTACTCGGCGCGCTCGCCTTCCTGTTGCCCGGCGAGTCGCGCCCATTGCCCGCGGCGGCTCAGGTTGCGCGCTGAGGTTTGGGCGTCAGCCGTGATGCCAGCAGGTCGAGCGACCAGCAGAAGATGAAATAGACCACGGCGACGAACAGGAAGATTTCCGTGGGATGCACCATCACCCGGTTGCTCACCTGGGTGGCGACGAACGACAGCTCGCCGACGCCGATCACGTAGGCCAGCGAGGTGTCCTTGATCAGCGAAATCCAGGCATTGAGGAACGACGGCAGCATGATCGGCAGCGCCTGCGGCAGGATGATCAGCGTCAGCACCTGCACCGGGCGCATGCCCAGCGCGCGGGCGGCCGCCCACTGGCCGGCCGGCAGGCTCTGGATGCCGGCGTGCACCGAATAGGCGAGGTAGGCGCCGCCGATCAGCGACAGCGCGCAGACCACGGTGGCCAACGCCGGCACATCGACCTTGAACAGCACCGGCAGCAGGAAGTAGCTCCAGAAGATCAGCATCAGCACGGGGATCGCGCGGAAGAAACCGAGTACCGCCACCAGGGCCAGGCGTGGTTTTTTCGGCAAGGTACTGAGAGCGATACCGAGGGCCAGGCCAAGCACGCCGGCGATGATTCCCGAGAGCAATGACAACAGCAGCGTCAGCGCGGCGCCGCCGAGCGGGCCGTCCGGATAGGCACCGAGCATCAGGTAGGCGAAATTGTCCTGGATGACCGTGAAGTCCATGGCTCAGGCGCCTCCCTGGCGATAACGCTTGCTGTGCTGGATCACCTGGCCGACCACCTCGATCAGCGCGATGGCGAGGATGTACAGCAGGGTGGCGATGCCGAAGGCCTGGAAGGTCTTGAAGGTTTCCGTCTCGACCTGGCGCGAGGCGTAGGACAACTCGGCGAGGCCGATGGCCATGGCCAGGGAGGTGTTCTTCAATGCGTTCATGTACTGTCCGAGCAGCGGCGGCAGCGCGGTGCGCAGCGCTTGTGGCATCACTATGTAGCGCCACACCTGGCTGTCGCGCAGGCCGAGGGCCATGCCGGCCTGGCGCTGCTGCGGGCGCACCGAGGCGATGCCGGCGCGCAACTCTTCGGCGACGAAGGCGCTGGTGTACAGCGTCACGCCCCAGGCCCCGGCGATGAACTCGAAGGACGGCCATTCGATCTGCCAACTGCCCAGTTCCAGGCTGTGCGGCATGTTCAGCCAGCTCACCAGGCTTTCCGGGAGCAGCGAGGGCACGCCGAAGTACCAGAAGAACAATTGCACCAGCAGCGGCGTGTTGCGCAGCGCCGAGAGGTAGCCGCGCGCCGGCCAGGTCAGCCAGCGCGAACGCGAAACACGGGCGATGGCGACCAGGGCACCGATCCCGGTGGCCAATACACAGACCAGAAGCGACAGGCCAAGTGTGAGGACGAAACCATCCAGCAGCCACTGGAGGTAACGCGGAGCGAGCAGTTCACCGAACATCGAAAACGGTCCATCCGAAAACGACAAGGCGCGCATCCATACAGGCATGCGCGCCAGAGTTGTATGGCGATAGGATTAGCAGGCCGTTGAAAAACGTAGGCGAGGCAGGATTACCAACGCAGGTAGTTTTTCAACAGCCTGTCAGCTCTTGTCGCCGATCTTGAACAGGCGGGCCAGCGGGGTCTTGGTGTCCGGGCCGAACCAGGTGTCGTAGATCTTCTGCGCCTGGCCGTCGGCTTCGAGTTCGCGCAGGGTCTGGTTGACCACCTCGGTCAGCGCGGTCTCGCCCTTGGGAATGCCGACGCCGATCAGGTCATCGGAAATGGTGAAGGCCGGCACCTCGTACTTGTCCTTGTCCGGCACGTTGGCCAGCAGGCCGATCAGCTTGGGGCCGTCCTGGGTGATGGCCTGCACCTGGCCGTTGCGCAGGGCGGTGAAGGCGAACGGCGTGTCGTCATAGGCGACCACTTTGGCGCCGGGGAATTTCTCGCGCAGCACGCCTTCGTTGACCGTGCCCTTGTCGACGCCGACGCGCCATTTGTTCAGGTCTTCCGGCGCCTTCAGGGTGCCTTTCTTGACGATGAACTGCTGGCCCGAGGAGAAGTACGGGATGCTGAAATTGACCTGTTCGGCGCGCTCCGGGGTGATGGTGAAGTTGGCCAGCACCAGGTCGACCTTGTTGGCCACCAGCAGCGGTACGCGGTTGGCCGGGTTGGTCGGTTGCAGTTGCAGCTTCACCCCCAGCTTGGCGGCGATGGCCTTGGCGTAGTCGACGTCCAGGCCTTCGATCTGCTTGCTCTTGGCATCGACGAAACCGAAGGGCGGGTTGCTGTCGAAGGCGGCGACGCGCAGCACGCCGGCTTGCTTGATGTCTGCGAGGCGGTCGGCATGGGCCAGCCCGGACAGGACGGCGAGGGTGAGGGCGGTGATGGCAGTGAGTTTGTGCATGGGCTTGCGGCTCCTGATGGAGTCCTCGTGACGAGGCTCCGTTCTATGAGGGGCGGACGAGACCAGGTGAGGTCGCATCCGCCGAGGCCAGGAGGGTGGCTCGCTGGCAGGCCGATTCTGGCGGGAGTGCCGGGTTATAGGGAAAGAACGATTTCATCCATTTAATCGCTCTGTGGAATAAGAGCTTGTTTAGTTGTTCCGGCGATGAATAAAGCCCCGGGCCTACAAGACATGGCCTTCCACCTCGGCGCGGATGGCATCGGCGGACAGGTCGGGGATCAGCGTCTGGATGAAGGCGATGGCATAGCCGCGCAGGAAGGTGCCACGGCGCACCGCGATGCTGGCGATGTTCGGCGGGATCAGGTTGCCCTGGTTGAGGCAGATGATGCCCTTGTCGCGTTCGGGGTTGAAGGCCATTTCCGCGACGATGCCGATGCCCAGGCCCAGTTCGACGTAGGTCTTGATCACGTCGGAGTCGATGGCGGTGAGCACGATGTTCGGCGTCACGCCCTGGTCGTAGAAGGCCTGGTTGATCCGCCCGCGACCGGTCATGCCTTCTTCGTAGGTGATGATCGGATAGGCGGCGATGTCTACCAGTGAAGGGTTCTCGACCTGGGTCAGCGGATGGCCGACCGGCACCACCACGCGGTGCCACCAGCTGTAGGCCTTGAACAGGGCGAAGTCGGATTGCTTGGACAGCGACTCGGTGGCGAAGCCCAGGTCGGCGCGGCCGTCGCGGATCATCTCGACGATCTGCGCGGGCGAGGTCTGGTGCAGCGCCAGCTTCACATTGGGAAAGGCCTCGCGAAACGCGGCGACGGCGTTGGGCAGGCGGTAGCGCGACTGGGCGTGGGTGCTGGCCACCGTGAGGCGCCCGCTGGCGAATCCCAGGTATTCGTCGGCGGCGTCCTTGAGGTTGTCCTTTTCCACCAGGATGCGCTCGATGATCCGCGCGATGTCGCGTCCCGGTGCGGTGAGCCCCGTCAGGCGCTTGCCGTGGCGCTCGAAGATCGCCACGCCCAGTTCCTCCTCCAGCTCGCGCAGCTGACGGGATACGCCGGACTGGGACGTGCACAGCACATCGGCGGCCTCGGTGAGATTGAACCCTTTGCGGATAGCTTCACGGACCGAACGCAATTGCTGGAAATTCATGATTGTGCTTCCTCGATAGGCCCCGGCCTCCTGACAGCGGCGAAATCGCACAGCGGTACGGGGCTGGTTCGGAGAGCATGATAAGAAATGCGACTAAGCGCTTGAAGTTATAAATGATTATTTTGTTATTTCTTTAGTGTATATGAGCGCGAGCATCCGCCGCCCGTCCCGCGAGGAAGGCGATGAACACCGGGATCAGCACGAAGAACACGCTCTGCAATCCCAGCCAGTGGCCGAGCGCGCCGCCCAGGACACTGCCCGCCAGGCCGCCTGCCGGGCCGACGAAGGTGGTCAGTCCGGCGATACGCCCTTGCCCGCGGCGCTCGCCAGCCTTGGCGAACCAGGTGATGTTGACGATCTGCAGCATGCCCAGGCCGAGCCCCAGGGCGATGGCCCCGCCCCACAGGCCCCAGGCGCTGCTGCTCAGACCGAGGGCGAAGAGCGCGCCGGCGATGACGAGGCAGGCGCAGCGGGAGAAGGATTGCTCGTCCATGCGCCAGGCCAGGCTGCCCATGCCCAGCAGGGCGAGCACGTAGCTGGTGCCCTGGGCGGAAATCAGCCCGGCGGCGGCCGCATGTTCGAAATGAAACGACTGGATGGCGATGACCACGATGAAAAAGCTGAAGAACTGATTGGCGCCCTGGATGCAGAACTCGCGCAGGCAGGCATGGCGCAACAGCAGGTCGTGACGCAGCAGGGCGACCTGTGCCTTCAACTCGTCCAGGCTCAGGGTGCGTACGTGCTGGCTGGGGCGCTGGTAGCGGCGCAGGATGCCGGGGGCCAGCAGGACCAGGAGGAAGAAGGTGGCGCCGATGGTCAGGTAGCTGCCGGCGAAACCGACGCTGTCGAGCAGCCAGGCGGCGGCCATCGGGCCGAGCAGCAGCATGCCGACCATGTGCGTGGCGCGGAACCAGCCGGCCATGCCGACACCGACCCGACCGATCTGCTGCATGAACATGGCGCTGAGCGACACGATGCGCAGCGGCATGAAGCAACTGATCAGCAGGATGGTCAGGCACAGCAGGGCGGCCGAATCGACCAGGGGCATCAGCAGGTACAGCGCGCCGCTGCACAAGGTGCCGATGGTGAACAGGCGCAGCGGCCCGTACTGGTCGACCAGCACGCCCGCTGGCAGGCTCATCAGCAGGATGCCGACGCTCTGGGCCCCGGCGATCAGGCCGAGCTGGGTGGCGTCGGCTTCCAGGGCGATGGCGTACAGCGACAGGATCACCTTGGCCACGCCGACGCTGAGCCCGGCCAGGGCATTCAGGCCGAGGAATCCGAGGAGCAGGCTGCGTTGGTTGATCAGGTCATGGCTGGCGAGAGCATGCTCGTTGCTCACCAGGTCAGGCTCCAGGTACTCGGGCTGGATTGCACGGCGGCGACGGCGGCAATGCCCGGCGCTTCGGAGAAGTCCTCCATCACATCGTCGCGGATCGCGGTGAACAACGGGTTCGCCCGGTCTCGCGGACGCGGCAGCGGCACCTCGACCACGCGCCTGATACGGCCGGGGCGTGGCTCCATGACCACCACGCGATCACCGAGGAACACCGCCTCTTCGACGTCGTGGGTGACCATGATCGCGGTGATCCCTTCCTGCAGCAGGATGTTCTGCAACTCGCGCTGAAGGTGGCTGCGGGTCAGGGCATCGAGGGCGCCGAAGGGTTCGTCGAGGAGGAGGATTTCCGGGCGGCTGACCAGTGCCCGGGCGATGGCGACCCGTTGGCTCATGCCCCCGGATAGCTGCGACGGGTAGGCGTTTTCGAAGCCCTTAAGGCCGACCATGTCGATGTGGGTTTCGATCAACTGGCGTTTCTCGATGGCCGGCAGCTCGGCGTTGAGCAGGCTGATGCCGATGTTTTCGGCAACCGTGAGCCAGGGGAACAGGCGGTGTTCCTGGAACACGATGCCGCGCTCCAGGCTGGTGCCCGAGATCGCCGAGCCGTCGACCAGGATGTCGCCCTGGTAGTCGTCCTCCAGGCCGACGATCAGGCGCAGCAGGGTCGACTTGCCGCAACCGCTGGAGCCGACGACGCTGATGAACTCGCCGGGGCGGATGCTCAGGTCGATGTTTTCGAGGACGGTGATCGGGCGGTTTTCCACCAAGTAGCGCTTTTGCAGATGACGAATTTCCAGAGCGGCAGCATGGGACATGGTGCTCATCCTCGAACAGGTGAGAAAAAAGAGTGAAGGCGGCTCATGACGGCGTACGCCAGCGCAGCAGGTGGCGTTCCAGGGCCTTGGCCAGGATGTCCAGGACGAAGCCGACCGTGCCGACCAGGACGATGCCCAGCAGCATCTGGCCGACGCGGTATTCCGCGCGGCTCTCCATCAGCAGTACGCCCAGGCCGGCGCCGGAACCGAGCAGGTACTCGGCGCCGAGCGTTGCCAGCCAGGCGAACATCAGGGCCAGGTAGAAACCGTTGAAAATCGACGGCAGGGCGGCGGGCAGTACCAGGCGGGTGAACATCTGCGTGCGCGAGAAGCCGCTGACCCGAGCGACATCGGCCAGCTCGCGGGGTACGCCGCTGACGCCTTCGAAGCTGTTGAGCAGCACCGGGAAGAAGGCCGCCCAGGCGATGAACGCCAGCTTGCTGCCTTCGCCGAAACCGAACCACAGCGACAGCAGCGGCAGCCAGGCGAACAGAGAGACCTGCTTGATCGAGTGCAGGGTCAGGCCGAAGAAGCGTTCCGTGCGGCGCGATACGCCCAGCAGCACGCCGAACAGCAAACCCAGGCTGGCACCGATCACCAGGCCGGCGGCGCCACGCAACAGGCTTTGCCACAGTGCGCTCAGCAGCGCATTGGCGGTCTGCGGGTCGAAGGCGGCATCCAGCACCTTGCCGGGCGCGACGAACAGCGTGGTCTGTGTCCAGTCGAAGGCATAGGCGGCCCACCAGCCGACGAGCAACAGTACGGGGAGCGTCAGGCCGCGACGCAGGCGGCGCAAGGCGATTGCAGGCATGAGTGGACCTCAGGAAAAAGCGGGCCGACGCCAGCGCAGGATGCGTTTTTCGATCAGGGCCAGGCCCAGGTCGAGGAGAAAACCGATGACCCCGATGGCGGCAACGGCCACCAGCATGACGTCCAGTTGGTACAACTGACGGCTATCGACCATGAGGAAGCCGAGGCCTTCCGAGGACGCCAGCAGTTCGACCACCACCAGGGCCAGCCAGCTCTTGGTCAAGGCATAACGCACGCTGCTCCACACCGACGGAAAGGCGGCCGGGGCGATCACGCGCCAGAGCAACTGGCGCCTGCTGAAACCGTACAGTTGGCCGACCTCGATCAAGCCCTTCGGCACGCCACGGATGGCATTGCAGGTGTTCAACGCCACCGGCAGCAGGGCCGCCTGGGCCACCAGCACGGCCTTCAGGGTTTCGCCGATGCCGAGGAAGATCATCAGCAGCGGCAGCCAGCCCAGCAGCGGCACATAGGCGACGATGCGGATCAGCGGGTAGAGGTAGTCGCTGGCGCGTTCGGAGAGGCCCATGCTCACGCCAAGGGTCAGGCCGATGACGCCACCGAGGGCGAAACCGAGCAGCACCCGTTGCAGGCTGACCCACACATGCTCGAGCAACAGGCCGCTGTCGAGCATGTCCAGGGCGGTGTCCAGTACCGCGTCGGGGCCGGGCAAGACCTGGGAGGCGACCAGCTCGAAACGTGCGCTCAGCCACCAGGCCACTATCAGGCCGACCGGCAACAGCCAGGGCCAGGCGAAGTACGCCGCCTGGCCGGCGAGCCGGCGCCAGGCAATGCCTGGCAGTGACGTGCTTGAGGTGGACACGAGAACGCGGCTCATGCTGGGTCCGGCACCTTGATCGGGTTGCCCTGGGCATCCAGCTCAGGCCAGTAGTGCTCCAGGTGCAGGTCCTTCAGCGCCTTGTCGAGGAAGCTGTGGTCCATCCACTGATCGAGGTCGAAGTCCTTGCCGCGCAGCAGTTTCAGCTCCTTGGCCAGGCGATAGGTGTCGTGGTACTGGGCCACCAGGAACGGATCGAACAGGGGGCTGGCGCGCTGTTTCCACGGGCGTGTGCCGCTGTCTTCGCGAATCGCATCCTGCAGGCGGAAGCTCCACCAGGGGCCGTAGACCTGTTCTTTGTTGGCTTCATCCGAGCCCCACTGGGCGGCGCGCACCAGGACCTTGACGATCCGCGCGGTGGTGTCCGGGTAGCGGCTGGCGAAGTCGTCCCGCACGATCAGGCCGGTCTGGGCCGTGGCGTGGGTGTCGCGGTCGCGGGTGGTGTAGAGAATCCGTGCGCTGCCGTTGTCGCGCAACAGCAGCAGTTCGGCGCCGCCGAACACCGCATCGACGTCGCCGGTGCCCAGGGCGCTGCCGGAGGTGGCGGCGTCGAGACTGACCTGGCGCACGTCGCGCTCGCTCAGGCCGTTGGCGGCGAGGATACGGATCACTTGCAGGTGGATGTAGTTGCCGCGCAGGTAGGCGACCCGCTTGCCCTTGAGGTCCTGGATCGACTGGATCGGCGAATCCGCTTCCACCGCCAGGTAGGCGTTGCTGAATTTGCTCACCGGCAGGATGTAGCGTGTCTTGCTCCCGGCGGAGCGACCGATCAGCGAGATCAGGTCGCCCTGGCCGGCGAAATCCAGTTGGTTGCTGGCCAGCGCCTCGCCGACCATCGGCACGGTGTTGAGACCGATGAATTTGAAGTTGACGTCGTCGTTCTTGAACTCTTCCTGGAACAGGCCACGGGCATGCGCGATGCCGAGCAGGCCCCAGCCCCAGTAGTCCTTGCCGGGCGAGGCGAGAGCGGGGCCGCCAAGGCGGATTTCCTTCGGCGGGGTTTCCGCGATGGCCAGGGTCGAGGCCAGGCACAACAGGCCCACGACCAGGGCACGCAACGAGAATAGGGCTTTCACTGCACACTCCTGATCAGGTCGGGTTGTTCGCGGACGATGCTCTGGTACAACGGTTGGAAGTTCAGCCAGCCAGAGTAGGGGCTGAAGCGTTCGGCACTCTTGCGCGCATGCTCTTCTTCCATGGTCAGGGTCGAGCCCATGGATTCGGCGGCGATCTGCGACTGGCAGACCTTCTCCAGGGAAATGAACAGGTAGGCGGTTTCGTCGACGCTCTGGCCGACGGTGAGCAGGCCGTGGTTCTTCAGCAGCAGCGCACGGTTGCCTTCGAGTGCATCGGCGAGCAGGTCGCCTTCACCGTTGGCGTGGCTGTCGTAGATCGCGTGCTTGCCGAAGAACACCGCCGACTCGGCGCTGGCTGGCGGGATCAGGCGGCCGTTGGTGGTCCAGGTGCGCCCGTACAGCGAATGCACATGGGCGATGGAGGCGATATCCGGGCGGCGGGTGAAGATCGCCGAATGCAGCGGAATACCGCCTGGATGCGGATAGCCGTCGCCTTCCACCAGATCGCCGTCGAGGTCGATCAGCAGCAGGTCGCTGTCGGTGATCAGGTTGAAGCTGAGGCCGAACGGGTTCATCCAGAAGTGCTCCGGGTTCTCCGGGTCGCGCACCGAGATATGGCCCATCACGCCTTCGTCATAGCCGAGCTTGCCGAAGATGCGAAAGGCGGCGGCGAGCTTGTGTTTGCGATGAGCGCGCTCTTCCTCGAGCGTGGCGAACACCGGCGGCTGCGGCTTGGGATAGCTCATGGCCTTGTGGAAGCGCCGCTCGATATCGGACTGCGGGGCGTTGCTCATGCCTGTTTCCTCTCGCCGAGCCGACGTGCCGCCGCATAGCGGTTCTCGGGAAAGTCGAGGCCGAGGTTGCCGCGAAAGGTCGCGGACTCGTACTCGGTGCGGAACAGACCGCGTTCCTGCAGGATTGGAATCACCTTGTCGATGAAGCGCTGGGTCAGCTTGTAGTTGCCGAAGACGATGAAGCCATCGACCACCGGCTGCTCGAACAGCGTCTGCAACTTGTCGGCGATCTGCACGGCGGTGCCGACGAAGGCGCCGCGCGGATTGGCGGCGCGCAGGGCGAGCTGGCGCAGGGTCAGGTTTTCCTCGCGGGCGATGCGCTTGTAGTACTCGGCGGTGGAACGGAAGCTGTCCTTGCCGATGTCGCCGAGGTCGGGCAGCGGCTCGTCGAGGGGGAACTGGGAAAAGTCGAAGAAACTGAAGTAGCGGCTCAGGTATTTCACCGCGAAGTCGATGTCGATGTATTGCAGCGACTCTTGGTACAACTGCTCGGCTTCTTCCTCGGTGTCGCCGACGATGGGGCCGATGGAGGGCAGGATCAGCACCTGCTCCGGGTCGCGCCCGTAGCTTTGCACCCGGCGCTTGATGTCCTGGTACTGGTTCTGCGCTTCGCTCAAATCGCCGCTGCCGATGCTGGAAAAGTCGGAGAAGATCGCATCGGCATAGCGCGCGGCCAGGTCGCGGCCGGCATCCGAGGCGCCGGCCTGGAACTGCACCGGGCGGCCCTGGGGCGAGCGCTCGATGTTCAGCGGGCCCTGTACGGAGAAGAATTCGCCGACGTGATCGAGGGTGTGCATCTTGTCCAGGTCGGCGTACTGGTTGGTCTCGCGGTTGCGCACGAAGGCGTCGTCTTCCCAGGAATCCCACAGGCCGTTGACCACGCCGACGTACTCCTGGGCGATGCGGTAGCGCAGGGCATGGTCGTGCAGCTTGTCGTGGCCGTGGTTCTTGGCCACGCCTTCCAGGGCCGAGGTCACCGCGTTCCAGCCGGCGCGGCCATTGCTGATCTTGTCCAGCGAGGCCAGTTGGCGGGCGGTGGTGAAGGGTTCGCTGTAGGACGTGGTCATGGTGCCGACCAGGCCGATGCGTTCGGTTACCGCCGCCACGGCGGACAGTGCGCTGACCGGCTCCAGGCGGCTGAGGAACGGCCAGGTGGCATCCTTGGTGATGTAGGCGGAGTCGGCGATGAAGGCGAAGTCGAACTTGGCCGCCTCGCCCAACTGGGCGAGCCTGATGTAGCTGCGGATGTCGGCGGCGGCACCGTCCGCTATCTGCGGATCACGCCAGTGGCCGCCGCCTCCCTGGATGCCGATGCCGAAGCGGATGGTGCGTTTGTCGGTACGTGCCATGGCGTTTGTCCTGCAGGTTGGGCAGCGACCGGGATGGGGGGGACGGCGCTGCGGATGTCTGTTTCATGGCGGCTGTCCTGTGCAGGGTGAGCGCGGTTGGCGACCCCAGGCTACGAAAGTGCCCAGGGTTCTGGAATCGATAAATTCAGGCTTTCTTATGCAGAAAAGTGGCAAGGATTTGCCGCTGAAGAGCCTAAAAGTTATCACCAGCGACGGCGATCTCTAAATACGAAGAGGTTTTGCTGTTATTCCCGATTTACACCGCGGCCTGTGCGCGAGTGATAAGGCCGTCCAGCAGGTTGCTGCCGAAGTCCCAGTCGCCGAGGTTCGAGGCCGCGCCGAGGTGGCCGTGGGCCCCGGCGATTTCCAGGCGCGCACCCCAGGCTTCGGCGAATTGCCGGGCGCGGGGCAGGGTGACTTTCGGATCGTCGGTGCTGGCCACCACGATGGTTTCGAAGGGCAGCGCCTGTTGCGGGATGGGCGCGAAGCCACGGGTGCCTTCGGGGTAGTCGGGGGCTTCGACGTCGCTCGGGGCGACCAGCAGCGCGCCTTTCACCGGGCCTTGGTGCAGGCTGGCCCAATGGACGACCAGGCTCACCGACAGCGAATGGGCGACCAGCACCACGGGCGTATCGTCTTCGCTGATGGTGGCCTGCAGGGCGGCTACCCAGTCGTCGCGGTCGGGGTTCTGCCATTCCTGTTGCAACACGCGGCGGTAGGATGGATTGCGCTTCTCCCAATGCGTCTGCCAATGCCCGTCTCCCGAATTGCCACGACCCGGAAGGAGCAGAACACGTACATCTGTCATCTTGGTTTCCTCTGACGCTGGTGGGTGAGGGCGATGCCAACCATCACGCCTCACGGGTGTGTGGGTTCAGGGCATGCTAGGGGAGCGGGAGAGGTGGACGAACCGATTTAAAGTGCTTTGCAAAGTCAGTTCGCGCATAAGCCTTCGTCCGCGCGGACGAAGGTTCAAAAGGGGACTTGGAACCTGTTCACGATCTCAGATCGGCTCTTCAGGCAGCGTTGAGGCAGGAGCGGACGTTCGGGCGATGAGCATTATTACGCGGTGTGTTTAGCCGTCATTCCCGCGCAGGCGGGAACCCAGAAGCGCTTTTTTATTTGGGTTCCCGCCTGCGCGGGAATGACGGAGGAATAACGAATGTCCGCTGTTGCCTCGAAGCCGCCATTCGAACGCGCTCGAAAAGATCGTGAACAGGGGCTTAGAAGTCGTAGCGCGCGCCAGCCAGCCAAGTGCGCGGTGCGTTGTAGGTGTAGCCGTATTGGCCCTGGGTCTCGTAGGTCTTGTTGAGCAGGTTCTTGCCGGTGACGTACAGGGTCAACTGGGTGCCGCTGGGTGTATAGAAAGCGCCCAGGTCGACGTAGGTCTGCGACGGCGTCTGGTAGGTGTTTTCCACGCCGGTGTAGAACTTGCTCGAACGCCTCACGTTGCCGTTCAGGCGCAGGTCGCCGCCGGGCACCGGCAGGTCGTAGACGGTATTGAGGTTATAGCTGGTGCGCGGTGCGAACGGCAGTTCGTTGCCGGTGTAGTCGGCCACCGAGGTCACGTCGCTGGGCAGGAACTGGTCGATCTTGGTTTTCAGATAGGACGCGGTGAAGCTGGTCTTCCAGTTCGGCGTGATCTGGATCGAGGTTTCCAGCTCGGCGCCATAGGTGTGGGCCGAGTCGGTATTGGCCAGCACGGAGCCGACCACCGGGGTGCCGTTGAAAACCGGATTGGACAGGTTGGTCTGGTAGTTCTGGTAGTCGTTGTAGAACAGCGCGATGTTGTTCTGCACCCGGTTATCGAACGCCGTGGACTTCAAGCCCCATTCGTAGGAGGTGACTTCCTCGGGGTCGATCGGGCGCTGGATCAGGTCCAGGCGGTTGGTCGGCGCCGGGTTCCAGCCTCCCGACGTCTCGCCCTTGGCCCAGGTGAAGTAGGTGAACAGGCCAGGGTTGAAGGTGTAGTCCACGGTGACCTTGGGGGTCGTGCCGCTGTTGTTCTGCTTCCAGCCTTCGAAACTGAGCAGTTGCGTGAGGCGATCGCTGTTGGCGTTGCTGCTGTAGGCCGCGCCATCGAGGATGTGCTCTTCACGGGAGTAGCGCAGGCCGCCGGTGATGCCGAGGGCATCGGTGATCTTGTAGTGCAGTTGGCCGAACACGCCTTTGCTTTCTTTTTCGTTGCGCGACTGGGTGAACTGCCAGGTGGGCGCCGCGCCGATGGCGCTGAGCCGGTCGAAGTCGAAATGTTCGTGGAAGAAGGTCGCGCCACTCACGAAATCGAAGCGCTCGTATTCGCCGAGCAATTGGAATTCCTGGGAGAACTGGCGCTGGTTCACGTCCTGGTAGAACTTGAAGTAGGTGTAGGTCTCGCGGCCATCGCTGTCCCAGGGCTGGCCATCCTTGATGCGGCGGAACGCGGTAACCGACTTCAGGGTCAGGTTGTCGTTCAACTCGTCGGTGACCTTGAACGACAGGCCGCCATTCTTCTGGTCGGTCTCGGTGTCCCAGGAGGCCAGGGTGCGGTTGTCCTTGAGGTGTGGCGAGAGGGGCGACGGACCGGCGTTGTCGGATTTGTCGTACGCCTCGTCGATACTCAAGTCGAAGCGCAGGCTGTCACTGGCGCGCAGTTGCAGCTTGGCCCGCACCTGATTGGTGTCGAAGCCGTTCACGTGTTCGCGCAAGGTGTAGTTGTAGGCGTAGCCATCGCTGCGGCGGCTGGACAGGGCCAGGCTGCCGAGCAGTTTTTCGGGAATCAGCGCGCCGCTGAAGTAACCCTTGGTTTCGTAGGTGCCGAAGTTGCCTGCGCCGGCTTCCACGGAGCCGGTGAATTCCTCGCTGGGCTCGCGGCTGATGATCTTGATCGCACCGGAACTGGTGTTCTGCCCGTAAAGAGTGCCTTGCGGGCCGCGCAGCACTTCGACGCGCTGGATGTCCGGCAGGTTGGCGAAGGCGTTGCCGAACTGGCGGGCGACATAGACGTCGTCCAGGTACACGCCAACCGACGGGTTGCCGGCCGGGCGCGAGTTGCCGATGCCACGAATGAACACGTACTGCTGGTTGATGTACGGGCTGGGCAGGGTAAGGCCGGCGGCCTGGCCAGCCAGGTCGGCGAGGCTATGCACCTGGCGCTCCTGCAACTGGCTCTCGCTGACCGCGCTCACCGCCACGGCGGTCTTCTGCACGTCGCTGCTGCGGCGCTCGGCAGTGACGGTCACGGTTTCCAGCTTGGCGTCTTTTTCCTTCTTGGCCAGCGGTTCTTCGTCGGCAACGGCGCTGCCGGCGAACAGGGCCAGGACGGACGCCAGGGCCAAGGCCAGCGGTCGATGGGTGAAAGGTGCTGCGCGCAGGGGGCTCCCCATTTCATACCTCACTTCAAATGATCGGGATAATGGATCGATCGCAGGCCGTGCCACTTCCGGTTGGCGGACGCGCCGGCCGAAGCCTTCGCGACTGTTTCCGGCCAACTGGTGGGTGGTACGGAGGTGGGGAAGTGAGTGTGCTAGATGCGATTCGCGGGTGGTTCTCCGAGCCTGTTCAAAGCCTGCTGCGCGTCGGCACTGCTACGTTGAAAACAGTTTCGGACTGCTCATTTACGGCTCGTAAACTGCGCGTCCTCGCCTGTTTCCGCCTTGCATTGCGCTAGCTCGCGAGTCTTTGAACAGGCTCTAGCCACTTGAGCCGAGGGTATACACCTGGCGTATGGGCGCGAACTGATCTTATCGGGGTTAGATGGGTGGAAAGGTCATATCGAATTCGAGTGACGACGTTCAGGTCGCGCCATCGATCAGTGTCTGCAACAGCGCTTTGCCATAGGCCCAGTCGCCCAGTTCGGCGGCGGAGCCGAGGTGGCCGTAGGCGCCCGGTAGGTCCAGGCGCGAACCCCAGGCTGCGGCGAACAGGCGGGCGCGCTCGACGGACACGCGCACGTCGTCGGTGCTGGCCACGACGATGCTGGCGAACGGCAGGCGCAGCAGCGGGATCGGGGCGAAGCCGCGCGCGCCGGGTGGGTAGCTGGGATGCTCGACGTCACTTGGCGCCACCAGCAACGCGCCCTTGACCTGGCCCCGATAATCGGCGGCGAAGGCATGCCGGGCCGCCCAGTGGGCGACCTGGCTGACCGACAGCGAATGCGCCACCAGCACCACCGGCGAGTCCTCGGCGACGATGGCCACATGCAGGGTCTCGACCCACTCATCGATGTCCGGGTTGTCCCATTCGGCCTGGATCACACGGCGATAATCCGGGTGGCTGCGTTCCCAGAATGTCTGCCAGTGCTTGTCGCCGGAATCGCCCCGCCCCGGCAGGTTCAGCACACGAACTTCGGACATCTTCATGGCCCTCGTCGGACAGGAAAAGTGCGCAGGCTAGCCGAACCGCGCGCGCTCGGCGACAGGCCAGATGGCATATGGAAATAACCAGATTTCAGGCATGGACGGCAAACGCAGCGGCAGCGTGTTAAGCCGGATTGCTGCGGTACAGGCTGCGGTACAAGCCCTCGACCGCGAGCAACTCATCGTGCCTGCCGCGCTGTACCACCCGGCCCTGATCCAGTACCAGGATCTGCTCGGCCCGTTCGATGGTCTGCAGGCGGTGGGCGATGATCAGGCAGGTGCGCCCGCGCATCAGGCGTTTCAGCGCCTCCTGGATCCGCGCCTCGGTCAGGGTGTCGATGCTGCTGGTGGCCTCGTCGAGAATCAGGATGCGCGGATCGGCGAGGATCGCCCGGGCGATGGTCAGCAACTGGCGCTGGCCCTGGCTGATGTCGCCGCCCTCATGCCGCAACAGGGTGTCGTAGCCTTCCGGCAGTTTCTCGATGAAGGCGTGGGCATTGGCCAGGCGGCAGGCGTGTTCGACCTCCGCGTCGCTGGCCGCGGCGCGGGCATAACGCACGTTGTCGCGCACCGAGGCATTGAACAGCAGCGGCTCCTGCAGGACGAAGCCCATCTGCCGGCGCAGGTCGGCACGGCGCAGCGCGCGCAGGTCCTGGCCGTCGATCAGGATGCGCCCGGCACTGGCGTCGTGAAAGCGCGTGAGCAATTGCACCACGGTCGATTTGCCGGCCCCGGTGGGGCCGACCAGGGCCAGGGTCTGCCCCGGCGTGATGTGCAGGTCCACATCGGTGAGCACCGGCGGACCGTCCGGGTAGGCGAAGCCGACGCCCTCGAAACGGATATCGCCCCGCAGTTCGTCCAGGGCGACCTGGCCATCCAGTTCCACCGGTTCATCGAGTATCTCGAAGGCCCGCTCGGCGCCGGCCACCGACGCCAGGACCTGGCTGATCTGGGTGGAGACCTGGTTGAGCTGGCGCGAGAACTGCCGGGCGTATTCGCTGAAGGTGATGATCACGCCGATGCTGGTGTGCCCGTGCAGGGCCAGCACGCCACCGACCACCAGGATCAGCGAGAAGCTCAGGTTGTCGCAGATGTACATCAGTTTCGACATGAAGCCCGAGTAGGTCTGCGCCCAGTAGCTGGAGACATGCAGGCGCGCGTTCCTCGCTTCGAAGTCGTCGATGCTCTGCTGTTCGCGAGCGAAGGCCTTGCTCGCGGCATGCACCGACAGCGCCTCGTCGATGAAGGCGGCGAGGGCGCCGACATCCGTCTGCTGGCGCTTGAACAGCAGGGGCGTGCGCGCGCCGATCCAGCGCAGGCCGGCGAACATCATGGGCACGACGATGAGGCTGACCAGGGCCAGGATCGGATCGAGCCAGAACATCAGCCCCAGCATGCCGACGAACACCACCAGGCTGGTGCCGATGCGCAGCACCGCCTGGCTCAGGGTCTGGCCGAGGTTTTCCAGGTCGTTGGTCAGGCGGCTGGCGATCTCGCCCGCGTGGCGGTCGGCGAAGTAGGTCATGGGCAGGCGGTGCAGGTGGGCGAACACATCCTGGCGGATGTTCATCACCGTGCGTTGGGCGAGCGTGATCATGGCCCGGCTCTGCCCGGCGCTGACCAGCAGTTGCAGCAGGTACACCGCCGCCAGCAGCCCCAGCAGCCACAACGAGGCGCTGCGTTGACTCTCCAGCAGCAGGTCGTCGATGGCCCGGCCGAGCAGGAACGGCCCGAGCAGCACCAGCGCCGCGCAGAGCAAGACGCTGAAGGCGATCAGCGCCAGGCGGATGCGGTACACGGCCAGGTAGCGCCAGATGCGCGGCAAGGTACTGGCCCAGGCGGTGCTGGCGCTCCTGGCCTGGGCGGCGGCGAGACGCAGCAGGGGCATGCGCCCGTAACGGGATGACAGGGTACGCTCAGGCATGGCTGGGCACTCCATGGGCATGGACCTGGGATTCGACGATGTCGCGGTACAGCGCCTGGCTGGCCAGCAGCTCGGCATGCCGGCCCTGGGCGACCAGGCGGCCGTCGTCGAGCAGCAGGATGTGGTCGGCGCGCTGGGCCGCGCTGATCTTCTGGGTCACCAGCACCACGCTGCACGGCAGCTCGGCGAGGGCATCGAGCACAGCCGCCTCGGTGGCCGCGTCCAGGGCGCTGGTGCAGTCGTCGAGCAGCAGCAGGTCGGGCTTGCGCAGCAGGGCGCGGGCGATCGACAGGCGCTGGCGCTGGCCGCCGGAAAGGTTGCCGGCCCTGGCTTGCAGGGCGGTGTCGTAGCCATCGGGCAGGCTGAGGATCAGGTCGTGCAATTGGGCGCGGCGCGCGGCATCGATCAGCTCGGCCTGGCTGGCCTGCGGATTTCCCCAGCGCAGGTTGTCGGCGATGCTGCCGGCCACCAGCATGGGTGTCTGTGGTACGTAGCCGATGCGTGGGCGCGGGTCTTCGTCGTCGTCGATGCGCAGCTGGCCGGCACTGGGCCGGTGAAAGCCCATGAGCAGGTGCAGCAGGGTGGATTTGCCCGAGCCGGTGGGCCCGATGACGACCACGCGCTGGCCGGGGTGGATGTCGAACGACAGGTCGTGCAGCACCTGCTGGCCGTGCCCCGGATAAGCGAAGGCGAGCTGCTCGCCGCGGATGGCCGCCGGCTGGCGTGACTGTGGCGTGCCGTGGGCTTGCTGCTCGATGTCCGCGCGCAGGATTTCCGCGGTCCGACCCAGCGCCGAACGGGCCATGCTCAGGTTGGTGAGGATCATCGACAGGTAGGCGAACTCACCGATGATGCGCGTGGCGTAGTTGAGGATCGCGACCACGGCGCCGGCGCTGATGGCGCCGACGGCGATCCGCTGCTGCCCGGACCAGAGGATGAACAGGATGCACAGGTTGAGCAGCAGGATCAGGCCCGGCACCACGGTTTCGGAAAGCTGCATGGCGCTGGCGGTGCGTTGCCGGAAGTGTTCGCCGGCCGCCGCGAAACGTTCGGTTTCATGGGGCGCCCGGCCGTAGGCTCGGATCAGCGGCATGCCGTTGCAGTTCTCGCGCAGCAGCCCGGTGAGGCGATCCAGGCGTTCCTGGGCGATGCGGAACAGCGTCATGCCGCGTTGCAGCGTCCAGCCCAGGGCCAGGCCGATGGCCGGCGTGGCCAGGGCCAGCACCAGCGCCAGCCAGGCGTCCACCCACAGCGCCATGAGCACCGCGCCGATGATGATCAGCGGCGCACGCAGGTACAGGCGCACGCACATGAACACGGCGTTCTGCATCTGGTTGACGTCGCCGATCAGGCGCGTCATCAGGCTGGCGGGCGCGTGGCGTTGGAAGGTCGCCATGGGCGCCCGGGCGATGCGCTGGAACAGGGCATGGCGGATCGCCCGGGCGAAGCTCTGCCCGGCGTCGGCGGCGAAGAAGGTGCTGCTGATGCCGCAGGCGAAGCTGAACAGCGCCAGGCCGACCATCAGCGCGCCCCAGAGCAGGACCTGGGACAGGTCCTGGCCGAGGATGCCACGGTCGATCAACAGGGCCATGAACAGCGGGTAGGACAGTTCGACCAGCGCCTCGCAGAGCATCAGGCCGAAGGCGATGGCCAGGGAGCGGCGTTGCGGTGTGAGGAAGGGCAACAGCAGGGACAGTGATGCCATGGGGGTTCTCTGTGTGGTGGTTCAGTCCTCCGGCTGCGGTGGTCCGCTGGGTGAGGGGTTATGGGGAGTCAGTCATCTGGGTTCCCGCCTTCGCGGGAATGACGTTTTTGTAGATCCTGTAGATCGTTCCCACGCTCCGTGTGGGAGCGATCATGCTTGCAAGTTTCAGCGCTGGGCATCGCCAAAGCGGTATTCATGGGTCAGCTCGTCGAGCTGCTGCTTGAACGCCGGGTCGAGCGCCAGGTCGGCGGCGGCCAGGGTCTGGTCGAGCTGTTCGGGACGGCTGGCGCCGATCAGCGCGCTGCTCACGGTCGGGTTGGCCAGCACCCAGGCGATGGAGGCGGTGACCAGGTCGACGCCGTGTTCGGCGGCCAGTGGTTTCAGCGCTTCCACCGTTTCGAAATAACGTTGGTGCCAGTAGCGCTCCTGATAACGCCAGGCCACGCTGCCGAGGGTGAAACGGGTGCCTTCGGTCGGCGCGCCGGGTTTGTGCTTGCCACTGAGCAGGCCGCCGGCCAGCGGGTTGTAGACCACCACGCCAAGGTCCTGCTCGGCGGCCAGCGGCAGCAGTTCGCGTTCGATCTCGCGGAACAACAGGCTGTAGCGCGGTTGCACGGAGATGAAGCGCGCCAGGTTGCGCACCTCCGAACGGCCGAGCGCCAGGGCCAGGCGGTAGGCGAGGAAGTTGGACACGCCGATGTAGCGCACCTTGCCGTCGCGCACCAGGCTGTCCAGCGCTTCGAGGGTTTCGTCGAGCGGCGTGTCGGGGTCGTCCCAGTGCAGTTGGTAGAGGTCGACGTAGTCGGTGTTCAGGCGCCGCAGCGAGGCATGCAGGGCGTCGATCAGGTGCTTGCGCGAGGCGCCCTGGTCCCAGGCCTGGGGGCCGACCTTGCCGACCGCCTTGGTCGCCAGGACCACCTGGTCGCGCTTGCCGGGCAACCAGCGGCCGATGATCTCCTCGGTGCGGCCGACGGTCTCCAGGCTGCCGCCGATGGGGTAGACGTCAGCGGTGTCGACGAAATTGATCCCCGCATCCAGCACCTTGTCGAGAATGCTGCGCGACACCGCTTCCTCGGTCTGCAGGCCGAAGGTCATGGTGCCGATGCCGAGGCGGGAAATCTGCAGGCCGGTGCGGCCCAGTCGGTTGTACTGCATGGGGGAATCTCCTTGTTCAGTTAGGCTGACGCCAGCGTAGCAGGCGGGTTTCCAGGCGATTGGCGAGCACGTTGAGGCTGAAGCCGACAGCGGCGACGAGGACGATGCCCAGTAGCACGTGGTCCATGCGGTAGCGCTCCTGGCCATCGACCAGCAGATTGCCCAGGCCGGCGCCTGAAGTGAGCATGTATTCGGCACCGAGGGTGGCCAGCCAGGCGTAGATCAGGGCCAGGTAGAAACCGGTGAAGATCGATGGCACCGCCGAGGGCAACACCACCCGGCTGAGCAGTTGCCAGCGCGTCAGCTTGTGCACGCGGGCCACTTCCACCAGGGTGGCGGGCACGCTGCCGACCCCTTCGAAGGTATTGACCAGCACCGGGAAGAACGCGGCGAGGGCGATGAACACCAGCTTGCTGGTCTCGGCCAGGCCGAACCAGGCCATGATCAGCGGGATCCAGGCGAACAGCGAGATTTGCTGCAAGGTGCGCAGCGTCGGGCCGAACAGCAGGCGACTGAGGCGCGACAGCCCCAGCAACAGGCCGACCACCAGGCCGGCGCAGGCGCCGATGGCGAGGCCCGCCAGGTAGCGTGCCAGGCTGGTGAACAGTGCGCTCCATAACTCGCCGCTGTCGCTCAGTTCCAGTGCCGCATCGATAACCTGGCCTGGCGCCACGAACAGCGGGCCTGGCGAGCCTTGAGTCGCGATCACGCCCCACACCAGCAGGGCCAGCACGGGCGGCGTGGCACCCAGCAAGTAAGGACGCCAGGTTGTAGTGGTCATGAGCGTTGCTCCTGATGGCGCCAGCGCAGCAGGTGGCGCTCGATGGCGGCGAGAAGCTTGTCCAGGGTGAAACCGATGGCGCCGACGACCAGCACGGCCACCAGCAGCACGTCCATCTGCATCAGTTGCTGACCGTTGGACATCAGGTAGCCCAGGCCTTCCGAGGCGGCGAGCAGTTCGACCAGCACCAGCACCAGCCAGCAATGGGTGAGGCCATAGCGCAGGCCGCTCCAGATCGCCGGGAATGCGCCGGGCAGCAGCACCCGCCAGAGAATCTGCCAACGGCCGAAGCGATACACCCGGGCCAGCTCCAGGTACTGTTTGGGCACATTGCGCAGGCCCTGGTAGGTGTTGAGCGTCGCCGGGATCAGCGCCGCCTTGGCGATCAGCACCACCTTGAGCGCTTCGTCGATGCCGAGCAGCAGCATCAGCAGCGGCAACCAGCCCAGCAGCGGTACGCAGGCGAGCAGGCGAAAGGTCGGGTAGAGCAGTTCACGCAGGATCGCCGACAGGCCCATGGCGAAACCCAGGGCCAGGCCCAGGCTCGCGCCGAGAGCGAAACCACCGAGCACCCGCAGCAGGCTGATGCTCAGGTGATCCCACAGCTCGCCGCTGCGCAGCATCGCGCCCAGGGTGTCGAACACCTGGCCGGGCGGCGGCAGGGTTTGCAGGCTCAGCCATTGCCGTTCGGCGCTGAGCCACCACAGGCCCAGCAACAGCAGCGGCACCAGCCAGGCCAGTGCCAGGTTGGCCACCGGCCCGCGCCTGTAGCGGCCGCGCAGGCGAGTGGCCAGGGCGGGGCGCGCCTTTACCGCCGGCACCGCTTGCGTTCCATCGATGCCAGCCATCAGTCGGTCCGCTTGCCGTTGGCGTCCAGGGGTGTCCAGTAGTGCTCCAGCCCCTGTGCCTTCAGCGCGTTGTTCAGGTACTGCGGATCGAACCATTGCTGAATGTCGAAGGTGCCGCCGCGCAGCAGGCCGAGTTGGTTGACCAGCCGTTGCGTGTCTGCGTATTGGGCGACGAAGAACGGATCGATCAGCGGGCTGACACGCTCGGCCAAGGGCCGATCGCCGTAGTCGCGCTGCAGGGTTTCCAGGCTGCGGCCGCCCTTGGCCCAGAGGGCGAACACGTCGTCTTTGTTGGCCGGCTCGGAGGCCCAGTGCGCGGCTTTGACCAGCACGTTGACCACGCGCTGGGTGATCTGCGGGTAACGCTGGACGAAGTCTTCGCGCACCAGGATGCCCGACTGCGCGGTGAGGCGCGGCGAAGCGCCCTGGGTGCTGTAGACCACCTTGGTCAGCCCCTTGGCTTCGCTTTCCAGGCCCTCGGAGCCGGCGAAGATCGCATCGACGTTGCCGTTGCGCAGAGCATTGGTGGCGGCGGCGCCGAGCAGGCTGACGTTGCGGATGTCCTTCTCGGTCATGCCCTCGGTGGCGAGGATACGGATCACCTGCAACTGGATGTAGTTGCCCTTGAAATAAGCCACGCGCTTGCCACGCAGGTCGCTCACCGACTTGATCGGCGAATCCGGCGCGACCAGCAGGTAGGCGTTCTCCAGGCGGCTGCCGGGCATCAGCAGGCGGCTCTTGATCCCGGAGCTGCGACCGATGATGGAGATCATGTCGCCGTTGCCGGCGAACTCGATCTGGCCGTTGGCCAGGGCCTGGCCGACCATCGGCCCGCCGCCCTTGAAGCCGGGAAACTCGACCTTGATGCCGTCCTTGGCGAATTCCTCGTCGAACCAGCCCTTGAGCCTGGCCACGCCGCTGGCGCCCCAGATACCCTGGGTGTCGCCCTGGATCGCCGGGGCGCCGAGGCGGATCACCTCGGGTTTTTCCTCGGCATGCAGGCCGCTGCCAACCAGCAGCAGGGCGGCCAGCCACAGCAGCTTTCTCATGAACGCTCCTCGCGCGCCTTGGCATGGCGGTTCTGCGGGAACGCCAGGCCGAGGTTGCCGCGCAGGGTGTCGGCTTCGTACTCGCGGCGGAACAGGCCGCGATCCTGCAGGATCGGCACCACCTGCTCGACGAACTCGCGCAGGCCCTGGGGTTGCAGGTAGGAGTGGAGGATGTAGCCATCGACCACTTCGTCCTCGAACAGCTTCTGCAGGCGGTCGGCGATCTGCTCGGCGGTGCCGACGAATTGCAGGCCGGGGCTGGAGGCACGCAGGGCGAGCTGGCGCAGGGTCAGGTTCTCCTCGCGGGCGATGCGCAGATAGCCTTCGGCGGTGGACTTGAAACTGTCCTTGCCGATATCGCCCAGCTCCGGCAGCGGCTCGTCGAGCGGGAACTGGCTGAAGTCGAAGAAACTGAAATAGCGGCTGAGGTATTTCACCGCGACCTCGATATCCAGCAACTCGCTGACCTCGCGGTGCTTGCGCAGCGCCTCTTCCTCGGTGGCGCCGATGATGGGCGTGATCGAGGGGAACAGCAGCACGTCGCCCGGCTGGCGGCCGAAGGCCACGGCGCGGCGCTTGATGTCGTCGTAGTAGGCCTTGGCCCTGGGCACGTCGTCGACCTTGCCGGAGAAGATCGCGTCGGCCTCCCGTGCGGCCAGGTCGCGGCCCGGCTCCGAGGCGCCGGCCTGGAACAGGATCGGCCGGCCCTGGGGCGAGCGCTCGATGTTCAGCGGGCCCTGTACGGCGAAGTGCTCGCCCTGGTGGTCGAGGCGGTGCATCTTGTCGAAGTCGACGTACTGGCCGCTGGCCTTGTCGCGGATGAAGGCGTCGTCTTCCCAGGAGTCCCACAGGCCCTTGACCACCGAGATGTACTCGTCGGCGATGCGGTAGCGCTTGGCGTGGTCGTAGAGCGTGTCGCCGCCGTGGTTGCGCGCGTGGCCTTCGAGGGCGCCGGTCACCGCGTTCCAGGCCGCGCGGCCGCCGCTGATGAGGTCCAGCGAGGCCAGTTGCCGCGCGGTGGTGAAGGGCTCGCTGAACGAGGTGGTCATGGTCGCCGCCAGGCCCAGGTGCCGGGTCGCCGCCGCCACGGCAGCGAGCGCGGTGACCGGCTCCAGACGGCTGAGGAAGTAGGGCGTCGAGTCCTTGCTGATGAAGGTCGAGTCGGCGATGAAACCGAAGTCGAACTTGCCGGCCTCGGCGATCTGCGCCGCTTCGATGAAGGTGGCGATATCCACCGCGCTCTTGCTGCTGGTCTGCGGATGGCGCCAGGCCTGGACGTGGGCGCCGATCCCGGAAAGGAAGGCGGCCAGGTGCAGCTTGCGGTTGTCGGAACGGGCCATGTCGGTCTCCTTGGATGATCAGAAAAAGTCGCGGCGCACAGTCAGCAACAGTTGCCGCTCGCGGTTGTAGTTCTGCGAGTAGTAGTTCAGCGCGGGGACGTAGTAGCCGGGCAGCTCGAAGGTCTTGTTCAGCAGGTTCTTGCCGGTCAGCGAGAAGGTCCAGCCGCCTTCGGGCGTGGTGTAGAACACACCGGCGTCGAGGTAGTGGGTGGACGGGAACTTGGTGAACTCGTTGGTCGCGCTGACCGCCGAGTACGAGCTGCTTTCCGAGCGATAGTTGGCGTTCAGGCGCAGGTCGCCGCCATTGCCCAGCGCAATGCTGTAGGTGCTGCCGATGCTGCCGCTCCAGCGTGGCGCATAGGGCAGTTCATAGCCGGTGAAGTCGGTGCTGGCGGCGCCGGTGGGGTTGAGGAATTCGTCGAAGCGGGTGCGCAGGTAGGCCAGGTTGAGGTTGAACTCCAGGTTGCGCGTGGCCTTGAAGGTCGACTCCCATTCCGCGCCCCAGGTATGTGCCTGGCCGGCGTTGGCGATCACCGCGCCAGTGATGGTCTGGCCATTGATCACCGGGTTGCTGATCGACGCCTGGTAGTCCTCGTAGTCGTTGTAGAACAGCGCGACGTTGTTGCGCAGGCGACCGCCGAAGGCAGTGCTTTTCAGGCCGATCTCGTAGGAGGTGACCTTTTCCGGATCGACCGGTATCTGGGCGATAGCCAGCGACGCGGAGGCCGGGTTCCAGCCGCCGGAGGTTTCACCGATGGCGTAGGTGGCGTAGGTCAGCAACTCGGGCGTCCACTGGTAGTCGAGGGTGACCTTGGGTGTGACTGCCTGGTATTCCTCCTTCAATCCCTCGACCCGATAGATCTGGCTGATGCGCTGGCGGTTGACGTTGCTGGTGTAGGCGGCGCTGTCCATCTCGCGCCATTCCTTGTTCAGGCGCAGGCCGAGGGTCAGGGCGAGGGCGTCGGTGAAGTGGTAGGTGCCCTGGCCGTAGAGGCCGACGCTGTCGGTGGTGCTCTTGCTGTCGATGATGCTAAAGGCGTTGTTGCTCCAGCTCAGGCGATCCATCTCGAACACTTCGTGCCAGAGCATCAGGCCGGTGATGAAGTTGAAGCGACCGTAGTCGCCGATCAGTTGGAATTCCTGGGAGTACTGGTCCTGGTTCAGGTCCTGGTCGAAGCCGGACTTGAAGGTCGGGTAGGGGTCGTCGGACGGCATGTCGACATCGAAGTTGCGGTAGGCGCTCACCGACTTCACGCTGAGCTGGTCGTTGAGCTGTGCTTGCAGCTTCAGCGAGACGCCGCCGCTGTCGTAGTTCTGCTCCTCGCCGATGTCGGAGAAATTGCGTCGAGTGCCGGTGCCGGCCTGGTTCAGCGGCGTGGAGCCAGATGTGGCGTGGCCGTGCAGACCGTCGATGCTCAGTACGGCGTCGAAGCTGTCGGAAGGCGTCAGGTGGAAAATGGTGCGCAGTTGCTTGTTCTCGTAGCTGTTGACGTCCTTGCCGAGGTAGACGTTGTGCACGTCGCCGTCGATCTCGCTGCTGGCGAAGGCTACGCTGGCGGTGAGCAGGCCCGGTGCCAGGGTGCCGTTGGCGTAGCCACGGGTTTCCACCTGGCCCTGGTTGCCGAGGCCGAGGCTGGCCCAGGCGCGGGTGTCGGCGGTGGGCTGGCGCGAGATCAGCTTCAGCGCCCCGGAGCTGGTGTTCTGACCGTACAGGGTGCCTTGCGGGCCATGCAGCACTTCGACGCGCTCGATGTCCGGCAGGTTGCCGAAGAAGCTGCTGCCGAACGAGCGGGGCACGTAGACGTCGTCGATGTACCAGCCCACCGACGGGTTGCCGATCGGGCGCGACGAGCCGATGCCACGGATGAACACGCTCTGGGTGTTCGGCCACTGGTTGGGAATATTCACCCCTGCGGCCAGGCCGGCGAGGTCGGAGAGTTTGGTCACCGCGCGTTTTTCCAGCTCGTTGGCGTCGACCACGTTGACCGTTACCGGGGTCTTTTGCAGGGTGGTCTCGCGGCGCTCGGCGGTGACTTTGACCTCGGGCAGTCGGGCGTCGTCGGCAGGCTCGGGCGTCTCGGCCAGGCTGGGCGAGGCGAGGCCGGTGACGCCGGCGAAAAGAGCCAGCCTGACGGCATTGCGCAGGTGAGCGTGGCGCGATATGGACTGCTGATCGGTGAACAGGCGCTGCATGGAATTTCCTCTGATCATGTGGGTGTCGGCAGTACCTCCATCTCGTGATAGTGGGTCGCTGGTGCCGCTTGGCGACGGCAGTGGCAGAGTAATCAGCCGGTGGCTCTCGACGAACTGAAATTATCTGGAATGCAAAGCCGATAAACGGGTATGCACGGGCGCTGCCGTATCAGCCAGTGATGCGTTCGGGCCGGCGCAGGCCCAGGCGGTCACGCAACGTGTCGCCCGCGTAGGCCTGGCGGTAGATGCCACGATTCTGCAATTCGGGAATCACCAGATCGACGAAGCTTTCCAGTCCGGCGGGGAACACGTGGGGCATCAGGTTGAAGCCATCGGCGGCGTGCTCGAACAGCCAGCGTTGCATCACATCGGCCACCTGTACCGGGCTGCCGACCACGGTGATGAAGCCGTGGCCACCGGCGCTGCGTTCGAGCATCTGGCGGATGGTCATGCGTTCTTCGCGGATGGCGTCGAGCCAACTCTGGCGCTTGCTGGTAATACCAGTCGTTGGCGGTGGTTCAACTGCCAGGTGTTCAAGAGGCACCGGATGGTCGAGCGGATACTCGGCGAGATCGACGTTGAACCAGGGCGAGAACTGGGCGAGCAGGGCAGTGAAGTGGGTTCGTGCATTGAAGTCTTCGGCGATCTCCCGGGCTTCGGCTGCGCTGCGCGCGACGATGGGCGCGAAGCCCGGCACGATCAGCAGCTCGTGTGGCTGACGGCCGTAGCCCTGCATCCGTGATTTGATGTCCGCATAGAAACGCTGGGCCGTGCCCAGCGATTGTTCGGCACTGAACACCATGTCCGCCGAGCGCGCGGCCATGTCGCGCCCGCCTTCGGAGGCCCCGGCCTGGACGATCACCGGATGCCCCTGGGGCGGGCGCGGGATGTTCAGCGGGCCGCTGACATCGTGGTAGCTCCCGGCATGGCGGAAGGCGTGCGGCCGGCTATGGGCGAGTTGCGTGGGCGCCTGCGGGTCGAGGTAGTCCAGGTCTTCGTCCCAGCTGTCCCACAGGCGTTTGACGATGGCGAGGAATTCGTTGCCGATGCGGTAACGCTCATCGATGGCCGGGTGTTCCTTGCGGTTGAAATGCTGGCTGGCGGAATAGGCGCCGGTGACCACGTTCCAGGCCGCGCGACCGCCGCTGATATGGTCCAGCGAGGCCAGTTTGCGGGCAAGGTGGAAAGGCTCGTTGTAGGTGGTATCGGCGGTGGCGATCAGGCCGATATGGCGTGTGACGGCCGCCAGTGCGGAGAGCAGCGTGAACGGCTCCAGGCGCCGCGACAGGCCGAAGAAACCATCGGCCATGAAGATCGCGTCGAACAGGCCGCGCTCGGCAATCTGCGCCAGCTCGGTGTAGTAGCCGAGGCTCAGCTCATCCTGCGGTCGGGCCTGCGGATGTCGCCAGGCGCCCGCGTGATGGCCGCTGCCGCGTATTACCACGTTCAGATGCAGTTGAAGTTGCTGGATGGATGACGAACTCATGGATGGACCCCGCGTTACGTGAGTGAGCGTTGCCTCCATCGCGTGATAGTCGGAACAGCAAAAGTGACGGACTGTTTGCTTGTCGCAGGAGCAGGCTTTCAAACCGTGCGGGTGCTGTTGGGCACGCATTGCAGGCAAGCCTGTTCCTGCGCAAGGTGCTTCAGGGCACCGGCACCAGCAGCGCGTCACGAATCGCCCGCGCCGCCTGGTCGACTTCCTGCTCGGTGGTGAAGCGCCCCAGGCTCAGGCGAAGGGTGCGGGTGGCTTCGGCCAGGTTCAGGCCCAGCGCCAGCAGTACGTGCGAGGGCGCGTTGCTCGCCGAGTTGCAGGCGGAGGTCGAGGACACGGCCAGCGCGTTGCCCAGGGCGAAATCCGAGTAGGCGGTGATGCTCAGCGTGTGCGGAATCTGCCGCGTGCGCGCGGCGTTGAACGCCAGTGGCAAGCCCTGCAAGCCCTTGAGCAGGCGCTCGCGCAGGCTGGCGATGCGGGCCTGCTCCTCGGCGAAAAGCTCGTGGGCGAGGGCGAATGCCTCGCCCATGCCGACGATCTGGTGCGTGGCCAGGGTTCCCGAGCGCAGGCCCTGTTCGTGCCCGCCGCCATGTATCTGCGCCTGCAACCGGCCGTTGGCGCACGGGCCGACATACAGTGCGCCGATACCCTTGGGGCCATAGGTCTTGTGCGCCGAGAACGACATCAGGTCGACCGCCAGCGTGCCGAGATCGATGACGACCTTGCCGCTGGCCTGGGCGGCGTCGACGTGCAGCAGTGCGCCATGTTCACGCACCAGGTCGCCAATCGCCGCGACATCGGTGACGCTGCCCAGCTCGTTGTTGACCAGCATCAGCGAGACCAGAAAGGTGTCGTCGCGCAAGGCCTGGCGCACGGCGTCTGTGGTAATCGCGCCATCCTTGTCCGGCGCCAGGTAGGTCACCGCGAAGCCCTGGCCCTGCAACTGCGCCAGGGTGTCGAGCACCGCCTTGTGCTCGATCTGGCTGCTGATGATATGGCCCTTCGCTGCGCCGCGTGCCTGGGCCACGCCCTTGAGCGCCAGGTTGTTCGACTCGGTGGCGCCGGAGGTCCAGACCAACTGCTGCGGCTCGGCGCCGACCAGCCCGGCGACCTGGCGGCGCGCCTGTTCGACCTGCTCGCGGGCGCGCTGGCCGAAGCTGTGCGAGCTGGATGCCGGGTTACCGAAGGTGCCGCTCTTGCCCAGGCACTCGACCATGCGCGCGATGACGCGCTCGTCCACCGGCGTGGTGGCGGCGTAGTCGAAGTAGGGCGTCGCAACCGTGTCGTTGGCCGGGGCGAACGGCCAGGGGAGGATCTGCGGCATGGCTCAGACCTCGTCGAACAGTACGGTGGACAGGTAGCGTTCGGCGAAGCTGGGGATGATCGTGACGATGACCTTGCCGGCGTTCTCCGGGCGTTTGCCCAACTGCACGGCGGCGGCCAGCGCCGCGCCGGAACTGATGCCGACCGGCGCGCCTTCGAGGCGGGCGATACGGCGGGCGGTGGTCAGTGCATCGTCGTCGTCGATGGCGATGATTTCGTCGATCAGCTTGAGGTCGAGAATCTTCGACAGAAAGCCCGAGCCGATGCCCTGGATCTTGTGCGGTCCGGGCTTGCCGCCGGACAGCACGGCGCTGCCGGACGGTTCGACGCCGACGATCCGCACCGAGGGCTTGTAGCGCTTGAGCACTTCGCCAACGCCGGTGATGGTGCCGCCGGTGCCGATGCCGGAGACGACGATGTCCACTTCGCCTGCGGTGTCGTTCCAGATTTCCTCGGCGGTGGTGACTTTGTGGATGGCCGGGTTGGCCGGATTCTCGAACTGCTGCAGGACGATCGAACCGGGGATTTCCTTCTGCAATTCCTGGGCACGGTTGATCGCCCCGGTCATGCTCTGGCTAGCCGGGGTCAGCTCCAGCTCGGCGCCGAGGAAACGCAGCATCTTGCGCCGCTCCTCGGACATGCTTTCCGGCATGCACAGGATCAGCCGATAGCCGCGTGCGGCGGCGATGAAGGCAAGGGCGATGCCGGTGTTGCCCGAGGTCGGTTCGATGATGGTCGAGCCAGGCTCGATCCGTCCGGCGCGCTCGGCGTCGTCGATCAGGGCGATGCCCAGACGGTCCTTGACCGAGGCCAGCGGGTTGAAGAACTCCAGCTTGCCGAGAATCTGGGCGTTGACGCCCGCGTCGGCGGCGAATCGGCTGAAACGCACCAGCGGCGTGGCGCCGATGGTGTCGATGATGCTGTCGTAAATCCTGCCTCTGAAACTGGCCATGAGTCCTCGCACACACGAATGGGCGCTCCGATCAGCGGAGCGGATCGGCACACGCTACTGCGCGCCCGGAACGATGAGAAACGAGAAAAACGACGAAGCATAGATGGCCAGTGAGCTAGGTCGCTGCCATGGCGAAACGGCCTGGCTCTGGGCATATGCGCTGTACGACTTTGCTAAAGCGATAATATCGGTTCGCCATGCCTGAACTCCGACGTAGCCTGCGCTCCCCATAGAAACCCAAGATGTGGAGACGGAAATGGCGGTCGGCAAACAGGCAAAGCGATTTTATCCGGCGTTGGTGACGCCGAGGCTGGCAGGGCACGCGCTCAGCTCGTTGAGTGTGCTGGTGACCCTGGCGGCAGGCAGTGCGTTCGCGGCACCTGCCCAGCCGCAGGACGATGAGGCGCGTCTGTCCGAAGTGGTGGTGACCGCCGAGCGACGTGAAACCTCGTTGCAGAAAACCCCGACCACCGTGCATGCGATCTCCGCCGAAGAGCTGGAGCGCAAGCGCATCCACAGCATCAACGACCTGGCCGGGCAGGCTGCCGGCGTGACCATCGCCACGCGCACCTACACGCCGGCGATCTTCATCCGTGGCGTGGGCTCGACCCGGCCGATCGGTAACCAGTCGGTGGGCATCTACCTCGACGACGTGTACATCGCCCGGCCGTTCGGCGCCGGCCTGTACGGCGCGCTGCCGGACATCGAGCGGGTTGAGGTGCTCAGCGGTCCGCAGGGCACACTGTACGGCAAGAACACCGGCGGTGGCGCGGTCAAGTTCGTCACCCGCCAGCCAACCGACAAGGCCGTGGGCTGGGCCAGCATCGGCGGCGGCAACAAGACCAACGAGGCGCGCGGTTACTTGGCTGGCGCGCTGGTGCCTGGCGTGCTCAACGGCAGCCTGGCGTTTGCCCACGACGAAACCTATGCCGACACCGACAACCCGGTGCTGGGCAAGAAGGTCAACCGTGCCGAAGGCCAGCAACTGCGCGGCATCCTCGGTTTCACACCCACCGAGGACTTCAAGGCCACCCTGTCGCTGGACGGCCTCAAGGCGGAAACCCCGTATGCCCTGAGCGCCTATCGCTCGGCCAATGCGCGCAAGCGCACCACCTACTCGGATATCGACCCGGCCCAGGACAACGACGTCTATGGCGGCTCGCTGACCCTGGAAAAGGAGCTGGACGACCACCTGCGCGTCAAGTCGATCACCGCCGTGCGCAATGGCCAGGTGAGCATGCCGACCGATACGGATGGCAAGGCGACCTACCTCAACGGTTTTATCCAGGACCTGGACATGCACCAGCAGAGCCAGGAATTCCAGCTGTTCGGCGAATACGACAAGATCAACTTCGTCAGCGGCCTGATCTACTTCCGCGAGGACTTCGATCACGAGCGCCTGAGCTGGTCGAACAACCGCTTCTCGATCATCGACAGCAGCGTGCAGTCGACCAGCTATGGGGTGTACAGCCAGCTCGACTATCGCCCGGTGGACAAGCTCACCCTCACCGCCGGCCTGCGCTACAGCCGCGAGATCAGCGAGATGGACAGCGCGGCCTACGGCAGTAACGTACAGGGCCAGCGTCTGACCACCACCTACTCGGTGAATGGCCTGAAGGACACCGACGAGAAGGTCCACCCCAAGTTCGCCATCGCCTACCAGTGGACGCCGGACCTGCTGACCTACGCCTCCTACGCCTGGGGCTCCACCGCCGGCGGCTACAACTCGGCGGCGGCGAGCCGGGCGATTGCCCTGGTTCCGGTCGAGCCGGACAAGATCACCGCCTACGAGGTGGGCTTGAAGAACACCGCCTGGAATGGCCGGCTGCGTACCAGCACCACGCTGTTCTACAACGACTACGAGGACTACCAGGCCAGCGTCACCAACGCGGTGATCGACGGCCAGCAGGTTTCCGGCGCGGTGATCGTCAACGCCGGCAAGGCGCATACCTGGGGCTTCGAGTTCTCCTCGGCGCTGAAGGCCACGCAGAACCTGGAGCTGGCGTTCAACCTGGCCTACCTGCGCACGCGCTTCGACGAATACCTCAACCCCACCGGCGCGGCCAACAGCAATTTCGTCGGCTATGACCTGCCCAACTCGCCACGCTGGAGCGGCCGCCTGGACGCCACCTACCGGATTCCGCTGAAGAGCGGCGGCGACTTCGACCTGGGCGCCAGCCTGCGCTACGAGGACGAATCCTACAGCTCGGTTTCCGCCGACCGCGAGATGACCAAGAGCCCGGCGCAGACCTACGTCGACCTGGGCGGCTACTACACCACGGGCGACGGTCGCTGGACCTACTCGCTGACGGTGAAGAACCTGTTCGACCGCGACTACGCCTTGCCCGGCTCCTACAACGCCACGACCGGCTACGACAACGTGCTCTACAACCGCGAGCGCCAGGTGTCGCTGGGCCTGAAATACCAGTTCCTGTGACCTGAGGAAAAGCCATGGCGACCCTGATCGATACCAGCAAACTGCCGCGGCCGCTGCCGCCGACATTCACCTCTTTCGCCGCCGAGCGCGAGCAGCGCAAGGCGACGCTGGCGGCGGCATTGCGCCTGGCCGGTCGCTATGGCTTCGAACAGGGCGTGATGGGCCATATCTCGGTGCGCGATCCGGAGTTCGCCGACCAGTTGTGGATGAATCCCTTCGCCGCCAGCCTCGACCGGATCAAGGCCAGCGACCTGCTGCGCATCCGCTTCGACGGGCAGAAGCTGGAGGGTGAGGGCTTCGTCCACCCCGGCGGGATCAACACCCATGTGTGCATCCTCAGCGCCAATCCGCAGCTCAACGCCGTGGCGCACCTGCATTCGGTGCATGGCTGTGCCTGGTCGACGCTGGACCGGACGCTGCAGCCGATCAGCGCCGAATCGGCGGTGTTCTACGGGCGCCACACGTTGTACGACACCTACCGCGATGGCGAGCGGGAAAAGCTCGCCGAGGCGGTGGGCGACAACCGCCTGATCATCTTCAAGAACCACGGCCTGTTCAGCGTCGGCCAGTCGGTGGACGAGGCCGCCTACCTGTTCATCCTCGCGGAAAAGGTCTGCCAGGTTCACCTGCTGGTCGAGGCGTCCGGCGTCGAGCCGCGGCGTATCGACGAGGTCACCGCGCGACGTATTTCCGAACGCAGCCACGCGCAGCAGTCGTGGCTGAACTTCCAACCCTATTACCAGAGCATCGTCGGCCAGTTCCCGGACCTGCTCGACTGATCATTCGAAGGAGCGCGCAATGCCCCAGTCACCCCGCCAGATGAAGTTCGGCATCAGTATCCAGGGAGGCGGTGGCCACTGGCGCGATCCGGCGATCCCGGACGGTGCGGTCACCGATATCCAGTCCTACGCGGAATATGCGCGGATCGGCGAGGAGGGGCGTTTCGACTTCGCCTTCATCGCCGATTCCGCCTATATCAGCCGCGACTCGACCTGGGCCTTTCTCAGCCGCCTGGAACCGGTGGTGGCGCTGTCGGCGGTAGCCGCGCTGACCCGTCGGATCGGTCTGGTCGGCACCCTGACCACCTCGTTCAGCGAGCCTTTCACCACCGCCCGGCAACTGGCGGCGCTGGACAAGGTGAGCGGCGGCCGTGCCGGCTGGAACGCCGTCACCTCCGCCCTGGAAGGGCTGGGCCGCAACCATGGCCACGAAAAACTCTACGACCACGCCAAGCGCTACCGTATCGCCGAGGAGTACCTGCAGGTGGTCGAGGGCCTGTGGGATTCCTGGGAGGACGACGCCTTCGTACGCAACCGCGAGACCAACCAGTACGTCGACTTCGACAAGATGCACACCCTGAATCACCAGGGCGAGTTCTTCTCGGTGCAAGGGCCGCTGAACATCGAGCGCTCGGCGCAAGGCCGGCCGATCCGCTTCCAGGCGGGCGCCTCCGAACCCGGCCGCGACCTGGCGGCGCGGCATGCCGATGCGATCTTCGCCGACACCTTGGGCAAGTTCGACCGGCTGGAAGACGTCGCCGAGTACTACCGCGACGTCAAGCGGCGAGTGCAGGCCCATGGTCGCAACCCTGACCAGGTGCTGATCCTGCAAGGCATCACGCCCATCGTTGGCGATACGCCGGAGGAGGCCGAGCAGCTGTACCAGGAAAGCCTGAAGTACATCGATATCGAACACGCGGTGAAGTACCTCAGCCGTTTCTTCAGCTTCTTCGACTTCAGCCAGTTCCCGCTGGACGAGCCGTTGCCGGACCTGGGCGATATCGGCAACGACAGCTTCCGTTCCCACGCCGAGCACTTCAAGAAGGTCGCCCGCGAGAAGAACCTGACCCTGCGCCAGCTGGCCCTGCATGCCGCCGGCACGCGGCCAGGCTTCGTCGGTACGCCAGAAGCCATCGCCGACCGCTTGCAAGAGGTGTTCGAGTACTCGGCGGCCGACGGCTACATCCTGCTCTCCACCGGCCATGCCAACCTGCGCAACTTCGTGAGCAAGGTGGTGCCGATCCTGCAGGCGCGCGGGCTGTTTCGCCACGAGTACGAGGGCACGACACTGCGCGAACACCTGGGGCTGGACTGGCCGAAGCGCCGATTAGGCTCCAGTTCAAACGCATGACTCAAGGAGCGCGAGCGTTTCGATCTACCGTCATTCCCGCGGAGGCGGGAACCCACAAGAGGCCGCCTTCGCGGGAGTGACGAGCAGGGCATTCCCACGCGGACGGTTCGACGTGGGAACGATCAGAAATCAATTCACTGCACCACTTTTTCTCCGTTGGTATCCAGCGGCGCCCAGCGATCCTCCAGGCCGAACTGCTTGAGCGCGGCATCCAGGTAGTGGCGGTCGAACCACTGTTCGACAGGTTCGGGCTGGCCGCGCAGCAATCCCAGTTCGCCAACCAACCGCTGGGTGTCCGCGTAGCGCCCGACATAGAACGGATCGAGCAAGGGGCTCAGGCGGTCGGCGAGCGGCCGGTCGGAATAGTTGTGCTCCAGGGCCGCGACCGACTTGCCGCCCTTGGCCCAGATGGCCAGCACCTCGTCGCGGTTGCCCGGCTCGGAGGCCCAGTCGGCGGCGCGCACCAGTACGTTGACCACCCGCTGGGTCAGCTCGGGATGGCGCTCGGCGAAGTCTTCACGCACCAGAAGCCCGGACTGCGCGGTTTGCGCCAGCGACTTGCCCTGGGTGCTGTAGACCTCGCGCAAGATGCCTCGCGTCACGCCCTCCAGCGAATCGGAACCGCCGAAGATGGCGTCGATCTTGCCGTTGAGCAGGGCGCTGGCGGCTGCCGCGCCGCGCAGGCTGACGTTGCGGATATCGCGTTCGCTCAGGCCTTCGCTGGCGAGGATGCGGATCACCTGGAGCTGGATGTAGTTGCCCTTGAAGTAGGCGACCTTCTTGCCGCGCAGGTCCTGCACCGAGCGGATGTTCGAATCCGGGCGCACCAGCAGGTAGGCGTTCTCCATCTTGCCGGTGGGCAGGATCAGCCGGCTCTTGATGCCGGATGCGCGGCCGATCAGCGAGATCATGTCGCCATTGCCGGCGAAGTCGATCTGCCCATTGGCCAGCGCCTGGCCAACCATCGGCCCGCCACCCTTGAAGCCAGGAAACTCGACGCTGATGCCGTCCTTGGCGAACTCATCCTCGAACCAGCCCTTGGCCCGCGCGACGCCCATCGCCCCCCAGACGCCCTGGGTATCGCCGGACAGCGCCGGCGCGCCGATGCGGATGGTGTCGGGGCGCTCCTGTTCATCGGCCTGCACGGCGTGGCCCAGGCCGGACAGGGTCAGCAGCAGTAGCAACCGGGTTGCCCAGGTTCTGCCGGAAGATTTGCGGGACTGGCTCATGGTTCCTCTCGTGATAACGGGCGCGCAGGCGCCGACTGAGCGAGCCACGCTACTGATCGGCGAGGGGCATGAGAAATGAGAAAAACGACGAAGCTTAGGTGAGTAGGGTCTGTAGCCCGGCAATAGGGAATTCTCGCGTCATTGAAAGGAATAAGTAATTAACTTTTTATTCTTTTTTAGTCGTGACTGATTCCTGCACAGTGAAGCCCTCAGCAGGGGACTCACGTGAGCACACCGAACTCTTCACACCTGGTCGCGCAATGGTTCAGCGAAAACCGCAATTGGTTGCACGCGCGACTCGCCGGCTGGCTGAACTGCCGCCACGCGGCCGATGACATCGTCTCGGAGACGTTCCTGCGTGTGCTGTCGATGCCCGATCCCGACCAGGTTCGCGAACCGCGTGCGCTGCTGACTACGGTGGCGCGCCGGCTGGCCCAGGAAAGCTGGCGCCGGCGTGACCTGGAGCGGGCCTACCTGCACGTGCTGCAGGGCATGCCCGAGCAGGTCCAGCCATCGCCGGAAGACGCGCAGATCCTTCTGCAAACCCTGCTGCGTATCGACCAACTGCTCGACACCTTGCCCGGCCAGGGCAAGGCCGCATTCATCCATAGCCAGATCGGCGGCCTGACCTATGCGCAGATCGCCGGGCGGCTGGGTATCTCCCTCAGTCGTGTGCAGCAGTACATGACCGAGGCCTTCAAGCTTTGCTACGGAGCCTTGGCGGAATGAACGAACGACTGATCGAGCAGGCGGCGCACTGGATGATGCGTTTGCAATCGGGTGAGGTCAGCCCGGAAGAACGCGAGGCCTGCGCCCGTTGGCAGGCTGCCGATCCGCGCCATGCCGAGGTGTTCCAGCGCATGCAGGGCGGTGTGCGCAGTATCAGCCAGGCGCCGCTGTACGGGTTGTCGGACGGCCAGGTGATCGAGGCGCTCAATGCGCCGTCCAGTCGTCGCGCATTCCTGCGTGGCAGCCTCGGCGCCTTGGCGGTGCTTGGCCTCGGCGCCCTGGGAACCCGACTCGCCCTGCATGGGCTGGCTCTGCCGGGCGACCTGTACACCGCTGTTGGCGAACGACAGACCTTCTCCCTGGCCGATGGCAGCAGCCTGACGTTGGATGCGCAGAGCCGCGTGCGCCCGCTCGATGGGCGTGGGCTGCGTTTTCACCAGGGCGCGCTGCTGCTGCAGGTGCGTGCCGGCAACCAGCCGTTCCGGCTCGACAGCACGGCAGGCAGCCTGGGCTCGTTGGGGGGACGCCTGTCGCTGCGCAGCCTGCAGGATGGCCATCTACAGGTCGCGGCGCTGGACGGGCCGCTACGCCTGGTCGATGGTCAGCCGCTTGCGGCTGGGCAGAGTGCGCGTATCGCCGATGGTCGTGTGCTGAGCATCGGGCGCGTGGTTCCTGGCGACAGTGCCTGGGTGGATGGCCTGCTGGAGGTGGATGACCAGCCGCTGGCACAGGTGATCGATGCGCTGCGCGCTTATCACCACGGCGTGCTGCAGGTCTCCAGGGAGGCGGCGAACCTGCGCACCAGCGGCCTGTTCCCGCTGGATGACAGCCCGCGCGCGCTGAGTTTGCTGGAGCGCAGCCTGCCGATCGAAGTGCGCCGCTTCAGTGACTATTGGGTGCGGATCGACGCGCGCCCAATCGCCAGCCTGTCCCGCGAGGCTCCCCGTGTCGCGCTGCGGATATGGCCGGATGCATAAGCTCATGCCGAAACGATCCAAGCGGCGGCTGCAGGTTTTTCCGCGCTCATCGCTCATTAGGCAAAACCACGGATGAGTGATCTGCCATGTCTAATGAAGCGCTGTTCAAACCCTCATATCTGGCCCTGATGATTGCCCTGGGCGGCGCCGTCGCCACGCCCGCTTTCGCGCAGAGCGGCGCGGCCCAGCAAACCCAGCGTTTCCAGGTGCCAGCCGGCACCCTGGGCCAGGTGCTGCTGGGGATTTCCCGGCAGAGCGGCCAGTTGATTTCCTTCGACCCGGCGCTGGTGGAGGGGCGCCAGGCTGCCGCGGTGAACGGCGACTTGAGTGTTGACCAGGCACTGAGTGCCGCCCTGAACGGCAGCGGGCTGCAGTTCTCCCGCCAGCAGGGCGAGGTGGTGATCGGCCGCGCCGCCGCACCGGCCGCGACGAGTGCCAGCCCGGCCCAGGCACCGCGCCTGGAGAACGTCATCGTCACCGGTACCCGCGCCCAGGAGCGCACCGCCAGCCAATCGCTGTCGCCCATCGATATCGTCAGCGGCGACAGCCTGCGCGCCAGCGGCTCCGATGAGCTGGGCACGGTGCTGTCGCGGCTGATCCCGTCGATCAACTTCGCCCGTCCGAGCCTGGTCGACGGTGCCGAATTGGCGCGACCGGCGCAATTGCGCGGGCTGTCGCCGGACCAGGTACTGGTGCTGGTCAACGGCAAGCGCCGCCACACCGGTGCCTTCGTCAACCTCGGCGGCGCCACCGGGCGCGGTTCGGCACCGGCCGACCTCAACGCCATTCCGCTCAGTGCCGTCGATCACATCGAAGTGCTGCGCGACGGTGCTTCGGCGCGCTACGGTTCCGACGCCATCGCCGGGGTGATCAACATCATCCTCAAGAAGGACAGCTCCGGCGGCAGCGTCGCCACCAAGTTCGGCCAGTACAAGAAGGGCGACGGCATCCAGCGCCAGGTCAGCGGCAACACCGGCGTCGAGCTTGGCGAGAATGGCTGGCTCAACCTCAGCGGCGAGGGTGCCGACAACGACTACACCAATCGCGCGGGGAAGGATTACCGCAGCGCCAGTGTCGGCTCGACCACCTACGGCCAGCAGGTGTTCCGCCAGGGCGAGCCGGAGACCCAGGAAGGCAAGATCTTCCTCAACGGCGGCTACGGCTTCAGCGACGCGGCCGAGCTGTATGGATTCGCTGGATACAGCAAGCGTAAAGGCGAAACCGCTGCGTTCTACCGCGCGAGCAATGCCTCCAACAACATCCCGGCACTCAACCCGAACGGTTACCTGCCGCTGATTCGCGGCGAGCTCGAAGATGCTTCGCTGACCCTTGGCCTGCGTGGCGACTGGGTGGATGACTGGCGCTACGACCTGTCGCTCAACTACGGCCGCAACGACTACGAGATCAACACCAAGACCATCAACCCCGATCTGTATCGCGCGACCGGATCAACGCCCGGTTCGTTCTACAACGGCACCCTGAGCAACGAGCAGAAACAGCTCAATTTCGACTTGGCCAAGGACGTCGAGGTGTCCTGGCTGCCGTACCCGGTGAGCGTGGCGTTCGGTGCCGAGTACCTGAGCCAGCGCTACCAGATCGAGGCCGGTGATGCGGCGTCGTTCTATGGCGGCGGCAGCTCGGGGCTTGCGGGATTCCGCGAGGCTGACAGTGGCACGTGGAGCCGCCACAACCTTGCCCAGTATATCGATCTGGAAACCAACCTGACCGAAGCATTCTCCGTGTCGGCAGCCGCGCGCCATGAGGACTACAGTGACTTCGGCTCCAACGTCAGTGGCGCGCTGTCGGGCCGTTACGCGTTCACCCCGCGCGTGGCGTTGCGCGGCAGTGTATCGACCGGCTTCCGGGCACCGTCGCTGGCCCAGCAGCATTTCACCTACACCTCGTCGCAACTGGTCGGCAACGTGATCCAGGAGGCCGGCACATTTCCGGCCGACTCGCGTGTCGCGCAACTGCTCGGTGCCGAAGACCTGGAAGCGGAAAAATCCCGCAGCTACAGCCTGGGCCTGGTGCTCAATCCGGTGGACGACCTGCACATCACCGCCGATGTCTATCGCATCGACATCCGGGATCGCATCACCCTGTCGTCCAACCTCACGCTCAACCCGGCCGCCATCGCCTATCTGCAGGCCAATGGTGTCGGCAATATCAACTACACCACCGCCCGCTACTTCACCAACGCCGCCGACACCCGCACCACCGGGCTCGACCTGGTGGCCAACTACCGCTACCGCTTCGACAGCGGCCTGGGTTGGAACACCACCCTCGGCTACAACTACAACCACTCCAAGGTCACCGACGTCAAGGCCAACCCGGCGGTACTCGATAGCCTGGGCCTGAACCTGCTGCGCCTGGATCGTCGCGAGCGCTTGGGCCTGCTCGGCGATACCACGCCCGAGCACAAGATCACCTTCGGCAACGACTTCAACCTGGGTAACTGGACCCTGCGCAGCAACCTGGTGCGCTACGGCAAATACACCAGCTACCAGACCAACGCCGCCCTCGACCAGACCTTCGACGCCGCCTGGCTGCTCGACCTGGCCGTGGATTACACCCTGGACAACTGGCAGCTCACCGTCGGCGGCGACAACGTCACCGACGTCAAGCCCGAGCGCCTGCTGTTCGCCAACTCCTCGGGCGGCAACCTGAAATACAGCACCTTCTCGCCGTATGGCTACAGCGGTGCTTTCTACTACGCCAAGCTGAGCTACAGCTGGTGATTGCGGAGATTGGATGAACGAACGTCGTACCGTGAGTGGCGGACCAGGCAGCGAGGCGCCTGAGCTGGCGTGGAGGGCGCAGCCATGAGCAGCGCCGTACTGAAGATCGATGACAGTCCGGCGAATGACACTTCCCTGGCGCAGGTCCGTGGCCAATGTGCGGACCGGCCCTTCTGGCTGTTCGCCTACGGCTCGTTGATCTGGCGTCCGGAATGTCCGTCGGTGGAGGTGCGTCGCGCGCGCCTGCACGGTTACCATCGGGGCCTGTACCTGTGGTCGCACAACCATCGCGGTACGCCAGACCAACCTGGCCTGGTGCTGGGGCTGGATCGTGGCGGTTCATGCAACGGCTTCGCCTACCGCCTGCCACAGGAAAAGCTCGACGAGCACCTGCAAGCCTTGTGGCAACGGGAAATGCTCGACTCGGCCTATCTGCCGAAATGGCTTAGCTGCCACCTCGACGACGGTCGCAAGGTCAACGCCCTGGTCTTCGTGCTCAGCCGAGACACGCCATGCTTCGCCGGCAACCTGCCAGACCAGGTGGTGGAACAGGTGCTGGCAACGGCCTGCGGACACTCCGGCACGACCCGCGAATACGTCGAGCGTACCGCCCATGCGCTGCGCCAACACGCCATGCCGGACAAACGCCTGGAGGCGGTGCTGGCGCGTTGCTGCAAGGAGACAGAGGAAAAGGCGCCGGACCTGCTGATCGATCCGGCGCAGATTCTGTTGCGGATGGCGTGGTAGCGACGCTCATCGGCGCAGGCTGTCACGTGCGCGGCTGGCTGCCGTATACGGCGAAGGTGAAGGCCAGGTAGGCCGCCAGGGTCGAGGTCATGGTGCCGACGTCGGTGGTCGGGTTGACCTCGGTGATCGCCATCGCCGCGCAATGCGGGGCGAGCAGCTCGATCATCTGCAGCGCTTCGTCCGAACTGATGCCGCCCGGCTCGTGGGCGCCGGCGCCGGGTGCGTAGCAGGGGTCGATGGCGTCGATGTCGAACGACAGGTACAGGTGATCGGCGCCTTTCACCCGCTCGAGGATCTTCTCCACCGTGGCCACCGGGCCGAGGCGCAGGGCTTCGCGGGCAGAGATGTGGACCAGGCCGGTGTCGTGCTTGAACTGCCCCGAGGCGGGGAAGTTGAAGTGCCGCTCGCACACCTGGACGCAGTCGGCCGGCTGGATGCGCTCCAGTTCCAGCGAACGGCGCATGCCGCTGGACTGGCTGTAGCGGCCCTGCTTGGGGCTTTCGTCCATCAGGTCGAGGTGGGCGTCGAAGTGGATGATGCCGATGCGGCCGGGCAGGGCGTCGTGCACGCCGCGCGCCACCGGGAACAGCAGGCTGTCGTCGCCACCGATGACGATCGGTACGCGACCGCTGGCGATCGATTGCCGCACGGCGGCGCTGGTGGCGTCGAAGGTCTTCTGGGTGTCGTGCGGGATGACCGCCACGTCGCCCTTGTCGTCCAGCAGGTTGTCGCCGACCTCCATGAAACTGTCGGTCTCCAGGCAGTACACCTTGCCTTGCTGGATGCGCATGTTGATCCACTTGATGCACTCGCGCACCTTGGCCGGGGCGAAGCGCGAACCGGGCCAGCCGAGGGTGGATTCACCGTCGAAAGGCACGCCCCAGAGATCGAAACCACGTGTAGTGCTCATGATGAAAACTCTTTCTGCAGGTTGAAGTCAGCCGCGCCGGGGCTGCAGGTAGGCGGCCCAGCGGTATTCGGCGATGCGGAACAGGCCGACCAGGATGAAGGTCAGCGCCAGGTAGATGGCCCCCGCGGTCACGTAGGGCTCGAACTGGATGTAGTAGTTGAGGGTGATGTTGCGCGCGACCCCGGTGATCTCCATCAGGGTCACGGTGCTGGCCAGCGAGGTGGCGTGCAGCATCATGATCACCTCGTTGCCGTACAGGGTCAGCGAGCGGGTCAGCATGGCCGGAATCAGGATGCGCCGGGCCTGGACCCAGGGCGACATGCCGTAGGCCCGCGCCGCCTCGATCTCGCCAGGCGGCAGATGGCGCAGGCCGCCGGCGAAGATTTCCGTGGTGTAGGCCGTGGTGTTGAGCACGAAGGCGAGCAGCACGCAGACCAGCGGGCTCGACAGCCATGGCCAGACGAAGCTCTGCCGCAGCCCCTCGAATTGCGCCAGGCCGTAGTAGATCAGGAACAGTTGGATCAGCAGCGGCGTGCCGCGAAACACCAGGGTGTAGCCAGCGACCAGGCCGCGCAGCCACGGGTTGTGCGAGTTGCGCAGCAGGGCCAGGCCGATCGACAGGACGAAGGCAATGCCCAGGGCGACGACGGTCAGCACCAGGGTCAACTGCGCGCCGTCGGCGAAGCGGCCGAGATTTTCGGCAATCACTTGCCAGTTCATTGGCTCAGCTCCCGTACGCCCATCGAGTAGCGCTTGCCCAGCCACATCAGGGCGAGCAGCGAGATCACGGTGATCGCCAGGTAGAAGCCGCCGGCGATCAGGTAGAAGGTGAAGGGCTTGCCGGTGGCCTCGGCGGCGCCACGGGCGCGGAACATGATGTCCTGCAGGCCGAGCAGCGACACCAGCGCGGTGCCCTTGACCAGCACCAGCCAGTTGTTGGTGAAGCCGGGCAGGGCGAGGCGGATCATCTGTGGCAGGACGATGCCGAAGAAGGTGCGGGCGCGGCCGAGGCCGTAGGCCTGGGCGGCTTCGATCTGGCCATGGGGAATACCTTGCAGGGCGCCACGGAAGGTTTCGGTCATGTAGGCGCCGAAGATCAGGCCGAGGGTCGCGCAGCCGGCCGCGAACGGGCTGAATTCCACGTAGTAGTCCCAGCCCAGGCTTTCCAGGCCCTGGTTGAGCAGGGCCGGCAGGCTGTAGAACACCAGCAGCATCAGCACCAGGTCGGGAACGCCGCGCACCACGGTGGTGTAGACCTCCACCGGCCAGCGCAGCAGGCGGCTCCCCGAGCGCTTGCCCAGTGCGCCGAGCAACCCCAGCACCACCGCCAGCAGCAGGGCGAGGAAGGCCAGGCGCAGGCTGATCCAGCCCGCCGCGAGGACGGTGGTGATGTAGTCGCTCAGCATCGCCGTTGCCCCTTACTGGCCGAAATAGCGGGTGTTGAGGGCGTCGAGCTCGCCGTTGTCACGGACGACCTCCAGGCCGGCGTTGATGCGTTCGAGCAGTTCCTTGTTGGACTTGTGCAGGGCGATGGCCACGCCTTCGCCGAACTCGGGGGCGTCCTTGCCGGTCAGGCGCGGGCCGACCAGTTCGAAGGCCTTGCCTTCGTCCTTGCGCAGGAAGCTGTGGATGATCTGTGCCTCGTAGCTCAGGTGGACGTCGGCGCGGCCGGCGTTCAGTTCCAGGTACGGCTCGCTGCCGCCGGAGTAGCGCTTGATGGTGCTGTCCGGGTAGTTCTTGGTGATGTAGGCGTCCATCGGCGTGCCGGTCTGCACGGCGATGGTCTTGCCTTTCAGGCCGGCCGGGCTGGTGTCGAGGTTGCTGTCCTTGCGCGCCACGAAACGGAAGGTCGGCAGCTCGTAGATGTCACTGAATGCCATGATCTTGCGGCGCGCATCGGTGACCGTCAGTTGCGAGATCAGGGCGTCGTACTTCTTGCTCAGCAGGCCGGGGATCATGCCTTCCCAGGCGGCGCCGATGATGTTGCAGTTCAGCTCGGCGGCCTTGCACACGGCCTCCATCAGTTCGATGTCGTAGCCGACCAGCTTGCCGGAGGCATCCACCGACTCGAACGGCGGGAAGGTGGCGTCGGTGGCGATGGTGACCTGATCCTTGGCCGAAGCAGTGCTGCCTGCGACAACCAGCGCAGCGGCAAGGAGCAGTTTCGTGAAAGGTGATTGCATGGCGCGATTCCTCTGATGTTCGTTGTGTTGTGGCAGCTTCAAAATGCGAGCGATCTGGTTTTTCTGGCGAACAGCATGCCCACGCGCCGGGTACCAAACCGGTCGTTGAAGGCCTCGTGCGGTAGCCGATCCTGTCGTAGTACGGGCGGTTACAGCGGATGAGTGCGGCCAGGCGGCGGGCCGGTGGCCGACTTGATGCACGTCAGCTCGGGATGGCTGACCAGTTTGTCGATATGCAGGGCCGGGTCGTTGAGCCACTGCTCGGTGAGCTGCAGGTAATGGTTCATGTCCCGGCACTGCATGCGCAGGCTGTAGTCGAACGCGCCACTGACCAGGTGGCATTCGACCACCTCCGGGCAGTCGCGGATGCACGCCTCGAAGGCGCGCTGGGCGGTACGCCCGCTCTGGTTCGACAGGGCCACCAGCAGGCGCAGGTTGAGGCTGGGGGCGATGCGCTGCTCGTCGATCAGGGCGCTGTAGCCGCGAATCACGCCCGCCTGTTCCAGTTTGCGCACACGCTCCTGGCAAGGGCGTGGCGTCAGGTACACGCGCTCGGACAGCTTCTGGTAACTGATCCGGCCTTCACGGCGCAGGATTTCCAGAATGGCCAGGTCGATGCGGTCCAGGCTGACGGCGCTCATCGCTCAGTCACTCACTTCAGGCGGCCGGAAAGGAACTGCTGCAAGCGCTCGCTGCGCGGGCGGTCGAACAGCTCCTGCGGGTGGCCTTGTTCTTCGATCAGGCCCTGGTGCAGGAACAGGGTCTGGGTCGACAGGTTGCGGGCGAAGCCCATCTCGTGGGTGACCACGACCATGGTGCGGCCTTCCTCGGCGAGGGTCTGCATGACCTTGAGCACTTCGCCCACCAGTTCCGGGTCCAGCGCCGACGTGGGCTCGTCGAACAGCATCACTTCCGGCTCCATGCACAGGGCCCGGGCGATGGCCACGCGTTGCTGCTGGCCGCCCGAGAGGTGCGCCGGGTACTGGCTGAAGCTTTTCACCGGCAGGCCGACCTTGGCCAGGCAGCTTTCGCCCAGCTCGCGGGCCTGCGCTCGGCTGAGGCCACGCACATGCATCGGCGCCTCCATCACGTTCTCCAGGACGGTCATGTGCGACCACAGGCAGAAGTTCTGGAACACCATCGACAGGCGCGCGCGAATGCGCTGCAACTGGCGTGGGTCGCGTGCCATCAGCTCGCCGCTGCGGCGATCGCGCACCGTCTGCAGCAGTTCGTCGCCCACCCTGATCTCACCCTGGTGCGGGCGTTCCAGCAGGTTGATGCAACGCAGGAAGGTGCTCTTGCCCGAACCACTGGAGCCGATGATGCTCACCACGTCGCCAGCCTTGGCCTGGAGGCTGATGCCCTTGATGACTTCATGGTCGCCATAGCGTTTGTGCAGGTCGGTGACGTTCAGCTTGTACATCGTTGTCTGGTCTCGTCTCGTCGTTCGGAAGGGGGAGAGGCGCTGCTGGCGATCAGGATGGCGGCGGCACGATCACCCAGACGGCGGTGCAGGTTTCCTTCGCCGAGGGGTTGTGCCAGGTGTGCGGGATACTCGGTGGGAAGGTCAGGGTGTCGCCGGTCTTGAGCAGGTAGGTGTCGTCGCCGACACGCATTTCCAGTTGCCCGCTCATCACATGCACCATGTCGGAGTCGGCATTCAGGGTGTAGGGCTCCGAGCCGGAGCCGCCGCCTGGTTCGATCACCGAGTACAGGCTCATCATGTGCGCGTTGCCGTCGCCGCCGATCAGGTACTCGCGCATCTTCTCGCCGCCCAGGCTGATCGGCGTACCTTCGCCGGCCGGTACATAGGCCGTGGTCGGTGGCGAGAACAACTGGGCCGGCTTGATGCCGATGGCGTCGCACACGCGCAGCAGGGTGGCGACCGAGGCTTGCACCACATCGCGCTCGAAGCGGCTGATGAACGACTTGCTCACGCCGACCCGCTGGGCGACCTCCTCGATGCGCAGGCCCTTGGCCAGGCGTGCGGCGCGCAGGCGACTGCCGACGTTGAAACCGTCGATACCCGATGTGGGCTGCTCGACGGTGAGCGCAGTGGATTTCGAAGGCTTCTGCATGGCGATATAGGTTGCCTAATAGAGAACTTTATGAGGCTAAGCAAGCAACAGGCCATTATTGGTTTTCTCCGTGAATAAAGGATTTGGCGCCTTTATCTCGGTGGTTCTGTTGCGTATTACGAAACTCGCCTGGTTTTTTGTGAACCTATAGGCAACTTGATTTGTTACTTTTCTGCCCCGTTTCAGCGCGTGCCGTGGGGGTCGTGCACCACAATCAGGCCGGCGCGTTGCCCGCAGGCGACCTTGGGGTTGGGAAACAGGATGCAGGCGTTCGCCTGCTCCACCGTCCAGCGCGTGTCACCATCTTCGGCGAGCAGGCTGCCCGGCGGCAGTGGCGTGAAGTTCTCGACATCGGCATCGAGGTGCAGAACGAAATCCGGCGTGTGCTTGATCACGCTGCTGGCGATGCGAAAGCGCAGTGGCCGGTGCGTGCCAGGACGCAGCGGATTGGCGTGCAGCCAGCCCGTTACCGCCTGGTCGAGGGCGGCAAGGTCGAGGCCGGTGTTTTCCCCGAAGGGGCGTGCCTTGCCCAGTTCCAGGGTGAAGCTGTCTGCCGCCAGCGTCGCCTGGGTGTATGCGGAAAAGGTATGGCCCTGCTGGCTGTGACAGAGCAACGCCTGCATGCCGGCGTGCCCCAGGCGTTGTTCTTGCTCGGCGCTGAGTGGGCGCTGCGGGTGCCAGGGATACAGGGCAAAGCGTTCGAACCGTGAGCCGCGAATGGCCGTGTGCAGGTCATAGTGCAGGCGGGGGCCGTCGGCTTCGGCGAAGAACCGGCGGGCCTGCTCCTCCAGTTCGGCGGCGCGGGCCTGTTCGGCAATTGACGTGTCGCGCGGGACGCCATTGAACAGGCGGTTCATGTCTTGCTCGATGAAGCGTGTGCCGGCGCGCAGTGCCGCCGGGTTGCCGAGTATCAGCAGCAGGCGGCGGCGTGGACGCAGGGTGCCCGCCACGATGGCGCGTAGCAGGCGATCGAGCCACTCGACGGGGGCGGTTTCGTTGCCATGGACACCGGCGGAAAGCAGCAAGTGGCCCGCCAGCGCGTCGTCCGGGTCGATCCTCAAGACGCCCTCGGCCAGCCAGCGCAGCGTCAGGCCATGGGCCAGGCGTTGCTCGACCCGTGCGGGTTTGCGAGCGGCCAGTGTCAGTGGTAGCAGGTCGACCAGGCTCATCCGTTCAACCCCGGCAACGCGGGTGGTGCGCTGAGTGTTTCAGCCTTCAGCGTGGCCACCGGATAGGCACAGTAATCGGCGGCGTACCAGGCGCTGGGACGATGGTTGCCGGAGGCGCCGATCCCGCCGAAGGGGGCGCTGCTGGAGGCCCCGGTCAGGGGTTTGTTCCAGTTGACGATACCGGCGCGGCTGAGGCTGTGGAAGCGCGCGAAGCGCTCGGCGCAGTCGCTGACCAGCCCGGCCGCCAGGCCGAAGCGGGTGGCGTTGGCCAGTTCGATGGCCTGGTCGAAATCGCGGTAGCGGCGCACTTGCAGCAGCGGGCCGAAATACTCTTCGTCCGGCGCGCACTCCAGCGGCGTGACGTCGATGATGCCGGGCGTGAGCAGCGCCGAGTCAGGGCGCGGTTGCGTGAGCGGCAACAGCGGCTTGGCTCCCCACTCGATCAGGTGCTGTTGCGCCTCACGCAACTGGGCGGCGGCACGCAGGGAAATCACCGTGCCCATGAACGGTTCTGGCGTCTCGTCGAAGGCGCCCAGGCGCAGGCGCGCGGCGGCGGCGACCAGATCGCGCAACAGCGCGTCGCCCCATTCGCCTTCCGGCACCAGCAGGCGGCGCGCGCAGGTGCAGCGCTGGCCGGCGGAAATGAACGCCGATTGCAGGATGATCTGCAGCGCGGCGGCACGATCCGCCACCGGCTCGACCAGCAGCGCATTGTTGCCGCCCATCTCCAGGGCCAGCAGGCGCTCGGGATGCCCGGCGAACTGCCGGTGCAGCGCCGCGCCGGTGCTGCTGGAACCGGTGAAGAACAGCCCGTCGATGCCCTCGACACCTGCCAGCGCCTCACCGGTTTGGCGACCGCCTTGCAGCAGACTGAGCACGCCCCGTGGCAGGCCGGCCTGCTGCCAGCACTGCACGCTGAGTTCGGCGACGCGCGGGGTCAGTTCGCTGGGTTTGAACAGCACGCAATTGCCTGCCAGCAGGGCCGGCACGATGTGGCCATTGGGCAGGTGGCCGGGAAAGTTGTACGGACCGAGTACCGCGACCACGCCGTGGGGGCGATGGCCCAGGCTGGCGCTGCCGTCGGCGCTGTGCCGTTCGCCGGCACGTTCGGCCTGGCTGCGGATCGAGATCGCCACCTTGTTGATCATGCTGACGACTTCGCTGCGCGCCTCCCACAACGGCTTGCCGGTTTCCTCGCCGATGGCGAAGGCCAGGGCCTCGGCCTGGGCGCGCAGGCAGTCGGCGAAACGTTCGACACAGGCGATGCGTTCGGCCAGGGGGCGCAGCGCCCAGGCGGGAAAGGCCGAGCGGGCCGCGCCAAGCGCGTCATGCACCTGGCGTGCGCTGGCGCTGCGGCCGCGCCAGAGTACCTGCTGGTTCAGCGGGTTGAGCGATTCGAAGGCATCGCCTTCGCCCGCGCACCAACAGCCGTCGATCAGGTGGGTAGTCATGCGGTTATCTCCTGGGGGGAATTGCGGGCGGGCGACAGGGGCACCGCGCGTACCGGATCACCGGCGCGCAGGCGCAGGCGCCTGGCGGTGAGTGCGCTGACCACCAGGGTGCCCGAGGCAACGTGGGCGGGGGCACTGGTGATGCGACAGTCACGCAGGCTGCGGTTGAAGATCAGGTATTCGCTGCCTGGCTGAGCCGGTGTGCCGACGGCCAGGACCAGCGTGCGGCTGTCGCGCACCGCGCGGATACGGTTGGTTTCGCACTCCACCACCGCGCCGCCATCGAAGATATCGACATAGCCACGATGGCCGAAGCCTTCGCTTTGCAGCAGGCGCAGCGCGGGCTCGGTGGCCGGGTGGACCTGGCCGATCACCGCCTGGGCCGTGGGCGCCAGCAGCGGCACGTACAGCGGAAAACGCGGCATCAGCTCGGCGATGAACGCCTTGTTGCCGACGCCGGTGAGGTAGTCGGCATCGGTGAATGGCATCTTGAAGAAATGCCGGCCCAGCCCCTCCCAGAACGGTGACTTGCCCTGCGCATCCGAAACCCCGCGCATCTCGGCGATGATGCGTTCGCTGAACAACTGCGGAAACTCGGCGAGAAACAGAAAGCGCGAACGCGACAGCAGCTTGCCGTGGCTGCCGGTGCGCTGGTCGGCGCGCAGGAACAGCGAGCACACCTCGGACTGGCCGCACAGGTCGTTGACCAGGAACAGGGTGGGAATGGGCCGGTAGATGCCGAGCTTGGGCGAGGCGCTCAAGGTCATGCCGACCCGGTAGTTGTACCAGGGCTCGCGCAAGCCGACGGCGCCGGCCAGGCCGGTGATCCCGACCACTTGCTCGGCGTCGTCGACCATCACGAACAGGTAGTCGGCGTCGGCGCGCTCGACCTCGCCGGCGAAGGTTTTCTCGGCCCAGGCCACGCGATGGGCCAGGCGCTTTTCATCGGCGGGCAGGGTGGTCAGGCCGGAACCGGCGCTCTTGGCCAGCGCCAGCAGGGACGGCAGGTCGGCGTGGTGGACGGGGCGAATGATCATGGTGGAATTCCTAGAGTCGAACCAGGCGCAGGCTGTCGCCTTCGCCAAGCTGCAAGGCATCGGCTTCGGCCGGGCTCAGGGTCAGCGGGCGCCCGGGCAGCCAGTTGGCGTGCACGGTGAGTGCGCGGAAAGCGCTGCTACCCTCGTTGCACACCAGCCAGGCCGGGGCGTCCGCGCTGCTTGCCCGGGGGGCGATGCGCGCCTGGGTGACCAGGCTGCCGGCGATGCTGCGTATCTGCGCGGTCTCCGCCTCCAGGGTCGGGCCGGCGTCGTACACGTCGATGTAGCGTTCGCCGGCAAAGCCTTCGGCCAGGAGAATCTCGTAGGGCCGGCGGGCCTTGGGATGCACCTGGCCCATGACCTCCTGGGCCGACTCGGGCAGCAGCGGCACATAGATCGGGTAGTGCGGCAGCAGCTCGGCCAGGTAGGTGCGCTCCTGAAAGGCGCCTAGGGCTTCGGCGGCGGCGTAGTCGAGGCCGAAGAAGTGGCTGCCGAGCGCGTCCCAGAACGGCGAGTGGCCCTGCTCGTCGGTGCAGCCGACCATCTCGGCGACCAGTTGCGTGGCGAAGCGCTGTGGCTGGCTGGCGACGAACAGCAGGCGGGCGCGTGAAATCAGTTGCGCCGCGGTGGCGTCCTGCAGGTTCGCATCGATGTGAAACCCCTTGAGCAGGGTGTTGCCGCCCAGGTCGTGGCACAGCGCCAGGGCGTGCACCTTGTGCTTGATGCCCTGGGCCGGCGAGGCGTGGATGAACACCTCATGGCGGAAGCTGTAGAACGGCTGGGCAAAGCCACAGTTGGCCTGCAGGCCGGAGCACCCCAGCAGGGCGCCGCTGCTGAGGTCCTCCAGGACGAACAGGTATTCCTCCTCGCCGGGGAAGGTCACGGCACTGGCGAACGAGCAGGATGACTGCGCCAGGCGGCGCTCCAGGCTGGCACGATCGTCGGGCAATGAGGTGACCCCGGTCAGGCTCTGGCGCGCCATGCGTTGCAGCGCATCGAGATCGCCGGGCTGGGCCGGGCGCACGACCCAGGCGCTCATGGCGTCGCTTCCGTGGCCCTGTGCAGGGCCTGTTCCAAGCGCTGCAGGCCTGCGTCGATCAGCTCGGGCTCGATGATCAGGCTGGGCGCGAAGCGCAGCACATCCGGGCCGGCCTGAAGCAGCAGCACGCCGGCCTCCGAGGCGGCGCCCACCAGGCTGCGGGCCTGGCCTTTCCAGTTATCGCGCAGCGGGCAGCCGAGCAGCAGGCCCAGGCCGCGCGGCGGCTCGAAGACGCCGAAGCGCTCGGCCATGAGGGTCAGGCGCGAGACGAATTGCTGGTGCCTCTGCGCGACGCCGTCACGCACCTCGGCGCTGTCGACCAGGCTCAGCACTCGTTCGGCCACGGCGCAGGCCAGCGGGTTGCCGCCGTAGGTGGTGCCATGGGTGCCCGGTGTGAAGTGCGCGGCCAGCTCGGCGCGGGTGAGCAGGGCGCCGATGGGGAAGCCGCCCCCCAGGCCCTTGGCGCTGGTCAGCAGATCCGGCACCACGCCATAGTGCTGGTAGGCGTACAGCTCGCCGGTGCGGCCGACGCCGGTCTGCACTTCGTCGAAGATCAGCAGCGCGCCGTGACGGTCGCACAGCTCGCGCACGGCTTGCAGATAGCCCGGTGCGGCTGGCAGCACGCCGCCTTCGCCCTGGATCGGTTCGAGGACCACGGCGCAGGTGTGCTCGGAGATAGTCGCCTGCAAGGCGGCGAGGTCGTTGAACGGCACGTGGCGAATACCGGCGATGGCTGGGCCGAAGCCACTCGAATAGGCCGGTTGGCCGCCGACGCTGACGGTGAACAGCGAGCGTCCATGGAAGCTGCCGCTGGCTGCGATGATCTCGTGGCACTCCGCCCCGCGTCGGTCGAAGCCGATACGCCGTGCCAGTTTGAAGGCGGCCTCGTTGGCTTCGGCGCCGGAGTTGCAGAAGAACACGCGCTCGGCGAAGGTCGCCTCGACCAGGCGGCGGGCCAGGCGCAGCACGGGTTGGTTGGTGAAACCGTTGGACACGTGCCAGAGCGTTGCGGCCTGTTCGCGCAGCGTCTCGACCAGTTGCGGATGACAATGGCCGAGTACGTTCACCGCGATGCCGCCGGTGAAGTCGATGCGCTCGCGGCCTTCGGCATCCCACAGGCGCGAGCCGAGGCCGCGTACCGGAACGAAGGACGACGGGTTGTAGGTCGGTACGATCAGTTGGTCGAAGTCTTCGCGGCGGATCATGGGCGCACCTCCCGGCGTGGCAGATGGATTTCGGCGAGCATGCAGCGGGCACTGCCGCCGCCGACGCGCTCGATGGTGTCGATGTTCACCACCAGTGGCCGGGCGTGCGCCTCGATCAGCGTGCGTTGCGCATCGTCCAACGATCGCCAGGCGCTGCGTGACATCACCAGCAGGGGCTGGCCGCTGGCGTCATGCAGTTCCAGCATGTTGCCGGCGAACTGTTCCAGTTGATCCCAGCTCAGGGCCATCACCTGCTTGCCGCTGGCCTCCAGGCCATTGCGCAGCCTCTCGCGCTGGGCGTCGTCGGGCAGGCTGACCAGGCACACCAGTGCCAGGCGGCTGCCAACGCTCATCATCACGTTGCTGTGGTAGATCGGTACGCCCTGGCGGTCCACCGCGTCGAAGGCTTGCACGCGGTAGCCGAGGCGCTTGGCGAACTCGTCGAGCAGCGCGTCGTGGGTGCGGATCGAGCGGCAGGCATAGGCGATGCGCGCCTCGCGGTCGAGCACCAGGCTGCCGGTGCCTTCGAGGAAGCGGCTCTGCTGTTCGTGTGCGCTCAGGTCGATGCGCTTGCTGATCTGGAAGCCGTCGAGCGCCTGGAAAATCGGCTTGCCGCGTTCCAGGCGCCGGTTTTCACCCTGCATCGGGTAGAGCACCAGGGTGCCGTCGGCATGGGTGCTGAAGCCGTTGTTGGGAAAGATCGAGTCTGGCGTGTGCGGCTCGGGCGTGTCCTGTACGACCAGCACCTCGATGCCGTGCTCGCGCAAGGCGGCGACGTAGCCGTCGAACTCCTCCAGGGCCTGACGCTGCACCTGGGCGGCGGGCAGGTCGTCATGCTGGAAAGGATTGTTGTCGGCGGTATCCGGGTTGAAGGAGAAGTTCGCGGGGCGAACCATCAGCACGCTAGAGGTGGTTTGCATGGCGGGCATCCAGAGATGATTTCAGCGAGGAAATCATCCCTGCAATGGCGAAACCGAATCCTTCGAGTTCGGCGGCGGGGCAACCTGTCCAGGCTGTATTTCATAGGCCGTACAGCCGAATCCGCTGTGCGCTGGAAGTGCCCCCGGCCTGGCCCCCATGGCCGCCAGGCCGGTGGACGAATCAGCGCGTCACGCACAACGCCGAGGTCCACAGCCGCGACTGGTCGCGCTGGTGGGCACAGATGAACAGCGGGTGCTCCTTGGCGCTTTCCAGGTCCAGGCGGCGTGTTCAAGGCGCGTTGACGGGGGAGGGAGGCTGATCATTTCCACACACTTCTCCAACACTTTGTCCGCTTTGGCTTGTGTTCGGGATTCATTGACTAGATTCAACTGACTGATTTTGTTGAAAAAACAAGTTGGCGCGCTTCTCGCAATGATCCCGGCAGCACAAGAACGTGTTGCCCATAGAAAGGGATCATGATGACCCATGCCTTACTGCCCACGCCCACGCTCGCCGTCTGCGAGGTGGCGTCATGAAACTGCTGAAAACCCTGCTCTGCGCCGCGCTGGTGATCGCTGGCAGCGCCCACGCCGCCGATGAAGATGTACCTTCGTTGGCCGGCAAACGCATCGCCATCAGCATGACCGGCACCAGCCACTACTTCGACGTCAAGGCCTTCCAGGCCCAGGTCGATGAAGTGAAGCGCCTCGGCGGCACACCGATCACCCTGGATGCCGGGCGCAACGACAAGAACCTGGTCACCCAGTTGCAGACCGTGGTCACCCAGCGTCCCGACGCGGTGATCCAGACCCTCGGCACCCTCAGCGTCATCGACCCCTGGCTCAAGCGCATCAGCGCCGCCGGCATCCCGCTGTTCACCATCGACGCGCCGTCGCAGTACAGCATCAACAACACCACCTCGGACAACCATGCCGCTGGCCGGCAACTGGCCGAGCAACTGGTCAAGGACGCCGGCGGCAAGGGAAAGATCCTGGTGTTCAACGGCTTCTACGGCGTGCCGGTGTGCCAGATCCGCTACGACGAATTGAAAGCGGTTTTGGCCGAGCATCCCGAGCTGTCGATCATCCAGCCCGAGTTGCGCGACGTGATCCCCAACACCGTGCAGGACGCCCGTTCGCAGATCGCCGCGCTGCTCAACAAGTACCCGAAAGGCGAGGTCGCGGCGATCTGGGCGGCCTGGGACATTCCCCAGCTCGGCGCCAGCCAGGCGCTGATCGATGCCGGCCGCACCGAGATCAAGACCTACGGCGTCGACGGCACCCCCGAGGTGCTCGACCTGCTGCGCCGCGACGATTCGCCCATTGGTGCGGTGGTCGCCCAGCAGCCGGCGTTGATCGGCAAGACGGCGGTGCAGAACGTCGCCCGTTACCTCGCCGGGCAAAAAGACCTGCCCAAGGAAACCCATGTCGCCACGCTGCTGACGACCCACGCCAACTTGGACCAAGTGCAACAACTGCGAGGTGACCAATGAGCCACGACAACGATTTCGGCATTGGCCGCCGCAGCCTGCTCGGCGCCGGCCTGACCCTGGCCGCCGGCCTTGGCCTGTCGTCCCTGGCTCGCGCGGCGGAGCCGGGCGCGAGCGTGGCAAGCGGCGAGGACAAGCCGATCCCTTCGCTGGCCGGTAAACGCATCGCCATCAGCACCGTGGGCACCAGCATCTATTTCGACAGCCGCGCCTTCGCCGCGCAGATCGAAGAAGTGAAGCGCCTCGGCGGCACGCCGATCACCCTGGATGCCGGGCGCAACGACAAGGCCATGGTCACCCAGTTGCAGAACCTGGTGACACAGAAGCCCGACGCGGTGATCCACACCCTCGGCACCCTGAGCATCATCGACCCCTGGTTCAAGCGCATCGCCGCCGCCGGCATCCCGCTGTTCACCATCGAAGTGCCGTCGCAATACGCGATCAACACCATCTCGGCGGACAACTGGAGCACCGGCCTGATCCTGGCCAAGAAACTGGTGGCCGACCTGCGCGGCAAGGGCAAGGTCTTGGTGTTCAACGGCTTCTACGGGGTGCCGAGCTGCGGCATTCGCTACGACCAGTTGAAGCTGGTGACCAAGTACTACCCGCAGATCGAGTTCATCCAGCCGGAGCTGCGCGACGTCATTCCCAACACCGTGCAGGACGCCCGCAGCCAGGTGGCGGCGCTGCTCAACAAGTACCCCAAGGGCGAGATCGACGCGATCTGGACGGCCTGGGACCTGCCGCAACTCGGTGCCAGCCAGGCGCTGATCGACGCTGGGCGCAGCGAGGTTCGCACCTACGGCGTCGACGGCACGCCGGAGGTGCTCGACTTGCTCAAAAGGCCGAACACGCCAGTGGCGGCGGTGGTGTCGCAACAGCCGGCCCTGATCGGCCGCCTCGCCGTGCACAACGTTGCCCGCTACCTGGCCGGCGAGCACGACCTGCCGAAAGAGACCTTCGTCGAAACCCTGCTGACCACGGCGGACAACGTCGATGAGGTTCGGCGCATTCGTGGTGACGTGTGACTGAACGGGAGGACCGACGATGAGCGAATTCGCCCTGGAGCTGCGCAACCTGAGCAAGCACTTCGGCGTGACCCGCGCGCTGGACGATGCCAGCCTGCGGGTGCGACGCGGCAGTGTGCATGGCCTGGTCGGCGAGAACGGCGCGGGCAAGTCGACGCTGATCAAGGTACTGGCCGGCATCCATCGCCCGGACGCCGGCAGCCTGTGGGTCGATGGCCAGCCGTACAGCCATTTCAGCCCGCGCCAGGTGGCGAAACTGGGCATCCAGTTCATCCATCAGGAACGCTTGCTACCGGCCAGTTTCACGGTGGGCGAGGCGCTGTTGTTCGGCCAGGAAATCCACCGTGGGCCGTTCGTGCAGCGGCGGGCCCAGCAGCGCGAGGCTGAGCGCCTGCTCGATGAGCATTTCGGCCTGAGCCTGCCCAGCGGCGCGCTGATCGGTGAGCTGAGCTGCGCCGAGCAGCAGGTGGTGCAGATCACCCGCGCGTTGATCGCCAAACCCCAGGTGCTGGTGTTCGACGAGCCGAGCGTGGCCCTGGTGCAGCGTGAGGTCGAGCAGTTGCTGGGCATCGTCAGGCGCCTGCGCGAGCAAGGCCTGGCGATCATCTACATCTCCCATTATTTGCAGGAGATCGAGCACCTGTGCGACCGGGTGACGGTGCTGCGCAACGGTCGCGACGTGGCGGACGTCGACCCGCGTGAAACCTCCCTGGCCGAGATCACCCGCTTGATGGTCAACCGTGAGGTGGCCGAGATGTATCCCAAGCAAGCGGTCGCGTTGGGCGAGCCGTTGCTGGAGGTGAAGGGGCTGGGCAGGTCGCCGGTTTATCGCGACGTTGACCTGCAAGTCCGGCGTGGCGAGATCGTCGGGCTCACCGGGTTGGTTGGCTCCGGGGCCAAGGAATTGCTCAAGAGTCTGTTTGGCCTGGCGCCGGCGCAGCAGGGCGAGATTCGCCTGGACGGTCAGCCGCTGGACCTCGGCAGCGCCCACCAGGCGGTGCGCGAAGGTATTGCCCTACTGCCCGAGGAACGGCGCCGGCAAGGCGTGGCCCTGGACCTGACCGTGCAGGAGAACACCACCCTGGCCAGTCTCTCGCGTTTCACCCGGCTGGGCCTGGTTTCCGCCGACAGCGAGCGGCGCCAGACCGAGGCGCTGATCGACGACCTGGCGATCAAGACCTCTGGTCCCCTGGCGGCGGTGCGCCAGCTCAGCGGCGGCAATCAGCAGAAGGTGGCATTGGCCAAGTGGCTGAGCCGGCAATCGAACCTTTACCTGCTGGACGAGCCCAGCGTCGGCATCGACATCGGTGCCAAGGTCGAGATCTATCGACTGATCGGCACCCTGGTGGAGCAGGGCGCCGGTGTGCTGTTGCTGTCGTCCGACCTGCCGGAATTGCTCGGCCTGTGCGACCGCATCTACGTGATGCACCGTGGCGCCATCGTCGCCGAGCGCAAGGCCACGGACCTCGACGCCGATAGCCTGCTGGCCCTGGCGTCCGCCACCCACGAAGAACAGGAGGTCCGTCATGTCCGCTGATCTTTCGCTTGCCGCGCCGTCGCGGCTCAATGGCAACTGGCGTTTGGCGCTGCTACGCCACGGCGCATCCCTGGCGTTCCTGCTGATCCTCGTGGTGTTCGCAGTGAGCGCGCCGAATTTTCTGGCACCGGCGAATATTTCCAACGTGTTCGCCCAGTCGGCGATCCTTGGCATCCTCGCCTTCGGCCTGACCATCGTCATCATTGGCGGTGGTTCCAATGTGGTGTCCGGCGGCCTGGACCTGTCGTTGGCGGCCAACCTCGGCCTGTCGGCGGCGGTCTATGCCAGCTTGAACAACGCCGGCCTTGGTGCGCTCGCCAGCATCGGCCTGACCCTGGCCACCGGCCTGGCCATCGGCGCACTCAATGGCCTGGTGGTGGTCGGCCTGCGCCTGCCGCCGCTGCTGGCAACGCTGGCGAGCATGAACCTGATCGCCGGCCTGGAACTGGTGCTGACCGAGAACACCGTGCTGCCCACCGATTCGCCGCTGCTGGAGCTGCTCAGCTTCGGCCAGTGGCTGGGACAACCGGCGCTGGCCTGGGTGTTTCTCGGCGTGGCGCTGGCGTTGATCCTGCTGATCCAGTTCAGCCGCTACGGCCTGCGACTGTATGCCGTCGGCGAATACCCGGAAGCGGCGACCGCCGCCGGCTTGCCGGTGGCTGGCTATCAGTTCTCCAGCTACCTGCTCAGTGGCCTGTGCGGCAGCCTGGCGGCGTTCTGCTCGTCGGCCTGGTTCAGCGGCAGCACCACCGGTTCCGGCGAGATGCTGTTGTCGATCGTCGCCATCGCCTTTCTCGGCACGGTGTTCTCCCGGCGCCTGCGTCCGAGCATCGGTGGCACCTTGCTGGCGACGTTGCTGGTGGGTTTTCTGGTCAACGGTTTCCAGTTGCTGAACATCTCCAGCTTCTGGGTCAACGGCGTGCAGGGCGTGCTGATCCTGCTGGTGGTGGCCAGTTCCAGTCTGCTGCGTGGGAGGTCTTGAAATGAGCGAATCGACGTTGACCCTGCCCGGTGCCGTGCCGACGGCCGAGCGCGGGCGCTGGTTGCGTTTGGTGCTGCCGGCAGTGTTCCTCGCCTTGCTGGTGTTCTTCGCCGTGAGCGCGCCGGGCTTTCTGAGCTGGGGCAACTTTAATAGCGTGTTGCTGAACAACTTCGTGCTGCTGGCCATCGTCGCCACCGGCATGACCCTGGCGATCAGCGCCGGCGGCATCGACCTATCGGTGGGCGTGGCGCTGGACCTGGCGGCGTTGACCTTCGTCAGCGCATTGAATGCCGGCATCGCTTTGCCGCTGGCGATTGCCCTGGCGATTCTCGCCGGCGGCCTGACCGGTGCGTTCAACGCCGTGCTGATCGCCGGCCTGCGCATCTCACCGTTCCTGGCAACGCTCGGCACGTTGTTCATCGGCACCAGCGTGCAGCAACTGCTGTCCGACGGCGGCCAGCCGATCTACGTCGCCAACGGTGCCCGCCCGGAGCTGGCGAGCTATGGCGTAGTGGGCATTCCCTTGCCGCTGCTGGTCGTTGCCGGGTTGGCGCTGGCGTATGGCGTGACCTTGGCCAAGGGGCGTCTGGGGCGGCAAGTGCTGGCACTCGGCGAACAGCCGGAGGTGGCGCGTTACAGCGGCGTGGCGGTGCAGCGGGTGACCGCCGTGGTGTTCATCGCCGTGGCCCTGGCCTGCTCGCTGGCCGGCATTCTCCTGGCGAGCACGGTGAACGCCTATGTGCCGATGTCCGGCAACGCCTTCCTGATCAACGCCATCGGCGCGGTGTTCATCGGCACCACCCTGCATCGCCAGGGGCGTGCCAACATCCCTGGCACCTTGCTCGGCGTGCTGTTCCTCAACATCACCGCCAACGGCCTGCTGCTGATCGGCTGGAATTTCTATTGGCAACAGGTGGCGACCGGCGCGCTGATTCTGCTGGTGCTGTCGTTCAGTTATCTGGGCAAGCGGGTGTTCAAGGGCGCGTGAGGTGCTGAGGGCTGGAGGCTCGGATAGGCCGCTTCAAGGCCAAAGCGGACGTAGGGTGGACAACGCTTTTTTTGTCCACCATTGGCCATGCAGAGTGGTGGACAAGCTTCGCGTTGTCCACCCTACGTCTGCTCCTGTCTAAAGCAGCTCTTGAACATTACGTGGAAGCGGTCTTTACCCGCTTTTTCACCCCGGATAATGCGCATCCAATACCACCGCCAGGGCGTCCGGGCGCCAGAATTCCTGGTCCAGTTCGACCGGCTGGCCGCGTTCGCCGAAGTTCAGCCGTTCCAGGTAGAAGCTGCTGGAGCCGGGCGAGACTTGCAGCAAGTCGGCCTGGGCCTGTTCCATGATGCCGGGGTGCATGATCAGTTCGCAGCGCGAATGGATCAGGCCGAAGCGTTCGCGCAGCAAGGTTGTCAGCGAGGTGTTGAGGTCCTCTTCGAGCAATTGCGGGCACCAGCGCGTGGCCAGGGTGTTGTATTCCACCAGCACCGGGCGACCATCGACCCAGCGTCGGCGTTGCAGATGAAACACGCTTTCCTCGGGATGATCCAGGCCCATGCGCGTGGCCATCCAGGCACCTGCCGGGCGGCGTTCGGCGTGCAGGCATTCGGTGACCGGCACCCGGCCCTGGGCCGCCACGTAGTCCATGAAGCCGGTGATGCCGCGCGGATCGTAGCGAATCCGTGGCGGGCTGACGTACCAGCCGAGGCGGTTTTCGCGGTAGATCAGGCCGTCGGTTTCGAGCAGTTGCAGGGCTTGGCGCAAGGTCACCCGGGTGCAGGTGAAGCGCTCGGCCAGCTCCCGTTCGGACGGCAGCTTGCTGCCTGTGGCGAACAGCCCCCCGTTGAGGTCGGCGACCAGTTGATCGCGGATGCGCAGGTACAGCGGCTGGGCTGCGCGCAGCGTCAGGCGGCGCTCGCCGGGCGCGCTCATCCGGCTTCCTGGCGCAGCAGGTCACGCTGCCAGGCGCGCAGGCCGTAGATGGCCAGGACGATGAAACCGGCATACAGCGCGGCGGTGAGCAGCAGGTCCTTGTACAGGAACATGCCGACGTAGGCGGTATCGAGGACGATCCACAGCCACCAACTGGCCACGTACTTGCGCGCCGCCCAGAAGCTGGCGACCAGGCTGAAGGCGGTGAGCAGCGAGTCCAGCCAGGGCAGCGCGGCATCGGTGAAGCGGTGCATCAGCGCACCCAGGGTCACGGCGGCCACCAGGCCGAGCGCCAGGCTGGCCCAGGCTTCCTGCGGGCGCAGGCGTTCGACATGCACCTTGCCGGCGTCGATGCGCCCGCTGCTCCAGCGCCACCAGCCGTAGCCCTGGAGCACGGCGAAGATCAGTTGCAGGAGCATGTCCGAGTAGAGCTTCACCTCGAAGAAGATCCAGGCGTACAGCAGCACCGCGACCACGCTCACCGGCCAGCACCAGCGGATGCGCTGGGCGGTGAGCCAGACGCCGACGATGTTGAAGATGACGGCGATGATTTCCATGGGCGACATCGATCAGTCCTGCAGGTTGAGGGCGCGTTGTTTCAGCTCGCGCTTGCGGCTGTCGGGCAGTGTTTCCTGGTCCCCATAAGGCGCCGTGTACCAGCCGCCGTAGGTGGGGTTGGGCAGCAGGAACCAGCGCTGGCCGAGCCAGGTCAGGTAGGGCGCGGCAGCCTGACGTTGGGCTGCGAGGCGGTTGTCGGCACCGACCAGGTCACCGAAGCTGTCGCCGACCAGCATCAGCACACGGGCGCGCTGGCCGACCCACTGGCGCCGGCAGGTCTTGTCCGAGCCTTGTGCCTGGCAGCCGCCGACCGTGGTGCCCGCGGTGAGAATCTGCTGCACATCACTGACCGGAAAGCCGCGGCGCTGCAGGTTGACCAGGGTCGCCTGTTCCTGGCCCGGTTCACGGTTGGTCAGGTAGTACGTGGTGATGCCGCGCTGGGCTGCGGCCTGAAGAAAATCCTTCGCGCCGGGCAAATCAGGTGCCTGGGCATTGTCGACCCAGCGGTACCAGCGCGGGTAGCTGTAGGGCGTGTCGTCGACGATGGCCTGGGCGTTGATCGCGGTGTTGTCGAGCAGGGTTTCGTCGATGTCGACGATCAGCGCCGGCGGCAACCCGGCGAGATCGCGTGGCGCTTGCGGCAGGGCGTCCCAGCTCGGGTCGGCCAAGGCCGCATCGAGTTGCCGGGTGGCGCTGGCGAACACCTGGCGGTAGATCAACTCGTGCTCGATGGAGGTCTGTGTCCACAGCACCGCGTCGAGCTGGTCGTTGGCAGGTGGTGTCTGCTGGCAGCCGCCCAGGGCGACGACCAGCAGCACGGGCGACAGGCGCTTCATCAGAAGTTCACCGTGGCCGACAGGCGTGCGGTGCGCGGCGCGCCGGGGAACAGGTAGCCGTCACCGGCGAACAGGCCGACGTCACGCCAGTAGCGCTTGTCGAACAGGTTGTCGACGGTCAGGCGCAGCACGGTTTCGTAGCCTTCGATCTTGGTGGTGTAGCGGCTGCCGATATCGAAGATCGCGTAATCACCGACTTCCACCGTACCGGCCTGGTTGGCGTATTTGCTGGCACTGTATTGCACCCCGCCGAGCAGGGCCAGGCCGTCGATGCCAGGCACCCGGTAGTCGGCGGACAGGCTGGCGCGGTATTTCGGCACGTTGATCGCCTGGTGATCGTCATAGGCGTCGGTGCCGCTGCCGGAGACCCGCGCACGAATCGCCGTGGCGGTGGCGGCCAGTTGCAGGCGCTGGGTCAGCCAACCGCTGGCGGAGAGTTCCAGGCCGACGTTTTTCTGCTCGCCCTGTTGCACGTAGGTGAAGGTGCCATCGCCATTGGGCTGCGAATAAGCGTAGGCCTGGCGCAGTTGGAACAGGGCGGCGCCGAAGCTGGCGCGCTGCCAGTCGCGCTTGATGCCCAGTTCGATCTGGCGCGAAAGGGTTGGCGGCAGGGTTTCTCCGTCGTTGGTGGTGTACCAGTCTGCGGCCTTGCCCAGCGAGAGGCCCTCGCTGTAGCGCGTGTAGAGGGAAATATCGGCGCGCGGCTTGTAGATCAGTGCCACGTCCGGCAGGAATTCGGAGCGCTGGGTGTGCCGCTCACGGCTGCCGTCCCTGTTGCTGTAGGCCTTTTCATCGACGTGTACCAGGCGTCCGCCCAGCACGGTCTGCCAGTGTTCGCCGTAGCTGATGCGGTCGCTGAAGAACAGGCTGTACTGGCGGCTGTCGAGGGTGCGATAGCTGGGCTTCAGCGGTTCGTCGGTCGGCTCGTACTCGACGTTGTCCTGGTAGATGTTGCCGGTGCCGATGTATTCGTTGACCGACTTGCGCCGGTCGATGGTACGGCGCAACACACCTGTGCCAACGGTCAGCTGGTGGGCGAGAACGCCGGTGTCGAAGCGGCCCGCCAGGGCCAGCTGCAGTTCGTCGTTACGGCGCGTATCGTCCGGGTTGCGATAGTCGGAAACGTCGTAATCACCTTCGGCGCTGAAATAGTTGGGCACTGCGGCGCTGGCGCAACTCGCGGCGCCGTAGCAGCCCCAGGCGAACGTACTGTAGTCATCGACCACCACCTTGCTGCGCGAGGCGTCGATGCTGCCGGTCCAGGCATCGTTGAAGCGGTATTCGAAACGTCCGCCCAGGTTCAGCGAATCGCTACTCACCGGCTTGCCCCAGCTCTGGTCGCCCAGGCGTTTTTCCGGGTCGACATCGTGGGGCACCGTGGTGCCGCCAAGCAATTGATAGCCGGGCACCGAGCGTTGCTTGCGCTTCTGGTACTCGACGTCGAACTGCAGCAGGGCGTTGGGGCTGATGTTCCAGTCCAGAGCCAGGGAGGCGAAATCGCGGCGACCATCGGCGTGTTCGACGTAGGTGCCGATGTCCTCGTGGGCCAGGTTGATGCGCACGCCGACCTGTTTTTCCGCGCCGATCCAGGTGCCGAGGTCGGTGGCGATGTAACGCTCGCCATCGTCGTTCAGCGCCAGGCTGACCGAGCGCACGTCATCCGGGCGTTTAGTCACGTAGTTGACCAGCCCGCCGGGTTCGGACATGCCGCTCTGCAAGCCGGACAGGCCCTTGAGCAGTTCCACCTGCTCTTTGTTCTCCAGCGCCACGTTCTGCTCGCCGGTGATGCTGTGGCCGTTGATCCAGTAGCTGCTGGCCTCGTTGAGCGAGAAACCGCGCACCGCGAAGTTCTCGTAGTAGCCGATGGGCGCGTAGCTCTGGCCAACCGAGGCATCGTTCTTCAGCACGTCGCTGAGCAGGCGCGCCTGCTGGTCGTCCAGCAACTGTCGGTTGACCACCGCGACGGAGGCTGGGGTGTCGAGCAACGGCGCTTCACCGAAACCGCTGACCGAGGCGCTCTTGGCCTGGTAACTGTCGGTCTTTTCGCCGGTGACGGTGACGGTATCCAGCGTGACCTCATCGGCCCAGGCCGGTTGCAGGGCGAGGCTGAGCAGGCCGAGGGCGAAGTGCCGGCGCGGCCGCAGAAACAAAGGTGATGCCATGGAAAGCTCCTGAAAAGTCCGCCATTTTGCAGCGATTGCAGCGGACATGCGACTGCTTCTCATCTGTTGGCGAGGACGACGACATTGAGGCGTTGGAATCGCCGCCGCGCCGGGTTGGCATGGCAGCGTTTCGAGTGCTATCCGCTCATGAACGGACGGCGTTTCAGGCCGGAGTTGCTCCGGTGGTCATTGGCAATGCTCGGTCCGCGGCCCATTCCTGCAGGGAGCCGTCGTAGATGGACAGGTTGTCGCGGCCCAGCACGCTGAGCGCCAGGGCCGTGGCGGCGGCGGAGATGCCGCCGCCGCAATAGAGGATCAGCTGCTCGTCGCCGGCCAGCAGCGCCGCGCCGAGTGCCTTGGCCAGCTCGGCGTCGGCCAGGTAGCGGCCCTTTTCGTCGAACAGGCCACGTGCCGGACGGTTGAGGCTGCCGGGAATATGGCCGCGCCGGGCATAGCGGGTCACCGCGCTGCCATCGAACAGGGCGGCGGACAGGGCGCAGATCAGCACGCCTTTGGCGCGCCCCTCCACCACGGCGGCCACGTCCTGCTGGCTGGACCAGTAGCGGCGATCCAGCGTCAGCTCGTGCACAGGCGCTGCGCCGACGGCGGGTTCATCGCCACTGCGCTCGGGCAAGCCCGCCGCGCGCCAGGCCTTGAAGCCGCCATCCAGCACCTGCGCGGCGAGGCCGACGCTGCGCAGCATCCACCACAGGCGGGCGGCCCAGAACCCGTCATGACGGTCGTAGACCACGACCGGGCTGGTGCTGTCGACACCCAGTTCGCTCAGGCCTTTGGCGAAGTGCGCGGCCGATGGCAGGGCGAAGCTGAATGAGGCGGACGAGTCGGCCAGGGCGTCCAGCAAATCGGCATGCCGCGCGCCGGGGATATGGGCCTCGTGCCAGGCCGTCTTGCCACTGACGACGCGGTAGTCGCCATCGAACGCCGGAGCGGCCAGGTCGACGCTGGCGTCGAGCAGGGTCACCCCGGGCAGTCGTTGTGCCAGGTCGTGCGCGCTGATCAGGATGTCTTGACGGCTCATGCTCAGGTCCTCGCTTGCGCCAGGCGACGGATGTGCGCCAGCAGGCGCGCCCCTTCGGCATCGTCGAACCATTGGCTATGGCCGATCAGGAAGGCGTGGTAGGCGATGTCGGCGCTTGGCCGGGAGCCGACGACGCCTTCGAAGTAATCGATTTCGGACAGCGCGAAGTCGGCGTGCACCAGCGGCAGCAGGACGGCAAGCGTCTGCAGTTGGTCGCGGCCGAGCGGATGCACGTGTTCGTAGCCGGCGAGCAACGCGTCGACGGCGTCGAGGTCGGCGCTGGCCTTGCCGCCGCTGTCGAGGTCGAGCCAGGGCACGCAGTTGCGTTCGATGGCGGTGGCCAGGTCGAACAGGGCGAAGGTGCGATCGCTCAGGCCGAAGTCCAGCACGCTGGCGACCTCGGCGTCGGCGCGGTCTGCCTGCCAGAGCAGGTTCGAGGCGTGCCAGTCGTTGTGGGTCCACAGCGAAGGCTGGCGCGCGAGCATCGGGTACAGCACGCGGTGATAGGGCAGGTGCAGCTCGTTCAAGGTGCGGCGCCAGTCCTGATTGGCCAGGTAGGCTGCCAGCGCCGGACGGTTCGCCAGCTCGGCGTCGATGGCCGCCAGCGGGTCGGCCTGGCTGAACAGACGCAGGTTGGCCAGCAGTACCGGCGTCTGCCGCTGCCCGGCCGAATAATCCGCTGCGGCGCGATGCAGGGCGGCGAGTGCGCTGCCGGCCGAGCGGGCGTGCGGCAGGCTGAGGAAGGGCGTCCAGGACAGCGCATCGCGGTAGAGGTCGTGGCCCGGGGCAATCGGCAGGACCTCGTAGGTCCAGTCATCGAGGGTCAGGGCGCTGCGTCCGTCGAGGGTGCGCAAGGGTGCCACCACAGGTGCGCCACGGCTATGCAGATGACGCACGAAGGCGTGTTCTTCTTCCAGCCACGAGGCTTCGCGGACCAGACGGTGATGGCGTTTGACGATCACCGTGGCGTGTTGCGCATGCACCCGTGCCGCTGCGGAAAACGGGCGCGGGCTGTGCCAGTCCATCTCGCGCAGCGCCCCGAGCTGCGGGTAATGCTGCAATACGCGCTCGGCGTCCTCGTCGCGCAGGGCCGGCCAGTCGGCCGCCACCGGGTCGAGGCCCAGGCCGTGGGCGATACGGGTGTCTTCGGTCATGCGGGAAATTCCGGCAAGTAGTCGTTGCGGGTCGCGCCGCGCCAGGCGTCGGCGTCTTTGAGCACGCCATGGTAGTGCAACCACTGGGCATAGGGCGCGATCAGTTCCTCGCGCTGCTCGCCCCAATGGCCTGCGTGCAGCCAGGAGGGGGCGATTTTCTGCAACGAGCCGGCCAGCAGTTCGCTGGGGAAATACGGCGTCGCGGCTTCATAGGCGGGCAGGGCGCTCAATGGCTCGGCGGCGGCGGCGAGAAAGCCACGGGCGGTGACCGCCAGGAAGGTGCGAACCCACTCGGGGTCTTGGTCGAGCAGTTCCTGGCGCGTGCCGAGCAGGTAGCTGTGGTAGGCCGGCGCGCCGATTTCATCGACCGGCCACACCACGCGACGTTCGTCGGCGATGCCGCTGGCCATCAGCGCTTCCCAGGCCCAGTAGCCACCGAAGCTGGCGTCGGCGATCCCGGCCGCCAGTTGCTCGGGACGCAGTTCGCGCACGCCGCTGTCGACCAGGATCACGGCGTCCGGATCGCCGCCATCGGCTTCGACCAGATGACGGACCATGGCCAGGCCACGTGGCGTCGGATTGAGGGCCAGGCGCTTGCCGGCCAGGTCACGCGGGCGCTGGATGCCGAAGTCGGCGAGGGTCTGGATCGACTCCAAGCCTCGGTGGTTGATCGCCGCCACGCCGACCAGGGGCTGCCCGAGGGCCCGGCGTACCAGCAGGCGGTTGCTGGGGAACACGCCGAAGTCGGCAGCGCCGCGCAGCAGGTGTTCCAGGGTATCGCCATGGTAGGGGTCGGGCACGCTGAGCTGTACGTCCAGGCCGGCATCGCGGTACCAGCCGCGTTCGCGCGCCAGGTAGAAGCCCGCCGAGTTGGGCCAGGGGTGGAAGTATTCCAGCATCACGCGTACAGCAGGCATCGGGTGGCGACCTCAAGAGTTGATGCCGCGGATTTAAGGAGATGGCTGCTGGTATATACCAATATCGATTGACGCTAGGTTTATGCGGTTACTGCATAAATGCGTGGGGTTTTGGGGGTTGAAGGGCTGAGCATTTTGGATCAGCGAGGCGTGGGCCGTTTGCCTACGTGGGTTGATAGCTTGGGTTTCGCCCTGCTGGGCGAGTCACTTTTGGCAAATGCACCTACCCGGCCGGCGCAAAAGTAACCAAAAGGTCTTTTTCCCGGCATCCGGCCCTGCGCTTCGCTACGGGTTCCTTCCAGCGCCGCTACGGGGGCACGCAGGGATGGCCTATCGCAGCGGGCCCTCGGAGTGTTGATGGAGCAAGGGAACCCCGGCGCAGCCGGGGCCGGATGCAGGGGCATAGCGTTTTTGATTACTTTTTCCGCGTTTGGAAAAAGTGACTCGCCCAGCAGGGCGAAACCCAAGCTATCAATCCACTGCTAAAAATGGCAGGGCGAGTGAATGCTGTTGCTCTGCCGGATAGCTCTCATCCTATGCGGGACGCCCATCCCTCTCCCAGAGGTAGAAAGGGCAGTCCCGTTTCAATACGCCGCACTGGAATACCTCGGCACTGCCTCATCCAGCACCACCTCCCGCCGTATCCTTTGCCCCGGAATATCCTCCAGCAACCGCTTGGTATAGGCACTGCGCGGCGCATCGAACACCCGCTCGCTGCTGCCTTGCTCGACGATCCGTCCCTTGTGCATCACCAACACCTGGTCGGAGATGCGCCGTACCGTGGCCAGGTCGTGGGAGATGAACAGGTAGGTCAGGCCCAGTTCGCGCTGCAACTCGTCGAGCAGATCGAGAACCTGCGCCTGCACCGAGGCGTCCAGGGCGGACAAGGGCTCGTCGAGGATCAGCAACTCCGGTTCGAGCGCCAGGGCGCGGGCGATGGCGACGCGCTGGCGCTGACCGCCGGAGAGCTGGTGCGGACGTCGTAGCAGCAGCGTCGCAGGCAGGCCGACGCGCTGCAGCAAGTGTTCGACCCGTCGTCGCTGGCTATGCCGGTTACCGATCCTGTAGGCACGCAACGGCTCGCCGATGAGCGTCAGCAGGTCCAGGCGCGGGTTCAACGATGCGTAGGGGTTCTGATAGACCACCTGCACCCGGCGCCGATAGTCACGCAACTGCCGGCCATCGGCAGCGAGTACGTCGAGCCCGTCGAACGACACCCGGCCCGAACTGGCGCTTTCCAGGCGCAGCAGCATGCGCGCAGTGGTCGACTTGCCCGAGCCGGATTCGCCCACCAGGCTGGTGGTGGTGCCGCGCGGCAGCTCGAACGAGACCTGCTCGACCGCCGCCGCGCTTCCGGCGCTCCAGCGTTTGCCCAGGTCGGACACCGCCAGCAATGTCGGGCCGCCCGCTGCGTTTGCCTGGCGTCGCCGGGTCAGCGCCTGGCCCGATGAGGCGCTCAGCAACTGGCGGGTATAGGCCTGCTCCGGCTGTTCGAACAGGTGCCGGGTCGGCCCCTGTTCGACGATGCGTCCGTGCCGCATGACGATGATGCGGTCGGCGCGGTCCAGGGCCACGCCCAGGTCATGGGTGATCAGCAGCAGGCTGCGACCCTGTTCGCGCACCTGGCTCTCCAGGTGATCGAGGATCTGCCGCTGCACGCTGACATCCAGGGCGCTGGTCGGCTCGTCGGCGACGATCAGGGGTGGGTTGTTGGCCAGGGCGATGGCGATCAGCACGCGCTGGCACATGCCGCCGGACAACTGGTGTGGATAACTGGCCAGGACTCGCTCGACGTCCTGCAGGCCGACGTGCTCCAGCAGTTGCCGTGCGCGCGTCCAGGCCTGGCCCAGCGGCACGCCATGGACGAGCAAGGCCTCCAGCAACTGCGCATCGATACGCTTGACCGGGTCGAGCGACAGGCCGGGGTCCTGGGGCACGAAACCGATGCGTTTGCCACGCAGCGCGCGCCACTCGCGCTCGTCGAGCCGTTCCAGCGCCGTATCGCCCAGGCGCAGCCGGCCCTGGCGCCGTGCGTCGCCCGGCAGCAGGCCGGTGATGGCGGCCGCGGTGCTGGATTTGCCGGAGCCCGACTCGCCGACGATGGCCACGCATTCGCCAGCGTCGATATGCAGGTCGATGCCGTGCACCGCCGTGTTCGTACCGTAGTCGATGCGCAGGTTGCTGATGCTGAGTAACGGCGTGCTCATCGGTGTTGACCTCGTTCGTGCAAGTGGCGGGCGACCTGGTTGGAGGCCAGCACCACGGCGGCGACCACCAGGCCGGGCAGGGTGGTGTACCACCAGGCGGCGACCATGAAATTACGTCCTTCGGCGATCAGCAGGCCCCATTCCGGTTGCGGCGGTGGCGCGCCGAAGCCGAGGAAGCTCAGGGACGAAACCGCCAGCACCGCACTGCCGAATTCCAGCGCGGCCAGGGCCAGTACCGGGCCAGCGGCATGCGGCACTATGTGGCGGGCGATGATCGTCCAGTGGCCGACCCCGCAGGCCTGCGCCGCCTCAACGAACACGCTGTGGCGCCAGCGCAGCACTTCGCCACGGCTCAGGCGGGCGAAGACGGCGACCGAGGACAGGCCGACCGCCAGGGCGATGTTGAGGGTGCCGAAGCCGAGCACGGTGATCACCGCCATGGCCAGCAGCAGCGGCGGAATCGCCATCAACACTTCGACGCAGCGCATCAGCACGGCATCGGCGCGTCCGCCGAAGTAGCCACCGAGGGTGCCGAGCACGGCGCCCAGTAGCAGGGCGATCAGCACCGCGAGGGTGGTGGCCTGCATCGACAGGGCGGTGCCGTGAACCGTACGGGCGTACAGGTCGCGCCCCAGATGGTCGGTGCCGAACCAGTGCGCGGCAGACGGTGCCTGCAGGGCCTGGCGTGGGTCTGCTAGCAGCGGGTCGAGCGAGGCGAAGGCGGCCGGCAGCAAGGCCCAGCCGATCACCAGGGCGAGCAGCGACAGGCTCAGCATGGTGGCCGCACCGGGCAAGGCGAAGGGCCGCGCGCGTCGGGTCAGGGTGATGGTCTGGCTCATGCGCGGGGCCTCGCGGACAGGCGCGGGTCGAGCAGCGGGTAGACCAGGTCGACCAGCAGGTTGGTGAGGATGTACAGCGCCGCGGCCAGCAGCACCACGCCCTGCACCACCGGGATGTCCTGGCTGGACACCGCGCCCTGGGCCAGGCGGCCGATGCCGTCGCGGGAGAACACCGTCTCGGTGACCACCGCGCCAGCCAGCAGGTTGCCGATCAGGCTGCCGGACAGGGTCAGCAGCGGGATCGCCGCGTTGTGCAGCACGTGCACCAGCAGCAGGCGCAGGCGCCCGACGCCTTTGCTGCGCAGGGCGTCGATGAAGGGCTGGTGGCTGACATTGGCAATCGAGCGGGCCAGGACCTGGGCGATCATCGCCGCGGTGGGAATCGCCAGGGTCAGCGCCGGCAATACCAGCGAAGCGAGGCCCTGGTTGCCCATGGCCGGCAGCAGGTGCAGCTTGAACGACAACCCCTGCAACAGCAGCAGGCCGACCCAGAAGGTTGGCAGCGACACACCCACTGCCGGTGCCGCCAGCAGGGCCGAGCGTACGCTACGCCGGCGGCTGAGGCTGGCCAGCAGGGCGATGCCGACGCCCAGCGGCAGGGCGATGAGCAGCGCCGCAAGGCTCAGCGCGGCGGTCGCCGGCAGGGCGGCGGCGAGCATGCCGAGCACGCTCTTGCCGCTCTGGATCGAGGTGCCCAGGTCGAGCCGCACGGCTTGCCACAGGGCGCTGGCGTATTGCACCGGCAGCGGTTGGTCGAGGTGATAACGCGCCTTGAGCGCGGCGACCTGGGCCTGGTCCACCGCGCTCATCTCGCCGCTCTGGCTGAGCATGATGCTCACCGGGTCGCTGGGCAGCGCGTAGAGGATCACGAAGGACAGGCTGAATGCCGCCCACAGCACGAACAGTGCCTGGCCGAGGCGCGCGGCCAGCGGTCCGAGGGTCATGGCGCGTCCTGCCTGAGCCAGGTGTCGTAGAACTGCAGGCGCGTCGAGGCCTCGTAGTGCAGGCCATGCACGGCCGGGCGGAACGCGGTGACCGTGGCCGCCTCGAACAGCGGGAACACGTGAGCTTCGCTGATCAGGCGGGTACTCGCCTGCTCGACCAGGGCGCCCCGTTGCGTTTTGTCGAGCAGGGTGGCGGAGCGCTGCAGCAGCGTATCGACCTCGGATGCCTGGCGGCCGTTGACGTTGCGCCCGCTGGCGAGGAACACGGTGCGCAGCACGTCCGGGTCGGCACGGGTCAGGTTGAAGAACCACAGGCTGTAGTTGCGCTCGTTCTGCAGGGCGCTGACCTGGCTGATGGTGGTCTTGTTCAGGCGCAGTTCGACGCCGAGCTGGCGCAACTGCTGCTGCACCAGTTCCAGCACCGGGGTGCTGGCCTGCCAGTAGTCGACCTGGAAGCTCAGGCGCTTGCCGTCCTGGCTGCGCCAACCGTCGGCGCCGAGCGGCCAGCCGGCCTCGTCGAGCAGCCTGGCCGCGCCTTGCGGGTCATGGCCGAGCAGCGCCGCGTCGTCGTGGTAGTGCGGCGTGCTGCTGGCCAGCACCGAACTGGCCGGCTTCTGGTAGCGGGAAATCACGCCCTGCAACTGTTGGCGGTCGATGGCCTTGTTCAGCGCTTGGCGCACCGCCAACTGGTCCAGCGGCGGGCGCGATTCGTTGGGCGTGAGGTTGTACACGATGCCCGGATTGGGTCGGGCGATGAAGGGGATCTGCTGCGCGTCGAGAATGGCCTCGTCCTGCACCGCCACGCTGGTGTTCACGTCGATCTGCGCGGACAGCAGGCTACCCAGGCGCACGCCGGACTCGGGAATGACCAGGAACTCGAGGCCGTCCAGCCAGGCGCGGCCCTGGTGCCCGGCGAGGGACGAGGGCCAGGCATAGTCGGCGCGATGTTGCAGGCGCACGCTCTGGTTGTGCTGGAACCCTGTCAGGGTGAACGGCCCGGAGCCGATCAAGGCGCCCTGGCAGCGCTCTTCGGCGCTGCGTTGCAGGGTGTCCCTGGCAAACAGGCCGAGGCTCATGGTCGAGCTGGCCTGGAGGAACTGGGCGTTGGCTTGCTCGAAGCGGATCACCACGGTTCGCGCATCGGGCGTATCGATCGATTGCAGGCCGCTGAGGTAGGTGCCGCCCAGTTGCGCCAGCGCGCCGAGGGCGCGGATCGCTTCGAAGTTGGCCTTCACGGCGGCGGCATCCAGCAGGCTGCCATCGCTGAAGGTCACGCCTTCGCGCAGGTGGAAGGTGAATTGCCGCGAGTCTTCGCTGACTTCCCAGCGCTGCGCCAGCCAAGGCACGATCTCGCTGGTCTCGGGGTCCTGGTCGGTGAGCGAGTCGACCAGTTGCCGGCCGACGTTGAGCGCGCTGCTGTTGCCGGCCTGTTGCGGGTCGATGCACAGCGGATCGCCGTCGATGGCGACCTTGAGCACGCCGCCGCGCTGCGCTGCGCTGGGCGCCGCTGTCTGGGCGACTGGCGGCGTGTCATCGCCGCAGCCAGAGAGGATCAGCGCAAGGGCGGCGCACAGGGCGCCGAGGCGAAAGGACATGAGGCGCTCCATCAACTGTTGCGGTTCTGCCGGTACGGCAGGCCGAGGTTCTCGCGCAGGGTGCCGCCGGCGTATTCGCGCTGGAACACGCCACGGCGTTGCAGTTCGGGGACCACGCCGTCGACGAAGTCGTCGATCTGCGAGTGCAGGCCGGAGAACATGATGTTGAAGCCGTCCGCCGCGCCGGCTTCGGTCCATTGCTGGAAGTCGTCGGCGATGCTCTCGGGGGTGCCGATCAGCACGCGGTGGCCGCCCGCCGTCAGTTTGTTGAACAGCTGGCGCACGGTCGGCCGTTCGCGGCGGATCAGGTCGTAGACCAGCTTCTGCCGGCTCGGGTGGCTGTCGGTGCTGAAGTGCTCGGGTGGCAGCGGCACCACCTCGTCGAACGGCAGTTCGGCAAGGTCGTAGTCGAGGCTGGCGAAGCGCGAGATGCGGCTGAGGAAGGACTGTGGATCGAGCAGCTCCTGCAGGCGCTCGTACTTGGCCTCGGCTTCGGCCTGGGTCTTGCCGACGATGGGCGAGACGCCCGGCAGGACCTTCAGATGATCGCGCGGACGGCCGAAGGTCAGGGCCTGGGCCTTGATGTTCTCGTAGAAGTCGCGGCCTTCGGCAATCGTTTGCTGGGCGGTGAAGATCAGCTCGCCGACCCGCGCGCCGAGGCGAATACCGGCTTCGGACGAGCCGGCCTGGGCGATCACCGGGTAACCCTGGATCGGCCGCGCGACGTTGAGCGGACCCTTGACCTGGAAGTGCTTGCCCTGGTGGTCGAGCACGTGCAGCTTGTCCAGGTCGAGCCAGGTGCCGGAGTCCTTGTCCTGGGGGAAGGCATCCTCGCCCCAACTGTCCCACAGGCCGCTGATCACGTCGAAGAACTCTTCGGCGCGTTCGTGGCGGTCGCCATGCTGGGTGTGCGCGGCGCGGTTGAAGTTCTCGCCGCCGCCGAGCGAGGTCACCAGGTTCCAGCCGGCGCGGCCGTTGCTGAGGTGATCCAGCGAGGCGTATTTGCGCGCCAGGTTGTAGGGCTCGTTGTAAGTGGTGCTGCCGGTGGTGATCAGGCCGATGTGGCGGGTCACCAGGGCCAGGGCCGGGGCGAGGATCAGCGGGTCCCAGCGCACGCTGTTGGGGCCTTTTTCCAGGCCGGGGTCGAGGTCGAACTGCACGCTGTCGTTGAAGAACAGCGAGTGAAAGCGGCCGGCTTCGAGCTTTTCGGCGATGTAGCGGTAGTGGTCGAAGTCGCGGAAGCTGTCTTTCGGCGCTTCCGGCAGGCGCCAGGCCGAGCCGGTCAGGACACCGGGAACGAAGGCGCCGAGGATGATCTTGTGCGGTTGCGTACTCATGACGATATCCCGTAAGGCCGTCTGCGGCCGCCTTGGCCGCAGACGCGCGTGGTCAGAAGTTGTAGGCGAGGCGGGCGTACCAGAAGCCGCCGTAGGGGTTGAACGGCGAGATGCTGCCGAAGCGCGGGAAGCCGTTGATGTCGCCGGCCGGGTAGCCGTTGTCGTCGGCTCTGACGTCGAACAGGTTGTTGGCGCCGACCGCCACTTCCAGGTTGTCGGTGGCGGCGTAGGCGACCTCCAGGTCGGTCAGCCATTTGGCGCCGTAGGTCACGTCGTAGACCGGGTTGGCATCGCGGGCCACGACCTTGTCGTAGCGGGTCACGGCGGCGTTGATGGTGAACCGTTCGATCTGCCAGTCGGCGCTGAGGATCAGCTTGGTCTTCGGGTTGGCGACCGTCAGGTAGCCCTGGGCGACCCGGTCGAACAGCTCCAGATTGTTGCCCGCCGCGCGCAGGCTGGACGGGGTTTCCTTGATGGCGTCGATCTCGGTCTTGTTGTAGTTGAAGGCCACGCCGTACTTGACCTGGCCGAAGCGGCCGTAGTCGACCTTGTAGTCGGTCACCAGGTCGACGCCACGGGTGGTGGTGTCGGCGGCGTTGGTGAAGTACTTCACCCGGTAGCCGGCCTTGTAGCCGTAGTTGACCAGGGCCGTGTCGACCCCGGCGCCGTAGAGGAAACCGGTTAGGGCGATGCGGTCGCGGATCTCGATCTGGTAGGCATCGAGGGTGACGTTGGCCTGGGGCAGTGGTTTCCAGGTCAGGCCAAGACTGATGTTGCGCGACTTCTCCGGCTTCAGGTCTTCGGCGCCGAGGGCCTTGGCCAGCGGCGAGTCGACGCGCAGGGTCTTGGCTTCGACGAACTGCGCCACGCCGCCGACCGAGGTGTACTGGTTGGAGGTCTGCGCGTACACCGACTGTGACAGCGAAGGTGCGCGGAAGCCGTTGCTCAAGGTGCCGCGCAGGGCGAAGGTCGGGGTGAAGTCATAGCGGGCGGTGAACTTGCCACTGGTGGTGTTGCCGGCGCTGTCGTCGTATTTCTCGAAGCGCCCGGCCACGCCCAGGTAGAGTTTTTCCGTCGGGTTGATGCCCAGGTCGGCATAGGTGGCGTAGCTGTTGCGGCTGGCCTGGCCGGCGTCTTCCGGGGTCAGGGTGATGGCGCCCTGGGCGCCTACCGCAGCGGGCTGGCCGGCCAGTGGGCCGCTGCTGTAGACGTAGCCGCCGTTGATGTAGGAGAGCGGGTCGTCCGACTCGGTCTTGTAGCGCTCGTGGCGGTGCTCGGCGCCCCAGGAGACCTGCAGCGGCTTGGGCAGGCCGATCTCGAAGGCGCGGGTGACGTCGAGGTTGTTGGTCCACTGGTCGAAGAGATTGCTGTAGGTGTCGAAGTGGGTCGGGCTGCTCGGACCCAGCGAGGCGTTGAGGCTTTCGTCGGTGCCCGCCTGGCCCTTGGCGCGACCGAAGGTGGAACTCAGGTCCCAATTCCACTCGACGACTTTGCCCTTGGCGCCCGCGGCCGCCTGGTAGTCGGTTTCTTCCAGGGTATAGAAGGGCGCGGTCCCGTCCGGGTAGATCTCGGGGATGATGTTGGTCGAGTTGGGCCGCCGGTAGTTCTGGCCGCCACGGGCGTCGCGCTTGCTGAAGGTCGAGAAGGAATACAGGGTCAGGTCATCGGCAATCGGCAGTTCGGCGTTGTAGCCCAGGTTGATCGCCTTGATCTTCGGCAGGCCGTTCTTCTGTACCTCGCGGTCGGCGGTGTCGTTGCGCGAGTCGCCGGCGAAGTACAGGTTGCCGGTGGCATCGCGCGAGCGCACGGCGGTCTGCTGCGACTTGGCGTCCAGCGACAGGTTGAGAAAGCCGCCGTTGGCGCCCAGTTCCAGGCCCTTGTTGAAGGTCTGGCGAATGGTGCCGCCGTCGCCCTTGTAGTACTCGCCGTACTGGGTGCTGAGCGAACCGCCATTGTCCTGCTGCTTGAGGATGATATTGATCACCCCGGCGATGGCGTCCGAACCATACTGGGCCGAGGCACCGTCGCGCAGCACCTCGATATGGTCGACGGCGCTGACCGGGATCATGTCCAGGTCGACCGGGTTGGTGCCATAGGCGGCGGTGGTGTCGAGGTTGATCACCGCGCTGTTGTGGCGGCGCTTGCCGTTGACCAGCACCAGCACGTTGGAGCCGTTGAGGCCACGCAGGCTGTAGGGCCTGGCGATGCTGTCGTTGGACGAGCCGGACGGGCGCTGGGAGAACGACGGCAGGGCCTTCTGCAAGGCGTTGCGCAGGCTGCCGGAGCTGTCTTTCTCCAGTTGCTTGCCGTCGATCACGTCGATCGGCGCCGGGCTGGTGGTAACGGTGCGCGCTTCGCTGCCGCGCGAGCCGGTGACGATGACGGTGTCGAGGGCCTGGTCACTCTGCGCGGCCTCGGCCAGCGGGGTGATCAGGAAGCCGGCCAGCAAGGCTGGCGCGACATGGGGGAGGCAAGTGGACTTCATCGATGTTCCTAAGGCGTAAAGGTCTTGTATGTCCGCCTACCCGGGTGCAGGGGTGGGCGGACGCCGTTTCTTGCTGCCTCGTCGGCGGTTGGCGCGCCGAATCCGGGCAAAGTCAGCCCTCCGGTGCAGGAATGCCCGTCCGAAGTGGTTGGCGGTTTCGGCCGACGCGTGCCGGTACGATGAAAGGGGCCGGTCGGGCGTTCAGCCGTCCAGCACTGGGGTGAAACTGTCGTCCCACAGCGGTTTCACATCGACCTGCTGGCGGATCAGGCCGCTCTCGAAGAACAGGTCGGCGACTTGCTGCTGGGCCGCTATGGCGGTGTTGTCCACAGGTTTCAGGCGGGCCGGCTGGGTGCGTTGCTCGAACTGCCTGAGGTACAGCTCGCGCGGGATGCCGGTCAGCGCCTCGCTGCGTTCTGCCCACTGTCGGGGGTGATGTTCGATCCAGTCCCAGGTGGCTTTTTCCCGGCGCAGGAAGTCGCCGATGGCTTCGCGCTTGCCGGGTTTCTCCAGGGCCTGGCGGGTGGTGGCGATCAGGTAGTTGCCGGAGTAGTAGCCCTCGGCATTCTCCAGGATGACGCCATCCATGTGCGCCTCGGCGTAGATGGCGCTGACGCCGCCGGTGACCAGGGCGTCGAGGTGGCCGTTCTGAAACGCGGTCAGGGCGTCCTGGGACGGCAGCGGCACGGCCTGGATATCGCTCAGGGCCAGGCCGTTGCGCTTGAGCATGTTGAGCACCAGGTAGTGGGTGTTGGTCGCCCGCACGTAGCTGACGCGCTTGCCCTTGAGGTCGGCGACGCTGCGGATGCCGCTGCCGCGCTTGACCACGATGCCGGTCTTGTTGTTGTCGCCGCTGTAGCTGGCGATCAGTACCAGCGGCGCATGGGCGACACTGGCGAAGATCGGCGGGATCTCGCTCATGAAGCTGTAGTCGAGGGCACCGCTGGTCAACGCCTCCAGCACCAGGTTGCCGCCGGCCACGTCGACCCACTCGATGGGGTACGGTGTCTGCGCCTGCCCGGCGTCCTCCAGGTAGTAGGCGGCGGTGCTCTTGTAGCGCCAGACGCGCAGGGCTTCCTGGGGCTCGGCCATGAGCGCGGCAGGCAGCGCCGCACCCAGGGCCAGGAGGCTGGCGCTGCTCAACAGCTCGCGGCGCGACAGGAGGGTGTGCATGGCGCGGCTCACTCCAGCAGGTCGGGCTGTTCGCGGACGATGCGATCCCACAGCGGCAGGAAGTTCAGCCAGCCGAAGAATTCATGGCGCTCCCGCGAGGGCGCGTCCGCCGGATCGAGTTCGGGAATCACCGGCTGCCCGGCGGCGAAGGCGAGCAGGTGGGCGCGTGCGCTGTCGTCGGCCTGGATGAAGCGCCAGGCCGCGCTTTCCACCGTTTGCCCGGTGGTCCACAGGCCATGGTTCTGCCAGACCAGCAGGTTGTGCTCGGCGAAGGTCTCGACGAAGGCGCGGGTGACGATTTCGCGGTCCTGCTCCAGGCGGCCGTCGGCGGCGCGCAGGCCGTGGCGGACGAAGATCACCTGATCGTCGACGAAGGCGGCGGACTCTGCGGTGATCGGCTGCAACAGCCTGCCCAGGGAGGAAAACACGCGGCCATGGAAACCATGCACATGGGCGATGCCGACCACGTCCGGGCGGGCCCGCTGCAACTGGTCGTGAAGGTCCAGGGCGCTGGTGTTGAGCACGCCATCGCCTTCGACCACCTTGCCGTCCTGGTCGACGCGCAACAGGTGCGACACGCTGATCTGCGAGAACGGCACGCCCAGCGGGTTGATCCAGTAGTGGCCGGTCTCGACCGGGTCGCGGGCGGTGAAGTGCCCGGCCACCCCGACTTCGAAGCCGAGTTCGGCGAACAATCGATAGGATGCGGCGAGGCGCTGCTTGCGGTGCAGGCGTTCGGCGAGCAGGTCCGGATTTTTCGGCACTGCGCCCAGGGTGAGGCGATTATCGGCGTAAGGCAGGCGGTAGATGCTTTGGTCGAAGGCAGTGGTCATGGATGCTCTCACGGTCATGTTCGTTATCGAACGCGCATGAGAGGACTTGGCATTGCTCCTCGCGCGCTTCGTTTCTTCTGAGCCTCCACCGTGCGAGGGGTCGGGTGAGACGAATCTAATGAAGCGCTATATCTTTTGAAAATATTATTTAGGTATAGGGTTATTATTTATTTTTTGCATATGAAGAACGGCCGCTGCGGGCCTGACGCCGCCAGCCACGGTGATCAACTGTGCTTGATCACCAGGTTGGTAAAGCTCACCGCGCCGGCTTCGCTGGCATCCCCCGCGTTGTCCTGCACATAGGAGCCGGCCTTGAAGTACAGGGTGCTGGCTTTCCAGGTGCTATCCAGTTTGTCGCTCCATTTCACGGTGGCGGCGCTGGACGAGGGTTTCACGTAGATCGCCAGGGTGCCGCTCGGGGTCAGGCGGATGGTGTAGGAGAACAGTTGGTTCAGCGCCACGCCTTTGACGAGGGTGTAGCTGGTGGTGTCGTCGCTGGGCTTGAGACGTACCAGGGCGACGATGTTGCCGGTCCCGGTGCTTGTCTTGTACTGGTAAGACAGCTTGACCGGAGGGTTGTCGCCTTCGGCATTGTGGATCTGGCCGATGACGATCTTGCCCGTCGAGGGCACCTGGGTGACTTTCAGGGTGCCATCGAGGGTGTTGTCGGCATCCTGGTATTTCCAGTTGCGCAGCGTGCCGTCGGCATAGGTCTCGCGCAATTCGCTGCGCGGGTACTTGGCGCTCTTGGTGGTGGTGCCGGTGACCGGCGCCCAGAAGAAGAGGGCGCCATTGGCGGCCTTGAAATAGTCGTCCTGATAACCGCCAGTCAACTGGGTGGTGGTGATGGTGGTGGCCGGGGTGCCGACGGGGATGCTGAGGTTCCAGGTGCTGAGGTCGATCATGATGGGGGCGGCTCCGGTGCAGGAATCAAAAATTCATTCGCCATGGGTCGTCCTGGACAGAATCCGCAGTGGTTGCCGGATTCATTCACGCGCGATGAGTATCGCGTGATCGCTCGCCGTATCCCCCGTGCCAGAGGCTTCGCGGTGATCACGGGTGTTTTATAGGATTCTCGTCAGGTAAAGGTAAGCGCCGTTCGTCTATTTATTGGCGCCATAAAAATGACTATTTTCGATGAATAAATAGGCCTTTACTGATGGGTAAGGTTTTTTCAGGTTCGTCTGTTTTTTCGGGCGCCGCGAGAGGGCCAGAAAAGTTGCCCGATGACGACGGCTGAAAGCGCTGAGAGCTAGGCGTGGCGCGGTATATAGGCTATTTGCCAGTATCCGTTATGGTCACTTTTGGCAAAAAATGGCACATCGTTTTTTCAGCACCCGAACGAGCCGGAGCAGGAAACAGGGAAGCGGGAAAGAGCATCGTGTGGTCCACTGCGACAAGACCGCAGCAGATGAGGAATCGGGTGACACCCATGAAAGGGCGATTCAAGAAAACTGACCCGCGCCATGAGGCGAGCGGCGTGCGAAAAGTGGCGCTACGGGCCAGGAACAGGCCGTTGGCCAGGGCGATCGTGAACGACCCTGGTCGACCCTCGAGGATCTGCTGGTGCCTGGCCACTGAGCCTCATCGGGGCGGCGGCGTGCCCGGCGCTGCTGTCAGCCGTTCAGCACCCTGACGGGCGCGCCGTCGAGCCAGGCGCGCACGCTCTCCAGCGCGTCGGGGAAGAAGGTGCGGTAGGTGTCGTCGGTGACGTAGCCCAGGTGCGGCGTCGCCACCACATTGGGCAGGTGGCGCAGGGGATGATCGGCCGCCAGCGGCTCCTGGTCGAACACATCCAGGCCGGCGCCGTACAGCGTGCCGTCCTGCAGGGCGGCAAGCAGCGCCGGCTCGCTCACCAGCGGCCCGCGCGAAGTGTTGAGCAGGATGCCGCCGCGCTTCATCAGGGCGAATTCGCGAGCGCCGACGATGCCACGGGTGTGTTCGTTGAGTGGCAGGTGCAGGCTCAGCACATCGCTGACCCGCAACAGTTCGTCCAGCGAGGCCGCGTATTCGATACCCAGTTCCGCGCTGATTTCCGGCGTGTTCGAGCGCGACCAGCCGACCACGCGCATGCCAAAGGCCCGCCCATAGCCGGCGACCCGTTTGCCGAGTTTGCCCAGGCCGGCGATACCGAGCACCTTGCCCTGCAGGTCGAAGCCCACGGATTTCTGCCACTGCGTTCCGGCCGCGCGCAGGTTGGCGGTTTCCGTGGGGATATGGCGAGCCAGACCGAGCAACAGGGCCCAGGTCATCTCCGCTGCCGGGCCGACCACGCCGCGCGTTCCCGACACGGTGATGCCCAGGCGGGCGGCGGCCTGCATGGCGATGGCCGCATTGTGCATGCCGGTGGTGACCAGCAGCTTGAGGCGGGGCAGGCGCGCCAGCAGGCCGGCATCGAATGGCGTGCGTTCGCGCATGGCGATGATCACGTCATAGTCGGCCAAGCGCTCGGCGACGCTATCGGCGTCGCCGAGGTGATGGTCGAAACGCTCGATGCCGATACGCGCTGCGATCTGGCTCCAGTCGGCGATGGCGAAGGCCACGTGCTGGTAGTCGTCGAGGATGACGCAACGTAGCGGTGCGTCCGGATGATTGCCGGAAAAGGGGATGGGGGCGGTCATCGTATGCTCCTGGTCGGGGGCTCAGGCTGACCAGCATACGCGTGTTGGCAGAGGCCGCGACATGCTTCGAGCGGCGTCGGGAGAGGAGGTACGGAGTATTCCAGGCTGTCGTTGCCGAGCATCGACGCGAGCTTAGTACTGATGAGCTAGGCACGGCACTTTCCAACAAGGGCCGACTCGAAGCGACATGCACCTTCGAGTACGACGCGATGCAACGGATGCTCACGCAACTGATCCAGGCCACCAAGGGCCATTACGAAATCCTCAGCGAGGAAACCGGCAACGGCCTCGGTATCTTCTGCAAGGACCACGACGGCAAGCTGGTCGCCAGCCGCACGGTCAGCCATGGCCAGTTGCGCAACAGCGTTCTGCTGGAGACGGTGATGACCGATCTGCAACGAACGCTGCTCAACAGGGTTGGGCAATAGCGGCACCTGTAAGCCACAAGCCGCAAGTTGGAGCGCACATCGACGGCCGAGGCGCCCGTTCACGCCGTGGCGGGTGCTTCAGTCTTCCAGCCGCCAGCGTTTCTGATCGCGGGGCTTCGGCTTACACGCCCGCGAACACATCCTTCAACGCCGCCTTGTAGAAATCGAACGCATCGCGCGCGCCCTGGATCGCCTGGGCCTGTTGCTCGCCGCTGAGTTCGAGGCCGTCGAGCAGGGCGACGAACTGGCGCCAGTGCAGCTTGCGGCCGTCCGGGTGGGCGGCCAGGTGGCGCGCACCGTTGTCGGCGCCGAGGCCGATCTGCTGGGTTTCCTTGAACAGGAAGGCGGCGCCGATGTTCGAGCCTTCGCTGCAGTACAGCCAGCCCAGGGCGGCGTAGCTGCTGGCCGGGTGTACGGCTGCGGGTGTGGCGGGAACGTCCAGGCCCAGGTCGCGCAGGTCGGCGCATACCGCGTCGAAGCGCGGCAGTTCGCTCAGGCCGGGCAGCAGGGCGTTGAGCGCCGGGTCCTGGTACAGCGCGTTGATCGCGCCATGGAAGCGATGTTGCAGCAGCAGGAAGCGACCGTAGCGGTTCAGGTCCTGGAACGGCTGCGAGCCCATGACCAGGCTGTCGACGCTGTCGTGGTCGTTGGTGGTGCCGCTTTTCAGGCGTTTGCTCAGGGGCAGTTCGGGGGCGTGCTGGACGATGGCGTTCATGGCTTCGGTGTATCCGCTCGGGAAGTTGCAGTGCCTGCGATGATGGGCAGCGTAGCGCTCCGGGACAATCGCGGGATCATTAAGAATGCTTAAAGCGGCACGCTCGGGGCTGTTGTCGTTCTGACACGTCAACAGACCCTAGAACGACGACTCGCGGATCAGCACGGTCAACACATAGCGCCAGCCTTGCAGCAACGGGCTGCGTGCGTCGGCGTCGATGCTGGCGTTGCCGCGCAGGGCCTGGGGCGTGCCATCGGCATGCGCGTCCTGAAGGCGCAGTTGCACGCGATACAGCGCTTGCTCGGGGACTGGTACGCGGTGTTCGTCGAATTGGCTGGCCAGCCGGCCCTGATAGACCGAGGCCAGTTCCGGTGCGGCGGTGAGCTGGCGCACGGCGGTCTGGCCGATGTCTTCGACGACCAGGCGGCGACGCGGACGGCCGGGGTCTTCGGGCAGGAACCAGGCTTCGGCGCCGACTTGCAGGCGCTCGCGATCCGCTTCGCCAACGAACGCCTCGACGCGCTCGCCAGCATTGCCGGTCAATGTACCCAGCCATTCGCCGGGCGGCAGCCACTCGCCTTCGGCAAGCGGTTCGGCGAGGTCGGCCAGCACGCCATCGAAGGGCGCTCTGACCTGCAATTGTTCCAGGCGCTGGCGCAAGGCCTGGCGGCGTTCCAGGGCCACGCGCAGTTCTTCCAGGGCCACGGCCTGGCGGGCGGCGTCTTCGTCGGCGCGCACCTGCAGGCTGCTTTGCTGGCGCAGGCGTTCGATCTCGCGTTCCAGGCTGTCTTCTTCATGCCGCAACTCCGTGGATTCCAGCCTGAACAGCGTCTGCCCGGCGGTCACCCGCTGCCCGGCCCGTGCATCGATATGGGCCAGGCGCGCCCCGGTCGGGACCAGCAGAATGGCCTGCTGCTCGGCCCGCAGCAGGGCCGGTGCCTCGACCTGGCTGCGCCACGGCCAAGCCAGCAGGAACAGGCCGCCCAGCAGGACGCCAGCGGATATCAGGGTGTTGCGGTTCATGCGGTAGTCCTTGCGGCGTTGGTGCCAGTGGCGCAGTTCGCCCCAGATCGGGCGCAGGATGAAATGCACGATCTCGACCGCGAACAGCAGCAGGCCGAGCAGCTTGAAGGCGAAGTGATAGACCAGCAGGGCGATGCCGAGAAACAGGAAGAAGCGGTAGACCCAGGTGGCGAAGGCGTAGCCCAGCAGAACGCGTTGCAGCGCGGCCGGAAAGTATTCGGGCGGTGCCTCGCCGAAGCCGAACAATGCCTCGCGCAGGCGCCAGCGGGCCAGGGCGAAGGCGCGTTCCTGCAGGTTGGGCACGTCGATCAGGTCGGAGAACAGGAAGTAGCCGTCGAAGCGCATCAGCGGATTGAGGTTGACCGCCAGGGTCATGATCCAGGTGGTGCTGGCGAGCATGAACGCGGCACTGCGCAGCATGCCGTCGGGCAGGAAGCTCCAGGCCAGGGTGGCCCACGCCGCCAGGCACAGCTCCACGCCCATGCCGGCGGCGCCGATGGCCATGCGCTGGCGTCGGCGGGTCAGGCGCCAGGCGCCGCTGGCATCGGTGTAGAGCACCGGCCACAGGACCAGGAAGGCCACGCCCATGGTCGGCACCCGGCAGCCATAGTGCTTGCAGGTGTAGGCGTGGCCGAACTCGTGCAGGATCTTGGTTACGCTCAGGGTCGCCGCGGCCAGCACGGCGCCTTCCAGGCTGAAGAAGTGCAGGAAGGTGTGCACGAAGCTGTCCCACTGGCGGGCCGCGAGGTACAGGCCGAGCAGGGCGGCGAGCAGCGTGGCGAGGGCGAAGCCACGGCTGAACAACGGGGCGACGAAGCGATAGGTCTGCGACAGGAAGCGGTCCGGGCGGATCAGCGGAATGCGGATCGACAGGTAATTGCTCAGCAGCCAGGCCGCCCAGCCACTGCTCTTGCCCGCTGCACTGCGCTGGCCCAGGTCCTTGAGCGCGGCATCGCCGCTGACTTCGAGCAACTGGCTGGCGCGCAGGAACTGGACGAAGGCCTCGACGTCTTCGCGGGTCAGGGCGAGGGGGGTATCGGCACTCACCGCTTGCGCCACGGCCGGGGCATTGCCGAGCGACCAGCGCGAGAGGATTTCCGCCTCGGCCCAGCCAATGCGGAAGAAACGGCCGCGCGTGCCGTCCTCCAGGGTCCAGCTCGGCGAGCCGTCTCGTCCGCACGGGCCGGGGTGCAGGCGCAGGCTGCGGCGTAACGCCGGCAAACGTTGCGCGCTGCTGGCTGGCGGCAGGTTCACAGGTGCGTTCATTTACCAACCCAGGTGTGCACGCAGGGCGGCCAGTGGCCGGCGCAGCAGGTAATTGATCAGCAGGGTGCGCTCGCCGTACAACTTGGCCGTGCCCTTGAGGCCGACGCGCAGGCGCGGGTCGGCTTCGTCGAAGCCGGCCAGCAGGCGGTAGACCATGGTCCCGTCAGCCGCCGGAGAGGCGCGGTAGCCATAGCGCTCCAGCGTTGCCGGCAACGGGCTGCCGGGCAGGCTGTTGAGGAACAGGCGCACCTCGGCCCCGTTATCCAGGGCGATGGCGTCGGCCACCGGCAGCTGGATTTCCAGGCGCGTGTCGTGGGGATCGGCGACCTGCATGATGCGCTCGCCGAGGTTGACCGGGCGGCCGATCCAGTCGCTTGGATCGTCGAATATCGCCACGCCGTCGCGGGGGGCGAGGATCAGGCTGCGCTGCAGGTTGTCCTGCAGGAATGTCTGGTCGACCCGGGCCTGGTCACGGCGACTGGTCAGTTCGGCCAGAGCGGCCTTGGCGCGCTCGTCGAACAGGGCCTGCTGGCGCGTCTGCCGGAGCTGGGCATCGGCAGCCGTGAGGACCTGGCGCGCCGACTCCAGGCGGCTTTCCAGTTCGCGGCGGTCCAATTGCACCAGCGGCTCGCCGGCCTTGACCAGTTGGTTGGGCTGCACCAGCACCCGCTCGACCACGGCTTGCAGGGGCGCGCGTAGCACCGCGGGCTCGCGGGCGACCAGCTCGGCTGGCGCCAGTACGCTCTGGTGCACCGGCAGGACGGCCAGCAGCAATGCGCCTACCGCGCCCGCCACGAGCAGGCGCCGGGGGCGTTTGCGCAACAGGCCGCGCAGCGACTGCGGACGGTTGCCGCGCAGGGCGCTCCAGGCATGGGCGTAGGCATCCTGCAACAGCTCCAGCAGGGCGCGGTCGGCCCGTTGCAGCGCTTGCTCGCGGTTCAGCAGCAGGCTGCCGATACGCTGGCCGTCGCGGTCATTCAACGGCAACCACAGCAACTGCGCCGCCAGGTAGTGCGGCCACTCGTCACGCAGCTCGGCGGGGGCGTCCGGCGCGCCGAGGTCGCGCAGTTCGCCCGGCTCCGGGTGCAGTTCCCAATGACGACAAAGGCGGGCGAGGAACAGCATCAGCGGCGCATTGGCTTCGACCTGGGCCAGGCCGGAGCAGGCGACGATCCGCTGCTCATCGGCCTGCCACAGGAAGGCCTCCTGATAGTCGAGCAACTGGCGGCTGTCATTGACCATCAGGAAGCCCAGGCCGGCGATGTCATCGCGGGCGCGGGCGCGGCGTTCGAGTTGCAGCAGCAGGGCCAGGCGCTCGGTGCGCTTGTCGTGCAAGGGGGAAACCGTGGCGTTCATTGGTCTTGCGCCGCGGGTTGCAGCAGGGCGACGCCACTCATGCCGGGCAGCAGGCCGGCGTTGTCGCCGGTGATGCGGGCGAAGATTTTCAGCGACTGGCTGAGCGGGTCGATCACCGCGCCCAGGCGCTCGACCTTGGCCGGGTAGCGCTGGCCGGTTTCGTCCAGGCGCACCTCGAAGTCCTGGCCGGGCTTGAGCCAGGACAACCAGGCCGACGGCACGATCAGTTCCAGCTGGTAGGCACTGTCGTCGTAGATATCCAGCAACTCGGTGCCCTCGGCGACGTGCTGCCAGCGCTGCACCAGGCGCCGCGCGACGTGACCGTCGAAGGGCGCGCTGATTGTGCAGCGCTTGAGCATGGCCTGGCCGACGCTGCTTTCCGCCTGGGCCACGGCCATGTCGGCCTGGGCCTGGGCGACTTCGCTCTGGCTGATCGAGGCCAGGGCGTCGAGACGCCTGGCCACGTCGAGTTTCTTCTGCGCGCCATTCTGCACCGCCGCGCTGCGACTGAGCTGGGCGCGTTGTACCGAACAGTCGAAGGCCGCCAGGTTCTGGCCCTTCTTGAAGGCCTCGCCTTCCTTGACCGACAGTTCGATCAGCTTGCCGGCGATCTCGCTGGACAGCACGGTCTGGCGGATCGGGCTGAGCTGCACGCGCAGTTCGCCGTTCGGTTCGCCGTTCGGCTCATCAGCATGGGCCAGGTTGGCACAGGTGGCGATCAGGATCGCCAGGATGGAAGGCCAGCGGCCCTCCATCGACGGGGCGCGGTCAGCGGCCATTGACGTGCTCCACGGGGACCAGTTCGGCGCCACGCAGGGAGCCGAGGCTTTCCCACATGTCCAGGCGCAGAGTGGTGACTTGCGTGCCTGGGGCCTGGGCGACCAGCGGGGCCCGAGCGGCGGCTGACGCAGCCGGAGCCGGGATGCCGTAGGCCAGTTGCTGGGCGTTGGCGATGCCGGCCGGCACCTTGCCCAGGCCCTGGTCGAGTTGCCGGCTGTTGCCGACGATGGCGCGGGTCAGCTCGTCGATGCTGCTGCCGGCGATGCGCTCGGGCAGCGGGTCGAGGCCGGCGGCCTGGTACACCGCGCCATGGGCGACCTGCAGTTCGGCGAAGGCACGGTCGCGGGTACGCGTGGCGAGCACCGTCTCGGTGGCCGTGCGCACGCGTTCCAGGCGGCTCTGGGCCTGGCTGGAATAGGCGCTCTCGCTCTGCTGGAAGATGCCGCGCTGGACCTGTTGCAGTTCATTGGAGCGAGCGAACACCTGGCTGGAGCGCTCGTATTCACGCCAGGAGACGTTGACCTGGGTCAGCACCGCCATGCGCATGGCCTGGCGGCGCAGTTCGGCGACCTGCAGGCGGGTTTCGCCGGTCTTCTTGATGGTCGGGTAGGCGAGCACGTTGAACAGGTTCCAGCTCACCTGCATGCCGGCGTCGGCCCAGTTGTTGTTGACCAGGTAGCTGTTGCTGTCGTAGTTGGCGCCGACGAACAGGTTGGCCCCCGGCAGCAGCTTGAGCATCGCCGCGCGGGTTTCCAGCACGGCGTTGCGCGCCTGGTAGCTCTCGCTGCGGATCTCCGGGCGCTGGGTCATGGCGGTGACTTCCAGGTCGGCCAGGTTGTAGGCCAGGGTCGGCTGGGCGTAGCTCGCTTCGTTCGGCAGGACCAGGGCATAGTTGCTGGCCGGCGGCAGGTTCATCAGGCCGGCCAGGCGCGACTTGGCGATGGCCAGTTCACCCTCGACCACTTCCAGCTGGCGGATCATTTCCAGCAGGCTCTTCTGGTAGCGCAGCGCTTCGAGCGGCGCGACCAGGCGCTGGCGCTCGGTCTGCCGAGCCTGCTCCAGGGCGCCACGGGCATCGGCCAGGGCGCGAGTCACTTCAGGTTGCAGGCGTTCGGCGCTGGCGGCCTGCCAGTAGGCTTCGCGCACCTGCTGGACGATGTCGGCGACCACCTTGCGCCGCGCTTCCTCGGCGGCCAGCACCTTGTTGGCCTGGGCCTTGGCGCTGAAGTAGCTGACGCCGAAGTCGAGCACGTTCCACGACAGGCGCAGGCTGGCGTCGCGGCTGGAGCGGTCGCTGCTGGTCGAGGGTTCCAGGGATTGCTGGCCGCTGTTGACCGACTCGCTGGAGGAACCGGCCACGTTGTCGCGGCCCTTCCAGCCGGCGCTGGCCGCCAGTTGCGGCAGCATGGCGAGGTTGCTGGCGCTCAGGTTGTTGTCTTCCAGGGCGCGCTGCATCAGGCCCAGGCGTTGTTGCAGGTTGTACTTCACGGCACGTGCCATGGCTTCTTCCAGGCTGATCGCACGGGTCACCGGCTCCTGGCTGTCGAACATCACGTTGCGGTCTTTTTGCGCCTCGGCCATCTGTTGCTCGGGTGTCAGCGCCTCTGGGGTGACGGCGCAGGCCGACAGGCCGAGGGTGGCACAGGCGATGGCCAGGCGCAGGGAGGAACGGTTGAAAGTGGTACGGCTCATGTGTCGAAAGTCCTTGGCAGTGTTCAGGCAATGTGGCGGGTGGTGACGGCGGCTGGCTCTGCGGCCAGGTCGCTCAATTGGTCGAGCAGGGCGAGGGCGTCGCTGAGCAGGGCGCCGGAGGTTTCCTGGCGCAGGCGTTGCGGCAGCGATTCGGCTTGCGTCTGCACGGCTTGCGTTGCCTCGCGCTGGGCGTTGGCGGGTGTCTGGTCGACGCTGATTTCCACCGCCGTGCGTTGCTCTTTGCCCTCGGCGTCGCGGCTGATCAGGGTCAGGCGTAGCACCGTGCCATTCGGCAGGCGCGAGCGGTCGATGCTCAGTTCGCCGGTACGCGCGTCGAAGGAGGCCCAACTTGGTAGTGGCAGGCCGTTGCCCAGGGTGACGCGTTGCGGCGTAGCGCCATTGGGCAGTTCGACGGGCAGTTGCAGGCTGATGCGGCGGGCGTCGCCCTGGCTCGGGTCGACGCTGCTGCGCAGAGTGGTGCCGTCGAAACTGAAGCTGCCGAGGTTGCTCTGGCTGCCACTGTCGGTGAGTACGCCATCGGCCTCGGCCAATTGCTGGCTCAGAGAGCCAAGGCCATCGGCCAGGCCGCCGCTGCGCACATGGCTGCCAGCGCCGGCTGCCGGGGTTTTCGTGGCGGTCTCGACGCTGGCCGCGACGTTGCCAGCCGCGTTGTCGAAGCGGAACGGCGAGACATCGAACGCGCGGTTGGGCGTCGGCCCGTATGGGATGAAACCGTGTGTGGTGGTCAGGGTCGGCGTCACCGTCCGAGTGGTGCTGCCACTGTCAGTCGAACCGTTGTCGGTATCGCCGTCGTCCGCGCCGCCGTTGTCGGTGTCGTCAGAACCGCCATCATCGGTGTCGTCGCCGCCGTCCGAGCCGTCGCCATCGTCCGAGCCGCCATTGTCGGTGTCGTCATCGTCGTCCGAGCCACCGTTGTCGGTGTTGTCCTCGGTGGCGCTCACGGTGACCGTGGCGAAGATCGCCAGCGTGCTGCTGTCGCTGCCGCCGTTGTCGGTGCCGCCGCTGTCGCGGATGGCGTTGAGGGTGATGTTACGCACGCCTTCGCTCGGGGTGCCTCTGGTGTTGGCGTAGGCGATGCCGTTGATCAGCGCGATGGCGTCGGCCGTGCTGATGCCGCTGTCGCTGCTGATGGTGACGACCGCGATGTCGCCGTCGAGGACCACCGTGATGGTGTAGCCGTTGACCACGCTGGTGCCCGCCACCAGGGCGATGCTGGTGCCGTCGATGAGCAGGGTTTCGCTGGCGCCGTCGAGCAGGCCGCCCACGCTCAGGGTCAGCGAGAGGATGGTCTGGTTGGCCTCGATGGTGTCGATGCTGGTGTCGCTGAACAGCGAGACCGCGCTGCCGCCGAGGCTGTGGGTGACGCTGGCGCCGGTGCTGGTCAGGGTCGGCGCATCGTTGACTGCCAGGACCATGACGCTGCTGGTGAGGCTCAGGGTGGCGCTGTCGCTGCCACCGTTGTCGCTGCCGCCATCGTCGCTCAGGGCGACCAGGCTGATGTTGCGCGTGCCCGCGGTGGGGTCGTCGCTGCTGTTGGCGTAGGTGATGGAGTCGAGCAACGCGGCCGCAGCGGCGCCGTCGATCCCGCTGCCGGTAGTGATCAGCAGGGTGACGGTACCGTTGTCGTCCACGCTCACGCTGTACGCATAGCCGTTGGTGGTGGTGCCGCTGGTGCCCACGGTCAGGGTGATGAGGGTGCCGTCCACGGTCAGGGTTTCGCTGGCGCCGTCACTCAGGCCGTCGATGGTCAGGGTCAGCGAGGTGATCGATTGGCCGGCTTCCACGGCGGAGATCGTGCTGTCCTGGAACAGTTGCACCGCCGCGCCGCCTTCCAGGTGGCTCGGGTTGAGTACGGTGCTGCTGGCGGTCGGCGCGTCGTTGATCGCGGTGACAGTGACGGCCAGTTCCACGCTGTCGAGCGCGCCGTAGCCATCGCTGACGCTGAGCACCAGGGTCAGTGCGCTGTCGGGGTCGTCGCTGGTGTTGGTGTAGGTGATCTGTTGCAGCACGGCGTTGGCGACGGCGCTGCTCACATCGGCGCTGAAGGTGATGGTCAGGGTGCCGTCCTGCACGACGAAGCTGGCGATCGCCACGCCGTCGTAGAGGATTTGCCCGTCCACCAGGCTCAGGCCGTTGCCTTCGCTCAGGCCATAGCTGTCGTCGGCGTTGGCGCCGCCGGAGCGGGAGATGCTGATGCTGGCGCCGTTGTAGTTGCCGGCGCCGTCGTTCATGGCGTCGTGTTCCACGTCGCTCAGGGTCAGGTTGCTGGCGACCAGCAGTTCACCCTGTTCGTCGTAGGCGAAGGACAGGCTCGCCGGCAGGCTGGTGCGCAGGTTGACCAGGCTGCTGCCGGTGCTCGCCAGCAGGGCGCCGTTGACCGCCACGCTCAGGTCGGTCACGCCGCTCACGTCGCTCAGGGTTTGCAGGAGGACGGCGGCGCTGGCGTCGCTGACGTCGTAGCGGCTGAGGCCCTCGGTGCTGCTGACGTAGAGGTTGATGCCGTCGGCGGCCAGGGCAATGGCGCTGACGCTGGTCAGCCCGTCGATGGTGCCGGTCAGGGTCAGGCTGCCATCGGCGAAGGTGAAAATGCTCACCCCGCTGGTGGTGGCCACGTAGATCGTGCTGCCGTCGGCGGAAACGACCAGGTCCAGCGGGTCGCTCAGGTCGACGTCGTCACTGTCGCGCAGGTACACGGCGTCACCCAGGCTGCCATCGCTGTTGCGGGTGTAGACGATCAGGGTATCGGCCAGGGCGCTGGAGACCGGGTTGGTGATGACGTAGACATAGTCGCCCACTACCTCAATGTCCACGGCGGTGAACAGGTAGGGCTCGCTGTTGGCGGAGGCGCTGATCTGCTGCGTCAGCACGTACTGGCCAGCGCTGTCGAGGCTGTAGACCAGCAGGCCGGAGTAGTTGCCGTCGACCACGTACAGGGTGCCATCGTCGGCGACCGCGAAGTCGCTCACGCTGGTGGTCGCCAGCACTTGGACCGCCTCCAGGCTGCCATCGACGCTGGAGCGGGTGAAGATGGCGATGGCGTCGCCCGAGTTGCCCAGCACGTACAAGGTGCCGTCGTCCGGGCTCAGTTGTATGTCACTGACGTCGCTCAGGCCACTGTCGAGGGTTTCCAGGTAGACCAGGGCGCCCGTGCTCAGGTTGCGGCTGAAGATGGCGATGGTACCGTCGCTGGACACCGCATACACGGTGCTGCCGTCGCTGCTCAGGACGGTGGCGGTCACGTCGTCGAGACCGCTGACGCTCGTCAGGCTCTCGATAATGGCCAGTGTTTCGTTGTCCGGCGTGCTGCCGAGCACCGGCGCGCTGTTGTTCACCAGGGTCAGGCTGGCGCTGCTGGCCAGCGTGCTGGTGTCGCTGCCGCCGTTGGCGGTGCCGCCGCTGTCGCTCACGCTGAGGGTGAAGCTGCGTTCGCCCGCGGTGTAGGTGCCGCTGAGGTTGACGTAGGCGATGCCATCGATCAGCGTGGCCGCGGCGTCGGCGGCGATGCCGCCGCTGGCGCTGATGCTCAGGGTGGCCACGCCGTCGGCATCGACGCTGACGCTGTAGCTGTAGCCGTTGCTGGTGGTGCCGCTGGTGCCGTCGACCAGGGCGATGCTGGTGCCGTCGACCAGAAGGGTCTCGTTGCGGCCGTTGAGCAGGCCGGAGGCGGTCAGGGTAATGCTGGTGATAGTCTGGCCGCTTTCCACCAGGTCGATCTGGGTACCGCTGAACAGCGTCGCGCTGCTGCCGCTGGCGGCGTAGACGGCCGTGGTGGCGCTGGCTTCCAGCACTGGCGCGTCGTTGACCGCCACCACGCTGATGGTCGTGGCGATGTTCAGGGTGGTGGTGTCGCTGCCGCTGTTGCTGGTGCCGCCGTTGTCCTGCACGCTGGTCAGGGTCACGCTGCGGTTGCCCGCCGTCGGGTCGTCGCTGCTGTTGGCGTAGGCGATGCCATCGACCAGCGTGGCCAGGGTGCTGGCGGGGATGCCGCTGGCACTGGTGATGCTCAGGGTGGCGGTCGTGCCGGAGAGGCTGACCGTGACGCTGTAGCCGTTGGTCGTGGTGGTGGTGCCGTCGACCAGGGCGATGCTGGTGCCGTCGATGAGCAGCGTTTCACTGTCGCCATCGGTCACGCCGCTGACGCTGAGGGTCAGTGCGATGATCGATTGGCCGCCTTCTACCGTGGACACGCTGGTGCCGCTGAACAGCGTGGTGGCCGCGCCGTTCTCGGTGTAGCTGACGGTTGCCGCCGTGCTGGTCAGGGTCGGGGCGCTGTTGGTGGCGCTCAGCGTCACCGTGGTGGCGATGCTCAGGGTGGTGGTGTCGACACCGCCGTTGGAGGTGCCGCCGTTGTCCTTCACCGCAGTCAGGGTCACGGTGCGGCTACCGCTGGTGTCGGCGCTGTTGCTGTAGGTGATGCTGTCCACCAGGCTGGCCGCATCGGCCACGGCGATACCGGCGCTGCTGCTGATGGTCACGCTGGCGGTGCTGCCATCCAGGGTGACGGTGACGCTGTAGCCGCTGGTCGTGGTGGTGGTGCCGGCCACCAGGGCAATGCTGGTGCCGTCGATGGTCAGGGTTTCGCTGGCGCCACTGCTCACGCCCGCGACCGTCAGGGTCAGCGAACTGATGGACTGCGCTTCTTCCAGCGCGGAAACGCTGGTGCCTTCGAACAGCCGCACGCCGCTGGCGCCGCTCACGTAGGTGGCGGCGATGGCCTCGGTCTCCAGGGTCGGCGCGTCGTTGATCTCGGCGACGGTCAGCAGCACGTTCAACGAGCTGGTGGTGTACTGGTCGCTGAGCGACAGCACCAGGGTGATGCTGCTGCCGGGGTCGTTGCTGGTGTTGCTGTAGGTGATCTGTTGCAGCACCAGGTTGGCGGTGGCGGTCGTGACGTCGGCGGTGAAGGTGAGGGTCAGCGTGCCGCTCGCGTTGCTGAGGGTGGCGATGGCCGTGCCGCTGAGGTAGATCACGCCGTCGCTGTAGGTCAGGTCGTTGCCGTCGGCGAAGCCGAAGCTGTCCGCTGCGTTGGCGCCGCCACTGCGCACGACGCTGATGACGGCGCCGTTGTAGTTGCCGGCACCGTCGTTGAGGGCATCGTATTCGACGTCGGACAGTTCGATGACGGAGAAGGGCGAGGTGGTGCCGCCCTCGGTGTAGGCGGCGCCGACGGCCGTGCTGATCTGGCCCATCCCGGTAAACAGGTAGAAGCCGCCGTAATAGATGGAAGAACCGTCGGCAGACATGGCAAAGCGGAAGGCGCGGCCGCTGCTGTTGGCCAGGGTCTGGCTAAGTGTCAATGTGCCGTCGTCATTGACTTGGTAGACGTAAATGGGGCCGGAGTTCTGACCGGCATAGAGCGCCGTGCCATCGGCCGACAGTGTCAGGCCCCAGAACTGCGTGGAAGAGGCGTACTGGCCCACGCTGGTGACAGTGTTGCTGTCCTTGTCGTAATACAACACCTGGATACCCGATGTGCCGCGAGACACATAGACATAGCCGTCGTCGGTGGCGGCGATGCTGCGCATGAAGGTGCTGCCGCCGGACCAGGTGGTGGCCCATGTCAGGCTGCCGTCGTCGTTGACGGTGTAGATGGCCACCCGGGAACTGCCGGCCACATAGACCACGCCATTGGCGATGGTGAGTGCGTTGGAGCTGCTGATGCCGTCGGTGTAGCTGCCGAGCAGGGTCAGCGAGCCGTCGTCGGCGGTGGCGTAGGCGTAGAGGTAGCTGTTGGAAACGATATAGAGCGCCTTGCCGTCGTCCGATACCACCATCTGCCGCACGGTGGATGAGTCGCTGATGGTCACGCTCAGGCCGGTGCTGCTGAGAGTACCGTCGTCGTTGACCTGTAGCGTGGTGACGGTGTACGTGCCGGAGCTGTTCTTGCCCACCAGATAGACATACTGGCCGTCGGCGGAATACACCGCCGAGGTAGCGCTGTCCAGGCCGTCGATCTCGATGCCGTTGCTGGCGTCGCCGTCGTCGCTCGTGCCCTGCACGAAGGTCTGCACCAGGGTCAGGTTGCCGTCGCTGTCACGGCTGTAGACGTACAGCGTGCTGTTGCCGGAGGGCGTTACGCTATGGCCGCCGGAACTGCTGCCCACGACGAGCAGGGTGCTGTCGTCGGATGACAGTTCCAGGCTGTAGACGTACTGGCTGAAGCCGGTCAGGTTGCCGTCGACGGTATAGGTCAGGTTGACGTCGTCCGTGCTCAGGCTCGGCGCGTTGTTGTTGGCTTCCTCGGTGGAAATCACCCGCAGGGTCAACTCGGTGGAGGCGGTGGCGCCCGATTCGTCGGTGACGGTGACGGTCAGCGTGTAGTCGGCTACCGTGCTGGACGTGCCACTGATGGTCAGGGTGTCGGCGTCGAAGGTGAAGCCGTCCGGCAGGCCGGAGACCGTCCAGGTCAGGCTGTCGCCGTAGAGGCTGTCGGCGTCGCTGAACAGGGCGCTATCCAGCGTGGTGCTGTAGGCCGTGCTTTCGGTGGCCAGGGCCAGGCTGGTCGAGACGCTGCTGTCGACCTCCGGCGCACGGTTGGCGATCTGCTCGACTTCCAGGCTGAGTTCCAGCGAGGCACTGGCGCCCGAGGCATCGGTGACCGTCACGGTGAGGGTGAAGGTGCCGGCCTCCAGGGCCGCGCCGGAGATGGTCAGGGTCTCGGCGTCGAAGGTGAGGCCGTCCGGCAGGCCGGAGACCGTCCAGGTCAGGGCGTCGCCGTCGGCGTCGCTGAACAGCCCGGAGAACAGGGTGAAGCTGTACGCGGTCTCGCTGGTGGCGCTGCGCAGGGTGTAGCCGGTGGCGACCGCGCTATCCAGTTGCGGCAGGGTGTTCACGCGCAGGGTCACGGTGGTCACGCTGCTGGTCAGGGTGCCGTCGTTGACGCTGATGCCCAGGGCGATATAGCTGCCGGCGGTGGCGTCGTCGTTGCTGTAGGTGATCTGTTGCAGCACCTGGTTGGCCACTTCGGTGCTGACGTTGGCGCTGAAGGTGATGGTCAGGGTGCCGTCGCTGGCGGTGGTGAAGCTGGCGATGGGCGAGCCGTTGCGCAGGATGTAGCCGTTGGCCAGGCGCAGGCCGTTGTCTTCGGCGAAGTCGAAGGTGCCGCCGGTGACGCTGGTGGTGATGACGATGCTGGCACCGTTGTAGTTGCCGGCGCCGCTGTTGAGGATGTCGGAGTTGCTGTCGGCGAGCGTCACGCCGCTGGCGACGGTCACGGATTCGCCGGTGTTGAGCGTCTTCGCCAGGCTGTAGCGGGTGACGCCGCTGCTGCCGGCCACCAGCAGCGACAGGCCATCGCTGGACACGGCGATATCGCCGGCGCTGACGCCTTCGATCTGGCTGATCTGGCTCAGGGCACCATCGGCGGAGACCGCATAGATCGTGAGGATGTCGTCGGAGCTGGAGGCGAAGAGCAGGCTGCCGTCGTCGCTCAGGGCGATGTCGGTGACGTTGGCGAGCGTGGCCGTTTCGAGGAGGGTCAGGGTGCTGCCGTCGAACTGGTAGACGCTGATCGTGTCGGTCGAGGGGTCGGCGAGGTAAAGGTACTGGCCGTCGTCGGAGATCGCCAGGCTGAAATCCACGCTGCCGCCGGTGCTGGAGAACAGGTAGCTGGTGACCTCGCTCAGTGACCCGTCATCGTTGCGCGAGTAGACCACCAGGGTATGGTCGCTGACGTTTCCGTAGGCCACGTAAACATAGTCGCCGCTGGTGGCGATGATGCTGTTGCGGTTGCTGGTCGATACCCGGGTGTAGCTTTCGCTCAGCGCGCCGGTGCTGCTGTCGAGGCTGTAGACCCGGGTGCCGTCGATCCAGGTGCCGACGTAGAGGTACAGGCCGTCGTCGGAGATCGCCAGGCCGCCGCCGGACTGCACGGCGTAGCTGATGTAGGTGGTCGCGGCATAGCTGACCGTGCCGTCGTCGGCGATGTTGAGCTGGACGATGCTGGCCGTGTTGCTGACCGTTTCCGACGCGGTGACGACATAGACGTAGAGGGTCGAGTTATCCGGGCTGATCACCAACTCGCCAATGCGCAACTGGTCGAGGTCGTCGACGACCAACTCCTGCACCAGGCTCAGCCGGCCGCTGTCGTCCGCTTCGAATACGGAGAGGGAGCCATTGCTGACTACGTAGGCATAGTTGCCGTCGCTGGAGTAGACCACCTGGGTGTCGTCATCGGCATCGTCGATGCTGAAGCTTTCCGTGGCTTCCAGGGTGTTTTCTTCGCTCAGGGTAGGGGCCACGCTGATGGTGCTGGTGATGCTGATGGAGGAACTGATGTCCAGGGTTGCCGTGTCGTTGTCGTCGCTGAGGGTGCTCAGGGTGACGTTGACGGTGCCGCTTTCCACCGTATTGTCCAGGGTCGCGTAGGCGATGCTGTCGATCAGGCTGGCGGTGGCGGCGGCGGTGTAGCCGGTTTCCGACGAGGCGATGCTGATGGTAATGGTGGTGGTGTTGCCACTGACGGCGACCGAATAGGTGTAGGCATTGTCCGTCGTGCTGGTGTAGCTGGTAGTGACCAGGGCGATGGTGCTGCCGTCGATGATCAGTGCCTGGTTGGCGCCGCTGCTGTCCACGGTGATCACCAGGTCGGTCAATTCCTCGCTGCTGCTGTCGAGGCTGACGCTGACGTTGCTGAACAGGTCGATGCTCTGCTGGCCGGAAGCATCGTCGATGCTGATGGTGGCGGCGACGCCGCTGGCGGTGACGCCGGGCGTGGTGTCGGTGGCAGTGACCACTTCGGCGGCTGTTGCCACGGCGGCGGCATCGAGCAGGATGCGCGGTTCCAGGGCCAGGGCGCGGGCGTAGCGTTGCGGATGTTTGCGAGTGGTCATGGCGGTTTTCCCGGAATGGAGAAGAAGGTGACGTAAGGGGCGGTCGTTACTCGATCAGCCGGACATAGGCGCTGGCTTGCAGCAGTTCTTCGTTGATCTTGTCCAGGCGATCCTGGATACGGTCTTCGGCGTCGGCGAAGTCGCGGCCGTTGTAGTAGGTGAGGTCGTCGGATTCGACGGCACAGCTGCTCAGGCCGGCGCCAGCGATGCGGCGAAAGCCCGAGGCATCGGACATGCTGCCGTCATCGTCGTCGGAGTCTTCGGATTCGTCGTTGCCGACCACGATCAGGAACACGCGCACGTCGCGCTCGCGCAGGCTGCTACAGAGGTTGGCGAAGCGACGGGTGATGAGTGCCTCGTTGCTGCATGTGCTGCCATCGCTGGGGCAGCCATCGGTCGTCTCTCCGACATAGCGGTTGTAGGCGTCGCTGTCGAACCAGTCCTGGTCGCTGGAGTTGACCAGCATGACGATGGCCTTGTAGCTGTCGCCGCCGTCGTCCTTGAAGTCCTTGGGCAAATCGTCCTCGGCGCCCCAGCCGCTCGAACCGCGAAAGGCCGGGGCCAGGGCCATGGCGCCCCAGCCCATGGCGATGGCGTAGTTGACGTTGAAGCGGGTGGACATTGCGTCCAGCCGTTCTTCGATCTTGTCCAGGTCGTTGGTCAGCGGCAGCAGGGGCGCGCTGGGGCAGCCACGGTCGGCGATCAGGTAGCGTGTGTCGTTGGCACCGGAAGCCTGGCCAAAGGTAGGGTTGGGGCCGACCCAACTGATGGTGTAGGGCGTGATGCCGTAGACGGTGTCATTCTCCGGCAGGTCGGCGCGGTAGTAGACGTTGAACTGCCCGGCTGGCGCCTGATCCCAGAAGTAGTTTTCGCCCTGGTTCAGACCCCGATACAGGCACAGCAGGTTGGCGCGGCGATCGGGCATCCGCCGGTCGGCCAGGCTGCCGTAGCCGCTGCTGAACAGCGAACTCAGTTCCACCGGGTTGAGCGCGCCGGAAGCCGCCCACTGGCGGATGCGGGTGGGATGCTCGGCATCGTAGACGCTGACCGCCTGGCTGTAGGGCACCAGCGACAGCCAGGCGTCGTCGCGGTCGCTGATCAGCTCTTGGGCGAAGGCGTTGCCGAGGCGGCGCAGCACGGCCAGGTTGCTGGCGTCTTCGCTGAGGGTGTTGGGCAGGACCAGGGCGACTTCCAGGGCGCTCGGCAGCACTTCTACGGTGGAATGCACCTGCAGTTCCTGGCGCGCGCCGCCGAGCAGTTCAGGATCGGCATGGAAATCCACGTCGACCCGGTAACGGACGCGTGTCTGGTCATCGACGGATACGCTGGATTCGCTGAGCGTGATGTTCTCGCGGCTGATCTGCTCGCCCAGGCTGCTGTCCATGCCCAGGTTGTTGAGCACGTAGCCTTCGGCGATGACTTTCAATTTATCCAGCGATTTCTCGCCGCTGCTCAGGCGGGCGTTGCCCACGGCCATGGCCGCGGCGTCGGTGGCGCGTTTGACCTGCGACGCGCTGTCGGTCATGCGGCTGGTATCCAGCGCATAGGCGGTGGCCAGCAGGACGCCACTCAGGGCCAGGATCATGAAGGGCGCGATGCTGCCGCGCTGCTGTCTGGCGCGAATGAGGGACGGCGAGCGAGAGAAATGGTCGATCATGGGTGGCTTTCTTTTCTATCCGTGAACGCCTGCAGGCAGGCGGCATCGTGGGGATGCAAAGATAGGAATAATTCCCAATATCGATCAATGAGCGCTTCATTAAGAATGCTTAAGGCAAGCGCTCAGGGCGAGCGGCATACCTTCGCCGCAGGCCGTTGAAAAACGACCTGCGCTCATCGTGGCGTCAATAAGTCAGTTCTAAGCCCGGGGGGGCCTGGCTTCCGGTCGCGACCAGATCCACAGCGCACCGCAGCCCATGCCGCCTGCCGCGCAGAGCAGCACCCAGAGCGGCGGCTGATGCCAGATCAGGATGGCCAGGCACAGGCTCATGCTCATGCTGGCCAGCAGTTTGCTCTTGCGGCTGATCAGGCGACCGTCGCGCCAGTTGCGTAAGGGCGGGCCGAATAGTTTGTGGTTATGCAGCCAATGGCTCAGGCGTGGCGAGCTCTTGGTCGCCGCCCAGGCGCTGAGCAGAATGAATTCGGTGGCGGGCAGGCCGGGCAGGATGATGCCGAGAATGGCGCAGCCCAGGCTCGCGTACGCCAGGGCCAGGTAGGCCAGGCGCTTGAAACCACGGGTCGGTGGCGTCAGTTGGGGCCTGTCGCTGTTGACGATGAGCGGGCGCTCCTGTCGGGCGACCGCCATGCGCGCAAGGCGGGCACGAGAGGCGGGGCGGCGTCTGGACTGGGCACGCGAGGGCATCGTAGAGAGCTCGTTCGGAGGGACGGGCAACAGTAGGACGGGGTCATGCGCAGGGCAAGTTAAGAAGCCTTCATGATGCCTGCTCAGTCCTCTTCCAGGCCGGTTTCCTCGGTGAGCTTCTCGTCCAGTTCAGGGGCGTCGTAGGCCATGCGGCTGAAGGCGATGGCGTGCAGGTCCTTGTCGGCCAGCAGGCCGCTGGTCAGGGCCAGGTCGTTACTGCTGCGGCACAGTTGCACGACCATGATCGAGGCCGTGCTGGTGCTTTCCTCGTCATCGTCGTCCTGGCTTTCCTGCTCTTCGGGCAACTCGCCGATGTAGCGTCTTTGTTGCGAGTAGCTGGGGCAGAGGCCTTCGAGGCTGCCGCGGTAGAGCGGGTTCCAGGTCATGCTGCGGTCGATGGAGACCTTGCTGATGACCAGCTCGTAGTTGCCGAGGATGTCTGGCGAGGCGGCCTGGTCGATCAGGGCTTGCAGGCCGTTCTCGTCGAGCTTGTTCTGCTGCGCCAGGACCGAGGCGATGTTGTGTGCCGACTGTTCCAGGTAGGCGCGTGCCTGGCTGACGTTGTACAGGTCGGTGCTGACCAGGGCGATGCCGATCAGCAAGGGCAGGAGCAGGGCGAACTCGACCAGGGCGTTGCCACGCTGCCGTCCGTCGAAGCGGTTCATTCGTCGTCGTCCTCTTCGGTTTCGCTGATCAGGTTGCCCAGCAGGTGGCGGTACTGGTACTGGAAGCCGTCGCCCAGGCCGAACAGCGCTGGCAGGGGCGTCATGAATTGCTGGGTCAGGTCGACGGTGACGCTGAGGATCGGCGGCGAGTGGTCCTTGGCATCTTCGTCCTCGTCGGCAGTACCGCCGCCGAACTGGCGCAGGTTGTCGAAGGCGAGCACGTCGACGACGAAGTTCTCGTCGTTGAGAAAACCGTACGAGGACTCCACCAGGCGGTCTTCGATGGCCGTCTGCAATTCGGCGGTGCCCTGGGCGTAGAAGGAGCGGTCCTGGCGGAAGTCCTGCAGCGCGCGTTCCAGGGCGAGGTTGCCGATGCCGATCATCAGGGCGATGCGCGCCAGCTCGAAGAGCATCATGATGCCGAACAGCAGGACCGGCAGGATCAGCGCCGTTTCCACGGCGGTGACGCCACGCTGGTCGCGCAGCCAGGCATTCGGGGAATTCGCCTGCATCTCAGTCCTGCTCGTTCAGGGCCAGCGGGCGCAGGCTGGCGGCCAGCAGTTCGCTGCTCAGCGGCATGCCCTTGGCGACGCGGTCGCGGGCCGACTGGAACTGGGCGAGGATCTTGTCCGCGTATTCGGGCGTGGCCGATTCCAGCAACAGGTTGTGCGCGGTGTCGTCGTGCCCTTGCAGGACGTAGGCCAGGGCCAGGTTCAACTGTAGCGAGGCGTCGCCATTGTTGCGTGCCTGGTTGAGCAGGCCGATGGCGCGGCCGCTGTCGCCACTGGCGAGCCAGGCCAGGGCCAGGTTGTTGAGTGCCGCGTTGTTGCCAGGGTCGATTTCCATGGCTTTTTCGAATTGCGCACGGGCTTCCTCTGGCTTGCCTTGCAGGTCGAGGGCGACGCCCAGGCCATTGAGTGCCTGGGTCGCATTCGGCTCGGCCTCCAGGGCGCAGCGGAAGTCACGCTCGGCCTGGCTGGCCTGGCCCAGCGCCAGGCGCGCGCGGCCGCTGCCGTTGCACAAGGCCAGGCGCTGGGCCGGGGCAATCCGTTGCAGGTCGCCGCCAAGATCCTTGCGCGCTCGCTCGTACAGGCCCAGCACTTCGGCGCCGGGGCGCACGGTCGAGGCGACGCTGGCGTATTCCAGCAGGTAGCTGCCGTGCAATTGCTGGCGCTGATCCATGCGTGAATAGACCTCGTAGGCCGCCTGCATGCGCTGGTTGTCGCGCAGGGTATGGGCCAGGCGCAGGGCTTCCTTGGCTTCCTTGCCGCTCGGTGCCGGGCTGGTGGTCGATGCCCAGGGCAGGGGGCTGCTGGCGCAGCCGGCCAGGGTCATGGCGGTCAGGAACAGGGCGATACGGGAAAGGGGCATGCTGGCGTCTCGTTCATTGGCTGAGCAGGCGGATGATGCGCACCATGGCGGGTGCGCCCATCATCGCCACGATGGGGGGCAGGATCAGGGTCATCAGGGGCACGCTGAGCTGCGCGGGCAGTTTGCCGGCGCGCTCTTCGAGGCTGAGGATCAGCGCCTTGCGGCTTTCTTCGGAAATCGTCCGCAGCGCCTGGGACAGTGGCGTGCCGTAGCGTTCGGCCTGGATCAGGGTGGCGACCATGCTCTCGATGCCGCTGACCCCGGTGCGTTCGGCAAGGTTGAGCAGGGCGCGCGGGCGGTCGCTGAGAATCTGCAGTTCGGCGAAGGTGTAGCGCAGTTCGTCGGCCATCTCCGGAGCGGACAACGCCAGCTCTTTCGACACCACTTGCAGTACCCGCCCCAATGGCAGGCCGGCTTCGGCGCAGATCACCATCAGGTCGAGGGCGTCCGGCAGGCTGCGCGCCAGGCGACCGCCACGCTTGCCGCCACGCACCTTGAGCCACAGCTCGGGCAAGGTGGTGCCGACGAACAGCGCGATCAGGCCGCCGGCCAGGCCATTGAGGCCGAAGCGCGAGGCCGGTTCCAGCACGCCGAACAGCACGACCAGCGCCAGCACGATGCCCAGCGCATATTTGCCGGCCATCAGCAGGCCGAGTGCCTCATGCCCGCGCAGGCCGGCCAGGGCCAGCAGTTTGCGCAGTTTGTAGCGGTCGCTGTCGGTGCCGGCCAGGCTGTCGCCGAAACGGGCGATGGGCAGCAGGATCTTCATCAGCCGCGGCGACAGTTGCAGGCCCTGGCCGCGCAGGATGCTGTCGGCCTGGGTCGGTGCTTTTTCCAGGGCCACGGCACGCGGGCCGAGGCGCACGCGCAGGGTGGCGGGGCGTTTGCGTGCATGCAGGCCGATCAGCAGCATGCCAAGCCCCGCGCTGAGTACGGCGAGGGCGCCGAGGAACTGGGAGTCGTCGAATAGGCTGGTCATGACACCCTCTTGACCATCTGGTGGGTGATCGTCAGGCCCAGGGCGACACTGCCGAAGGCATAGAACAGCACGTTGTTGCCGGTCGGATCGTTGAGCAGGAAATGGAAGTCCTTCGGCGAGTTCAGGTACATGTAGCCGAGCGCCAGCGGCACCAGTGACGCGACGATCTTGGCCGAGGCGCGTGCCTCGGAGGTCTTGGCCTGGATCTTCAGGTGCAGCTCCTGGCGCTCGCGCAGGGTGCTGGCCAGGCGGTCCAGGGTCTCGCCGAGGCGGCCACCGGCTTCCTGGTTGATGATCAGGATCACCGCGAAGAACCGGTATTCGTTGAGCGGCACGCGCCTGGCCGAGTCCTGCATGGCCTGGCGCAGCGGCACGCCGAGGCGCAGCCAGGTGTCGATCAGGGCGAACTCCACCGCCAGCGGGCCCGGCAGGTTCGGCGCGACCAGGGCGAAGGCGTTGCTCACCGGCACGCCGGCGCGAGCGGTGCGGGTGATCGCGTCGATGGCTTCCGGCAGGCTCAGCTTCAGTTCGCGCAGGTGCCTGGCCTGGGCGCTGCGGAACGTCACGGTGGCGATGACGACGAAGGCCAGCAGCGCGATCAGCGTGCCGATCAGCAGCGGCAGCGGGGTTTCGCGACCCAGCAGGGTGCCGATCATCACGCTGGCCAGGCCCATGAGGATCACGCGGGTGCGCAGGCTCTTGCGCCAGCCGAGCAGGGTCAGGTCCATCCACAGCCGGGCGAGGTGCTTGCCGACCAGCGGCAGGTCGGCGCCGGGTGCCTGTTCCATCTCACGCAGGATGCCTTCGGCCTGGGCCATGGCATCGACATTGGCCGCGCCGCTTTCTCCGGCGAGGTGGCTCTTGAGGCCCTGCAGGCGTTCGACGATGAGCTTGTCCTGCTTGCCGCGCGAGCTGAAGCTGCGCGCCGCCAGCACGGCGAGCACCACCGCGGCGAACACCAACAGCGTGAGCAGATCGAGTACGGCGTCCATCAGAGCATGCCTTCGAACAGATGGGCGTGGGCGGTGTAGAACTGCGGCCGCTGGCCACTGGCGACGAACTGGCCGACCAGGCGGCCCTGGGCATCGACGCTGCTGGTCTTGAAGCCATACAGCTCCTGGGTCTGGATCACGTCGTTCTCCATGCCGCAGACCTCGGTGATCGAGACGATGCGCCGCGCGCCGTCGCGCATGCGCTCGACCTGCACGATCAGGTTGACCGCGCTGGCGATCTGCCGGCGAATGGCTTCCAGCGGCAACTGCATGCCGGCCATCATCACCATGTTCTCCAGGCGCATGATGGCGTCGCGCGGGGTGTTGGCATGGACCGTACACAGCGAGCCGTCGTGGCCGGTGTTCATCGCCTGCAGCATGTCGAAGCTCTCGCCGCCGCGCACCTCGCCGAGGATGATGCGGTCGGGGCGCATGCGCAGGGCGTTGCGCACCAGGTCGCGCTGGTCGACCTTGCCGGTGCCTTCGGCGCTGACCGGGCGGGTTTCCAGGCGTACCACGTGGATTTGCTGCAGTTGCAGTTCGGCGGCGTCTTCGATGGTGATGATGCGGTCTTCGTTGCTGATGTTCTGCGACAGCGCGTTGAGCAGGGTGGTCTTGCCCGCGCCGGTGCCGCCCGAGACCACCACGTTGAGCTTGGCCAGCATGGCCCGGCGCAGCACCTCGGCCATGTCCGGCGACAACGCGCCGCGTTCGGCGAGGAGGTCCAGGGACATGTTGCGGCGCATGAACTTGCGGATCGAGATGGTGGTGCCGTCGATGGCCAGCGGGAAGGTGATGACGTTGACCCGGCTGCCATCGGCCAGGCGCGCATCGACCATCGGGTGGCTCTCGTCGATGCGCCGGCCCACCGCGGCGGCGATGCGCTGGGCGGTGTTGAACACGTGCTCTTCGTCGACGAAGGTGATCGGCGACAGCTCCAGCTTGCCGTAGCGCTCGACGAAGATCTGCCCGGCACCGTTGACCAGGATGTCGTTCACCGAGTCATCGGCCAGCAGCGGCTCGATGGGGCCGATGCCGACCATCTCGTTGAGCATTTCCTCGGCGATGGTTTCCTCTTCCTGGCGGGAGAGTTGCAGGCGGTTCTCGTCGCAGATCTTGCGGATCAGCGATTCGATCTGCCCGCGCAGCTTGTCGCGGCCCATGGCCGCGGCCTTGAGCGGGTCGATCTGGTCGTACAGGTAGCCGCGGATCAGTCGCCGGTTCTGCGCGCCGAGGCTGTCCTGCGGTTTGTTCTGCAGCGTACGTTGCACGCTGGTGGCGCGGATTTCCTGGCTGTCGCTGGCTGGCGCAGCGGGGGCCGGGCGGGTGCTGGTTTTTTGCGCGTGGCGGATGATCATCGCGGCTCTCCAGGGTCAGGCGAGGTTGCCGGTACGGCGCAAGGCACCTTTCAGGCGGCCGATGAAGCTGTCGGCTGGCTGAACGCTCTTGCGTGGCGAATGGCCGCTGGCCAGGTCGGCCAACTCCAGCAGCGCAGCCTGGAACGCGGGGGCTGCGCCGAGGCGCAGCGGGCCGCTGAGCAGGCTGGCGCCAAGGGCCTGGCCGGCATGCGGCAGGAACAGGTCGATGCGGCGCTCGACGAAGTCCTCGAACTGGGCGCGCTCGACCGGGCCGGCCTGGTTGCCGCGCGAAGCGTTGGCCACCAGCAGCAGGCGCTGGCCTTCGCTCTCGTCGCCGATCTCACGCAGCAGGCGGTGCAGGTTGCGCGCGTCCTGCACGCTCAGGTCGGTGAGCAGGACGCGGGTCTGGGCATGGGCCAGCACGTCCAGGGCGCCGTGGGGCAGGCCGGCGGGCAGGTCCCAGATCACCTGGTTGAACAGGCGGCACAGGTTGCCGCCGAGGTCGAGCAGATGGTCGGTGGCGAACGATGCGTCGGGGCGCAATTGCGTGGCCTGGGCCAGCAGGTGCAGGCGCTCGTTGATGCGCGCCATGGCCCGCTGCAGGAAACGGTTGTCGATCTCGTTGTTGGCCAGGGCGGCAGCCAGGCCGGCATCGCCGTCATGGCCGAGCAGCAGCGATTGATCGCCTTTGCTGCGGTCGAAGTCGACCAGGGCGGTGGCGGTGTGGCGTTGCTCGGACAGCAGCAGGGCCAGGCCGGCCGCTACCGTACTCACGCCGCAGCCGCCGGAGGCACCGACCACGGCGATGGTGCGGCCGCTGCGTACGCCCAGGGGCTGTTCATGGTCGGCGCCACGGGCGCGGTTCAGGGTGCTGGCCAGCAGGTCGAGCGGCACCGGCTTGGCCAGGTAGTCGAACACGCCGCTGTGCAGCAGGTTGCGGTACAGGTCGATGTCCTGCTTGCTGCCGGTGACGACGATGCGGCAGGCCGGGTCGCAGACTTCGCCCAGTTCGGTGAGCGATTGCAGGGGCAACGGGTCATCGTCGATGTCCACCACCAGCACACTGGGGGGCGGATTGCCCTGGCTCCAGGCGATGGCCGCGGCGACCCCGCCGGGGCGGGATTGGCTGGCGGCGTGGCCAAGGCGCACGAGTTGCTCGCCGAAGCGGCGAGCGTCGTCGGCGCTGGCGGCGAACAGCATCAGTTCGTCCTGGCGGCTGGCGATTTCAACTGAGGTGGATGCAGTGTCGTTCATGTCGGTCTCCGTACGCCGTCATTCCTGGAAGTCGATGTCGAGCAACTCGCGGACTTCGTCGTCGTAGTAGCGGCCGACAGCGTTCACCGCTGCGTTGCCGTCGCCGGCGTCCAGGGTCTGCGGACGCATCAGGTCGCGTGGATCGGCCACCATTTGCGCGAGGTTGGCGCGGTTCGCGCAGCCCAGCGGGCCGACCGCCTGGTAGGGCTTGACCGTCCAGACGTTGGCTTCGGCAATGGCGCAGTCCGGCACCTTGACCACCAGGGCCTCGGACACCACTTGCAGGTCCCAACCTTCCTTGGCGCCTTCCAGGCGCGCGGGCATGACGATCACCTGGCTGGACAGCGCGCCGCGTTCACGCAGCACGCTGGCCAGGCGCTGGGCGATGCGCTCGCCGGACGGGGTGTAGGGTTGCAGGGTCAGGGTCTGTTTCGACAGGCGGCCCTGGGCGTGCAGCAGGCTGTTGAGGTTGGCCAGGGAGTCGGCGGTGAGGCTGCCGCTGCCGGAGGCCTGCAACGAGGCGACCAGCGCCGACGGCGTGACGCTCGGCGCCTCGGCCTGGGGGTAGGGGGCAAAGCGGCTCTCGCGCATGCTGTTGATATGGCGGTCGCAGCCTGTCAGCAAGAGGCTGAGGGCCAGGAGTGAAAACAGGGGCTTGCGGGGCATGGTCGTCACCTCGATCAGTACAGGTAGCCGGCGGAAGCCTGGGCGGGAGTCTGGCTGTCCAGGGCGCGAATGCCGCGACCCGGTGCCTGCAGGTCGCCAGGCGCCGTGGGCTCGACCACGTAGGCGGTGGCGATGATCACCAGTTCGGTGTCCTGTTGTTCGCTGGCCTCGGTCTCGAACAGGCGGCCCACGCCGGGGATGCTCTTCAGGCCTGGAACGCCGGTGACCGTCTGGTCGATGTTGCTGCGCAGCATGCCGGCGAGGGCGAAGCTCTGGCCGCTGGCCAGCTCCACGGTGGTATCGGCGCGGCGCACCTTGAACGCCGGGATCACGTTGCCATCCAGGGTCACCGAACCCTCGTCGGAGAGGTCGCTGACTTCCGGGGCCACGTGCAGGCTGATGCGGTTCGGCGACAGCAGGGTCGGGGTCATGCGCATGATCACGCCGTACTGCTTGTAGTCGATGGTCACGTTGTTGTTGGTGGTGATCACGATCGGCACCTCGCCGCCCGCCGCGAAACCAGCGGTCTCGCCGGACATGGCGGTCAGGTTCGGTTCCGCCAGCACGGTGGCCAGGCCATCTTCCGACAGGGCGGTGAGCAGGCCGGCGACGGTGCTCGAGCCAAGGGTGTGGGAGCCGCCAGCGACGGCGTTGGTCACCGTGCTGCCGGAGAACGCGCCGGTGGTCGCGTCGAACAGGCTGGTGCCATTGCGGAAGAAGTAGTTGCCGTCCTTGAGCGCGACTTCCCAGTTCAAGCCGAGAGTGTTGGTCAGGCTGCGCGAGACCTCGACGATACGCACGCTGATGTTGATCTGCGACGACAGTTCGACCTTCAACTGGTTGATCACCCGTGGTGCCTGGCTGCCACCGCCAGGAGCACCTCCGCCGCCGCCACCACCACCGCCGCCAGTGGCGGTATCGCTGGCGCCTAGGTAGGCCTTGACGCTATCGATGACCTGCTTGGCCTGCTGCGGCGTTTTCACCGTGCCGCGCACGATCAGGCCATTGCCGGAGGAGGGGCCGAACTCGACCCGCGAGCCGGGGACTTCATTGGCGATCTGCTTGCTCAGGGCGCTGAGGTCGTGGGTCGCCACCAGGCGGATGGCGGCGATCACGTCATCGTTGGCGTCCATCGCATAGAGCGTGGTGGTCCCGGCATTCTGGGCAAAAACGAAGACGTTGCCTGGCGAGGGCATCTGGAAACTGGCCACGCTGGGGTCGGCCACCAGCACGTTGGCGGCGGCGCGCGGCAGTTGGATCAGCCGGCCCTGCTTGACCAGCAACTGCACTTCTTCGGTTTCGCGAACCTGGGTCAGCTTACGCGGCGGTATCGACGGCGTACCGACCTGCACGTCGCTTTCCTGCCATTGGTCGATGTCCGCCTGCTCGTCGGCGAATGCCGGGCAGACCAGTAGGCTTGCGCCCAAGGCACAGGCCTGGGCAAGCAGCGTTTTCGAGGGAACGAACTTCATGATCTTGGGTTTCCGGAATGTCGGAGGGTAGCGGCTGGGTCAGTGGGACAGGTCCCGTACCTCGATCGCTGGGCCACGGAACAGTTGGAGCTTGGCTGCCGGCGGTGTCGCGGCGGGCGAGCCTAGACCGTTGTAGATGCTGGTGGCTTGGGCCAGGGTGGTGACGCCGCCTTGGTCGCTGTCGACCTCGATGTCATCGGGCTCGCGCGCACCGAGCAGGACCAGTTGCAGGGTGCCGACTTCCTTGGCCACGGCCAGGCGTTCGGCCTGATTCGGCGAGACTTCCAGGGTCACGGTCTCGTAGCTGGAGTATTCGCGACGTGTTTTCTTGCCATTGGCCGGTTCGTCTTCGCGCACGGTCAGCTCGCCGTGGGCGACATTGTTCAGGGCCAGCACGCGAACGTTGTGCAGCAGGGTCTGGGAGGCCAGGCGCGGGGCGCTGGTGCTCTTGCCGGTGTTCTCTTTCTCGCGGTCGAGGCTGAGGATCACATCGACCCGGTCGCCGGTGGAGACCAGGCCGGAGTTGCTCGCCACGGCACTGGTCGGCACCGAGATGGCGCGCATGCCGGGTTTCAGGACGGCGGCGATGAAGCCCGGCTGGCCAGGGCGTACCACCAGGTTGCTGGTCAGGGCCTGACCCTTGGCCAGGGCCTGGCGCACGGTGGCGCCGAGGACCACGGAAACCTCGTCCTGGCTCTTGAGGAAATAGAGCAGCGGCGAATGCTCTTCGTCGGTTTCCTGCCAGTGCACGGCGGCGGTGTCGATGAATTCGCCCGGCTGGATATCGCGGGCAGCGACCAGGATGGCCTGGCGCGGGGCTTTTTCAACGGGTGGCGCGACCTGCTGGACAACGGGGGCGGGCGCCGGCTTGAGCAGGGCTCGCGCCAGCAGGGCGGCACTGCCTGCGACAAGCAACGTGCCTGCCAGGAGAAGAACGGATGGGGTTTTCATGGCGAGTCAGTGTGTCGGCAGAAGGAGGGTATAGAAGGCGCCTATCGCGATGGCCAGGCCGTAGGGAATCCCCTGCGGACGCTGTTCGGTAAGCACGGTTGGGGTCGGGATGCCCAGGCGTGGCCAGGTGACTCCCAGGCGTTGTACGCATTGAGCGATGACTCGCTCGATCTGGTTCAGCATCGGCAGGCCAAGGGCGAGCAGGCCGCCGGCCAGGGAGGTGACGATGAGAAAACTCATCTGCTTGTCCGGGCCGACCCACAGGCAGGCCACCGCAACCAGCTTGACGTCACCGGCGCCGACGCGGCCCAGGCAGAACAGGCCATAGCCGACCAGCAACACCAGGGCGCCGCCGGCCAGGCCACTGAGCGACTGGCCCAGTACGCCGCGTGCATCCAGGCCCGACCAGGGGCCGAAGCCCAGTAGCGCGGAAAGCGGCAGGGTCAGCCACAGCGCCAGCAGCACCAGCACCAGCAGATTGTGGATGCGGCGGTAGAGCAGGTCCGAGGCCATCACCCAGAGCATCGCCGGGATCATCACCAGGGCTGAGAATGTGCTGTCCATGCCGCGTTCCACCTGCCGGATCAGTTGGTGGAGCCAGGGTTGTTGGTGTTGGTGATCTGGTCGGCGATGGACGAGAAACGCTCCTTCAGCGCGGTGACGAAGACGCCGTCGGAACCGAAGATCACACCGATGGCGGCGGCCATGGCGGCGGCGAGAATGCCGTATTCGATGGCGGTGACGCCGCTCTCGTCGGCGAGGAATTGCTTGAGGCGCGTGGACATGGCTGGCTCCCTTGGAGAATGAAAAGGCACGCGCCTGGGGCGCTGTGCGAAGGCGGTGATATTAAGATTTGTTCTCAATTGTGAAACAAGGACGGCTTCATTAAGAATGCTTAAGGAAGCAGGGCCGAGGCGTCCTGGGAGAGGGTGCGCAACTGCAGGATGGCCAGTAGCCCGGGGCTGTTGTCGGTCAGTTGCAGGTTGCCGCCATGCAAGTCGCAGATGGCCCGGGTGAGGGTCAGGCCCAGGCCGTTGCCGGGGATGTTGCCGCTGGTGTCCAGGCGCTGGAAACGCTCCATCGCCTTGTGGTTGAGTTCCTTGGGAATGCCGCGCCCACGGTCGGCGATGGCCAGGGTCTGCCAGCCGCCCCGGTTGCAGGCCGTCAGTTCGATGGCGCTGCCGCGCGGTGCGTACTTGAGGGCGTTGTCGAGCAGGTTGGCGAGGGCCTGGAACAGCAGCGAGCGGTCGCCATAGATGCGGTAGTCGTCGGTGCAGACCACTTGCAGCGGGCAGTCGCGTTCTTCGGCGAGGGGCAGGTAGTACTCCCTGACGTCCTCCAGCAGGGCACGGGCTGGCACGCTCTCGAACTGGTGCGCGCAGCGTCCGGTTTCCACTTCGCCGACACGCATCACCGCGCGGAACAGGCTCTGGATGCGCTCGCTGTCCTTGACCGCCTGGAGGATCTCGTCACGGGCATCGCCGTTGAGCTGGTCGGCGGCATTGAGCAGCCGGCTCTGCAGGCGCGTCAGCGGTGTGCGCAGTTCGTGGGCGATGTGGCTGGTGACGGTCTTCACCTCCTCCATCAGCCGGTCGATGCGTTGCAGGCTGTGGTTGATCTCGTTGCCGAGCTGGTCGAACTCGTCGCCATGGCGATCGACCAGGATGCGCACCCGATGGTTACCGCTGGCGTATTGCGCCAGGGCATCGCGGATGCGGTTGATCCGCAGCAGGTTGCGCCGGCTGAACGGCAGGCTGGTGAGCAGGATCGACAGCAGCACCAGCAGCAGGCTGGCGCCGGCGATCAGCGGGATGATCCGCGTCCTTTCCAGCATCGGTCGCAGGTCGTAGGCGCTGAAGTAATGGCCGCCGTCGGCCAGCGGCACCAACAGGCCGAGGATTTCCGTCTGGTTGCCGCGGGCGTCCGTCATCGAGGCATGGCGCCAGTTGCTGGTGCAGTTCTCCAGGCAGTTCAGTTCGGGCAGCAGGTAGGCGTCGCCCCACAGCGGTTCGCCCTGCGGGTCGATCACGATGGGATGGCGTTCCTTGCGGTTCTCGAACGGTTCGCGGTACTTCAGCTCGTTGACCACGCGCTCGCTGCTGAGCAGGCGGTCGTACATCTGCTGGGCGCGCACGTCGTTGAGGATCATGTCGCGCACATGGCTGCGCATGATCAGTTCCAGCAGGCGGTTGCTGAAGACGATGGAGAGCAGGGCGATGAGCAGGCAGATGAAGGCGATGGTCGCGGCTTGGCGGAAGTTGCTGGTCTTGAGCAGCATTCGCAGGCTGTAGAGGTTAACCAAGCACGTAACCTATGGCCCGTAGCGTGCGGATCAACTGGCGGTCGAAACCCTTGTCGATCTTGGTGCGCAGCTTCGACAGGTGCACGTCGATCAGGTTGGTCTGCGGGTCGAAGTGATAACCCCATACGCGTTCGAGCAGCATGCTGCGGGTCACGGTCTGGCCATGGTGCTCGGCGAGCACCTGCAGCAGCTTGAACTCCTTGTCGGTCAGGTCGATGCGTTGCTGGCCGCGTGTCACGGTGCGGCGAGCCAGGTCGATGGACAGGTCTTCGATCTGCAGGACTTCGTCCGGGGCGCTCTTCTGGTGGCGCTTGGCGAGAATCTCCAGGCGCAGCAGCAGCTCGGTGAAGTCGAACGGTTTGCCCAGGTAGTCGTCGGCGCCGGCGCGCAGGCCCTCGACGCGGTCGGCGGTCTGGTCGTTGGCCGAGAGAATCAGGATCGGTGGGCGCGGCTTGCCGCTGAGACGTGAAAGCACCTCGATGCCGTCTATCTTCGGGATCACCCGGTCGAGAATCACGACGTCGAACACTTCCTGTTCGATCATGTGCAGAGCCCCCTCGCCGTTATCGGTCAGGCGATAGTTATGGCCGCTGGCGTGCAGCTTGCTGCCGAGCCAGTGACTGACGGAGGGATCATCTTCGACTACCAGCACACGCATTTTGCTGATCCTTGGCGTTTGGGAATGGCGGAGGACGCCGGCTGTTTTAGCAGGCGTCAGGGAAAAAAGAGGGTTAAGAATTATTAAACATAATGAGAATTGTTATCAATCATTATCTTGATATCAAAATGTCATTTCATCGGAAGAAGGCGATTGATCGATGGGTGCGTTGTCCATGGGCGCGGTAATCCGTCGCTGGCCGGCATCACTTTTTAACGAAAAATTGATACGTGTTGAGGCACAATGGCGGCTGTGTTTTCTGCAGTGGGATCAGGTAAAGGCCTATGGCGAACAAGTGGTATGCGCAGCGCGTCGTGCGAGCGGGGGAACGCCCCGTCGCACGCAGGGTTCGGACCTACGTGTTGCTGGCATTCGTCCTCGGAGCCGGTTTTGCCACTTCCGTGTACTGGGCGTTCACGGGGATCGAGGATCAACGCGTCGACAATCAGCGCGCCCGTTCCACCGCCTTCTGGGAGGCCAACGCTGCCCAGCCCGAGCCGGAGACGGCTTTCGAGGGTGAAGTCACGCTGGTCTCGCCCGCCCAGATTCTCGAACAGGAACGCCAGCAGGCGCTCGACGAGGATGCGCGGCTACGCGCGGCTGCCCGCGAAGCGCGCGAGCAGCACTATCCGGCCGACACGGCTGAGCGCCTGGATTTCTAAGAACCTGTTCACGATCTCGCGAGCTAGAGATAAACGGTGGCGAAAACGGCTGAGGCAGCGGAGTTTACGTGCTGTAAATGAGCATGCCGAAGCCGTTTTCAACGCCGTTTAGCCGACGCGCAGCAGATCGTGAACAAGTTCTAAGCGGGCAGCCGGACGTTCCGAGCCGTTTGTTGTTTGTAACTGCCTCGCCTCAATGCCGATAAACCCACTCGATGCCCGGATATTCGGCGAAGGCCTTGGGAAACAGGTAGTCGCCATGGAATAGCGGTGCGTCGAGGCGTGTCCAGGCGGGCTCGAATGACGGCAACTGCGCACGGATCGCTGTGGCGAGCAGGGTGGTGCAGTACAGGTGCGGCTGGTTACGCGCATCCAGGACGAAGGGCTGGCCGCGACTGGCGAGCAACTGGGCGGCGATCCGGCGGTTCTGTTCGGGGGTGAGGAAGGTCGGCCGGGCCACGGCGAAATGCTGGGCCAGTTCCGGCTGGAGGAATTCGTCGAGGCTGCTGAGCAGGACCTGGTCGAGGTGCCGTGGGTCGTCGTCGGTTGTCGCGTGGATGACCATCACCCTGGGGGCGACCGCTACCACCATGCCGATATGCGAGTAGTCGCCGCCGCCGACCTGGCGCACGAACAGGCTGTCGGTCGAGGTGCCCCGGCGAAACAGCCAGTCGCCCGTGGCCATGGGCGGCAGCCTGCCCAGGTCGACGGCAGGCAAGGGCTGGCGGACCTCCTGCCGATGCCAGGCGTAGCCCGCGACACTGAAAACCAGGAGCACTGCGCAGGCGTGGAGCCAACGCAGTTTCCGGGGCGCCAAAGGCAATGGCCGCGACGCGTCAGAGGCCAACCTTCCACGCGTCGTCGACCTTGATCAGGCGCACGCGTTCCTGTTTCGGTGGTGCGCCATCCTTGTTGAAGGTGATGGTCGCCTGGACCGAGGCGATGCTCTTGTCGTCGTTGTAGGTCGCATCGGCGACTTCGATCTTGTCGATGCCATCGAGTGCCTTGACCTGCTCGGCGCTCTTCGTCAGGGCGGCTTTCAGCTTGCCACGGACCACGTCTTCGACGCCGGGCTTGTCCTTGTCGGGCATGTTGATGAGCTTGAGCACGGTATCCAGGTCATTGGAGTAGGCGGCCTTGAGAAAATCCTTGGCCACGGCTTCGGGCTTGTCGCTGGATGAGCAGGCGCAGAGCAGCAGGGCGGCGGTGAAAATGAACAACCAATGTTTGAGCTGTGCCATGAACGGTCCTTATAGGGCTGGGAGAAAAACTGCCACGCAGTGCGACAGGGTACGCAAGTATAGCTTCCGTCATGCCGGCAGGTCTGCGATGCTGGTCGCGGTCGTTCCTGACTGTTCAGGCAAGGACCATCGCCGATCAATCACTCGCTTGTCTTTTTGTCGTGCCATGCAGATTCTCCATACCATTCTGATCATGCTGCTCGTGGTGGGCGGTACCCGTTTGCTCGCGCAGCTCATGCCGTTGCCCCTGCCATTGATCCAGATCGCCGTCGGCGCCCTGTTGGCGCTGCCGATTCTGGGGCTGCACGTGCGCCTGGACCCCGAGCTGTTCATGTTGCTGTTCATTCCGCCGCTGCTGTTCGTCGACGGCTGGCGGATGCCCAAGGGCCAGTTTCGCAAGCTGCGCACGCCCATCCTGATGCTGGCCTTCGGCCTGGTGCTGTTCACCGTCCTCGGTGCCGGCTGGTTCATTCACTGGCTGTTGCCCGAAGTGCCACTGGCCGTGGCGTTCGCCCTGGCGGCGGTGCTTTCGCCGACCGACGCCGTGGCGGTGGCGGCGATTGCCCATGGCCGCCTGCCGCGAACCTTGATGAACATCCTCCAGGGCGAGGCGCTGATGAACGATGCCTCCGGCCTGGTGGCCTTCAAGTTCGCCGTGGCGGCGGCGATGACCGGCGTGTTTTCCCTGGGCGAGGCGAGCCTGCAGTTCGTCCTGGTTGCCCTTGGCGGCCTGCTGGTCGGCATCTTGCTGAGCCGCCTGCTCGGCACCTTGCGCGGCTGGATGATCGGCCGCGGCTGGGACGATCCGGCCACGCACCTGGTGTTCATGTTGCTGCTGCCGTTCGCCGCCTATGTCCTGGCCGAGCACCTGGGCCTGTCCGGGATTCTTTCCGCGGTAGCGGCGGGGATGATGCAGAGCCGCCTCGACCTGTTGCCGCGACAAACCTCTACACGCCTGCTCAGTCATAGCGTCTGGGCGATGCTGGAGTTCACCTTCAACGGCTTGATCTTCCTGCTGCTGGGGCTGCAATTGCCGGACATCGTCAAGGCGGCGGTCGGTAACGTCAACGAAGCCGTGCGCCTGGGGTTCGATGTGCTGGCAGTGTTCGCCATGCTGATGCTGCTGCGCTTTATCTGGATGAGCCTGTACTGGCGTGTCTCCCTGTTCGTGCGGCGCTGGCGTGGCCAGCCGAGCAGCTTCAGCGGGCGTACGCAATGGCGGGTCAGCCTGGTGCTGTCGCTGGCCGGTGTGCGCGGTGCGGTGACCCTGGCAGGCGTGCTGTCCTTGCCGCTGCTGATCAGCGATGGCGAAGCGTTTCCCCAGCGTGAAGTGCTGATCTTCATTGCCGCCGGGGTGATCCTGCTGTCGCTGCTGGCCGCCAGTTTCGGCCTGCCTTCGCTGCTCAAGGGCCTGCCGCAGGACAGCGACGAGTTGCGCGAGCGCGAGCGGCGTCAATGCTGGAACAAAACGGCAGAGGCGGCGATCCGCAAACTCGAAGAACAGGAAGAGCGCTCCGAGAACGCCGAGGAAGCGGCCATGGGCGCGGAGGTCAAGGCACGCATCATGGCCGAGTATCGCCAACTGCTGAGCAACACCGACTCGGCCGAGTCGCGCCGGCACTGGCTCGAAGTCAATGCGCTGGAGCAGCGTCTGCGCCTGCAGGCGCTGCGGGCCCAGCGCCTGGAACTGTATCGGCTGCGTAACCAGCACCAGGTCGACGACGACGTGGTCAGCGAAATCCTGCGTGAGCTGGACATCGCCGAGGCGACCTTGCAGAAAGGCTGAGAACCTGACGACACGGGAACAGGCCCGGGTTTGCGATTATCGAACTTTGGTTCGATAATCGGCCGCCTGATAAGGTCGCAGAGCAATAACAATGAACGACGAAACCCGCGTACACCTACCGACCCTGGCGCCGCCCATCGTGGCTTCGCCGGCCAAGCGGATCGAGGCGTTTGCCGGCGATCCCAACTTCATGACCTCGCTGGCCCGGGGGTTGGCGGTCATCCATGCGTTCCAGGAGCGCAAGCGCCACCTGACCATCGCACAGATCAGCCACCGTACGGAAATCCCGCGTGCCGCCGTGCGCCGTTGCCTGCATACGCTGATGAATCTGGGCTACGTCACCACCGATGGGCGTACCTATTCGCTGCTGCCCAAGGTGCTGACCCTGGGGCATGCCTACCTGTCGTCGACGCCCTTGGCGGTCACCGCCCAGCCAATCCTCGACCGTATCAGCGAGCAATTGCACGAGGCCTGTTCGATGGCCACCCTGGAGGGCGAGGAGATTCTCTACATCGCTCGTTCGGCGACGCCCAACCGCCTGATTTCGGTCGATCTCAGCGTCGGCAGCCGGCTGCCGGCCTACTGCACCTCCATGGGCCGGATTCTCTTGGCCGCGCTGGATGACGCCGCGCTGGACGACTACCTCGAACACGCCGAACTGCAGGTCAAGACCAGCCGCACCCTGCATACCCCCGAGGGGTTGCGCGCCAATATCGACGAGATTCGCAAGCAGGGCTGGGTGGTCATCGACCAGGAACTGGAAGTCGGCCTGCGTTCCGTCGCCGTACCGCTGAAGGACTCGGCAGGCCAGGTGCTGGCGGCCTTGAATGTGGGCACCCATGTCGGCCGTACCTCGCGCCAGGAGCTGGAAAGCCGCTTCCTGCCGGTGCTGCTCGAAGCCAGCAAGGAGTTGAGTACGCGTCTGTTCCACTAAGGCGTGGATACCAGCTTGCAGCCATCCTCATGCGTGGCTTGGGGACTGTCCTGCATCGCGGACAGGAAAGTAAGCTTCCTATCAAAGCGTTCGATTACCGAACAAATCGATGATTGTCGAATTGAAACGACGATCCTGCGTTCGTAACGTGAGCCCGCCGCTGGTCCTCGACCCGGCCAATAAAAACAATGAGAGTTCGCCAAGGTCGTTTGCCCCGGCTCCTGTCAAAAGGGGCGGCGCCTTACCGGTCCTCATTCCTGTTTTGCCCGTGCGCCCGATCCGGTGCCGGGCCAACCGCTCACAGGAACTGACGCATGAACCGCCCAACCCAGGTGCTCACCGGCACACTCGACGTGCAGAGTTTCATCAACGCCCAGCCGCTTTCGTCCTACCAATGGCGTGTCGTGCTGCTGTGTTTTCTCATCGTCTTTCTCGATGGCCTCGATACCGCCGCCATGGGCTTCATCGCCCCGGCGCTGACCCAGGACTGGGGCGTCGACCGCTCCAGCCTCGGCCCGGTGATGAGTGCCGCGCTGATCGGTATGGTCTTCGGCGCCCTCGGTTCCGGCCCGCTGGCCGATCGTTTCGGGCGCAAGATCGTGCTGGTCAGCGCGGTGTTCCTGTTCGGCTTGTTCAGCCTGCTTTCGGCCTACAGCAGCAACCTCGACCAACTGCTGGTTCTGCGCCTGCTCACCGGCCTTGGCCTGGGCGCGGCGATGCCCAACGCCACGACGTTACTTTCCGAGTACACCCCGGAGCGCCTGCGTTCGTTGCTGGTGACCAGCATGTTCTGTGGTTTCAACCTGGGCATGGCCTGCGGCGGTTTCGTCTCGGCCAAGCTGATTCCCGCGTACGGCTGGCATAGCCTGTTGCTGATCGGCGGCATCCTGCCACTGGCGCTGGCGGCGGTGCTGGCGGCATGGCTGCCCGAGTCGGCACGCTTCCTGGTCGTGCGCAATCGCGGCATCGAGAAGGTGCGCAAAGTGCTTGCCCCCATTGGCGGCGACGCGGCCCGCGCCGAAGGCTTCAGCGTGCCAGAACAGAAAACCGTGCAGAGTGGCAACGTGCTCCGGTTAATCTTCTCCGGCACCTACAGCGCCGGCACCTTGCTGCTGTGGATGACCTATTTCATGGGCCTGGTGATCGTCTACCTGCTCACCAGCTGGCTGCCGACGCTGATGCGCGACAGCGGCGCGAGCATGGAGCAGGCGGCATTCATCGGCGCACTGTTCCAGTTCGGCGGCGTGCTCAGCGCGGTTGGCGTGGGCTGGGCCATGGACCGCTACAACCCGCACAAGGTCATCGGCACTTTCTACCTGCTGGCCGGCGTGTTCGCCTACTTCGTCGGCCAGAGCCTGGGCGAAGTGACCCTGCTGGCGACCCTGGTGCTGCTGGCCGGCATGTGCATCAACGGCGCGCAATCGGCGATGCCGTCGCTGGCCGCGCGCTTCTACCCGACCCAGGGCCGCGCCACTGGCGTGTCGTGGATGCTCGGTATCGGCCGCTTCGGTGCCATCACCGGCGCCTGGATGGGCGCCACGTTGCTGGGCATGGGCTGGAATTTCGAGAACGTGCTCACTGCGCTGATCGTACCGGCGGCCATCGCCAGCGTGGCGGTGGTGATAAAGGGGCTGGTCAGTCACGCGGATGCAACTTAACGGCAGCTTTGAGGCAAGAGCGGACGTTCTACGAACGCTCGGTCCATCCTCAATCGTCATTCCCGCGAAGGCGGGACAGCGGCTCTATCGCTGAACAGCGCTTGCGCTGGCCCGAAGGGGAATCATCCAGAAGCGCTTTTTTATTTGGGCTCCCGCCTTCGCGGGAGTGACGACACATAATTCCGAATGTCCGCTTCCAGCGATTCAGGCTGGAGTGTGAACAAATCTCAGTAATGAATGGTTCGATAATCGAACGAATAGTCGATTATCGGATTGTTCGACAAGGCCCGCAGCGGTACTTTTCCATCACCCGGCGTACTGCTTGCGCCCTGGATAACAAGACGAGATCGACATGGCTGAAATCATCTCCCTGAGCGAGGCGGTGCAACGCTTCGTCCATGACGGCGACACCGTTGCCCTCGAAGGCTTCACTCACCTGATTCCCACCGCGGCTGCCCACGAGCTGATCCGTCAGGCCAGGAAAGACCTGACCCTGGTGCGCATGACCCCCGACCTGGTCTATGACCTGCTGATCGGTGCCGGCTGCGCGAGGAAACTGGTGTTCTCCTGGGGCGGCAACCCGGGTGTCGGTTCGCTGCACCGCCTGCGCGATGCCGTCGAGAAGCACTGGCCGCACAAGCTGGAAATCAGCGAGCACAGCCATGCCGCGATGGCCAACGCCTACGTCTCCGGCGCCTCCAACCTGCCGTTCGCCGTGCTGCGTGGCTACCAGGGGTCCGACCTGGTCAAGGTCAACCCGGACATCAAGTTCATCGAGTGCCCGTTTACCGGCGAGAAGCTGGCTGCCGTCCCGAGCGTGCGTCCGGATGTGACCGTGATCCACGCGCAGAAGGCCGACCGCAAGGGCAACGTGCTGATCCAGGGCATCCTCGGCGTGCAGAAGGAAGCCGCCCTGGCCGCCAAGCGCTGCATCGTCACCGTCGAGGAAATCGTCGACGACCTGCAGGCGCCGATGAACGCCTGCGTGCTGCCGACCTGGGCCATCACCGCCGTCTGCGTGGTGCCTGGCGGCGCCCATCCGTCCTACGCCCATGGCTACTACGAGCGCGACAACCGCTTCTATCAGGCCTGGGACCCGATCGCCCGCGACCGCGAAACCTTCACCGCCTGGATCGACGAATACATCCGTGGCACCAAGGATTTTGCGCAGTACCAGGCGAAAGTGAACGGGGAGGCCAAGTGATGAGCGACTTCAACACCAATGAAATGATGACCGTGGCCGCCGCGCGCCGCCTCGGCAATGGCAGTGTCTGCTTCGTCGGCATCGGCCTGCCGTCCAAGGCCGCCAACCTGGCGCGCCTGACCCATGCCCCGGAAGTGGTGCTGATCTACGAATCCGGCCCTATTGGCGCCAAGCCGAGCGTGCTGCCGCTGTCCATCGGCGACGGCGAACTGGCCGAGACCGCCGACACCGTGGTGCCGACCGGCGAGATCTTCCGCTACTGGCTGCAGGGCGGGCGCATCGACGTCGGTTTCCTCGGCGCGGCCCAGGTCGACAAGTTCGGCAACATCAACACCACCGTGATCGGCGATTACCACGCGCCGAAAGTACGCCTGCCAGGCGCTGGCGGCGCGCCGGAAATCGCCGGTAGCGCGAAGAAGGTGCTGATCATCCTCAAGCAGGGCCATCGCACCTTCGTCGACAAGCTGGCGTTCATCACGTCCGTTGGCCACGGCGAAGGCGGCGATCACCGCAAGCGTCTCGGCCTGCCGGGCGCCGGTCCGGTGGCGATCATCACCGACCTGTGCATCATGGAGCCGGAAGCCGGCAGCAATGAATTCATCGTCACCTCGCTGCATCCGGGCGTGACCCGCGAGCAGGTGATCGAGAACACCGGCTGGCAGATCCGCTTCGCCGACACCGTGACCACCACCGAGGCGCCGAAAGCCGAGGAACTGGCCGCCCTGCGCGATCTGGAAGCCCGCACCGCCGCTGCCCATGGGCAGAAGGGGAGTGACGAATGAGCCGCGACGTATTCATCTGCGACGCCGTTCGCACGCCAATCGGCCGCCTGAATGGCGCCTTGTCCGCCGTACGCGCCGACGACCTGGCGGCGATTCCGCTGAAAGCCTTGATCGAACGCAACCCGCAAGTCGACTGGAGCGCCGTGGACGAAGTGTTCATGGGCTGCGCCAACCAGTCCGGCGAAGACAACCGTAACGTCGCGCGCATGGCGCTGCTGCTCGCCGGCCTGCCGGACAGCGTGCCGGGCGTGACCCTCAACCGCCTGTGCGCCTCGGGCATGGAAGCGGTCGGTGCCGCCTTCCGTGCCATCGCCTCGGGTGAGATGGAACTGGCCATCGCTGCCGGCGTCGAGTCGATGACCCGCGCGCCGTACGTGATGGGCAAGGCCGACAGTGCTTTCGGTCGCGGCCAGAAGCTGGAGGACACCACCCTGGGCTGGCGCTTCGTCAACCCGGCGATGAAAGAGCAGTATGGCGTCGACCCGATGCCGGTCACCGGTGACAACGTCGCCGAGGACTACGGTGTCAGCCGCGCCGACCAGGACGCCTTCGGCCTGCGCAGCCAGCAACGCGCTGCCGCGGCCCAGGAAAGCGGCTACTACGCCGAGGAAATCGTCCCGGTGGTGATCAAGACCAAGAAGGGCGAGATCGTCGTCGACCGTGACGAGCACCCGCGTGCCGACACCACGGCGGAAGGCCTGGCCAAGCTCAAGCCGGTCAACGGCCCGGACAAGACCGTCACTGCCGGCAACGCCTCGGGTCTCAACGATGGCGCCTCGGCGATCATCCTCGCGTCGGCCGAAGCGGTGCAGAAGTACGGCCTCAAGCCGCGCGCCAAGGTGCTGGGCATGGCCAGCGGCGGCGTCGCCCCACGCATCATGGGTGTTGGCCCGGTGCCGGCGGTGCGCAAGCTGCTGACTCGTCTGAATCTCGATATCAACGCCTTCGACGTCATCGAGCTGAACGAAGCCTTTGCCGCCCAGGGCCTGGCGGTCACCCGTGACCTTGGCCTGGCCGACGACAGTGCCAAGGTCAACCCGAACGGCGGCGCCATCGCCCTCGGCCACCCGCTGGGCATGAGCGGCAACCGCCTGGTGCTGACCGCTGTCCACCACCTGGAGAAGACCGGCGGCAAGCTCGGTCTGGCGACCATGTGCGTGGGCGTTGGCCAGGGCCTGGCGCTGGCGATCGAACGCGTCTAGGGATGCAGCCGTCGGCGGGAACCTAGAATCAGCGTTGAAGTGCCTGGGTTCCCGCCTGCGCGGGAACGACGATAAAAAGGGCAGCGCTTCGTTTGTCCGAATCATTCTGTAACAGGTAGGTCCGAGCAAGGGTATAGCCGTATTCAGCCCTTGGAGCCTTCGAACAGGTTCCTGCCCGCCAGGAGAAACCATGACAAGCCCTACTGCCCTCCAGAATGACGCCCCTGCCTACACCCCCGAGGAGCGTCGCAAGCGTATCTTCGCCATCGTTGGCGCTTCGTCCGGCAACCTCGTCGAGTGGTTCGACTTCTACGTCTACGCCTTCTGTGCCCTGTATTTCGCGGGCGCCTTCTTTCCCAAGAGCGACGCCACCGTGCAGTTGCTCAACACCGCCGGTGTGTTCGCCGCAGGCTTCCTGATGCGGCCCATCGGCGGCTGGTTGTTCGGCCGTATCGCCGACCGCCGTGGCCGCAAGGTGTCGATGATGATCTCGGTGCTGATGATGTGCGGCGGCTCGCTGGCCATCGCCTGCATGCCGACCTACGACACCATCGGCGCCTGGGCGCCGGCATTGCTGCTGCTCGCGCGCCTGTTCCAGGGCCTGTCCGTCGGCGGCGAGTACGGCACCACCGCCACCTACATGAGCGAGGTGGCGCTGCGCGGCAAGCGCGGCTTCTATGCCTCGTTCCAGTACGTGACCCTGATCGGCGGCCAACTGCTGGCGGTGTTGGTGCTGGTCGTTTTGCAGCAACTGCTGACTGACGAAGAACTGCGGGCCTGGGGTTGGCGCATCCCGTTCGTGATCGGCGCGGCCACGGCGGTGATCGCCTTCTACCTGCGCCGCTCGCTGAACGAAACGGCCAAGGCCGACCAGCTCAAGAGCGACGAGTCCGGCAGCATCGCCACCCTGTTCAAGTACCACAAGGCCGCCTTCATCACCGTGCTCGGCTACACCGCCGGTGGCTCGTTGATCTTCTACACCTTCACCACCTACATGCAGAAGTACCTGGTCAATACCGCACACATGCATGCCAAGACCGCCAGCGGCGTGATGACCTTCGCCCTGTTCGTCTACATGCTGATGCAGCCGCTGTTCGGCATGCTCTCCGACCGTATCGGCCGCCGTGCCTCGATGCTCTGGTTCGGCGCCCTCGGTGCATTGTGCACCTGGCCGATCCTCACCGCGCTGAAGACCGTGGAAAGCCCGATCATGGCCTTCCTGCTGATCATCCTGGCCCTGGCCATCGTCAGCCTGTATACCTCGATAAGCGGCCTGGTGAAGGCCGAGATGTTCCCCCCGGAGGTGCGCGCCCTCGGCGTCGGCCTGGCCTACGCGGTGGCCAACGCGATCTTCGGCGGTTCGGCGGAATACGTGGCCCTGGGCCTCAAGTCCATCGACCTGGAAGAGACGTTCTACCTGTACGTCACCATCATGATGGTGGTCGCTTTCCTGTTCAGCCTGCGTTTGCCCAAGCAGGCCAGTTACCTGCATCACGATCACTGACTGGAGTGTCATGAACCAACTCTTCGATGTGTACTTCACCCAGCCGGCCATGCGTGCGATCTTCAGTGATCGCGGGCGGGTCCAGGGCATGCTCGATTTCGAAGCGGCCCTGGCCCGCGCCGAGGCGCGCGTCAGCCTGATTCCGCAGACGGCCGTGGCGCCGATTGCTGGCGCCTGCGACGCCGATCTGTTCGATTTCCCGGCGTTGGCCCAGGCCATCGCGACTGCGGGCAACTCGGCCATTCCGCTGGTCAAGGCGCTGGGTAAACGCATCGCTGTGGAGAGCGCCGAGGCCGAGCGCTACGTTCACCTCGGCGCGACCAGCCAGGATGCGATGGACAGCGGTCTGGTCCTGCAACTACGTGCAGCGGTGCACCTTCTCGACGCCGATCTGGCGCAGCTTGCCGATGCCCTGGCGACCCAGGCGCAAGCGCACATCGATACCCCGCTGGCGGGACGCACCTGGCTGCAACACGCGACGCCGGTGACCCTGGGCATGAAGATCGCCGGCTGGCTCGGTGCCGTGACCCGTCACCGCCAGCGCCTGGCCGAACTCAAGCCGCGCCTGTTCTCGCTGCAGTTCGGCGGTGCGTCGGGTAGCTTGGCTGCTCTTGGCGACAAGGCTTTCGCAGTCGCCGAAGCGCTGGCCGATGAGTTGGATCTGACCTTGCCCGACCAACCCTGGCACACCCAGCGTGATCGCCTGGTGGAGTTCGCCAGCCTGCTCGGCCTGATCGCCGGCAGCCTGGGCAAGCTCGGTCGTGACCTGTCGCTGCTGATGCAGACCGAGGCCGGCGAGGTATTCGAACCTTCGGCGCCGGGCAAGGGCGGTTCCTCGACCATGCCGCACAAACGCAATCCGGTCAGTGCCGCCGTATTGATCGGTGCTGCGACCCGCGCGCCGGGCCTGGTCTCGACCATGCTCGCGGCGATGCCGCAGGAGCACGAGCGCAGCCTCGGCCTGTGGCATGCCGAGTGGGAAACCCTGCCGGAACTGTGCTGCCTGGTCTCCGGTGCATTGCAACAAGCGCTGATCGTGGTGCCGGGCCTGGAAGTGAACGCCCGGCGCATGCGCGACAACCTGGAACTGACCCAGGGCCTGGTACTGGCCGAGGCGGTGAGCATTGCCCTGGCCCAGCGCATCGGCCGCGACGCCGCCCACCACCTGATCGAGCAGTGCTGCAAGCAGGCGGTGAAGGAGGGCGTGCACCTGCGCAAGGTGCTCGGCGCGAATGCCGAGGTCACCGCACAACTTTCCGATTCGGAGCTGGATCGCCTGCTCGATCCGGCTCACTACCTGGGACAGGCGCGGCTGTGGGTACAGCGCGCGGTGTCCGATCACACCTCAGGAGCGCATTGAATGCCTGCCGTGAAACTCGCCGATGGCGACCTGAACTACCAACTCGAAGGCCCGGCGGGGGCGCCGGTGCTGGTACTGTCCAACTCCCTGGGTACCGACCTGGCGATGTGGGACGAACAAGTCCCCGAGTTTGCCAAGCATTTCCGTGTACTGCGCTACGACACCCGTGGCCACGGCAAATCCCTGGTCACGCCTGGGCCATACAGCATCGAGCAGAACGGCCGTGACGTGCTGGCGCTGCTGGACGCATTGGATATCGCCAAGGCGAGTTTCTGTGGCCTGTCCATGGGTGGCCTGATTGGCCAATGGCTGGCGATCAACGCCCCCGAGCGTATCGAGCGCCTGGTGCTGTGCAACACCGCCTCGAAGATCGGCAACGACGAGATCTGGAACACCCGTATCGACACCGTGCTCAAGGGCCGCGAGCAGGCCATGAGCGCGCTGCGCGATGCCTCCATCGCGCGCTGGTTCACCGCGCCGTTCGCCGAGGCGCATCCGGACAAGGCCGAACCCATCGTCGCCATGCTGGCGCAGACCTCGCCGGACGGTTATGCCGGTAACTGCGCCGCCGTGCGCGATGCCGACTTCCGCGAGCAGATCGTCGGGATCAAGGCCCCGACCCTGATCGTCTGCGGCACTGGCGACGCCGTGACCACGCCGGTCGACGGCCGCTTCATGCAGGCGCGTATCGCCGGTGCCGAGCTGGTCGAGTTCGACGCGGCTCACCTGTCCAACGTGCAGGCTGGCGAGCTGTTCACCCGGCGTGTGCTGAGCTTCCTGCAAGCCTGACGACTGCACGCGCCCTTTGATACCGGAGCCAGAAATGGACGAAAAACAACGCTATGACGCCGGCATGCAAGTGCGTCGTGCCGTGCTGGGCGATGCCCACGTGGACCGTAGCCTGCAAAAGCTGACGCCGTTCAACGAAGAATTCCAGGAAATGATCACCCGCCACGCCTGGGGCGATATCTGGACCCGCCCCGGCCTGCCGCGCCATACCCGCAGCCTGATCACCATCGCCATGCTGATCGGCATGAACCGCGAGGGCGAGCTCAAGCTGCACCTCAAGTCGGCCAGGAACAATGGCGTGACCCGCGACGAGATCAAGGAAGTGATCATGCAGAGCGCGATCTATTGTGGCATCCCGGCCGCCAACGCCACCTTCCATCTGGCTGAGGAGCTGTGGGACGAGGTGGGGGTGGAGTCGTTGCAGGAGAAGTGACAAGAGCCCGCCGGCCAACGCGGGCGGTGGACAAGGCGAACGACAAGAACGACGGCTTATGCAGCAAGCCGCTTGTTCAGGTCGCTACCCGCGCATCTCCGAGGAAGTCCGATCTACCTGATGGGCCTGATCGGCTTCGCGCCAGAGCCCGACGGCGGCGAACAACAGGGCCAGGCAAAGCAGGACCAGCAGCGGCGCGCGCAAGTGTTGCCAGACCGATGCCCAGCGGGAAGGACGGTACCAGCCGCTTTCGCCCAGCCGGCGCGAGGGGGCATCCAGTGTCTGCCACAGGCGCTCTACGTCGCTGAAGGCTTCTACATGCTGCGTGTCGCTATCCAGCCAGCGGCGAAATTCGATGCGGTCGCTGGCGGCCAACTGCGGATTCTGCAAGCGCACATACCAACTGACGGCGGTAAGGCGCATTGCATCCGCTTCCGAAACAGGCTCGCTATTCACCCAGGCAGGCTCGCTGGCAATGGTCGAGGGCACGGATCATGTCTTTCTCGACCAGATCCAGGGGCAAGCCCAACTGATCGGCTATCGCGGCATAGGACAAGCCGTCGAGGCGCCTGAGCAGGAACACCTGGCGGGTCCGCCGTGGCAGTCGGCGCAGGCGGGCGAGCAGGTCTGCGCCGGATGGCGGGGTGCGTCGCACCGTACGTGCCTGGTCTTGCCAGTGATTCAGGCGGTGCTCTTCCTGAATGCCGGCCAAGCGATGGAGGAGCTGTTGCAGGCGCGGTTGCGAAAGGATGGAAAACGACTTGTTGACGGTCATGGACGATACGCTCGCTGACAGGCGATCAAGGATATTGAGAGGTTAGTGCAGGTGATATTCATTATCAACTGTAGAATGTGAAAAGTGTCATGCCCCCACTCAAAATAGCCGGCGGCAGCCCCCTGGAAGGGGTGGATGAATAGGCGTTCGCGAGCGTGCCTGAGAACCATTCAAAGCCAGCAACGGCGCGGCCTCCAGCTGAATGGTAATCGCTCCGTGAGAGACTGTTTTTAGTCCTTGACCATTGCTCGAACAGCGACGAAGCTTCGCATCTGATTCATCGTTTTAGGACATGTGCACATGCAAGGCTCAACTGCTGTCGTCGATTACCTGAAGGTCCTGCTCAAGGGCGAACTCGCCGCCCGCGACCAATATTTCCTGCATTCGCGGATGTATCAGGATTGGGGATTCGAGAAGCTCTACGAGCGCATCAACCATGAGATGGAAGAGGAAACCCAGCACGCCGACGCCTTGCTGCAACGCATCCTTTTCCTGGAAAGCACGCCGGACATGACGCCCGATGCGATCAACCCGGGCGCCAACGTGCCGGACATGCTGCGCTCCGACCTGGCCCTGGAGTACCACGTGCGTGGCGCCCTGGCCAAAGGCATCGCCCTGTGCGAGCAGCATAAGGACTACGTCAGCCGCGACATCCTCGTCCTGCAACTGAACGATACCGAGGAAGACCACGCCTACTGGCTGGAACAGCAGCTCGGCCTGATCGACCGCATCGGCCTGGCCAATTACCTGCAATCGCAGGGCTGAATGCTTCGCCGGCAATACGAGCGGGGCGCCAGTGGCGCCCCGTTCGCGTTTCTGACGGTTACAACGTCCACTTCACCGAGAACATGGCGTTGCGGGGTTCGCCATAGATTACGTTGGTGGTACTGCCGATGCCGGAGTAGTACTTCTTGTCGAACACGTTGTTGAAGTTGATCCGGGTATCGACGTTTTCGCTCACTTTGTAGCCGAGCATCAGATCGACCAGGGTGTAGGCGTCCTGCTCGATGCGCCAGGCCGAGGTGCCACTGCCGCCGGCGTTGTAGATGCCATTCTGGCTGTTCAGGCTACCGCCTACGCGCCACTTGTCGAGGTTGCCAGGCAGTTGATAGGTGGTGCTGACCTTGAACAGATGGCGTGGCTGGTCGGTATCGAACAACTTGCCTTCGTTGGCCTTGTTGGTGTCTTTCTTGTATTTCGCCTCGACGAAGGTGTAGCCCGCGCTGAACTGCCAGTTTTCGCTCAGGGCTCCGGTCAGTTCCAGGTCGATACCCTTGCTTTCGACTTCACCTGCCGCTTCGTAGCAGTTGAAGTTGGTCGCATAGGCGGGGGACGGGCAGTAAGTGGCCTTGTCCAATTGTTTCGCGCGGTTTTCCTGGTTGATCTGGAAGACGGCCGCGGAGACATTCAGCGCCCCGTCGAAGTACTCGCCCTTGATGCCGACCTCATAGTTCTTGCCGGTCATCGGTTTGAGCACGCTGTAGCTTGGGTCCAGGTTGGTTTGCGGCTTGAAGATGTCGGTGTAGCTGGCGTAGAGCGAATAGGTTTCGTTCAGGTCGTAGATCACGCCGGCGTAGCGCGTGACGTTACGGGTGATCTTGTAGCTGCTCGACGCCACGCCGGTATCGTAGTCGTACCAGTCCAGGCGAGCGCCGAGGATGACCTTGAGCGGGTCGGCGATGTTCAGGCGCGTGGTGGCGTAGACGCCTTTCTGCTCGGACTGGAACTTGAGGGTCCAGCGGTACATATCGAAGCCGGGTTTCGCCACGCTGCCGCTGTCCCAGGTGTTGGGGTTGATATTCGGGCCTGTCGCATCGTTCAGCCAACCGCCATGGCCATCGAAGGTTTCCTGGCGATTGCTCGCGCCGACGACGACTTCATGATCGCGGCCGAACAGCTTGACCGGGCCGGACAGGTAACCGTCGTAGCTGTCGTAGTCGTTGGTGTAGGTGTATTTGCCACTGTATTGGTTGAGGGTGGTGCCGCTGTAGCCCAGGTATGAACCGAGCATATTGATCCGCCCCCACATCTTGTCCGCGGCCAGGTGGAGCTTCCAGTCGTTGGCGAAACGGTGCTCGAGTTCGCCGAACAGGTGCGTGGTGCTGGTATCCCAGTAGGCCCAGTCGTTGCCCAGGTAGGTGGAACGCGACAGGTTCAGGTCGTTGCCGTTGGTTGCGGTGGGCAGGCCGCCCCAGTCGGAATCCTTGTGGTCGTTCTGGTAGGACGCACCGACGGTCAGCGTGGTGCTGTCGTTGAGATCGGCTTCGGTGATGCCGTAGAGAAGACCACGGTCGCCGCCGCCTTCTTCGAGATAGGTTCCGCGTTCTTCGTAGGCGGTGACGAAGCGGCCGCGCAGGGTGCCGTTATCATTGAGCGCTCCCGAGGCATCCAGTTCGGTGCGGTAGGTGTCCCAGCTGCCGGCGCTGGCGGACACGCTCACCTGCGGAGCGACGGTCGGTTTCTTGCGCACCATGTTTATCGCGGCAGCGGGGTTGCCCGCGCCCTGCATCAGGCCGGTGGCGCCCCGTACGATTTCCACGCGATCGAACATGGCGGTATCGGCGGCGGTGATCACGTCTTGCGAATAGGTGGAAATGCTCATGGGCAAGCCGTCGTACATGATGTTGTCGACGGTGAAGCCGCGTGCCACGTAGCGCTGACGCTCGGGGCCGTATTTCTGCACGCTCAGGCCGGTGGTGTTCTTGATTACGTCGTTGAGGTCGCTCAGGCCCTGGTCATCCATACGCTGGCGGGTGATGACACTGACCGATTGCGGCGTCTCGCGGATCGACATGGGCAGCTTGGTCGAGCTGTTGACGACGCCGGTGGTGTAGGACTGGGTATTTTCAGTCGTCGCCTGTCCTCGAACGCCTTGGGCGTTGACGTCGGTTTTCTGCAACTCCAGAACGGCGTCCTCTTTCGAGGTGGCTTCGGTGGTGGTTTGTTCGGCATGAAGCGCCGGGCTGGCACACAGCAAGGCGATGGCGATCGCCAGCGGAGAGCGTGTAGGGGATTGCATGGGGATGATCCTGTCGAGTCGATGTAGTCGATTATTTTTTGTGCCGGACATCCCTGTGGGCGAGCCACGTCGAATCGCTGGCTCGAGTGGCCGGCGATTTGGAAGCAGAAGTGCGTGGCGAGGGGAAGTGTAACGAGAGGTAAATAAGTAGTAAATGGTAATGTATATCAAATAATACGAAATGCTATTCGCATGTGCATCCAGTTCCCAAGCGATGCAGGATCGGGCAGTCAGGTCGATCATCGCCCTGGCAACAGTCGACCAGTTCGTTGAGGGTGTCGCGCAGGCCGGTCAGTTCCTCGATCCTGCGGTCCAGCTCGTTTATATGGGCCTGGGCCAGGGCCTTCACGTCGGCGCTGGCGCGGGAGCGGTCTTGCCACAGGGCCAGCAGCTTGCCGACTTCTTCCAGCGAGAAGCCCAGGTCGCGCGAGCGCTTGATGAATGCCAAGACATGCAGGTCCTGCGGGCCGTACAGGCGATAGCCGCTGTCGCTGCGGCCCGCCGGTTGCAGCAGGCCGATGGACTCGTAGTAGCGGATCATCTTGGCGCTGAGCCCGCTCTGCCTGGCGGCCTGACCGATGTTCATGTGCATTCCTCCTATGGCTTCCAGCGCCTGAGCAGCAGGGCATTGCTCATCACGCTGACGCTGGATAATGCCATGGCCGCGCCGGCGACCATCGGGTTGAGGAGGCCGAAGGCGGCGAGGGGCAGGCCGACCAGGTTGTAGATGAAGGCCCAGAACAGGTTCTGCTGGATCTTGCGCCAGGTGCGTCGGCTGATGTCGAGCGCTGCCGGTACCAGGCGTGGGTCGCCTTGCATCAGGGTGATCCCGGCCGCGTGCATGGCCACGTCGGTGCCGCCGCCCATGGCGATGCCGACATCGGCGGCGGCCAGGGCCGGGGCGTCGTTGATACCGTCGCCGACCATCGCCACCACCGCGCCGCCCTGGCGCAGGCGTGCAACGTGCTCGGCCTTGTCCGCCGGCAGGACCTGGGCGTGGACTTCGTCGATGCCCAGGGCCTTGCCGACCGCGCCGGCGCTGCCAGCGTTGTCGCCGCTGATCAGATGGCTGTCGATGCCTTGCTCGTGAAGGCGGCGAACGGCTTCGCCGGAGCCTTCCTTGAGGCTGTCGCCAAAGGCGATAAGGCCAAGAACGCGCGGTTGCGGAGCAAGTTCCAGCAGCCAGGACAGGGTTCGTCCTTCATTCTCCCAATCCCGTGCCAGGGCTTCCAGCTCGCCTGCGGCGAGGTGCTGTTCATCACGCAGCCGAGCGTTGCCCAGGGCCAGTTCGCGGCCTTCCACTTGGCCACGAATGCCACGCCCGCTCAGGGCCTGGCTGGCGCTGACGCTGGGCACTTGCAGGTCCGACTCCGTGCAGCGCTGCAGCACCGCCCTGGCCAGTGGGTGTTCGCTGCCGCGTTGCAGGGCGCCGGCCAGTCGCAGCAACTCATCGTCGTCATCGACCGCGGCGCGCAGATGAACGACGCGAGGCTGCCCCGAGGTCAGGGTGCCGGTCTTGTCGAAGGCGACTATGGTGACGCGATGGGCGATTTCCAGCGCTTGCGCGTCCTTGATCAGAATGCCGTGGCGAGCTGCCACGCCGGTGCCAGCCATGATCGCCGCGGGAGTGGCCAGGCCGAGCGCGCAGGGGCAGGCGATCACCAGTACGGTCACGGCATTGATCAGCGCGGTTTCGATCCCGGCGCCGGCGAACAGCCAGCCGATGAGCGTGAGCAGGGCGATGAACAGTACCACCGGGACGAAGACCGAACTGACCCGGTCTACCAGTTTCTGGATCGGCGCCTTGGCCGCCTGGGCGTCCTCGACCAGGCGAATGATGCGGGCAAGGACGGTTTCGCCGCCGATGGCCGTAGTGCGTAGCAGCAACCGGCCTTCGCCGTTGATCGCCCCACCGGTGATGCTGTCGCCAGGCCCTTTGCTGACCGGCAGGCTCTCGCCGCTGATCAGGGCTTCGTCGGCCTGGCTGTGGCCCTCGACCACTTGGCCATCCACCGGGTAACGCTCGCCGGGTTTGACCACCACCAGGTCGCCAGGGCGCAGGGCGCTGATCGACACCTCTTCCTCACGGCCCTCCACCACCCGCAGCGCGCGCTCGGGACGTAACGCTTCGAGGGCGCGGATGGCGGCGCTGGTCTGGCGTTTGGCACGGCTTTCCAGGTACTTGCCGAGCAGCACCAGGGCGATGACCACCGCCGAGGCCTCGAAATACAGATGCGGCATGCCGTGGTGCCCGGCATTGGCCCACAGGTGCAGGCTCAGGCCATAGCCGGCGCTGGTCCCCAGGGCGACCAGCAGGTCCATGTTGCCGGAGCCGGCGCGCACGGCTTTCCAGGCGGCGACGTAGAAACGGGCGCCGAGAATGAATTGCACGGGGGTGGCCAGCAGGAACTGCAGCCAGGCCGGCAGCATCCAGTCGAGGCCAAGCCATTGGGCGAACATCGGCAGCACCAGCGGCGTGGCCAAGGCCAGGGCAATGATCAGGCGCCAGCGTTCGCGGCGCAGTTCGACCCGTTTATCCACGGGGGCGGCTGTTTCCAGCGAGCGCGCGGCATAGCCGGCTTTTGCCACGGCATCGATCAGGTCCTTAACCGGCGTGCCCGGAAGGGTCTCGATGTGGGCGCGTTCGCTGGCCAGGTTGACGCTTACTGTGCCTACACCGGGCACCTTGCCCAAGGCGCGCTCGACCCGGCCGACGCAACTGGCGCAGGTCATGCCGTCGATGGCCAGCTCGATGCGCTGCGTGGGCACTTGATAGCCCGCCTGGCTGACGGCCGCGAGCAGCGGGCCAAGTTCGGCAGCGTCGCTTTCGACCCGTGCCCGTTCGCTGGCCAGGTTGACACTGACGCCCCGTACGCCGGGCACCTTGCTCAACGCCCGCTCGATACGGTTGGCGCAACTGGCGCAGGTCATGCCCTGCACGGGCAGGTCGAAGGTGTGCTGGCTGCTCATGGACGACTCCCTGTTCGATTCGCCGACAGAGTCGACCTTGACACAGGGGGAAGGTCAAGAGGCGCGCTGTCGCACCGCGCTCATGCGGCACTCAGTAATTGTGCGGCGCGGGGATCCGCGACATGCCGTCGGGTAGGGGATCGGGGGGCTTGACCTTGCCATGGTGTCAGGGTTGATCGTTACGCCATCACGACGAGGAGATTCGATCATGCAGGTATTCAAAGTAGGCGGAATGAGCTGTGGGCACTGCGTCAAGGCGATCACCAAGGCCGTTCAGGGCGAGGACCCGGCGGCCAAGGTCGAGGTCGACCTGGCGGCCGGGCTGGTGCGCGTCGACAGCGGCCTGGATGCACAGCGTCTGCTGCAGGCGATCCGTGACGAAGGTTATGAGGCTGGCGTGGCCTGATCCGGCTGCCAGTCGCGGAGCAGGCCGCGCAGTTGGGTATCGATCAATGGCGCGGTGTCCTGTAGCGGATCGAACAGGTCGGGATCGCGCGAGTAGTCGGTGAATAGGCCGACCAGTACCGCGTGCACGCCACGTGCCGCCAGGCGGGGCGTCACGCCCGGGCGTAGCCGTGCATTGCACTCCGGGCGTTGGAACAGCTCTTCTACCAGGCTTATGAACTGGCTGACGATCAGGTTCAATTGTTGTTCGATCACCGCCAGTTCGCCGGCGAATTCGCAGCGCTGCACGATGATCTTGAAAATGCGCTTTCGTTGTTCATCGCGCGCCAGGTTTTCGACGGCTTCGATGCACAGTGCGCGCAGTGACATCAGCGGATCGCTGCCATCGCAACCGGACAGGCGTTCGGCCATTTGCGCAACCGGCAAGGTGACCTGGTCGAGCAGGGCATGGAACAGGTGCGCCTTGTTTTCGAAATGCCAATAGACCGCGCCACGGGTCACGCCAGCCGCCTTGGCGATCTGTTCCAGGCTGGTGTTGGCGACGCCGCGTTCGAGAAAGAGATGCTCGGCGGCGTCGAGAATGGCGGCGCGGGTCTGTTCGGCTTGTTCTTTGGTTCTGCGCATGGACAACGGGCTGAGAAAAGGGGCACGAATTGTAATGTTTTTGCCGTCATTGTGCCGAGGCTGATGCTTGCTGTCAGATGAAGGGTGGCGCAGGCCGGCCCTGGGTGTTCTACTTTGCACCCTCGCCAACGGCCGCCAAGGCTGCGGCAGGCGCAGTGTGCCTTCTCGTCGGAATCCCATGAAACTCAGAATCCTGCTGATCCTCGGCGCCTTGAGCGCCTTCGGGCCCATGGCCATCGATTTCTATCTGCCGAGCTTTCCGAGCCTGGCGCTCGCATTCGCCACCGATGTCGAGCATATCCAGTTGTCGCTGGCCTCCTATTTCATCGGCGTGGCTCTTGGGCAACTGATCTATGGGCCGTTGTCCGACCGTTACGGCCGGCGCTTGCCGCTGCTGGTCGGCACCTGCCTGTTCACCCTGGCGTCGCTGGGCTGCGCCTTGAGCCCGAGCCTCGATTGGCTGATCGCCATGCGTTTCATCCAGGCCTTGGGCGGCTGCGCGGGCATGGTGATCTCGCGCGCGATCGTGCGTGACCTGTGCGACCCGCTGGAGTCCGCCCGGGCCTTTTCCAAGCTGATGCTGGTGATGGGGCTCGCGCCGATCCTGGCACCGGTGGGCGGCGGCCTGCTGCTGGACGCGTTCGGCTGGCAGTCGATCTTCTTCGTGCTGATGCTGTTCGCCGGTGCCTCGTTGCTGGCGGTCTGGCGCTGGCTGCCGGAAACCCTGGCAACGGATCAGCCGCGCTTGCCCTTGAGCGGCGCGCTGGTGCGCTACGGCCACCTGCTGAGAGACCGTCAGTTGATCGGTTATGGCCTTGCCGGTGGGCTGGGGATGGCCGGTATGTTCGCCTACATCGCCGGTTCGCCGTTCGTGTTCATCGAACTCTATGGCGTGACGCCGAGCCAGTACGGTGTGCTGTTCGGTCTCAATGCGACCTGCTTCGTGGTGTTCGCCCAGGTCAATGGCTGGTTGTTGCGCCACCGCGGCCCGGCCCATTGGCTGCCACGCCTGGTGGTCATTTACGTGATCGCCGCGGCCGGCCTGTTGCTCAGCGCCTTGTGGCAGCCGGATCACCTGTTGCCGCTACTGATCCCGATCATGGCGTGCATGGGCAGCCTGGCCTGCATCCTGCCCAATGCCTCGGCCTGCGCCATGGCGGGCCAGGGCAGCCAGGCCGGCAGCGCTTCGGCGTTGATGGGATTTCTGCAGTTCGCCGTGGCGGCGCTGGCCTCTTCGGCTGTCGGCGCGCTACATGACGGCACCGCCCGGCCGATGGCCTGGGTGATGTGTTTCTGCGCGCTGGCCGCGGCACTGTCGGTCTGGCTGATTCGGCGTTTCACACCGCCCGCCGCCGACTATTGATCAGCCGGCGTTGCGGCGTTGCTCATCGGGCAGCGGGTGCGGGGCCTTGAGCCGGCTCTCCAGAAGTGCCACGAACTGGCGGGCCTGCTGCTCGCTGGCGAAGGTGACGCCGTGTTGGTCCAGGCAAACCTGCCAGCGACTTCCCTCATGGGACGTCAGGGGACGGATGACAATCTTCATGGCCAGCCTCCGATCATTCGCGTGAGGCTGCAGTGTAATCGCCTGTTTGCACCTGCGATATTGCCCTGCATCAACCGACCGACTGTTGGTCGTCACGCAGCCAGTTGACCAGTTGAATGGCGCTCAGCGGTTTGCTGAACAGATAACCCTGACAGTGCTCGCAACCGAGGTCGCGCAGTGCCTGTAGTTGGTCCTCGGTCTCTACGCCCTCGGCCAGCACCTGCAGGTTCAGGTTGCGGGCGAGGCCGATGATGGTGGCGACGATCTCCAGGTTGGCCTGGTCCTTGGGGACGCCCTGCATGAAGCTCTGGTCGATCTTCAGCTTGTCCAGCGGGAAGCGCCGCAGATAGGCCAGGGAGGAATACCCTGTACCGAAATCGTCGATGGCGATCTTGATGCCCAGGCCTTTGAGGGCGACCAGGGCCGAGCGCGACTGCTCGACGTTCTCCATCAAGGCACCTTCGGTGATTTCCAGCTCCAGGCATTCGGCAGGCAGGCCGCTGTCGGTCAGCGCATCGCGCACCTGCTTGAGCAGGTCGGCCAGGCGGAACTGGCGCGGCGACAGGTTCACCGCCAGGGTGTGCAGTGGCAGGCCCTGCTGGCGCCAGAACTGCATCTGCCGGCAGGCCTCGCGCATGACCCAGGCGCCCAGCGGCACGATCAGCCCGGTTTCCTCGGCCAGGGGAATGAACGTGGCTGGGGAGATCAGGCCTTGTTCGCTGTTCCAGCGCACCAGTGCCTCGACCCCGAACGCCTCGCCCGAGGCGGCGTCCACCAGTGGCTGGTAGTGGAGGATGAATTCGTTGCGGCGCAGCGCCTGACGCATCTGGCTTTCCAGGGTCAGGCGACTCTGCGCCTGGCTGGTCAGGCCCTTGGTATAGAAACGGTAGGTGTTGCGTCCTTGTTGCTTGGCCTGGTGCAACGCGGCATCGGCGCTGCGCAGGAGCTCTTCGCAGGTATTGCCGTCGTCCGGGTACTGGCTGATACCGATGCTGGCGCCCAGGTAGGCTTCGCGGCCATTGCTCAAGGCCAGGGGGCGTTCGAGCAACTGCAGCAGGGATGTGGCGATACTGGCCACTTCTTCCTGGCTGGGCAGGTCTTCCAGGATCACCAGGAACTCATCGCTGCTCAGGCGCGCCAGGGTGTCTTCGTTGCGCAGGCGCTTCTGCAGGCGCCGGGCCACGGCGATCAGCAGTTCGTCGCCGGCCTTGTGCCCGAGGCCTTCGTTGATGGTCTTGAAGTGGTCGAGGTCGAAGACCATCACGGCGACTTGCTCGTGATGGCGATGGGCGTGCTCCACCGCATGGCGCAGGCGTTCGTTGGCGAACAGGCGGTTGGGCAGGTCGGTCAGCGGATCGAAGTGCACCAGGTGGGCCAGGCGCTCCTGGCTGTCGCGGTATTGGCTGAGGTCGGTGAACGTCAGCACGTACTGGGGCTGCTCGGGGTCGCCGTCACGCACCTGGCTGACCGTCATCCAGTAGGGGAACTGGCTGCCATCCTGGCGGGTGCCGGCCAATTCGCCTTCCCAGTGGCCACTTTCGTCCACGGCGCGCCAGACGTCACGGTACTGGATCCGCTCCTGCGGATCGCCAGCGGCTAGCGGGATACGTTTGCCAAGAGTCTGTTCCGCAGGTTGCCCGACGAAAGTGCTGAAAGCCGGGTTGCTGGTGAGAATCCGTCGCCGTGAGTCGACGATGGCAACGGCTTCCCGGGTGCTTTCGAAGACCGTGGCGGCTTGGCGCAACGCCTGTTCCTGTTGCTTGCGCAGGCTGATGTCTTCAATGACCGAGATGAAATAGCTGGGTTCGCCGTTGCCATGGCGGACCAGGGTGACGCTGAGGTTGGCCCAGAGCAGCTTGCCGTTGCGCTTGAGGTAGCGCCTTTCCATGCTGTAGCTCGATGCCTCGCCGGCCAGCAGCGATTGCAACTGCTCGCGATCCGCTTCCATATCCCCAGGATGGGTGATCGATTGCAAACTCAGTTCGAGCAGCTCGTCGCGGTTATAGCCCAGCATTCGGCACAGGCGCTGGTTGACCCTCAGCCAGATGCCTCCGATCGAAAGATGGGCGATGCCCACGGCAGCCTGCTCGAAGGTGGCGCGAAAACGCAGGTCGCTTTGCAGGCGCTCGGCATTGAGCTGGTGTTGACTCACGGCCAGGCCGGCCAGGCGGGTGAATTCGGTGACCAGATCGATGTCGCCCTGGGTCGGGAGGGTGACCTGGCGATAATAGACGCCGAAGGTGCCCATCACTTCGCCATGGTCGTTCTTGAACGGTAGCGACCAGCAGGCACGCAGCCCGGCCTTGGTCACCAGATCCCTGTAGGGTGCCCAGTGCGGATGGTTCAGCAGGTCTTTGGCAATGGTCAGTTCGCCGGTTGCCGCGGCATGACCGCAACTGCCATTGCCGGCGGTGGCCGGAACGCCATCCACTGCGGCGCAGTAACTGTTCGACAGGCTGGGCGCCGCGCCCAGGCGCAACTGGCCGTTTTCCAGGAGCATCACCGAAATCAGCATGTCCGGGTTGAGCCGTTCCATGCGCAGGATCATGTCTTCCAGGGTGCGCTGCAGCGGCTGGTGGGCAAGCAACTGGTCGAGCATGGCATTGCGCGCCTCCTGCAAGGCCTGGCCCTGGCGGCGTTCATGGATGTCGCTGAAGCTGCCGCGCAGACCGGTTTCGTGCTGGCCGCCCACCGCCAGGCTCAGGCTGATCCAGCGGCGCTGGCCATTGGCTTCGCGCAGCCGGCTGTCGCCTTGCCAGCCCCCGCTCTGATGAATCAATACCTGCCTGATCTGTTCGCCCAGTGGCTGGCGATAGGCATCGTCGATGAACTCCAGCAGCGACCTACCCAGGCTCTCCTGGATCGATTTGCCGGTGAGGGTTTCCCATGCTCCATTGAGGAAACTCAGGCGACCGGCCTCGTCGGTGAGGAAGATGCATTCGTGAAGCTGCTCCACCAGTTCCCGATAGCGCCGTTCACTGGCTTCCAGCTCCTGGTTGCGGCGTTGCTGGTGGCTGAGATCCATGTCGATACGAAACAGCTCCCACTGGTTGCGTCCGTTACGCAGCAGGAGCTGGCTGGAATAGACCCGGATCGGTTCGCCGTCACGTCGTTGCAGGGTTATTTCGCCCGGTGGGACCGCTGGCCCGCCGGCCATCCAATGGGTGATGTCGTTGATTGTCTGGGCCCTGCACGAAGGCGGCGTGACCAGTTCTTCCAGGCGCTGGCCAAGGGCCTCGGTCACGTTGTAGCCATAGAGCTGGGCGCTGGCATGGTTCCAGAAGATGACCCGGCGGTCGCGGTCGTAACCTTGCACCGCGATGCCAGGCGTCTGCTCGATGATCTGGCGCAAGCGTTGTTCGTTTTCGCGCAGGGCCATTTCATCGCGCTTCTGCGTGCTGATGTTCTGCAAGGTGCCCTGGATATGGCCATCGGTCCGTTGCTCGCCTTTGAACATCAGCCAGGTCGGTGCCTCACCGTCGTTCTGGCCGGTTCGGGCATTGACCTGGAGCGGCCCGCCGCTGGTGAACAAGTGTTCGAATGCCCGCTGGAGCGCATTGCGATCGGTCGGATAGAGCCACTCGAGCAGTTCTTCCAGGCTTGACGAGTTCGCTTGAACATCGCGTCCGAACAGGCTCATGGCCTCTTCGCTCCAGTGGAAGCGACCGTCGTATCGCCAACTGGCCAGGCCCGCCTCGCGCTGGGTGTGCTGCAGGTTCAGGACGCCCTGGTGCAGGCTGTTCTCCAGCAACTGGCGAGTGCGCTGGTCGTGCCGTGCAAGTACGTAGATCAACAGGCTGCTGGCCAGGACGAAGGCGATACCTTTATAGCTCTGGGCCAGCGCCAGGTGCGTCGGGTCCAGATCGAGCAGGCGCAGCGCCTGGTCGCTGAACAGGATCCACAGTGCACTGAACAGCACGTAACACCCGGCTAGACGTACCGGCCGTGACAGCAGAGCGGGCTTTTTCATCCCTAAGACCCTCGTGCGGATGAGCGCACAACGCGCCTTTGCAGGCCGTGTGAAAACTACTGCGCTCGGCCATGCGGCGTTAAAAAACAGCTGGAATGCCAGCCCAGTCAAAATGCTCATTTACAGCTCGTAAACTGCGCTTTTTCGCCGTTTTGCGGGGGCGCCTAGCCCTTGCCTGATCTTCGCTCGCTACGTTTTCACTCGGTCTGTTTGGCGCGATGCTGGCATTGAGTCTAGTTAGTCTTCGCTAAGTTGCTGGCCAGTTGCCGCAAAGACTTCTTCGGCCCACCAGATTCAGTGCAGTCCGGGTTTCTTCAGGCCAAGGCCCTTGAGGATGATGTGTTCGAGATTGTCGACGGCTTGCTCGAAGTCGCTTTTCTTCAGGGCGTTTTTACCGGTGAGACTGCAGATCTGGCTGGAGAAGTCAGCGTAGTGCTGGGTACTGCTCCAGAGCAGGAAGATCAGCGACAGGGGATCGACCGGGTCCATCTTGCCGGCATCGATCCAGTCCTGGAGCACTGCGGCCCGCTGGCGGAACCATTGCCGGTAGTCCTGGCTGAAATGTGCGTTGAGGTGCTCGCCGCCACTGATCACCTCCATGGCGAAGATGCGCGAAGCCAGTGGCTGGGTGCGGGATATCTCCATCTTCGCGCGGATATAGCGGCTCAGGGCGATGGCCGGGTCATCTTCTTTCTCCAGGTCGCTGAACGCAGCGTCCCATTGGTCGAGGATGTTGTTCAGGACGGCGATATAAAGGCCCAGCTTGTTATTGAAGTAGTAGTGCAGGTTGGCTTTTGGCAACCCCACGGCCAGGGCGATGGCATTCATGCTGGTGCCTTTGAAACCATGCCGGGCAAACTCGACTTCGGCGGCGGCGATGATTGCTTTCTCGTTCTTCTGGCGGATACGACCGGCGGGTTTGACGGTTACGTTGAGGGCGATGGCAGTTGGCATGATCGTTTTCCGACTGATGAGTTCTCATGGGCACTGAATACCCCAGCGCACACGGCTTAACAAGATAGACTCTCAAAAAAGATAGTGTATTGACGAGGCTCAGTAGACGTCGGTTTTTTCCGCCATTTTCTCGACGTTTCAGTTGCCTGTCGCGGCCAGGGCATCGAGGAAGCTGTCGAGCACCAGTTGCGACCTTCGCCCCTTGCGGGTAACGGCGGCCATGCTCAGGTCGTAGAAGCGCTCGGTTGGCTTGAGCGTGCGCACGCGCCCCTCCTGAACCCACTGGCGGGCGTAGTGATCGGGCAGATAACCGATGTAGCGCCCGGTGAGGATCAGAAAGGCCATGCCTTCGCGATCCGAGGCGCTGGCGGTGCAGTTGAGCATCTGGTGCAGAGCCTGGATATCCGCTGGCAGGCGAAAGGTCGGGGCGACCGCATCCTGCGCATTCAGGCGTTCATCGCTCAGTTGCCGGTCATCGACATAAAAGAGTGGGTGACCTACCGCGCAATACAACAGCGAGCGTTCCTCGTAGAGCGGCTGGTAGTCCAGGCCAGACAGGGCATGGCTCTGCGGCACCACGCCGACGTGCAGGCTGCCGTCGAGCACGCCTTGCTCGACCTCGCTGGGAGGGGTCATGCGGATCTGGATGCGCACATCCGGGCCTTGCTCCTTGAGGCGCGCCAGGGCATGGGTGATGCGCATGTGCGGCACGGTCACCAGGTTGTCGGTCAGGCCAATGTGCAGCTCACCGCGTAACTGCTGGTGCAGGCCGTTGACCTCGCCTCGGAAGCTTTCCAGGGCGCCGAACAGTTGCAGGCTGGCGCGGTAGACCTCGCGACCTTCCTCGGTCAGGGCGAAGCCGGCGCGCCCGCGCTGGCACAGGCGCAGGCCGAGGCGCTGTTCGAGATCGCTCATTTGCTGGCTGATCGCCGAACGACCGATGCCCAGTACGGTTTCCGCGGCGGAGAAGCCTCCGCTTTCGACAACGCTGCGAAACAGACGTAACAGACGAATCTCGAAGTCGCTGACCTGGGCGAGGGTTTCGAAACGGCGCGTACTCATTGTTTAGCCATATTTAAACCAAGGATTATAAAAGTTATGTTTTAGTGAATTTATTACCGTGGCACCTTGCTTGGCAACAGCGCGGGCTCGTGCCTGCGTACCGAAACGCCACCGTTGCGAGAATCCGCCATGAACATGCCGCAGACCGCTACCCCGTCACTGGCCAGCCAGCTCAAGCTGGATGCCCACTGGATGCCGTTTTCCGCCAACCGCAACTTCAAGCGTGATCCACGCCTGATCGTCGCCGCCGAAGGCAACATCCTGATCGATGACAAGGGCCGCCGTATTTTCGACAGCCTTTCTGGCCTGTGGACCTGCGGTGCGGGGCATACCCGCAAGGAAATCCAGGAAGCGGTGAGCAAGCAGCTCGGCACCCTGGATTATTCGCCGGGCTTTCAATACGGCCATCCGCTGTCGTTCAAGCTGGCGGAGGAGGTTGCCGATCTGCTGCCCGGCGAACTCAACCATGTGTTCTTCACCGGCTCCGGTTCCGAGTGCGCCGATACCGCCGTGAAAATGGCCAAGGCCTACTGGCGCCTGAAAGGCCAGCCGAGCAAGACCCGTTTCATCGGCCGGGCCCGTGGCTACCACGGTGTGAACATCGCCGGGACCGCCCTGGGCGGTATCGGTGGCAACCGCAAGATGTATGGCCAGTTGATGGATGCCGATCATTTGCCGCATACCCTGCAGGCAGGCACCGCATTCACCCGTGGCGCGGTCGAGACCGGCGGCGTGGAGTTGGCCAACGAGTTGCTGAAGCTGATCGAGCTGCATGACGCGTCGAACATCGCAGCGGTGATCGTCGAGCCGATGTCCGGCTCCGCTGGCGTGCTGGTTCCGCCAACCGGCTATCTGCAGCGCCTGCGTGAAATCTGCACCCAGCACAACATCCTGCTGATCTTCGACGAAGTGATCACGGCCTTCGGGCGCATGGGCAAATGGAGCGGTGCCGAGTATTTCGGCGTGACCCCGGACCTGATGAACGTGGCCAAGCAGATCACCAACGGCGCGATCCCGCTGGGTGCGGTGATTGCCTCGAAGGAAATCTACGACACCTTCATGAACCAGCCCACGCCGGAGCACATGATCGAGTTCACCCACGGCTACACCTATTCCGCGCACCCGGTCGCCTGTGCCGCCGGCCTGGCCAACTTCGAACTGCTCAAGCGCGAGAACCTGATCGAGAAGTCCGCTCAACTGGCACCGTATTTCGAGAATGCGATCCATGGCTTGAAAGGCACCAAGCACATCATCGACATCCGCAACTGTGGCCTGGCTGGCGCCTTGCAACTGGCACCGCGCGATGGCGACCCGAGCATCCGCCCGTTCGAGGTCGGCATGAAACTGTGGCAGGCCGGGTTCTACGTGCGCTTCGGTGGCGACACCCTGCAGTTCGGGCCGACCTTCAATACCCGGCCGGAAGAACTGGACAGCCTGTTCAACGCCGTAGGCGAAGCCCTCGGTCAGATCGACTGATTACAACAAGAGGATCTTATTCATGAGCACTGTTCCACACCTGATCAACGGCGAACGAATCACCGGCAGCGGCCGTACCAGCGATGTGTTCAACCCGGCAACCGGGGAAGTCAGCGGCAAGGTGGCATTGGCCGACCGTGCCACCGTGCAGCAGGCCATCGACGTCGCCAAGGCCGCCTTCCCGGCCTGGCGCAACACGCCACCGGCCAAGCGCGCGCAGGTGATGTTCCGCTTCAAGCAACTGCTGGAGCAAAACGAGGCGCGGATTGCCGAGCTGATCAGCCGCGAGCATGGCAAGACCATCGAGGACGCTGCCGGCGAGATCAAGCGGGGTATCGAGAACGTCGAGTACGCCAGTGCCGCCCCGGAAGTCCTCAAGGGCGAGTACAGCCGCAACGTGGGCCCGAACATCGACGCCTGGAGCGATTTCCAGCCGCTGGGCGTGGTTGCCGGCATCACGCCGTTCAACTTCCCGGCCATGGTGCCGCTTTGGATGTATCCGCTGGCCATCGTCTGCGGCAACTGCTTCATCCTCAAGCCGTCCGAGCGCGACCCGAGTTCGACCCTGCTGATCGCCGAACTGCTGCTCGAAGCCGGGCTGCCCAAGGGCGTGCTCAGCGTCGTGCATGGTGACAAGGAGGCCGTCGATGCGCTGATCGAAGCGCCGGAGGTCAAGGCCCTGAGCTTCGTCGGCTCGACGCCTATCGCCGAGTACATCTACAGCGAAGGCACCAAGCGCGGCAAACGCGTGCAGGCTCTGGGCGGTGCGAAAAACCACGCGGTGCTGATGCCCGATGCGGACCTGGACAATGCGGTCAGCGCGCTGATGGGCGCGGCCTATGGTTCCTGTGGCGAGCGCTGCATGGCCATCTCGGTGGCGGTGTGCGTGGGCGACCAGATCGCCGACGCGCTGGTCGAGAAGATCGTCCCGCAGATCAAGGCGCTGAAGATCGGTGCCGGCACCAACAGCGGCCTGGACATGGGCCCGTTGGTTACCGCCGCTGCGCGTGACAAGGTTTCGGGATACATCGATGCCGGTGTCGCGGCTGGCGCCAAGCTGCTGGTCGATGGTCGCGGCTTCAGCGTGCCGGGCCACGAAAATGGCTATTTCCTTGGCGGAACCCTGTTCGACCGGGTCAGCAACGAGATGAGCATCTACACCGACGAGATCTTCGGTCCGGTGCTGTGCATCGTTCGCGTCGGCAGCCTGGAAGAGGCGATGCAACTGATCAACGACCACGAGTACGGCAACGGCACCTGCATCTTCACCCGCGACGGCGAGGCGGCGCGGCTGTTCTGCGACGAGATCGAAGTGGGTATGGTCGGTGTCAACGTACCGCTGCCGGTGCCGGTCAGCTATCACAGCTTCGGTGGTTGGAAGCGGTCATTGTTCGGCGACCTGCACGCCTATGGCCCTGACGGCGTGCGGTTCTACACCAAACGCAAAGCCATCACCCAGCGTTGGCCGGCGCGCAAATCGCATGAAGCCGCGCAATTCGCCTTCCCCAGCAATGGTTGAGGTGAGTGGATGAAGAAAGGCCAGTCGCGAGACTGGCCTTTTTCTTTACCGTTTTTTCAGGCGCTCGGGCCGAAGATCTTGAGCGCCACGGCAATCAGTTGCATCAGGCAGAAGGCGCCGAATGCCACCTTGAGCGTAGGTGCGGGGTTCTGACCCAGGCTCTCCTTGAGTGGCTTGAGAAGAAAGGACGGAGTCAGGGCAAAACCCAGCATCAGCGCGGTCAGTGCCAGCATGGAAAAGAACTCGCTGGAAAACAGCACGACGCCGCTCGTCAGGCCGATGATCAGAAGGCCTATGGCGATCGCCAGGAAGACCAGCGAAATGAAGCGCTCTCTCGGGGTCCAGGAAGAAAAGTTCACACACGGGCTCCTTTATCAAAGGCGCGCAGTATAACGCCTTGCTGGAACGAAAAGCCCCGCGCGACAGACTGTGTGAAAACTACTGCACTCGATCATGCGGCGTTAAAAAACGGCTCAAAATGCTCATTTACAGCTCGTAAACTGCGCTTTTTCGCCGTTTTTTGCCTTGCCTGCCCTTCGCTCGCTACGTTTTCACACGGTCTGGCGAGGCGGGGCTTTCGGATTACCAGCGGCCACGGTCGTGGTGGCGATGGCCGTGGTAGCGGGGCGGCGGTGGATAGCCGCGATAGTAGACCGGTGGTGGCGGCGGAGCGTAGTACACCGGGCGTTCGTAATAAACCGCCCGCGGTTGCTCGTAATACACCACGGCTGGCGGCGGAGGGGGCGGTGGGGCGTAGTAGCGCGGAGCTGGCTGCGCCTGGCTGGCGATAACCCCGCCAACGACTGCACCTACGACTGCTCCTGCAATGGCCGCGTCTCGGCCAGACGCTTCGGCAGGCTGTTGACCGGCAAGAGCCAGCCCCAGTACCAGACCCGCGACAATGGGAATACGCGACAGCATGTGTGTTCTCCTCTGAAACCGGAGGCTTCCGGTTAACGATTCAGACCGCGTGCCGAGGCCGACATTTCCATCGGGAGTGTAAAGCCTGTGTAAAAGCATCCGCTTTGTAACGGCATCGATAACTCCACTTGTGCGCGAAAATGCCTTTCAGGCCCCTGCGACGGACGATTTAGCTGGCTTGCAGGATTTCTCTCGTGAGTTGGAACGGTTGCGTGTATCGAGTCGCAGGCAGTCTTTACCAATGCGGAATATTCCTTTCACACCTGCTTGCTACGGTTTCGCTTCGTGGGTGATCGAGAAATGTGAGTGCCGTGATGTTCCAGCGTGTTTTATGGAAGCTGCTGCCCAAGTCCCAGCGGGCTTTTCTGCTTGGCCGTTTGTCCGTCGTCGATCGCTCTGTGGTGGACAAGTCGATGTCGGCCAGGATGACGTTCCCCGAGGCGTTCTCTCGCCGATCCTGTCTGTTCATCCACGTGCCGAAGTGCGCAGGCACGAGTGTCTGCAACGCCATGTTCGATGGCTGGAGGCCAGGCCATCTGCCGCTCTACTGGTACGAGCAGCAGTTCCCCCAGGCCTATCGGGAAAGTTTCCGCTTTACCTTTGTGCGCGATCCGCTGGAGCGCCTGCACTCAGCGTACAACTACCTGCGCCTCGCTCAGCCAGGACGACGTGACGAGGCCGCGCACCAACTGGTCAGCCGCTACGATTCGTTCAACAGTTTCGTCAGCGGCTGGGTGCACCCGGAAAATCTGCGCAGGCAGATGCTATTCGCGCCGCAGACCGATTTCCTGCTGGACTCCAGCGGCCATCTGGCGGTGGATTTCATCGGGCGCCAGGAGCGCCTGCTGAAGGACTTCCGCCTGCTATGCGAAAGGCTCGGGGTCGAAGCGCAGCTCCAGCACCTCAGTGCCTCCTCGTCTTGCGACATGCTTGGAGACGAGCGCTATACCGCCAGAACCCACCAACTGGTACGCCAGGCCTATCAACGTGACTATGAGTTGCTCGGTTATGAATAAGCTCATTGCCTTGCCCGCTTCAGGACGTGCGATACCCCCCTTCACCCTTGCACTTCCAGCGTCGGCGCGTGCCGATCTCAAATACCAGACACCGCGTTGCCTCTGGCTGACCGGATTGTCCGGTGCCGGCAAGTCGACCTTGGCCAATTCGCTGGAAGTGCAGCTCAACCGGCGCGGGCTGCATACCTTCGTTCTCGATTGTGACAACCTGAGCAACGGCCTGTGCCGCGACCTGGGTACATGTGCAGCCGGGCGTCGGGAAAACGTTCGGCGCATGGCAGAGGTGGCGCGCCTGATGGTGGATGCGGGGTTGATCGTCATCGTCTCCGCGATAAGCCCGCTGCGCGCAGAGCGCGACGCGGCCCGCGCGCTTTTCACGCCAGACGAGTTCCGTTGCATTTATGTCAGTACCTCGCTGGAGGTCTGCTCCAGGCGCGATCCCAAGGGGCTGTATCAGGCGGCGAGGGATGGGCACATCAAGAACCTCGTCGAACTGGACAGCCACTATGAGGTTCCCGATGACGCTGATTGTGCTATCGATACCGACAAGCTCGACCTGCACAGCGCCACACGGACCTTGCTGACCCTGGCATTGGAATAGTTCCCTGGTCCTGCCTCGGGATTTTCAGCTTTCCGCCTGGATCACATCCCGACTGTGCCGTTTCGCTTGTTCGGCATCAAACGCTCCCTATCGGCGCCGTTTTGTTGGTAGTTTTAGGGTCTCGAAACGGAGCGGATGATTGTTTCTCATGGAGTGCTCGAACCTGCCAGGACGCGATCGCGGCCGCCTGTCCATGGGCTTGCTGCTGGTATTGATGGGCCTGCTCGGTGCCTGCGCGACCCATCAGGACCACGAATCCATCATCGGCAATCGCAGCCCGATAAAGGCCGGAGAGTTTTTCCAGAGCCATACCGACCGCATGGCTACCATCGGCATGCGCAATAACCTCAATGCGCTGTATCGCTTGATGGACAAGCTCTACCGGCGTAATCCGCGGGAGTGGCGCAAGACTGGGGCGCCGAGCCTGGACGCGGCGGAGCATCAGGTGCAGATGGCCATCGAGCAGAACCGGCCCCTGCCCGAACTGGGCGAGCGCAAGGATGTCGCGGCATTGGCTTTCGCCCTGAGTCCCGATTACAAGGGCGATCGTGTTGGCGCTTTCATCTATTCGCTGGGCAGCATGTTGGTGACCGCCCATGGCGGCCGCACAGAGTTTTACATGACCGACGAGATCAACCCGCAGTTCATCCACAATGCGGCACGCAATATCGAAAAAGCCACCTGGATGCTGGCTAACCGGCGTGATGCGATGGGCAACCCGTTACTGCTGTCCAACGAAATATCCGTCGAGGCGCATAACCTGAGCTTCGCCGTTGAGTTCGGCAAGATCGTCGCACGCCTGGACCTGTTGACCGACGTGCTCGACGAGCGCTATCGGCGCATGGGCGTGAGTTACGCCCAAGGCCTGTTGTTCATGAATTTCCTGCCGGTGCAGTGACCGCTCAGACCTTCCTGACGAACTCTGACTTCAGCTTCATCGCGCCGATGCCATCGATCTTGCAGTCGATGTCGTGGTCGCCGTCGACCAACCGGATGCCCTTGACCTTGGTGCCGACCTTGACCACCAGCGAGGTGCCCTTGACCTTCAGGTCCTTGATCACGGTGATGCTGTCGCCGTCCTGCAGCGTATTGCCCACCGAGTCCTTGACCACCTTGCGGTCATCGTCGTCGAGTTGAGCCTGCGCTGACCACTCATGGGCGCATTCCGGGCAGACCAGTTGGCTGCCGTCTTCGTAGGTGTATTCGGAATTGCATTTGGGGCAGGGCGGTAGCGCGCTCATGGGAACCTCTCGGGTAAAAGGCGCGCATTGTATAAGGTTTTTATCCCGTGTGCCTGGCCGTGGTGAATTTGCAGTCGAACTCATTGCGCTTCGTGGTCGTCCATTGGTGAAGGCAATGCAGGGGCAAAAGGATGATTTTTCCGAACATGCGTGGTTTTTCCCTGTGGGATATCGGCAAAGCCACAGTGACCGAGTTCATCGATGACGAGTTGCCCATGTACGCCTCGGCACTGGCCTTTCAGATGTTCTTTTCGCTGTTCCCGTTCCTGCTGTTCCTGGTCGCCCTGATCGGTGTTCTCGATCTGCAGCCATTTTTCGATTGGCTGCATGAGCAGGCAGAACTGGTACTTCCTCAGGCTGCCGTGGAACTGGTCGATCCTGCCATTACCCAGTTGCAGACGCAGAAAGCCGGCCTGTTCTCCTTCGGGATCCTGCTGGCGCTGTGGACCTCGTCAGCAGCCGTTCGCTCGGCCATGGCGGCGATGAACAAAGCCTATGGCGTCGAGGAGGGACGACCGTTGTGGAAGCGTATTCCTTTGTCGCTGCTCTACACCGTCGCGGTTGCCGCGGTTTTGCTGACGGCTGCCGGGTTGATGGTCACTGGGCCCCAGGTGCTCAACTGGCTTGCCCGGGAAATCGGCATCGAACAGATTGTCATCGTGCTTTGGACCTGGTTGCGTTGGCCTGTGGCCCTTCTGTTGATGATGGTGGTGGTCGCGGCTGCCTACTATCTGGCGCCGGACGTGAAGCAGGAGTTTCGTTTCATCACGCCGGGTTCGGTGCTGGCGGTGCTGGTCTGGATCATCGCGTCCCTGGGGTTTGGTTATTACGCGCAGAACTTCGCCAGCTACAACGCGACCTATGGCAGTATCGGCGCGATCATCATTTTCCTTTTGTACTTGTACATTTCCTCGGCGGTATTGCTTTTTGGCGCGGAACTCAATGCAGTGATCGAGCATAAGGCGCGCGACGGCAAGGAGGAGGGCGAGAAGGTCGCTCGTGCTTGATCATTGAGCCTGAGAAGACTGTTCTTCGGTTTGCCGCGTCTCGCATAGGGCAGGTTCTGTCCTGCCGCCGGAGCTTCGCCGGAACAGCGAATGGTCCTGTCCGTCGCTACTTCGGTATCGACGAGTTTTTCACAGGCAAAAAAAGACCCGGCAAAAGCCGGGTCAATAACCGTGATTAGCCTGATGAGGAGATATCTGAAGAGTCCGACTGCGTGGCCTCTCAGTTACCGGCTGATCTCGCGACCAGTTGTGGTAATAATAACAATTCTCATTCCTTGGTCAAGCCCTTTCTGAGAATTATTTTCGATTGCCGGATGAAAGGCTTCAGCTTCGATGGCGCGTACGTTTCAGGCTTCTTCATCCAGGGATCTGAGCTGGGTGACTTCCTTGTTCAGCAGATCGATGCGTCGGGCCATGCTTTCGATCAGGCTGTGGGCGATACGCGGGTTGCTTTGCATCAGGCCGAGAAACTGGTCCTTGGGAATGACCATGACAGTGCAAGGCTCGCTGGCGATGACCGTGGCGCTGCGCTTCTCGTGGGTAAATACCGCCATGGCGCCGAATATCTCGTCTTTCTGTACGTCGCCAACCTTGAGTCCATCGACATGCGCTTCGGCATGGCCTTCGATGATCACGAATACGTGGTCGGCTTCGTCGCCCTGATGGATCAGTTCTTCGCCCGCCGCAAAGTGCTGGAAACCCGTGGACGGGTGGATTTCCGGCTGTTTGAGCCTTGCCAGGGCATCGGCCAGCAGCACCGTATGGCCAATCAGGTATTGGGTGAACAGCTCCTGGCGCTGTTCATCCAGATGAATATGTTTGAACACCTCGACCCGTGAATACGGAACGAGAGTGAGAGCTTCTTCGCTGCTATGGCGGCATGAAGGCATGTCGATGCCTTGGCGCAGGCCGACCAGGTCACCTTCCTGTAGATAGAAGAGCGGACGGCCATCGACCTGGGTGTGCAGCAAGCCATCACTAATCAGGTAGAGCTGGCTGACTGGAAGGAGCTTGCCCAGATCGTCGACACTCTCGAGCTTCAGTTCCGGGCCGCTGGGCTGCAAGCCCTCGAGCAATTGCCCAGGAATGCTTTGCAGGCGCTGGATCAGCTGATCGGCGTAGGCCGGTTGCTCCCCGAGTAGATACATGTCGGTAATTCCTTGACTGGCAGGCAGATAGGCACGGCGCCTTGGCTACATTAAATTGTGCCACGCTTTGGGTAAATCTCGGCAGATGGAGGTTGTGAGCTAGCTCTTGTTGCCGTGCTCGACCAGGCCATTGAGTTCAGCCTTGTGTGCGGGAGGAAGGTCGTTCCAGTGGATGTCCAGCAACGCGCCTTCGATGGCATAGAGCAGTACCTTGGATGCGCGAAAACCCCTGGCGCGCACCGCTCGATAAGCATCCACGGCCCCCAGCCGCCGCAAGTCGCTCGCATTGTGGATGCCGACGGCATGTAACCACTGTGCCGAGGTCTTGCCTAGGTTTTTCAGGCCTTGCAGTTCATCGTTCATCGTGCCTCTCTCCGTCGCCGGACATGGCAAGTGTAGTGCCTGACCCGGACGGGGCGTAGCAGTCCGTCGCTTCGCATGGGCATTTCAGCCTTTACTGGGAGCGCGATAGCGCATACGGGTACCGAACTGTTGCGAGAGGAGAATCTCGTCGGCCGTCAGGTCGGTGGGGAAATAGGCACCTGATATCTGGGCATGAGCGATGCTGGCGCCTTCGAGGTTGGCCGCGCGAAGATCCAGGCCGCGCAGGTCGGCGCCACGGAAGTAGGCGTCGCCGAAGTCGACTCCACTTGCATCCAGTTGGCGCAGATCCAGGCCTCGGAAGTCGCCACCCTGCATGTCGGTAGGGCCCTGAGCCGGTTTCTGGGCGTTGAAACCGGCTATGTCCTCACTGCGTAGTAGACGATACAGCGTGGAATCGAGTTGACGAGGTTGGCTCATGACAGGGCTCCAGCGATATTTGCCGCAAGTATAGAAGCCGTTGCAAACCCTGCCCGTGGCTGATCACAGTCCTGGCAGGCGTTGGTGAATCAGTTCCATCAATGCCTCGATACTGCTGCTGTCCGTGGTGTCCACCCGTTTGCTGTAGGCCAACTCCGCTTCATCGAGCGGCTCGCGATTGGCGAGTTGGCTGTCGATGACTTCCAGGGTCGCATCGGAAGGGTCATTGTTTTCGCCTTGGCGCTGGTTCAGCCATTCGGCGATGGTCTCTCGTGGCGCCTGGCAGTCGATGATCAGGAACGGCACGCCGTTTTCTTCGGCAACCTGGCGCGCAGCCTTGCGCTGAGCCTGCTTCAGATAGGTCGCGTCGAGAACCGCTGGCGTGCCTGCCTGCAAGGCGAGGGCCGCCAGGGCGTGCAGGTTCTGGTAGGTAGCCTCGCTGGCTTCGGGACGATAAATGCCTGTCTGCAGGGTATTGATGTCACTTGGCTGTTCGCCGAACAACCGTTTGCGTTCAACGTCCGAGCGTACGCGGATTGCTCCGAAGGATTCGACCAGGCGTAGTGCTACATGGCTTTTTCCAACCGCCGAGACGCCATGGGTGATGGCCAGGAATGGCGAGGGGATCGCGCTGTAGGTTTCCGCCAGATCGGCATAGCGGCGGTAGGTTTCGAGGATGGCCGCTCGCTGCGCGGCATCTGTTCCTTGCCCCAGGCTGAACAGGCTGACCTTGGCCCTGACCAGTGCACGGTAGGCCTTGTAGAAAGGCAGCAGGTGCAGGGCGGCATGGTCGCCCGACTGCTCGACCCAGGCATTGATGAAGCGGCGCGAGAGGGCCAGCAGGCCGCGGTCTTCCAGGTCCATGGCGAGGAAGGCACTGTCCGAGGCGATGTCGATAAGCCGGAACGGTTCATTGAACTCGATGCAGTCGAACAGCACGACCTTGCCGTCGAGCAGGGTCGCGTTGCCCAGGTGGATATCACCATGGCATTCCTTGATCAGACCATCCGTGGCACGACGCGACAGCAGGGGCTCCAGGCGTGTGAAGCTGGCTTCGGTCCAGGCCTCGAGGGCGTCGAGTTGCTGCAGGTCGGCTGTCTCGCTGAGGAACGGGCGGATCTGCTCGAAGTTCTGGCGCATGGGCGTCCTGATCGCGGCGGGCGAGCAAAGCGGGTGCTCGATCGCGACCGCCGGGGTGCGCTGGTGGAAACTGGCAATCTGCGTCGCCAGCGCATCGATGTGAGCGGGCGTCAATTCACCGCGAGCCTGGACTTCGTTGAGCAACTGGCTCTGCGGGAATTGGCGCATGCGCAGGGCATATTCGATGGCAGGGCCATCACCATTCAGTTGCGGGGCGTTTTCGCTGCCGGTGATCGGCAGTACGTCCAGATACAGGTTTTCCGTCAGGCGCTGGTTGAGGCGCAGTTCCTCGTTGCAGAAGTGCTTGCGAGCCTCCAGTGTCGTGAAGTCGAGAAAGCCGAAGTTCATCGGTTTCTTGATCTTGTAAGCGAACGGGCCAGTGAGCACGACCCAGGAAATATGGGTCTCGACGACCTGGAATCCCTCCACGGGGTGTGGATAAAGGGCTGGGTTCTGCAGGGCGGCGATCAGGGCTTGGCTCACGATGATTCCTTGCGTGCTGGCGATATTCGAAAGCGATCATTATGGCGGCTGTGACGCACGCTGCAAACCGCCTGGAGGCGCCTGTCTCGGCTGGTCAAAGTGCGTATAATGCGCCGCCATGACTCGTTCCCGAACCCCGCGCGCGCGCGCAAAACACCGCTCTGGCGGCTCTCGTCCCTGGCTAGGCTGGATCTTCAAGCTCTGCCTGGTGGGGTTGGTCGTTCTCGCTGGTTTCGCCATCTACCTGGATGCCGTGGTGCAGGAGAAATTCTCCGGCAAGCGCTGGACCATCCCGGCCAAGGTCTATGCCCGGCCTCTGGAGTTGTTCGTCGGGCAGAAACTGGCCAAGCAGGATTTCGTCACCGAACTCGACGCCCTTGGCTATCGACGCGAAAGCGCCGCCGATGGTCCGGGCGCGGCAGTGGTCAATGGCAACCAGATCGACCTCTATACCCGCGGTTTTCAATTCTACGAGGGCGCCGAGCCCGCGCAGCGCTTGCGCGTGCGCTTCTCGGGCGACTACGTTGCCGGACTGACCCGTGGCGACGGTGGCAAGCTCGATGTGGCGCGCATGGAACCTCTGTTGATCGGTGGCCTGTATCCGGCGCACCACGAAGACCGCATCCTGATCAAGCTCGACCAGGTGCCGCCTTACCTGATCGACACCCTGGTGGCGGTCGAGGATCGTGACTACTTCAACCATTTCGGCGTTTCCCCCAAGGGCATCGCCCGGGCCGTCTGGATCAACGCCACGGCGGGACAACTGCGCCAGGGTGGCAGTACCTTGACCCAGCAGTTGGTCAAGAACTTCTTCCTGACCAACGAGCGCAGCCTGACCCGCAAGGCCAATGAAGCCATGATGGCGGTGCTGCTGGAACTGCACTACGACAAGCGCGAGATCCTCGAGGCGTACCTGAATGAGGTGTTCCTCGGTCAGGACGGCCAGCGCGCGGTGCATGGCTTCGGTCTCGCCAGCCAGTATTTCTTCAGCCAGCCATTGAGCGAATTGAAGTTGCATCAGGTGGCGTTGCTGGTCGGCATGGTCAAGGGCCCGACCTATTACAACCCTCGTCGCTATCCGGACCGGGCGTTGGAACGACGCAACCTGGTCCTCGACCTGCTGGCCCAACAAGGCATCGTCACGCCTGAAGAAGCCGAGGCGGCCAAGCAGAAGCCGCTGGGCGTCACGCAACGCGGTAGCATGGCGGACAGCTCCTATCCGGCGTTTCTCGACCTGGTCAAGCGCCAGTTGCGTGAAGACTATCGCGATGAAGACCTGACCGAGGAAGGACTACGGATCTTCACCAGCTTCGATCCGATCCTGCAGAACAAGGCTGAAGCGGCGCTCAGCGAGACCTTCAAGCGCATTGGCGCTCGCAAGGGGGCTGACGAGGTCGAGTCGGCGATGGTCGTGGCCAATCCGGAAAACGGTGAGGTCCAGGCCCTTATTGGCAGCCGCCAGCCGCGTTTTGCCGGTTTCAACCGGGCCATCGATGCAGTACGGCCGATCGGCTCGCTGGTAAAACCGGCGGTCTATCTGACTGCGCTGGAGCGCCCGAGCCAGTACACCCTGACCTCCTTGGTCGCCGATGAGCCGTTCTCGGTCAAGGGCAAGGACGGGCAGGTCTGGACACCACAGAACTATGACCACAAGGCACACGGCACCATTTACCTCTATCAGGGCCTGGCCAACTCCTACAACCTGTCGACCGCCAAGCTTGGCCTGGAACTGGGCGTGCCGAATGTGCTCAAAACGCTCGAGCGCCTGGGGGTGAGCCGTGAGTGGCCGGCTTATCCGGCGATGTTGCTGGGCGCAGGCGCGTTGAGTCCGATGGAAGTGGCGACCATGTACCAGACATTGGCCAACGGCGGCTTCAATACGCCGCTACGTGGTATTCGCAGCGTACTGACTGCCGAAGGCGAGCCGCTCAAGCGTTATCCGTTCCAGATCCAGCAACGTTTCGATGCGGGTGCGATCTATCTGGTGCAGAACGCCATGCAGCGAGTGATGCGCGAGGGCACCGGGCGTTCGGTGTACAACCAGCTCCCGCAGTCGCTGACCCTGGCGGGCAAGACGGGGACCAGCAACGATTCGCGTGACAGCTGGTTCGCTGGTTTCAGCCAGGATCTGCTGGCGGTGGTGTGGATGGGGCGTGACGACAATGGCAAGACCCCGTTCACCGGGGCTACCGGCTCCCTGCAGGTCTGGACCAATTTCATGGTCAAGGCCGACCCGCTGCCACTGGACATGCCGATGCCGGATAACGTGACTCAAGCCTGGATCGATGCGGGCACTGGACAAGGCTCGGCGACTGGTTGCCCGAATGCGGTGCAGATGCCTTATATTCGCGGCAGCGAACCGACGCCAGGCGCGGCCTGCGGCGTGCTGGACGCGCCTGCCGAGAAAGTTATGGATTGGGTTAAAGGCTGGCTCGATAACTGAGCCGGCTCCTGGAGAGAATGCAAATGGGTAAATGGTGGATCTGTGCCGTCGCTGCGACGGCAATGCTGAGTGGTTGCTCGACAGTGCAACATGGTTCCATTCCCGTGACCAACTCCGCCAGCTCCCTGGCGGCTGATGATCAGCTCGATGGCTCTTCTGGCAATGCCGGTTATCGTGCGCCTGCGCAGGCGCCGCGTGTGCAGAGCGCGCCAGAGGACTCCGGGGTCGTGGTGATGGTGCCTGGCGGTAGTGCATCCACACCGATCCAGAGCTACCCGGCCGGAGGCGGTTTTTCCCAGCCGGCACCCATAACGACCGGGCCCATCACTACCGGCCCGGCGGCTACAGGCAGCACTTATAACGTGCCGAGCGCACCAAGCGGCATTCCTTCTTCGGGGGGGCTGGCGGCCGACGAGCAACTGGACGGGCCGGTACTGGCCCTGCTGAGTACTGCTCAGCAACAGCAGAGCGGTGGTGATCTGAATGGCGCGTCGTCCAGTCTCGAACGTGCCCAGCGTATCGCTCCACGTGAGCCTCAGGTGCTTTATCGCCTGGCTGAAGTGCGCCTGGCCCAGGGGGATGCTGCCCAGGCAGAACAATTGGCCCGACGTGGCTTGACCCTATCCAGCGGGCGTCCGACCTTGCAGGCCAGCTTCTGGAATATCATCGCGCAGTCCCGTGACCGCCAGGGCGATGCCGCAGGCGCGGCCCAGGCCCGTCAGAACGCCCGGGTCAACATCTGATGGATCCGCGGCTACCCTCACTTGCCGAGCAATTGCTGTTGATCGAGCGCGAATTGCGCGTGCTCGATCTGTGGTCTGCGCATCCCCCGAGTGACGAGGCCCTAGCCAGTCAACAGCCATTCTGCATTGACTCGATGTCGTTTGAGCAGTGGTTGCAGTGGATTCTGTTGCCGCGAATGAAGCAGTTGATCGAGCTGAATCTGGCACTGCCGTCTGTCTCGGGCATCGCTGAGATGGCGGAGGAGGTCTATAAGGGGCGCCTCGCGCAAATGGTGTCGCTACTGACGGCTCTGCGCGGGTTCGATAGGTTGCTCAAGGGGGCGCCAGAGTCATTCAGAGGCAGTTCTCTTTGATCGCTGCTGTATGTTCCTTTATGCGTTGCTGGCGTTCATCTTCGGTCAGGCGGCGCAGCTCTCCCTTGTCCTCGATGCGCAGGCGCGGGGTTGCCTTGAGTTGGGCAAGCGTCTCGCGGCTACGGTCGCAGAAGGCCTTGCGCTCGATTTCCTGCTGGGCGTTGGCGTCGCGCGCTTTCTGATCAGCCACTTCCTGGGCTGGATCTTCGACTTCCTTCTTGGGGACTGGTGCTGGTGCTTTGGGTTGCGAGGTATTGATGTTGACCTGGCTCGCCTGCTGGCCTTCCGGAGGCTGGGAGCCGAAGTGGGTGTTGCCCTGGGCGTCGACCCATTTATATACCTGGGCGGCCATGGCCGTGCTACTCAGCAGGAGCAGAAAACTTCCGGTGAGGATCTTGCGACGCATGCTGTTTCCTTCGTCAGGCTGCGGGATCTGCTGGTTACTATAACCAAAACCGGGCTTGTTCATGCGGCACGACTTCACAGGCGTCGCCAGAATATCCGGAAAGAACGACTTGACTTGCCTGGCGCGAATCACAACAATCGCAAGCCTGCTGTAGTGGAGTCCGCCGCAAGCGTCCTTCAGCTCAGCACAAAAAGGCGCTATCCGTGCCGACCCCCGTTACACCCGCAACGCGTTACCTCGCGCTGGGAAGGAAAGGCCCGCAAGATCGAGCCCTTCCGCTACTCGTCAAGCAGACCCCTGCATCATCAGCGACCACACGTCGCGCTCGTCCGCTGGCAGTAAGACCTACTCAAAGGACCACTCGTTGTCGGGTGGTAATCTGGCGTTCTAGAGGTGAACAACGTGGAGCTTTTATCAGGCGCTGAAATGGTCGTCCGCTCGCTGCGTGACGAAGGCGTTAAGTATATCTATGGGTACCCCGGTGGTGCTCTTCTGCATATCTACGATGCTCTGTTCAAAGAGCCGGAAGTGACCCATATCCTGGTGCGTCACGAACAGGCCGCCACGCACATGGCTGACGGTTATGCGCGTGCGACCGGCAAGCCTGGCGTTGTCCTGGTGACTTCCGGCCCGGGTGCGACCAATGCCGTCACCGGTATTGCCACCGCCTATATGGACTCTATCCCCATGGTGGTCATCTCCGGCCAGGTCGCCAGCACCGTGGTTGGCACCGATGCGTTCCAGGAAGTCGACATGGTCGGCATTTCCCGGCCGATCGTTAAACACAGCTTCATCATCAAGCATCCCTCTGAAATCCCCGAGGTGATCAAGAAAGCGTTCTACCTTGCCCAGTCCGGTCGTCCAGGCCCGGTCGTTGTCGATGTTCCCAAGGACATGGGCGATCCGACCCAGAAGTTCGAATACAGCTACCCGAAGAAGGTCAAGCTGCGCTCCTACAATCCTGCTGTGCGCGGCCACTCTGGGCAAATCCGCAAGGCGGCCGAAACGCTGCTCGCCGCCAAGCGTCCGATCATCTACTCCGGTGGCGGCGTGATCATGGGCGGCGCTTCGGAACAACTGACTGAACTGGCGCGTATCCTCAATGCCCCGGTCACCAATACCCTGATGGGATTGGGTGCCTATCCGGGGACGGATCGTCAGTTCGTCGGCATGCTGGGCATGCATGGCAGCTACACCGCCAACCTGGCGATGCACCATTCCGATGTGATCCTGGCGGTTGGCGCACGTTTCGATGACCGCGTCATCAACGGTGAGAACGCCTCCAAGTTCTGCCCGAATGCCAAGATCATCCATATCGATATCGATCCCGCTTCGATTTCCAAGACCGTCAAAGCCGATATCCCGATCGTCGGCCCGGTCGACAGCGTGCTGACCGAGATGGTCGCTGTGCTGAAGGAGATCGACGACAACGCCGACAAGGATGCCCAGGCGTCCTGGTGGAAGCAGATCGACGAGTGGCGTGGTAACCGTGGCCTGTTCCCTTATGACAAGGGCGACGGCAGCATCATCAAGCCGCAGACTGTGATCGAAACACTGAGCGAGGTTACAGGAGGCGATGCGTTCGTTGCCTCCGACGTCGGTCAGCACCAGATGTTCGCAGCGCAGTACTACCGTTTCAACAAGCCAAACCGTTGGATCAACTCTGGCGGTCTCGGCACCATGGGCTTCGGTTTCCCGGCGGCAATGGGTGTCAAGCTCAACTTCCCGGATGTCGATGTCGCCTGCGTGACGGGGGAGGGCAGTATCCAGATGAACATTCAGGAACTGTCGACCTGCCTGCAGTACGACCTGCCGGTGAAGATCATCAACCTGAACAACGGTGCGCTGGGCATGGTTCGCCAGTGGCAGGACATGCAATACAGCAGCCGTTACTCGCACTCTTACATGGAGTCGTTGCCTGACTTCGTCAAGCTGGCTGAGTCCTATGGGCACGTGGGTATCCGCATCACTGATCTGAAGGATCTGAAGCCGAAGATGGAAGAGGCCTTCGCCATGAAGGATCGGCTGGTGTTCCTCGATATCGCGGTCGATACCAGCGAGCACGTCTACCCGATGCAGATTCGTGGTGGTGCGATGCGTGACATGTGGCTGAGCAAGACGGAGCGGACCTGACCATGCGCCATATCATTTCCCTTTTGCTGGAAAACGAGCCTGGCGCTCTGTCGCGAGTGGTCGGCCTGTTCTCCCAGCGCAACTACAACATCGAAAGCCTCACCGTGGCACCGACCGAGGATCCGACCCTGTCGCGTCTGACGTTGACCACCATCGGGCAAGACGATGTGATCGAGCAGATCACCAAGAACCTCAACAAGCTGATCGAAGTGGTCAAGCTGGTTAACCTTTCGGAAAGTGCTCATATCGAGCGCGAACTGATGCTGGTGAAAGTGAAGGCGACCGGCGCTCAGCGCGCCGAAGTCAAGCGCACCACCGACATCTTCCGTGGCCAGATCGTGGATGTGACCAGCAGCGTCTACACCATCCAGTTGGCGGGAACCAGCGACAAGCTCGACAGCTTCATCCAGGCGATCGGTACTGCCGCGATCCTGGAAACGGTACGCAGCGGTGTCACGGGCATTGCCCGTGGTGACAAGGTACTGAGCGTTTAATCCATTTAGCGAACGGCCCACGAGGCCAGACAAACCAGGGGAATTCCCATGAAAGTGTTCTACGACAAAGACTGCGACCTCTCGATCATCCAGGGCAAGAAAGTCGCCATCATCGGTTACGGTTCCCAGGGCCATGCCCAGGCTTGCAACCTGAAAGACTCCGGTGTCGACGTCACCGTTGGCCTGCGTAAAGGCTCCGCTACCGTTGCCAAGGCCGAAGCCCATGGCCTGAAAGTTGCCGACGTTGCCAGCGCAGTCGCTGCTGCCGACCTGGTCATGATCCTCACTCCGGACGAGTTCCAGGGCGCTCTGTACAAGAACGAGATCGAGCCGAACATCAAGAAAGGCGCAACCCTGGCCTTCTCCCACGGCTTCTCGATCCACTACAACCAGGTCGTCCCGCGTGCCGACCTCGACGTGATCATGATCGCGCCGAAGGCTCCGGGTCACACCGTGCGCACCGAGTTCGTCAAGGGCGGCGGTATTCCTGACCTGATCGCTGTTTACCAGGACGCTTCCGGCAACGCCAAGAACGTCGCACTGTCCTACGCTTCGGGCGTTGGTGGCGGCCGTACCGGCATTATCGAAACCACTTTCAAGGACGAGACCGAAACCGACCTGTTCGGCGAACAAGCCGTTCTGTGTGGCGGTACCGTCGAACTGGTCAAGGCTGGCTTCGAGGTTCTGGTCGAAGCTGGCTACGCGCCTGAAATGGCTTACTTCGAGTGCCTGCACGAGCTGAAGCTGATCGTCGACCTCATGTACGAAGGCGGTATCGCCAACATGAACTACTCGATCTCCAACAACGCCGAGTACGGCGAGTACGTGACCGGTCCGGAAGTCATCAACGCTGAATCCCGCCAGGCCATGCGCAACGCTCTGAAGCGCATCCAGGACGGTGAGTACGCGAAGATGTTCATCAGCGAAGGTGCTACCAACTATCCGTCGATGACCGCCAAACGTCGTAACAACGCTACCCACGGCATCGAGATCATCGGTGAGCAACTGCGCTCGATGATGCCTTGGATCGCAGCGAACAAGATCGTCGACAAAACCAAGAACTAATCTTGGTCAGAGGGTCAAAAAAACGCGGCTATGCCGCGTTTTTTTATGCCTGGGCCAGGCTTCTGGTATAAAGCCCTCTCGTTTGTGTGGTGCATGCCCACGCGATATTCACTTCAAAGACCGCAAGGTGTTGTTCATGAGCGAGCGTCCCGAGGAACCAGAAAAGCACTCCGAAGAGGAAAGCCTTCTGCCGATTGACGAACATGTAGAGGAGGGCCGCGATGCCGAAGGGCGGAAGGTTCGCCACCGTGGTATCTACCTGCTGCCGAACCTGTTCACGACTGCTGCGCTTTTCTCCGGGTTCTATGCAATCGTCAATGGTATGAACGGACAGTTCGACCATGCCGCTATCGCTATCTTCGTTTCCATGATTCTCGATGGGCTGGATGGTCGGGTAGCTCGTCTGACCAATACACAAAGCGCATTTGGTGCCGAGTACGACTCACTGTCGGATATGGTCGCTTTTGGCGTGGCTCCTGCGCTTGTCGCTTTCGAGTGGGCCCTGGGCAGCCTTGGCAAGGTTGGCTGGATGGTCGCCTTTATCTATGTAGCCGGGGCCGCCTTGCGTCTGGCTCGTTTCAATACAATGGTCGGCAAGGCTGACAAGCGCTACTTCATCGGTCTGGCCAGCCCTGCTGCTGCGGCACTGGTTGCCGGTACCGTCTGGGCTTTCAGCGATTTCGGCATCAAGGGCTCGAACATGGCCTTTGTCGTTGCCTTGCTGGTTGCCGCTGCAGGTACCCTGATGGTCAGTAACATCAAGTACTACAGCTTCAAGGATCTCGATCTGAAAGGGCGCGTGCCTTTTGTGGCGATCCTGGCTGTTGTGTTGGTCTTCGCCGTGGTGTTCAGCGATCCGCCACGAATTCTGTTGCTGATCTTCCTCGCTTATGCGGCTTCGGGTCCCATCCAGTACCTGATTCAGCTTAAGCGTAAGAAGACGACATAATGCACTTTCTACCTACGGCCCTTCGGGGCCGTAATCTTTTCTAGCGCCGCTCATTTCCTACTGTGGGCTGGCCGTTATTGCTTTGGCGTATGGTGTTGATTCAGTCGTGGTCATTCGGGCGTCTGAAAGATATTCAAATAAGTGTCACAAAACAGTTGACGCCAGGATTGTGGTGCCTATAATTCGCGCCACTTCCGGCGCGGCCTGATCTTAAAACTCCTTGTTAATCAGTTGGTTGTAGGTGTTTTCAGGTTGCACGG